>CAYZTU010000030.1:0-34344 GCA_964481635.1 uncultured Synechococcus sp.
TCTCCTCTTAACTCGGTCTCTACCCATTTTAACCATTACAAAACTAGGACTACCCTAGAATTGTACTTATAGGCAGAGCCTGAAATTTTAAGTTTCTCCTTAGTCATTTTCAATAGGCGGGGGCATTCTCAATGGTACCTCTACTAATTGATGTAATTGACGAATAGCAGTCGCAGGGGCACCGCACTCAGTCTATAGGCGTTCCAGCGAGATGATTTTCTGCCGGTTGCAATAAATAGAGGTGTCCCTAAGACTATGTGCACTAATGGGATAACGGTGGAATGCGGGTTATGGCGGGAGAAAGGGGCTTAAAACGGGGAAGCCCGTGACGAGGATTGAACTTGTGACCTTACCCTTACCAAGGGTGTTATCACCTTCTGCCAGTAGGGATTTATAGGATATGGCCGGAAGTTTAGAACCAGTTTTGTACCAGTTTTGGAATATCCCAACAAATCCGTAGGAATTTGTACCGCCACTAATTATTACTGGGTAGCAAGATTGGAGAACTCCCTGACCAGCGTTAGAAGTGCTGGGGAGAGGTTGCCCAAGATGACTACCGCCCCTGTGGTGACAACGATGGTGGTAGCCATGCGTACCATGCCATCCAAGCCCCTCTGGTAGCTTTCCAGTCGGATGTTTGTTTCTTTCTGGTCGCCCTCTAACTTGTCTAGCCGTTCGGTCACTTCATGGCGGAATTGCGCTACGTTGCCGGTCAATGTTTCCAGATTGGCCGTTAATTTTTCCAGGTTTGCCGCCAATGTCTCTAGGGTAGTAGGCTCTTTGGATTGCATAAATCAGGACTCCGTAGATATTTCCAGTTTAGTTTTTATGGGGTGAGCCGTTCCTTGAGTTTGAGTAGCAGGATTTTAATCTCCTTGGCCTTGGTCATGCTCACAGCCTGATCAATTAACTCCAATAATGCCACCGTGTTAATTTGCTCCCCCGCCGGGGAAGGCTCCCCAGAATCCCCTGCTGGTGAGGGTTTTGCTCCTTGGTTCACGGCGGGGGACTCTGCACCTGGTGCTGGGGACTCCCCCATTAACTCAGCCTTGGCCGCATTGGTGATCACCCGTCGTAGCCAGCCCGGTTTTTTCTCCCCCAAGCCATCTATGGCCGCCGTAATATCCTGCGCTAGGCGTACCTGAGTAGGTTTATCAGCCAGTGGGTTATCGCTGTATACCGGTGCTTTAGGCTTGAACCGGTGCTTCTTAAATTCTTCTGTCTGATTGGGGTTGGGGTTGGGCATATTCACTCCGTATACAGTGATAAGTTCATCCTATAGCATATCCCGGTATACCGCAATAAATTTAATGATTAAAACCCTTATCAATCACGGTATACAGTGTTATATTAAAGATATGGAAGGAAACGAAATAACCCCAACCAGAGAGATGACATAGGTATCACGGCAAGTCAAGAAACCTTCCATAAAACAAAACCCGCCGGGTTCTGGCCAGCGGGTGCAATCAAACATTTATTTCATTCTGGAGGTTATCACTATGGCTACAGCGACACAACAAGGGCACCGTGCCAAGATTGAGCGGGTGATTCCCGATAAGGGCAATTTGGTTATCAGTGCCCCGGTCGGTGCCCCCCGGGTACGGCTGGGGTATTTCCCACCGGCCAATAAGTTTTTCCTGTACTTGGGGTTTGAAACTCAGGATCAGGCAATGGCCTTGTTTACCTATCTCATTGAGAAGGGCACCACCACCCGCTACAACCACGCAACCGATACGGGCTTGAAAATGCCCCGCAAGTCGGAGTACGTCACCGGCTATGAGTGGGAAATCAAGTGGCACCGTCCCCCGGTTGAACAGGTTGATTACTTCATCAACCGGGATAAAGAGCGTCAAGCCCAAGTCTGCAAATAGTCCACACCGCCCCCGTCACCCGGCGGGGGTTTTCTTATTCACCTTGGAGGTTTTATCATGGCACCTGAATTGTTTAATTCAAGTTTCAATTTGTTGCAGTCAATCGTGTCTGCAATGGCGGCTAACTTATCCGTGCTGAATGCGGATCAGGTTGTGCAGTTACGCCAATTCTTTGCTGAAGGGTATGCCCAAATTGACGACTACTTACAGCGTCATATTGACGGGGATAACCCTGCACCATTTTAGAATCACACTCCCCCGCCTATCCCTTGGCGGGCGCGGGTTGTCTGCAATGTCCACACAACCGCATTCATTCACACTTGGAGGTTACAACCATGAGTTACACTGCCGTTAAAAGCCCCGTGAATGCCCCTGTTGCGCCGGGGGAATGGAAATTGTCACAGATAGTTGAATCGTTGTCTAAACCGCTTCCTAGCAGTCTGCTAGAGACTAAGCGAATGGGTGGTAAGACTATCACCTATATCAGTTGGCATAAAGCCTGTTTGGTACTAGACAAGTATGCTCCTGGTTGGCAGTGGGAAATAGTCAGTATCCACACAACGGATAAGGATTTATTCCTGGTGGGTAGGCTAACAATCATTGCCGCCGATGGTATTTTCCACCGTGACGCAACGGGCACCAATAGCTTGACTGAAACCGCTTATGGTGACGCTTCCAGTAATGCGGAATCTATGGCCTTCAGACGTGCCGCTAGTAAGTTTGGATTGGCACTTTATCTATATGATAAGTGATTCAACTATTCGGTAATCCCTAATAGTTGCCGTCCTGGGGCATGACGTTAAACCGCCCTAATTCCTTGTATACATCCATTTTGGAGGTTTAATCATGGCTACTTCTGACGCTCATGACTGGAATTTTCTTGGCAAATACGACCGCTTGTATTTCGTACAAGACGTTCTGCAAGTGACCGCATTCTGCACTGAGAACGACGCATTTCTCACCATGCGTCAATCCGTGACTGCGTTATTGTTGGCCGCCCATGAGGTTGTCAGCCGTCATATCGAGTGCGAACGAGTCCAGTCCACCCTGACCCCGGAGCAAATTGCAGAAATGCGCCGGAGTATCGGGGAAGCGGAGCGGGTCAAGAAAGAACTGCGAGATCATGGGTTTAACGTCCCCGATTAAATCCATCCCCCACTTATTGACAAAATCCGATAGCTTGCGTGGCGTAGCCATGCTGGCTTATTAACAATGCCCCCCGCCGGTGCCCCTGGTGCTGGTGGGGGTTCTATCGCTCCAGGTATTGCCCCCAGGATTTGAATAGGCGGGGGTCATTCAGCCTGCGCTCTAGGGATTGCAACCCGTCCAGCCGCACGTTAGCCATTAGCCAATGTTATGAACTTTCTCAGGACGGTAGTAGCCTTTTTTCTTCAACACCTCAAATTCTCTGATAGTCCTTTGCAGATAGCGGTGATCACCATGAATTGAATCAGCCCCAACAAAGTGTTCATAGGGCATGAAAGCATCGCAACCACGACAGTAGTACAGGCCACTATCTGGATTATGGTCACCATGCAAGAAATAGCGTTTAGGCATTAATCCCCCATTAAAGCGTATGGCTTCCCGCTTAAGGCATAGGCTAAAAAATCCTCATATTGATTTCGATTTCCCAAATTCAGCTTTCTTTCAAGCTCTTTAGCCTGGTTGTTGTTAATGTCGCCTCTACTGACAGATTCAACAATCCTGCCTAGAAAAATAAGCTTTGCCTGTTCGGGCATACCATTATCCAATCCAGATTCTAATGTATCCAATAACTCATCAAAAACGTTTTCCATTATTCCATTCCTCCCGGTCTATCACACTACTCGTACCATCTCTGTAAACTATTATAATCAATTCTATCCTTCTGCTGTCATCAAAAATAACTGCTTGAGCAATACCCCGGTTAATTGAGTTTGTGTCAGATTGTTCCCGGTCTATATGGAAAACCACTACATTAGCGTTCTGCTTTTTTGCCCCTAAAAAGCCTTGCTGTATTCGATTGGCTACTTTTTTAGTTCGGTCAGTCACTCACTTAAATTCAGCCAAATTCCCATCAATATCAGCATCCGGCGTTACCACCCCCGTCCCCATTCCCGTTTCGTTAAGCAAGGTGACCCGCCGCCCTTGGTTCGCCAGCACCCGTGCCACAAAAAGCTCAGACTCATAGCTCTCCCCCCGGTTATGCCCCTGATGCACTAGGACAAAACCACCATTCTCAGTGTTGAACAGCACCCGTTCGTACTCAGCCCCAGCCTGAGCATACATCTCATGACTTTTGCGGATGTGTTCCTCTTGCTCCATGCCCCCATCATCCAGCATCGGGGGCAACCCCTCCACATCCACGCCCATATCCCGCAGAATCCCCCTCGTCTCCTGCGTCACAAACCGGCCAATCTGCGGCGGGTGGGGGATACCATTGGATTAGAACGACTGAGGTACACCATGCAAAGCCCAAACCCCGTGACATTGGAGACGCTGGCAGGAGATTTAGAAACGGTAAAAACCAATCTGGAAACGGTGGTCACAGAACTCAAGGAGCAGAAAGAATCTCTGTCTCGAATGCGCTTTGAATTTGAAGTCGCACAACGATCTGCGGATAGGATCGCTAATCTGGCATTCGCCCTCGTTGTCTCTAGTACCGTTGCTCTGATTCTCTCTGCACTGCGACTCTATCTGCCCAATCCCCCTGCATAGATACGAACACACCGCTACCATCTTTTGACCCCCTTCCAGGGCATCCTAGAGGGGCTTCATTCCGACTCATCCAGAATAGTTCCGTCTAGTCCCGGTTCCAAAATCTTTGCATCCGTGTTCGGCACTTCTGGATCAATGCCTAGAATGTCTCTTTCGATTATCTCGATGGTTGATTGCGATAACCCTTTTTTTGGGGCTGGTTCAGGATCATAAATCCCATAGACCTTTTCCCGAATCATCTTAATTGTGTCTTGGTCTATGACCCGTTTGGGCAATTCATCTGCCAATTTGAATGAGGCATCGCCCATATTTTCTCTCAGCAACGATAACCATTTCAAAGCCAATTCTGCCCGTTTCAGCGGGGCAATTTCAGGGTCAATCAGTGCCCCCTCTATTTGTTCTAGGGCAAGGTCTAAGATTCTCTGTATACGGTGACCTCTAGCGTTTAGAGCTTCACCCGATTGTTCTTTAATGTACTCTTGCCACTCCGGTAACTTTTTCCATGCGTAAAGAGTGGGGCGGCTAACTTCTAAATAATTAGCAATGGTCGTGATTTTCCATCCGCTAATCATCAGGTCAGCGGCACGTCGTTGGAGGTCATCCAGTCCCCTGTTAACCATCGTTAAGAGAACCTTACATCGGTTGAACTCACCCGCCATCATTAACTTTGGATGACAGCATTAGTTTAGCTTACGGTCGGGTGCAGTGATTTGTTATGCGGCGATCTCCTGCCGTGGCTTGACAGATAGGTTTGCATACTCATCCGACAAATGATATGATTGCTTACTAAATATTCAGACTTTCTTCTAGTTTGAAACCTCTAAACTGAAATACAACAAATGGAAAGAAGAAAAATTCTAATCGCAACCAAGACTTACCCATCCATCAGTACAAAGTATAGGGAGACTGTATGTACTGCGGGGATACTCTTGGATGACAATGAGAAACCCGTCCAGTGGATTCGGATATATCCTGTTAAGTTCCGTGAGCTAGAATTTGACAAACGCTACAAGAGATGGTCTGTTATCAGTGCTGAAATTGAGCGGAATGAGAAAGATTTTAGAGAGGAAAGTTATCGAATTAATGACACTTCTATTAATGTAATTAGAGAAATAGGAACTAAAAATAACTGGGAAGAACGTAAGGCTCTTGTTTTGCCTTTACAGTTTAATTCCATTGCTGAAATTCAAACAGTGGGTAAGTCATTAGGAATCATCAAGCCTGCGAGCATAGAGAAATACTTTCTCAAAAAGACTGACCGTGAGTGGAGTTCAAGACAACAAGTTGTTCAAGATCAAGGTGATTTGTTTGAGCCATCTGTAAATCTGGAAAAAATCCCCTATCAGTTTGGTTATAAATTCACTGAAATAGATGGAGCCGAACACTCTTACACAATAAGTGATTGGGAAATATCCCAGCTTTACAGAGAGTGTCGGAATAAATCTAAATCTCCTACCTTAGAAGAAAGAGAGAATGAAGCAGTATCAAAGGTTAAGCAAAAACTGGAAGATGAATTTCTTTCTAAAAAAGACCTTTATTTTATTGTAGGTAATCTCAAAAACCACTGTAAGGTTTTCATGATTATAGGAATATTTTATCCTCCAAAAAGTGGGTCTCAGACCCTAACGTTGTTTGACTTATAAGATGACTAATCCAGCTTTACAAGAAAAAAAACTTATCCTAACTTTTGGATATGGAAATCGAAAGGATTATGACGCATTTCTTGGTTATCTCAAGGAATTTAATGTTGCTTGCGTTATTGATGTAAGGTTAAGTCCCCGTGCTTGGTCTAGGAAGTGGTACGGAAATGCTATTGAGAAACTGTGTACCTCCATAGATATTCAATATCTCTCTAAGATATCGCTAGGTAATTTGTCAGGATGTAACCATTGGGTTCCACCTGAAAATAAAGAGGCAGAGCAAACCTTGTCTGAAGTTGCTGAGATGCTTGAAACAGGGAATATCTTAATACTGTGTGCAGAAATGGATTCCTCAAAATGTCATAGAGTTGAGGTTGCGTCTAAGCTGCAAGAATTGACCAGTGCTTTAGTCAAACATCTTAAGTAATAAATTTTGTTTCTTTCATAGCCGTATAACTTATGTACTAACACATCTGGGTCAAACCTGGAGATGTGGACGGTGGCGGTTGGGGGTGCTTTGGTGAACAAAAGCGTCACCCTGGCTTCGGGAACGTTTTTTAGATTGTCATTTCGGAGTAAACCCGCCATACACAAAGCATCCAGAACCGTCCCCAGCGTATTGTCCCCATCGCAACACCTGGGATGCTTCCCCTCCAAAACCAGATGGATACTCACCGGGGCGGCCAAGGGATGATGCCAGTCCAATACCCCGGCCTGTGCCTTGAACGCCGTCGTCATCCACTGTAGGCAACCACCGTATTTCGGACTCCGGTAAATGGTTGCTGTTCTGAAATTTGTCCGGGGGCGAGCCTTGGGGTGAATCTCCCCCGGCCACGTCAACACGACCGGGAGCAGACCTCCATGCGTTAGTGGTTGCGTGGTCATGGCACCGCCCCCGGCAATTCCTTCAGAAGCTCCGGGTCACGGCCAACGTAGCGAACCAAGTCACCCGGTTGGAATTTTTTATCTACGAAATCAGGTGCATTAGGTGCATTTGCTTGAAACTGGCTCCCAGTAGGCGTTTCCGGCGCACCTTGGGCAGGTGCAAACATAGGTGCATCAGGTGCATTTTCCCGGCGGCCATCCCCAGAATGCACCTCATGCACCTGGAATGCACCTTGGGTAGGTGCGCCTGTATCCCCGTCATAGTGCGGGTTGTAGGCATTGTGCACCTTTGCACCTGAAATTCTTACAGTGAAATTGGCTTGATCACGATTGCCGGTGATAACTTCGGCATAACCGAGGGCAACCAAGTCACCAAGGAATTGCCTGCATTCCTTAGCTAGGGGTTTCTTGCCCCCTGTCCACCAAGCGTTTACCCTGCGGCCATCAACCGTTTTCCCTCGGAACCTTTGCACAAACCGGGCTATCCGTTGCGCTTCGGGGCTTTCAGCGTGGCCGCAATCCCCATAAATCGCCTTAGCCTGTTGCAGTGTCCACCGCACAAATGCAATCGCCCATTCCAGAGTCTGAGCGGGTATCACGTCCCCTGCTGGCTGATTGGCAGAAGCACAATTTATGCAATGCGCCACCAATGCGATGCGCCCCGCCCGCTCCAATGCCTTGGGATAAATCGCCCGTAGGAATGGGTTTAATTCATCATCCTTAAGGGCTTCGATTTCATCCCACCATTGCCGCCATAAATCCCTTCCCCGGCGGCATAAACTAAAATGGGTAGAATCCTGCTGTTCCCCATCCTTGTTAGCGTCTAAATCCCGGTAAAGCTTCTCCAATTTCTCAAAGAGATTAACAGTAGGCATATCCAAGGGACAAGGGCTTTTTCTATGGGGCATCTCTACCCAGATAAACCTTGCCCAAAACCCGTCAACTGTTGCGCCATCACCACTAATCAACCGTTGCAGAATTGACGGCTGCACACCCCCTAGAATGCTGAGAATAGCATCAGGGATATGATGAGATTTGCCTACTCTCAAAACATCTACAGCACCCCCATCATAGGCTGTTAACCAGCGTTGTCTATCGTTACCCCTACCATTTTTATATTGGTTTTAGGCATTGACAAACCCCGCCAATTCATCCGAGTAAACTAAACAATGGCTACGCACTTTTAACGCTGGTGCAATAGACTCCCAAGTAAAGTCACTGAGATAATAAAACCGCCTATTGGGTTGTTGCGGTTTATCCTTCCCTTTGTCGAGAGTTTCGCATTCAATCCGCCACTGCTCTAGGGCTTGCTCATAAGCTAAAAATGCTTCAGTCTGAAGTTTTCCTAATGGCCTTGTGAATCTGTTTAACAATGGACTTTTACCTGTGCCACTATCGCCCACAATTCCTAACCACAATAAAGCCGGTATCACATAATCATTGCCCAAATTCAATTTGTGGGGAATCAAGCTACTGCACACCGCTAGTAACACGCTTAGCAGTAATTCTGGGGGCAATGCGAATGATTTAGCTTTAAGGGTGATTGCATTCGCTAAACCCGCATGGATTAGCTGGTGAATATCAAATTTGGCTTGGGTTTCCGCCAGTATTTCTTTCACCATCTGGGGCGATATTTCCGGGGTTTCATCCTTAATAGCTCTAAGTTGCTTTTGCCACTGAGGTAAATCAATGGCAACCTTCATAATTGCTTCCAGATCGGCACCGCTGGCTAAGACATCATCTATGCCCTTGCCAAGCCCCGCATCCCAAGTACAAACCCGCACACTTGCCCCGGCATCCTGAAGCAATGCCCCTGTACGCAACCAACCCGCCGCCACCTGGGGATTAGTACGCCAATCCGCATCAGGGAAAATGTAAATGACTCTACCGCCTTCACAAAACATCCGTAATTCGGGCTTTAATTCCCAGTTGACTTGGCTATTCCACATCCCTTGGATGGATATTGCCGGGATGCACTCGCTAAGCAATGCCCCGGCCTTTTTTGACCCTTCCGTAAGCGCAATGGGGCGGTCGGTATCTGCCAAAACCCCCGGCCAATCAAGCCCCGCCGCCGCCAAAAATAATGGACTGGTAGCCTCTCCTTTTCGCTGAATGTACTTGCACCGCTTCAGATTGCCATCGGAACCTAACCGGGGCTTGCCTTTGTCATCTAGCGATAAAGGGGCATTATCGGGCTTGTAAACAAAATTGCCGTTACGCTGGCCTGTTTTAGGGTTCACGCTCCAACAAATCCAGCCTGGGGTTAAATCCTGCGCTCCCCACCCGTGCTTGCCGGTGAGGGGCAAATTCAGCAGTTTAGATACCTGCTGGGCATCGGTCAGCGTCTCCACATTCCGCTCGATAATATCCCGGTTAACCCTGGAATTTAGCCATTCTTGCCGGTGTCTATCATGCAGAGTTTGTACTGCGCTACCGTGTCCATTGAGTCGGTTCATGAGTTACCATCCTTGTAGATATACAAACGCCGCCGCCCCGCCCTGGGGCATTTTTTTTAGGCATTACTCCCCTTCCTTGGCCGCCCTGGGGAGCGTTTCACGGGGGCGGGGGCTGGCAGTTGTCCTGCAATCCATTGCTCCAAAACTTGGCGGCGAAACCGCAAACACCGCTTGGTTGGCTTGAAAATTGCCGCCGCCGGAACGATGCCCCGCTTCAGCCAACCCTTAAAACTCGTGGGAGCTAATCCGCACATCCGAGCCGCTTCCGGCATTTTGATCAGTTGTTCCATAATTTGCTCCTTTAATCTCCTAAAAAAACTCTATGGCCTCAGAAATCTCGTGAACAGTACAAGATTTCTTACCAGTCAGAAAGGGATTGAGTTAATCCTTTCAACCGCTTAAAACGACCTTATTACCAAAACCAAAATAAGTCAGGGGGGCCACTGTCACCCTTGACTTTATAGGCAAAGTATGTAGTAGTTAGGAGCTATTTACGGTTCATATTCTGGCATCTGCACCCGGCTCACCAAATGCCCATAGGTTTGGCTCACCATCCGTAGGCTACTGTGACCCGCCACCGCCGCCGCCTGCGCTAAAGAGCCGGTAGACTCCACAATATGACTTAATGCTGTATGCCGTGCGATGTAGGGCGGTCGGTAGGGTATCCCCGATTTTTGGCAGATACTACGCCAACACCGTTGCGAGAAATTGTGGTCATCAATCGCCCGCCCGGTGGGACTGGTAAACACCAATTCATCCGGTGACTGGGGGGGGCACTCCTGGAACCGACCGGTTAACAGGGTAAACACCGATGCCGTCATGGGCAAATGTCGGACGCTCCCGGTCTTGGTACTCTTGCGCTTTCTGGCATAACCAGAAGTCTTGCCATCGTCACCTCTGCTTAGACTTTCGCTAATTGTCACCATCCTGCGGTTAAAGTCAATGGCTCCCCAACGCAGTCCGATCAATTCGCTGGGACGGCACCCCAGATGGAACAGGCAGTAACAAAAATCGTGGTAGCTGAAGTAATTGGGGTTGGTCTTGATGGTGGACAGAAACCGATTGACCTCGTCAGCAGTGAATGGGTTATCCCTCTTGGGGGCAATCTGCACCTTGGCCGGTTTCAATTTCTCGAAGTGATTGGCTTGCCAGTGGTTTTGCTCTACGCACCAGCGGCCAAACCCTTTCAAGTGCCTCAAGTTATCGTTAGCGGTTATGGGGGACTGACGGCTACGCAAATACTCCACAAAGCCCCTGGCGTTGTCCTCAGATTCAATCGCCCCGCCCCACTGCTGTAGATTCCTGCCCAAGGACTTAAACCGATTGTTGATGAAAAACTCACTGGTGCCACCGATGCGCCGGGACTCTACAAACATCTGCCACAGATCCAGGGTTCCTAAAACTGGTACACGCTCTGTACCAGTTTTGCCCTCATCCTTGGGGAAGTACCGCTCCAAGGTTGGGTCAAACAAACCGGCGGCCATGTCATCTTCTATCCTGAGGGCAACCGCTTCCGCCCGTCGCAGACTGTTGTGACCAAGGGCGATGTACCCGTACCGCTTCCCCTTGTGGCTCCACCGCAAACTCAGAAACCCATCTCGCCGCACGATAGCGACCCGCCCCTTGCCCCCGTCCCGCACCGTTTCCCAAGTCATGTCCCGTGTACCAGTTTTGTACCAGTTTTATTACTTCTAACTTACTCTAAACCTATCCTAAACGTCACCTAACTAAGACTATGTGTACTAACGGGATAACGGTGGAATGCGGGTTATGGCGGGAGAAAGGGGCTTAAAACCGGCAAGCCCGTGACGAGGATTGAACTCGTGACCTCACCCTTACCAAGGGTGTGCTCTACCACTGAGCTACACGGGCAACGGTGGTGGGCCGGGCTGGATTTGAACCAGCGTAGGCAGAGCCAGCGGATTTACAGTCCGCCCCCATTAACCACTCGGGCACCGACCCAAAACGCACCGAATTATTATCATACTATATCCAGAGGTTGGCTATGGATTGAGGTTATTACATTGGTGGTATATTGATGATCCAGCTTCACGTTACCCACACCATGGAACTCAGCGACTTAAAACGGCAGATTGAGGGACTCCACACGCGCCTGGGTCATGCCCGGGACTATCTTTGACCCGCCGGCCTTGGATGCACGACTGCGAGACCTACAACAGATGGCGGGACAACCGGATTTTTGGGATGACCCCCTGCGGGCACAAACGACCCTGCAAACGCTGAATGACACCAAAGCCAGTCTGGAGCAGTTACACCGTTGGCAAACCCAAATGGAGGACTGTCAGGCGATTCTTGACCTATTGGTGGTTGAACACGATGCTGCCCTGGGGGTGGAAGCGGCGCAAACTTTGGTGGGTCTAGACCAAGAATTAAATCGTTGGGAATTGGAGCGGTTACTTTCCCAACCCTACGATGCCCAAGGAGCCGTGCTGACCATCAATGCCGGGGCGGGGGGCACCGATGCCCAGGATTGGGCGGAAATGCTGTTGCGGATGTACACCCGCTGGGGGGAACGCCAGGGGTACAAGGTGCGCCTCAGCGACCTGTCCGAGGGGGAGGAAGCGGGGATTAAGTCGGCCACCTTAGAACTGGAGGGACGCTACGCCTACGGGTACCTGCGGGGGGAAAAGGGCACCCATCGGTTGGTGCGGATTTCCCCGTTCAATGCCAACGGTAAACGGCAGACCAGTTTTGCCGGGGTGGAAGTGATGCCCATGCTCGAGGATCAGATGGTGGAAGATGTGGAAATTCCCGAAACCGACCTGGAAATTACCACCTCCCGAGCGGGGGGCAAGGGCGGCCAAAACGTCAATAAGGTGGAAACGGCGGTGCGTATTGTCCATATCCCCACCGGGTTGGCGGTGCGCTGTACCCAGGAACGCTCCCAGTTACAAAATAAACATAAGGCGCTGGCCTTACTCAAGGCTAAATTGTTGGTGATTTTACAGGAACAACGTCTGCAGGAAATTGCCCAAATTCGGGGGGATGCGGTGGCCGCCACCTGGGGCAGTCAAATTCGCAACTATGTATTCGACCCCTACCAATTGGTCAAAGATGTGCGTACCAAAGTGGAAACCCCCGCCATTGATGGGGTTTTGGGGGGAGATTTAGATGTGTTTATCCAAAGTTATCTGCGTCAGGAACCCGCACCATAACCCCGGTCAGTACCATCATTGCACCCACTGATTTTGCCAATCCCCCAGAGCTGTATCTAGAGCTTGGGCATCGGGGTAACGCTGGCTGGGGTCCTTGGCCAGACAACGGTGGAGGAGCGGCTCCAGTGCCTGGGAGTTGGGGAGAGAAAGAGGCATCGGGATTTGGGTTTGGTGCGCTTGAGACCACTGAAAAAAGGAGCCAGGGTCGCTGCATGGGAAGGGATAGTGGCCGCTGACCATGCGATAAAGTAGTATGCCCAGACTATAAACATCGGCACTCGGTCGGGCGGTGGTGCCCAAAAATAACTCTGGGGCGGTGTAGGGCAGACGACTGGCATCAGCCGCAAAGGTCGTGTCTGCTGTACTGTCGTGGATCCATTGGGTTAGGCCAAAATCCAGAATTTTTACCAGTTCTCCCAACGGCGGCATGGCACCGGTGGGGATGAGAAAAATATTTTCTGGTCGCAGGTCTTGATGCACCCAGCCTTGGCGATGGGCTGGTTCTAGCCCTTTACAGATTTGTCGAACCAGATGTACCGCCTGGGGGGGAGAAAATTGCGCCTGTTGTCGCAGTCGTTGGCGGAGGCTGGTCCCCGGTAAATACTCCCGCACATAAAAAGGAAAGCCCTGTTTGGTCAACCCAAAATCCAAAATTTGGATCAGGTGAAGATTGTCCAAGGCCACGTAACGTTCCACCTGCTCAATAAAGGTCTGCCGGAGTTCTGCCCGCCGCTGGGGCGAGGGGGTCAGTTTCAGCACCCGCACCACTACGGTTTTACCCACATGCTGATCCGTCGCTTCGTACAGCCAGCCCAACCCATCTTGACCCAGGCAGGTCTGCACCCCATAACGGCCTTTGGGGTCGAGGGTCATCGCTGGGGGAATGGTGCGGCTGAGCTGAGGCCGCAGAACCGCCAAGGGACGGGGCAACCACCCCCAAATCCCTATCCCCGTAACCAGGTAGGCCAAACCGGGAGCCACCAAAGGTACCCATCCCCCCCACCCGCTGGTGCCCAGGGCGACCAGCCCCAAAACCCCCGGTGCCAGCACCAGTTCCGGGGTCAACCGCCGCCGTGCCCGCCAGCCGACCACTGCGCCCACCGCACTCCACAGCCATAGCCACAGCCCCTGCCCCCAGCGAGGCCACCACCAAAGCCACCGTTCCCCGGCCAGGGCAACCCGCAACATTTGGCCGGCACTCTGGGCGTGAAATTCCACCGAAGGCAGAGTACCCAGGGGGGTCAAAACCGGCTTGGCCGCCTCCTGGGCATACCCCACCAGCACCACCCGCTGGCGCAGGGGAACCGGCGGATTGCCCTGCATGACCTGGGTCAGGGTCACCACCGCCGCTAGGGTCTGGCGGGGGCGGTAGCGCAAAAACACCTGATAACCCGCCGTATCCAAACCCCGGTAGGGTCCCGCATCCGCCGTTAGGGGGGGGATAACCGTGCGATGAATTTGCAATTCCTGCTGGGGTGTGGTGGTCAGTTCGTACCCCTTTTGGGCCAGATAGGTCAAAGCCGCTAAAAACCCAAGGGAAAAGCGGGACTGACAACCGGCGGTGCCGGGGGATTCACCCGTGGATTGGGCAAGCAAATTGCGCCGCACCACCCGATCCCGGTCGGGTAGGACATCCGCAAATCCCACCAGTTGGGTCTGATCCGGCAACCCGGGCGGCGGCAAGACCCCCGCTTGCTTGCCATCGGGCAACAAACAGGTCAAAATCACAGTTCCTTGGGGGGTATTGGCCTGTTGGGCGACCAATTCCACCAGTTTTTTTTGGGCTGCCCCATCCCCCCCCACCGGCACATCCCGGATCACGTCCACCCCGACCACCGCCACCCGCTCGGCCAGTAATTTTTCGAGGAGTGCCTGCAACTCCTGATCGGTGATCCGCTCCCGCCCTTGTAAATCCGCCGGGGTGATCGTCACCAGCACCAGGGGGGGGTCAAGCGTCGCCCCCGGTTGCCAAGGCAGGAGTCGGTCATAGACCCACAATTCCCCAGCCGTCAGCACCCCCAACCCATCCAACCCCCCCACGCCCAGGGTGACCAGAGCCACCACCAGACCCGCTCGCCATTTTCCCAACTTCACGACCCTAGCCCGATGTCGCCCGTTGCCATTGCTTCTGAATCTCCTGCAAAACCGCTGACGACGGGGTGGGTAAACGCTCCACGGACGGCGACACCGCCACCCCCGGAATGTTCTGGCTCCAAGGACTCCCCGATACGGTGGTTAAATCCAGGGGAATCACGGGACGAAACCCCTGTTGTACCAGCACCCGCTGCTGGTCAGGGGCACGCAGGTAGTCCAGGAATTGTTGGGCTAGGTGCGCCAGCGCCGGGGAGACTTGCCGCCGGACGACGGCCGCCGTAGAAACCGTCTCGATGGTGGGGCTGAGGTAATAAATCCGATACCCCGGTGGTTGGGATACCTGCCCCTGCGCCCAGCGGCTGAGGGCAATGCTCTCGTACACCACCGCCACATCCCCCTCGTTCGCCCCCTGGGAGATAAACACCTCCAGCAGGGTATCCGTGGAAGCGGGCGGTTCATAGACCGACCGTTTGATCAACTGAAATAGGGCGGTGACCTTCTCCGTATTAAGATTAGTCGGCGTGGCGGTCGTCCCCAAGGCATACCCCGCCCCCAAGGTCAGCGTTAACTGTCCACTATTAGAACGCAACGGGTCGGTCATCTTGAAGTCAAAACTGCCCCAGTTGTCCCGGCCACCAATGGCCGCCCACCGCCGCCCCCGCATGGCCTCTACCACCCGCCCCCACTCAAACCGCCCCTGGGGAAACAGCACCCGCCCCCGCTCCGGCCACCCAATCCCCACCAAGATGGTTTTGGCAATGGGCTGGGGCGCAGCATAAAAAGGTTCTCCCTGCTCCCGAGTGCGCCAATCCTGTGCCAGCTTTTCTAAAATTTCCCCATTGGCGGGGATCAAAATCGTCGGCGTGACCTCCCCATACCGGTCATCCAAATAATTATTGGCCAGGGTTTGGGAACCCTGAAACCGCAGTTCCAGACGTACCCCCGGCTGGCTCCGTTCAAACCCCGGTTTCAAAGCCGTCAGTGCCTGTTGCAACTCCGTCCCCGCCACCACCACCAGCGTGCGGCTCCCCCCCGGCACGGGAGCCAACCCCACCGCCAGACCCGCCGCCAGGAACCCCACGGAGAGAACCGTGCGGCGGCGCAGATGTTTTTTGGGCAACCGTGGAGCCATGGAACCAATCCCCTCCCTGCTCCTAGTATAAGGGGGCTAACCCTGTGGCCAGGGAATCACCGCCCCTTTGTGGGTTTCCCGCGCCACCCGCACCAACAGCCCCGCCAGCAAAAAACTCGCCAGGAGCGAATTTCCCCCATAGCTAAAAAACGGCAAGGGCAAACCAGTGGTCGGCAGAACCCCCGTCGCCACCCCCATATTCAGTAGCGCCTGCCCCACCAACAACACCGTCGCCCCGAGCGCCACCAAGCGCAGTCCCGGCTGAGCTTCTGCCCCCATCGCCACCCGTAAGCCCAAACTGGCATAGACCAGCAAAAACCCCAAAAACACCAAACTCCCCACCAACCCCAACTCCTCGGCGAACACGGCAAAGATAAAATCCGTATGCTGAATCGGCAGAAAAAACAACTTTTGCTGGGACAACCCCAACCCCGTGCCCCAGACCCCCCCGGAACCCACCGCCAAAAGACTTTGCACCAACTGATACCCGTGCCCCAAGGGGTCTGCCCAGGGGTTCAGAAACGAAATCACCCGCCGCCGTTGGTAATCCCGCAACAACAAACTTACCCCCGCCACCGCCGCTCCCCCCAGTGCCGTGGTCGCCAGATAAAACCAGGGCAACCCCGCCGCCAAGGCCAACACCCACAGGGTCATCCCCGTCAGCCCCGCCATACTCAGATTGGGCTGGAGCAAAATCAGCCCCACCACCAGGCCAAAAACCCCCACCCACAGCCAGCGCGCCGTCCAGGGGACATGAAACCAATTGGCAAACAACCGACTACTTTGCACGATCAAAAACGGTTTCACCAACTCCGATGGCTGGATCAACAACGGCCCGAGTGCCAACCACCGGCTGGCCTCATTCACCTCCGTCCCGTGGGATAAAGTCAACCCCATCAACACCAGGCAGAGCAATACTCCCGGCCCCGCTCCCTGCCACCACCATTGCATCGGCACCCGCAGCATCGCCCCGTAGCCCAGGATGCCCAAGGCCGCCCAAGCCACCTGGCGTTTGATGTAGTAAAACCCGTCCGCATGATCCGCCAAACTCACTGGAAATGAAGCGGAAAACAGCACCACCAAGCCGACCGCCAACCAGAGAAACGTTAACCTTTGCAACCAACGGGCAGACTGCGACCACGCCGCCACCTGCGGGTCAGCAAAGGGGAAAAGCCACCTACGAACTGTATCCACCATGTCAGTTCAATGCCAGTGAACTTGCTTTATAGTGTACACACTTTACAGCGTACACATTTCATAGTTTACACATTTCTATGCCGCAACCTTAGCCCGTTTCGCCGCCAACGGAGCAACCCCTATTTCCTTGGGGAGGGCGGGAGAGATGTCGCCTGTTTCTCCGAAGGTTGCCAAAAATCGCTAAGGTGGGAAAGGGGACTGGCATAGGTTTGTTGTGCAGGAAGATTTACGGCTAATTATTGATTTGTTGATTGTGCTGGCAACGGCCTTGGGCGGGGGGTTGCTGGCGGCTGCACTCAAGCAACCACCCCTGTTGGGGTACATTCTCGCCGGGGTGGTCATTGGTCCGGCGGGGTTGGCCGGGATTCGGGAGGTGGTGCAGGTGGAAACCCTCGCCCAGTTTGGGGTGACCCTGCTGCTGTTTTCCCTGGGGGTGGAATTTTCCTTGAGCAAACTCCGCCGGGTGGGGGCGATTGCCGTCGGGGGTGGGTTGTTGCAGATGGGGCTGACCGTGGGGTTGACCGCCTGTGCTGTTTCGGTAACCGGTTGGTTGTCCCCCATGGCGGGGGTGGTGTTGGGGAGCATTTTAGCCCTATCTTCCACGGCGGTGGCACTCAAATCCCTGGCGGAAACGGGGCAAACGGAAAGCTTGGCGGGGCAGGCCATGCTGGGAATTTTGATCGTTCAAGACTTAGGGGTGGGGCTGATTTTAGCGGTTCTGCCTGCGCTCACCGCCACTTTTGATGACCTGGGGCTGGCCTTGGGGTTGGCGTTGCTGAAATTGGTGGGGTTTAGTTTGGGAGCCTTGGCCTTGGGACGGTGGGGGGTGCCGCCCCTGTTGCGGTTTTTGGCGCAGCGGGAAAGTCGGGAATTGTTTTTGCTGGCGGTGATATGCCTGTGCGTGGGGATCGCCCTGTTGACCCAGGCGTTGGGTTTGTCGAGTGAGATGGGGGCGTTTGTGGCCGGGTTGATGATTGCCGATGTGGAATACGCCGATCAAACCCTAGATTATGTGGAACCCCTGCGGGATGTGTTTGGGGCGTTGTTTTTCGCCAGCATCGGTATGCTCATTGACCCCCAATTTATCCTTGCCCATGCCCCCTTGATTGCTGGGTTGGTGATGCTGGTGATGCTGGGGAAATTTCTGGTGGTCGTGCCCGTCACCCGTTTGTTTGGTTACGCTTGGCCGATGGCCGTATTAGTGGGCTGTGGCTTGAGCCAAATCGGCGAGTTTTCCTTCATTTTGGCCACGGCAGCCCAGGGGTTGGGGTTGATTTCTCGCCACATTTATCTGCTGGTGGTGGGCACGACGGCCATTACCCTGCTGGTCAGCCCGGTGCTGTTGCAGTGGGTGGTGCGGATTTTAGAACACTGGCAGACGGCCATCCCCGCCCAGATGACGCCAGTCGCACCCATTTTTCGTGAACACATGGTCGTCTGTGGTTATGGGCAAATCGGTCAGGACGTGGCGCAGATTGTGGCAGCCCACGGCTGTCCCCTGTTGATTTTGGAACAGTCCGAGGGGGTGATTGACCAGGTGCGGGGACGGGGATTGCCCTACCTGGCCGGGGATGCCACCTCCTGGAGCCTCCTGCAACGGGCGAATTTGCCCCAAGCCCAAGCCCTGGTGGTCACCATTCCGGATTTGGCCAGCATTCGTCTGTGTCTGAAACGGGCGTTGCAGTTGGCTCCCGACCTGGAAGTGATTGTCTGCGCCCCCCGCAAGGAACATATTGATACCCTCTACCGACTGGGTGCCACTAAAGTGATTCACCCGGATTTTGAGGCCAGTTTGGGCTTGAGTAGTCATTTGCTCACCCAATTGGGGGTGCCGCCCCAGCAAATCCAGATGGAGCTGGCGGACATCCGCAACCACCATTACCAGGACTTAAATCTGGAAGAACCGGTGTGTTTGTTGCCCCTGGCTCCCCCGTCTTTGTCCTCCGCAAGTTAGAGTGAAGAGGATTAATGATTAAGTAAATCTATATGAATGCTCCGGTGTGCCGTTTTGCCGTTTTGACCGACCCCCACATTACCACCCCGGCGACCCACCGCTCCTATCCCCACCGCCTGCACCGTCTGGAGTACAGCATTCCCATCCTCGAAGCTGCCCTCGTCCGGCTCAGCCAACACCCCCTGGATTTTCTCCTGATTCCCGGCGACCTGACCCAGCACGGGGAACCGGCTAACCATACCTGGCTGTCCAAACGCCTGGGGCAACTGCCCTTCCCCAGCTATGTGATCCCCGGCAACCATGACATTCCCCCCGACCCGGGGGCGATTCCGGCGGGGGAATTTCCCAGCTATTACCGTCAGCACGGCTACCGGCATACGGAGGAACTGTACTACGCTCAGGAAATTGTACCGGGGGTGGGGCTGATTGGGTTAAATTCCAACCAATTCAATGCCCAGGGGGAACTGGTCGGCCAGATTGACCCGCCCCAATGGCAGTGGTTGGAAACCCTGTTGGCGGCCAAACCCTGGCCTCATATTTTGGTCATGGTGCATCACAATGTCTGTGAACATTTACCGAATCAATCCCGAAGTATTTTGGGGCAACGCTATCTTTTGGAGAACCGGCACGCCCTCCAGCAATTATTAAAAAAACATGACATTTTTCTGGTATTTACCGGCCATTTGCACGTCCAGGATATTGCCGAGGAACAGGGTTTTTTTGATGTGACCACCGGCTCGCTGGTCAGCTATCCCCACGCCTATCGGTTGATTACTTGGCAGGCCGGGCAGATGCACATTACCACCGAGCGAATTACCGCCTTGCCGGATGCTCCCAATTTACTTCAGGAAGCCCGCCGCTGGATGGAGGAGCGTTCGCCCCAGTTTATTGTGCATTTGCTCACCCATCCGCCCCTGAATATCCCCCTGGCGCAGGCGCAGGCCTTGGCACCCCGGTTGGGGCATTTTTGGCCGGATATTGCCTGGGGGGATGCCCGGTTCCACTTACCCGACCTCCCGCCGCCGGTACGGGAATTTTTTGAAGCCTGTAGCGACCGTCCCCCCGGCGATAATCAGGCGGTTTTACCCCTACCGACCGGGGCATGATGTCCGCAGACAGCCTGGGGGTGACGGATGTATTGATCGCCTATGATGCCGGTCGTCGCCGGTTTCGGGGGGTAAATTTGAGTTTTGCTGACCTATCGGAGCGGGATTTGCGGGGGGTGGATTTCAGCGATGGGATTTTGGTGGGGGTGAATTTCCAGGCGGCCAATTTGGGGGGAGCCAAGTTCCGCCGCGCCAACCTGAGCGGTGCCAACTTCCGACAGGCCAACCTCACCGGAGCGGTGTTTGACCAGGCGGATTTGGTGCGGGCGGATTTGACCCAGGCGCAGTTGGGGGGTGCCCGTTTGGCGGAGGCGGATTTGGCGCAAAGCTGTCTCCAGGGGGCGGATTTCACTGGGGCGATGCTCCCCCAGGCCCGTTGTCATGGCACCAATTGGCGCGAGGCCGTGGGGATCGGGGCGGATTTGCGGCATACCCAGTTGGTGGGGGCAGACCTGGCGGGCACGGATTTGAGCGGTGCCGATTTAAGCCACAGCCGTTGTCAACAGGCGCACCTCTTGGGGACGGATTTGAGCGGGGCGGATTTAACCGGGGCGAATCTCTACCAGGCACATGTGATGGCTGCGGTTTGGGATGGGGCGGATTTATCCCAAACGGTGATGCCGGACGGGCAGATGGGAGCCTCGGCGCAGGGCGTTTGACCCCAGCCGGTACAATGGGTGCATAACTCTGCGGTTGACCATGCCCCCAGCACCTGCACCTGAATTGACCATGTATCGAGCGGAAATTTACATTACCCTCAAGCCTTCTGTCCTTGACCCGGCGGGGACGGCCATCACCAAAGGGTTGCAACAACAGCAGTACCCCGGGGTGCAACAGGTGCGGATCGGTAAATATATTGAACTTACTCTGACGGCGGCGGATACGGCCACAGCGCACGCCCAGGTGGAACGGATGTGCCAGGAAGTGCTGACCAATCCGGTGATTGAAACCTACCGCTACCAGGTGGAGGCGGGGCGGTGAAGTGCGCCATCGTGGTATTTCCCGGGTCGAACTGTGACCGGGATATGGCTGGGGTGACGGCCAACATTCTCCAGCAACCGACCCGCCTGGTCTGGCACGGAGAAACCGAGCTGGGGGCGGTTGACCTGGTGATTTTACCGGGGGGATTTAGCTACGGGGATTACCTGCGCTGCGGGGCGTTGGCTCGGTTTTCGCCGGTGATGGGAGCGGTGGTGCGCCATGCCCAGGCCGGGAAATGGGTGTTGGGGGTGTGCAATGGCTTTCAGATTTTGACCGAGGTGGGGCTATTGCCGGGTACCTTGATGCGGAATCGGGATTTGCGCTTTATCTGCGACCAGGTGGCGGTGCGGGTGGAACGCCGGGATTTACCCTGGACGAGCCAGTACACCCCCCATGCGGTTTTAACCTTACCGATTGCCCACGGGGAGGGGTGCTATTTCGCCGCACCGGACGTTCTCCAGGAATTGGAACGGCGGGGGCAGGTGGTGTTTCGTTACCAGGGCGTTAACCCCAACGGCTCAGTGGCGGATATTGCGGGCATTTGTAACCCCCAGGGGAATGTGTTGGGGATGATGCCCCACCCGGAACGGGCGAGCGATGCCCTCCTCGGCGGCACGGACGGTCTGGGATTATTTCAGGGGTTGTTGGCGTGGTATGCTGAAACTGCCTGTCACCGTTAGCGGTTATGAATGCGGAAGAACTGTTGGAACGGTATCGCACCGGAGAGCGGGAATTCATCGGTCAGGATTTGCAGGGGGTGGATTTGTACAAGGTAGCCCTCAACGGGGTGAACTTGAGCGAAGCGAATTTGAGCGGGGCGGACTTGAGTGGGGCGAAACTTACGGGAGCCTATTTGGCGGGAGCCAACCTCACGCAAGCCAAGCTGAAACAGGCGATTTTGCGGGAAGCAGACCTGAGCGATTGCATCCTGGTGGGTGCCACCCTGGTGCAGGGAAAGCTGTTGGGGGCGGTGTTGGCGGGGGCGGATTTGTCCCGGGCGGACTTGAGCGGGGCAAACCTGAGTCGGGCGGATTTGAGTGGGGCGGTGGTGATCCAAGGGGATTTGACCAGTGTGAATCTAACGGGAGCCTATTTGCACCGCCTGGATGGCCGGGAGGCGAATTTTTGGCAGGCGGATTTGTGTCGGGCGATCCTGCGGGAGGCGAACTTGGCGCAGGCCAGCTTCCGGGAGGCGGACTTGTCCCGGGCGATTTTGCGGGCGGCCAATCTCCAGGGGGCAAACCTGAAGGGAGCCAGTTTGAACGGGGCGGTCCTCCAGGGAGCCAATTTGCGCTCCGCCTATCTGGTGGAGGCCGACTGGCAGCGGGCGGTGCTGACGGATGTGGAGTTGACCGGCGCAACGCTACCCAACGGGGCGGTGATGGATGCGGCCTTGGGCTAAAAAATCATGGTAAAATCGCTCCGGGTGATCCCGTGCTTTGGGTGGGAGTGATTTAGTTCATTGGGGCGGGGCGACCCAGGGGTTACGGTAAAGGGGTACCGATAGCCTGCGTGGCGTAGCCATACTGCCCCAAAAACCTATGCTAGAGTTGTTGCCTGTGGTTATGAATGCTCCCGATTTATCCGATTGGTTGCGGGTCACCCTTGCCCCGGCGGATTGTACCGGCCAGGGGGTACTTGATGGTGCCCAACTGCGCGTGATGGTGGAGGCCGGTGGGGTACCCCCGGCGACCCAAGTGTTGGCCTGTCTGCGCTCCGGTTTGCCCCAACTGGCGGCGGGGGAAATCACGTCCCTGGTGGTGTTTGGCCGGGTGCGGGGGGCGGAAGTGCCCCACTGGGCGGAAACCCTGACCGTGACCCCGACCATGCGGGGCGAGTCGGTACAAGACCGTTTGGCACGCCTGAAGGATAGCTTGAACCGCCAGTCCCAGATGGGGCAACGGTTCCGGGAGCATATGGGCACCATTCGCCCCCAAACAATTCCCCCGACGGCGGCACCAACCAGTCCCAGGGTGACCGGGGCGGAGGTGCGGCAACGTTTCAGCCAGGGACAGCGGGATTTTAGTCAGGCGGACTTGAGTGGCCTCGACCTCAGCGGTTTAGACCTGAGCGGTGGGTGTTTCCGGGGGGCGGATTTGTCCCGGGCGAACCTGCGGGGGAGCAATCTCAGCGGTGCCGACCTCCAACAGGCGGTGTTGCGGGGTGCCAATCTCGCAGAAGCCAATCTGCGGCGGGCGAACCTGCACCGGGCGACCATGGGCAGTGAACCCCGCAGTGCCACCAATTTGCGGCAAGCCGACCTGCGGCAGGCCAACCTAGCGGAAGCGACCCTGGGGCGGGTGGTGGCGGTGGGGGCGAATTTTGCCGGGGCAAATTTGAGCCGGACGGACATGAGTCGGGCGGATTTATCCCAGGCCAACCTCACCCAGGCGGATGTATCCCAGGCGGACTTGTCCCGCGCCAATCTAAGTGGGGCGGCTTTGACGGATGCGAACCTATCCCAGGCCAATCTGACGGCTACGGATTTGACCTGGAGTGAACTGGTCCGCACCAATCTGGAACGGGCGGATTTATCCGAAGCCAGCCTCAACCACGCCAAATTGGAAGCGGCTTACCTCAAAGATGCGGTATTTAAGGGCACGATCATGCCCAACGGCATTGTCACCTATACCGCACCCACGGAATGAAATGGAGCCAGAACTACGGGCACGACTCGAGGATTGGCTAGAGCGGGCGGAACGGACATGGCAGGTGGTGGTGAGTGATTGGCTCAGCCCCCCGGAAGCAGCGGCGGTGCGGGAATACTGTCAGCGGCTGAGTACGGTGGCCTGCTGTGCGTGGGGGGGCTATCCCCAGGCGGAGCGGGTGCGGGTGGCGGTGGCACCGCTGGATATGCCCCTGTCCCCGGCGGATGTACCCCTGACCCTGCTGGGGGTGGCGGGAAATTTTTTGTTTGACCCGGCCAGCCACCGGGATTTTTTGGGGGCAATTGTGGGCACCGGTTTGGTGCGCGAGAAGGTGGGGGATATTTTAGTCTTGGGGGAACGGGGAGCGCAGGTGATTGTGGTGCCGGAATTGGGTGAATTTCTGCGTACCCATCTCACCCAAGTCCGCTCCGTGCCGGTGCAGGTTCACCCCTTGGACTGGTCGGAGTTGCGAGTCCCGGAACCCCGCACCAAAAATCTGACCACGGTGGAAGCTTCCCTGCGCTTGGATGCCCTCGGTTCGGCGGGGTTTGGCCTCTCCCGAGCCAAGATGGTGGACTGGATCAAACAGGGGGAGGTGCGGGTGAATTGGCAAACGATGACCCAGCCCAGTCATGCGCTCAAAACCGGCGATGCCATTGTCATCCGGGGCAAGGGGCGGGTGGTGGTCGGGGAAATTAGCCTGACCAAAAAAGACCGCTACCGGGTGGATTTAACCCGGTTTAGCTAAACACAAAAAACCCCCGGGAATCCAGGGGCAGGTCATGCAATCAGACGTAAGCATTTACCAACAAAGCACCCTAGACGTGGGCAGGCAGGGTTTCCAACGCCCGCCGCACCCAGGTGGCATGGCGAGTTTCCGACTGGACAATTTCCTCAAACACCCGGGCGACCTCTTCCTTGCCCTGTTTGCGAGCCAATTCCACAAACGCCGGGTAGGTTTTTTCGCTCTCGATGCTTTCCACTTCCAGAGCGGTTTCCAGCGCCCGCCGCAGACCCCGGGGGTCGTTGGCTACCACTTCCATCTGGGTATGAATCTCCTCGACCAGCCGCTTAGCTTCCAGGGTTTGGGGGGTGTCGGTCACGTCCAAATCTTGGTACAACTGCCGCACCAATTCCGCGTGTTCCCCCTCCTCGCGGGCGATGGCATCAAACATGGCACCAATTTCGGGATAACCGGACTGGCGGGCAATTTCCGCAAAGGTGGGATACATACAGTCGTGTTCGTACATTTCCACTTCCACGGTGGAGGCCGCATTCAAATCCGTCTCATCGTGGTACACCGCTTCCTGGAAAAACCGGTCAATCCCCAGGAAATCTTCTTGATAATGATTTAGACTCATGCCCAACTCCTAAAAATTGTGATGGACTACCGCTTGCGAGTAGCATTATTACCCAGTCTGGGGGCAAAAAAGTTTTCATTTTATTGCGCTCAATGGTGCATTTTTTTACAAAAACCTTGACATCATACCGAAGAGAGACTAGGGGCACCTCTGGAGCCAGCCCAACATTATCTCGCTGGAATGCTGATATGGCTAAAGGGCACCTCTATTTATTGCAACCAACCAAAAATCCTCTGGCTGGGATGCCCATATTTACGGAGAACAGGACGGGGGCTGCGTGCGACCGCTAAGTTTGAATTTATAGAGGTTCCCTTAATAATGGGTTACAAGCAAACATAAATTCTTCAACGGGTTTGCCTGCCAACAAATGCTCTTGAATAATCCGTTCACAAACCTCTGGCGTAATGTGACAATACCAAGTCCCTTCAGGGTAAACAACTGCAAGCGGGCCGCCTCGACAAAACATCAAACATTCCACTTCTGTGCGATAAATGTTGTGTCCATCTTGAGTAAGTTGCTTCAGTCGTTTACCCAAATATTTCCAAGTTTTAGCGCCTTCTTCAGCAGGGCAACAAGTATCTCCACTTTGGCGCAGCCCAGTACATAATAAAATATGTCGTTCATAACCACCTTGCCCATTAACAGCAATACCTCGTGATTTAGCCTTCTTTTGCAAGGGTTTTATATCCATAATGAGTGGTGCTTTAACGATGGCCGGAAATTGCGGTATACAAGCGTGTGCGATATCTCAACTTTACCAAACCTTGGCGATCGCAAGAGCGTTGATGGAATACGGCTAAGTCTGACATAAGTTTTTCTAAACATTTTCCTTCAGATGGTGTAAATCCTTGACTTCGAGCTAAACCGATTAGCCCTGGAAGATCTAAGGACTGATTGGAGACGAACTCATGTCGCTGTAAGTTTGTAAAGTAAGGCAACCATAACCCTTGCCAAAACAGTTGATAACGTATGCTCTTAAGCCATGTTTCCGGTTGCATTCCAGATCGGGATTGGTTCTCTTGATCTTGGAATACTGCAAAAACCAAGCGAGTGTATTCTTTGGAAACAAGGTCATCTTGATCCCAAAAACTCCATATTAATGCTAAACGTCCACTGGGTTTGAGGATACGGTGAAACTCTTTGAGACTTTTATCAAAATCAAACCAATGAAATGCTTGAAATGAGGTGACTAAATCGACGGATACACTATCCAGAGGAATTTTTTCAGCAGTGCCAGCCAGAAATTTTACATTTTCATGCAAGGTTGCCGCTGTTCTCATGTCTGCGTTGGGTTCGATCGCCACCACCTTAATCCCTCGATCTGCCAACAATCTTGCTCCAATCCCTGTTCCTGCACCAACATCCGCCGCCACAATCTGACTTGAATATCCTAAGCCTGACAAAATTGTGTCAATCGTTGAGGCAGGGTAAATCGGGCGATACTTTTCGTAATCTTCGCCTCGATCAGAAAAATAACTCAATGGGTTTGTGAGCGAATCTGAGGCAGTGGAGAAATCAAAACTCACTTGCTAGTCTCCTTGAGAACCCAAAATTGCAACATAACTCAATCCTCACCCACCCCTGGCAGCCAAATCTGCATCCTGCAACGTCCGCCCCGTTGCTGCCAAATACACATCATCCAGACTAGGTTGGGACTGCATCACACTAAAAACGGGCAAATTCAAGCTAGTCACCTTTTCTTGGATCATCGCCAGCCCATCGGGGGTGGGTTGAATCACCAAGTTGAGGGAATTGCCCTGGGTAGTATTGATAATTACATTCTGGACAAAGTGCAGTTCTTGTAAAACATTTCGCACCTGTTCTGCCTCATCTCTGGGGGTAAATTCTCGCACTTTCACCGTCACCCGTTCCCCACCCAGGGCTGATTTCAATGCTGCGGGGCGATCGCTGGCAATCACCTGCCCCTGGTCTAAAATCGCTACCTGGTCAGCGAGGGCATCAATTTCCTCCAGGTAATGACTGGTGAGAAAAACCGTTGTGCCTTGGGTGCGAATCGTGCGGAGAAATTCCCAGACCACCGTGCGGCTTTCAATATCCAACCCCACCGTCGGTTCATCCAGAACCAACACTTGCGGCTGATGCAGTAAACCCATCGCCAAATCTAGGCGTTTTTGCATCCCCCCGGAATAGCCCCCTGTGCGCCGGTCTAGCCAATCTTCTAGGTTTAATAATTTCACCATTTCCTCGATGCGTTGCTTGGCAAAATTCGCTGGCAAATGGTAAATATCGGCGTGCAGTTGCAATAGTTCCCGTCCGGTTAAGACCTTATCTGGAGCGAGTTCCTGGGCAACATAACCCAATCTCTGCCGCACCTGCCGGGGTTGTTTGGCGACTGAAATTCCTGCCACATCAATATCCCCTGAATCCGGGCGAGTCAGGGTACACAAACAGCGAATCAAAGTCGTTTTTCCGGCTCCATTTGGACCTAATAAACCAAAAATTTCCCCCGCCGGAACGGTTAAGGAAATCCCATTTAGGGCGGTGATTTTGCCATAGGTTTTATGTAAGTTGTTAATGTCAATCAGAGTCATTGCCGAAATGATAAGTAATTGTACTGATTTTAGTATAGGGCACCTCTAGCAGATTTGCACCCGGAAAAAATCCCATCGCTACTTTGTCCATTACTGGTGTGTTGCGACATCAGCCCGTGTCCGATCGCCCATGAGCCGAGGTTCCCTGCAAATTGCCTCCTGCTGGCAGATTCAGGGTAGGCAATATGCTATAACTTTGGTTGGAGCAACTATTCCTTGATGAATTTTAGGCAAAGGTCACTGACGCAACTTATCAGCAAAAAAGATGGATATTTTGACCACCCTGCGGGAGGATTATGCCCGGTTTCCTGAAGATCAAACCTACAGTCTTTATGCCGAAGATATCACCTTTGCTGACCCGATGATGCGGGTGCAAGGGCGCAAAAAATATCAGGATATGATCCATTTCCTGGCAACTTGGTTTCAAAATATCCGCCTGGAATTGCACGCAATGGAACAACAAGGCCAGGTGATTCACAGCCGTTGGACGATGAGTTGGACGGCGCCATTGCCCTGGCGACCCCGGGTGGTGGTGACCGGGCGCAGCGAATTGGCGGTGAACGGGCAGGGGCAAATTAGTAGCCAGGTGGATTTTTGGGATTGCTCCCGTTGGGACCTCCTGCGCCAGCATTTACCATGGACAGCCTAGTTGCCCAACCGACATCCCTGGCCTACCGGCGGGGGCGTTTGGGGTTGCGGTGTTTGCCATTGCAACCAGCGTTTCTAAGCCTGATGCTCGAGCGCAGTGTCGCAGTGGGGGAATTGGTGGGCGCAAAGGCGGTAGCCCGGGGGTACACCCGGCGGGTGTTGTCCCTGGTGCAGGCGGAACGGCATACGGATTGGTTGCTGGCGTTGGGGGTACTGCGCCGGGAGGTGGACGGGCAGGGGCTGACCGACCGCTTTCGTTTAACCCCTTTGGGACGGCAGTTGCTGACCGAGTGGCAAGGGACATCCTGGCCGGTGCCGACGCTGGGGGAACGGTTGCGGCATTGGGGGTGGCGGTGGCTGAAGCGGTGAAATTTGCAACCGGGGCGCACAATCAAGGACAATAATAAAACTGCTGTTTTGCCACTTGACTATGGCTCCCCTGCCCATTCGGGATGAGGTCTTTACTACGGAAGTGCTCCAAGCCCCGGAACCGGTGCTGGTCTATGTGTGGGCGGACTGGTGCGGCCCCTGCCGGTTGATGACCCAGATTTTGACCCAGATGGCATCGCTGTGGGAGGGGCGGCTGAAGATGGTGAAAATGCACGCCGATGAAAATCCAACCACGGTGAAGCAGTACCAGGTGGAGGGGATTCCCACCCTACTGCTGTTTCGGGGTGGGGAACTGCTCTGGAACCACGAGGGGGTGCTGAACCAGGCCAAGCTCCAGCAGGCGTTGACCCAACATTTGGCGGTGTAGGGATTATGGTGCGTTTGGCGCAACGGTTGGCTCCCCTGGCGCAGAATGTGTTTGCGGATATGGATCAGACCAAGGCGCAGGCGGTGGCGCAGGGGATGGATGTGATTGACCTATCCCTGGGGTCGTCAGATTTGCCCACCCAGCCGGAGATTCTGGCGGTGATCGAGTCGGCTTTGCAGGATCAGCGCACCCACGGGTATCTGCTGTTCCACGGCACCCAGGCATTTCGGCGGGCGGCGGCCACCTGGTACGAGGGGCGCTATGGGGTGGCGGTTGACCCGGAAACGGAGGTTTTACCGTTGATTGGCTCCCAGGAAGGGACGGCGCACTTGCCCTTGGCGGTACTCAATCCAGGGGATTATGCGATTTTGCTCGACCCGGGGTACCCGTCCCATGCGGGGGGGGTGGCCTTGGCGGGGGGGCAGATGTATCTCCTGCGCCTGCGGGCGGAACAGGGGTTTTTACCGGATTTTGGGGAGATTCCGCAGCAGGTTTTAGAGCGTGCCCGGTTGGTGGTGCTGTCCTACCCCCACAACCCCACGGCGGCGGTGGCGGATTTGGCGGTGATGCAGGCAGCGGTGGATTTTTGTCGCCGTTATGATTTGGTGCTGTGCCACGATTTCCCCTATGCGGATTTGGTGTTTGGGGAAACCCTGCCCCCGTCTGTACTGCAAGCAGACCGGGACAAACGGGTGAGTGTGGAATTTTTTAGTATGTCCAAGTCCTACAACATGGGGGGCTTTCGCTTGGGCTATGCCATCGGCAACCCGGAGTTGATTTTGGCGTTGCGGCGGGTGAAGGCGGCGGTGGATTTTAACCAGTACGGGGGGATTTTGCGCGCCGGTGCCCAGGCGTTGTTGGGGGATCAAAGCGGGGTGCGGGCGATGGTGGCGACCTTTCGGGAACGGCGGGACCGGTTTGTGGCGGCACTCCACGGGTTGGGCTGGCCGGTTCCCCTACCCCCGGCGACCATGTACGTGTGGGCACCGCTCCCCCCGGCTTGGGCGGGTCATTCCTTGGAATTTTGCCAGCATTTGGTGACCAAAACGGGCGTAGCGGCCTGCCCTGGGGTGGGATTCGGCCCTGGGGGGGAAGGGTATGTGCGCTTTGCCCTGGTGCATCCCCCGGCGCGCCTACAGGAGGCGGTGAACCGCATGGCGGCCTGGTTGGCGTAGGTGCCATGACCGAAAAGATTTTTTTATCATTCCCCCACCCAATGAATGTAAAGTTTTATAAATGAATCGGGGGTAGCAATTGTTACTTAATATGGAGAGAGGAAGATTTCAGTTAGGTTGAAGCCAAGGCTGATGCTGAACTGGGATTGCCCGACTCTGAGAAATCTTGGTGAGGTTTGGCCGGTTCTGGAGGGAATCCGGCTCTTTTTTTTAGGGGCAGTCCCCCCACAAGACCGCACTACAGTCTTTGATCCGGGTTTCCAGTTGGGCAATTTCCTGTTGGGATTGCTGCTTGAGTTGGTTGATTTCGCTGGCGGCGGCACCTGGAGCGGTGATGGTATCCAGTGTGGTTAACACCTGCTGCCATTGGGTTTGCGCCGTTTTTAGTTCTTCGAGGGTTTTGGCTTGGGCGGTGCTTTGGCTGGCTTGGGTGACCATTGTCCGGGCTTGGGTCAGGGCGGCGGGGGTGGGTTTGGGTGCGAGTTGTTGCCAGCCGAACCAGCCCCCCGTGGCGAGGACAACTAGGGCGATGGCACCCCCGGCTAACCCAAGGAGGGGGGTGCGGGTTGGAGGGGTCTTGGCCTGCACCTGTCCCGGCATCATCATCGTGGGGGTCACCAAGGGAGCGGATTCGGTGGGGTCGCTGATTTTTTCCGTCCTATCTCCCGCCGGTACGGTGGCATCGGCGGCGACGGTGGGGCTAAGGTCTTGGGCGACCTGGGAAGCGGGGGCGGTGGGGGCTATCTCAAAAGGGGTGGTGGGGGCGTGGGGTTGGGCTTCCCGGTAGGTGGGTTCGGCCACCCGCAACGCCAAATTCACCGCCGCCGTGCTGGAGCCGGTCGCCAGTTGGGGCAGACCCGCCAGCAGGGGTTGCAAATCCTGAAACACCTCCTCGGCCCGTTGGTAGCGTTGGCTGAAGTGGTAGCGCACCATTTTGGTGAGAATCTGTGCCAATTCGGGACGAACCTCCGCCCGGTCTTGCCAGAGAATTTCCCCGGTATCCACATCCTCGGGCAAATCCCGGGGATGCACCCCCGTCAGCGCCTGAATCCCCATCATTCCCAGGGCGTACAGGTCACTGCTAAACCGGGGCTTGCCGCTGGACTGCTCCGTGGGCATATACCCCTGGGTGCCAATCCCCACCGTATGACTGGCCTCTTTGGGGGTTTCCCCCTCGATTTGCAAATGCTTCACCGCTCCAAAATCGATCAGCACCAGGTTGCCGTCCCCCTGGCGGCGGATCAGGTTACTGGGCTTCAAATCCCGGTGGATCACCCCTTGGTTGTGGATAAATTGCAGAATTTGCAGGACATCCGTGAGAAAGGTCAACACCCAGCCCTCGCCAAACACCCGCCCGGCACCCAATTCCTGCGCCAGGGTATGGCCGGGGACAAATTCTTCGACCAGGTAAAACTCTTGCTTTTGTTCAAAAAAGGCCAACAACTGTGGGATTTGGGAATGGCGGAGTTTTTCCAGGGTTTCCGCTTCCTTGTAAAACAATCGTCGGGCGATTTCCATCGTCTGTTGATTGTGGCTACCGTGCAGCATTTTCACCACACACTGGGGTTGCCCCGGACGTTTGGTATCCTGTGCCACAAAGGTTTTCCCAAACCCCCCGGCGGCCAGGGTTTCAATAATCCGATACCGCCCGTCCAGCAACTGGTTGATCACGGTTCCCCCGCATACCACAGCACAAACACCGATGTATAGCCGTGCAGGTAGGTGGTATCCCCCACCGGGCCAATCTCCCCATTACAAAAGCATCCCGCCAAGGCCGTGCCGGGCATATAGCTCTGGAACAACTGGGAATCCACATCGGGGCGACCGTAGAGATGCTCCCCCCGCCCCAAGCAGGCAAACATCAATGCCCCCAAGGGCGGTTCGGGGTGGTGGCGCACGTGGCTAGCCAGGAGTTGTTGCAAATCCGTAGTGGAAGTTTGGGCATCCCGCAGGTGAAACTGCACCCGCTGCCCCGGTCGCACCCGGTCACCAATGGCAATCGCCCCGTGCCGGGGGTCAATCCCCAACAAATTACGAATCAAAAAATCCGTCTGGGTCAATTCCTGCTTAAATTCATCCCCCACCACCCCAATATGTAAACCCGATTGCGCCAATTCCCGGTCGTTATCATCCAAATTTTGGATTAAATTTTGCAACACCTGCAAAGGCGTGCTGTCTTCCAAACCCAGGATGATATTGCGCTCCCCCCGCGTGACCCGGTACGGCTCGCCAATGGGTCGGCACCCCTGCGCTACAATCGTCTCCGCCCGCAGACCCGCCAGAGCCACCCCCACCACCCCCTGGCGCACCCATTCCTGTTGGCAAAACAACCCATCCCCCACCAGACCCCCGCACTTGACACTGCGGGGGTAGGCGTAGTCCAAACCCTGCACCACGTCGGTAATTTGGCTGGTGGCCGGGTCAGCCAGCAAAATAAAATGGGGTTCCAGAGCCGGGTCAATGCCGATGGCATCAATCCAAGCCTGGGGCGGGCTGTCCAAATCCGGCAAATGCTCCGGGGTAAGCACAAACGGTCGCACCTGCACCCCCGGCAGACGGGCAACGGTCAAGGCAAGGGCGGGTTTCCCCTCCACTTCCCGGGCAGTCCCATCCCCTAAGGAACCGATAACACCATTGCCCCCACAACCAATCAGGCATTGCACCGATAGGTACTCATGCAACAGGGGCAGGAGGCGGGAATATTCGCTGGCAAAACTGTCACTGATGAATAAAATGGCTAAGTCTGCCGTGCCGATGCCCTGCACCTGCGCCGTCACCTCCTGAATCGCCCGTTCCAGAGAGACCTGGGTAGAAAGCGCATTGATCCACAGGGGCTGGGTGGCGTTGGTTTCCGCATCCACAAAACGTTCCATGGGTGGCAGTTTTATCCCCACTGTACTCACTTAATACCAGTCAGTGTAGCCGATAGGGTGGCCTTTGTGGGGCGGACAAACCGACATGGTACAAAAGAAGTATGTCGTTGCGAGCAATTGCCGTGTCGTACCATGTTGCCAGTCAACCCAGCGCCCCGCCGCCCCAGGTGGTGATTCACGGTGGGGCGGGTGCCACCCTCAAAAGCAAGGGGGCAGTCCAACCCCTGCGGGAGTCTCTCCACCATATTGTCAATACGATCTATGGTCATTTAGTCCAGGGGATGAGTGCCTTAGAAGCGGTGGTCATCGGCTGTCAACTGCTGGAAGATGACCCCCAATTCAACGCCGGGACGGGTGCGGTTCTGCAATCCGACGGCCAAGTGCGCTTGAGTGCCGCTTTAATGGACGGGGCAACCCAAACCTTTAGCGGCGTGATCAATGCCCAACGGGTGCAGTATCCCATTCAACTGGCTCGGTTTTTGCAAACCCAAAATGACCGAGTAATCGCCGATGTAGGCACGGTGGAACTAGCGAGGGAACTGCATACCCCTCTGTACAATCCCATTACACCGAAACGGCTACAGGAATGGGTGAACGAATGCAAAGACGGGGCATTGATGAATTTGGTCAGCGAAATGGGCACGATTGGGGTGGTGGTGCGGGATACCCAGGGACAGTTGGCGGCGGGCACTTCCACGGGCGGTAAGGGGGGAGAGCGGGTCGGGCGGGTGAGTGATTCGGCCATGCCGGCGGGCACCTATGCGAATGATTGTGCGGCCATTAGCTGTACAGGGATTGGCGAAGATATTATCAACGAATGCTTGGCTGCCCGGATCGTCCTGCGGGTCACGGATGGGATGACTCTCGTCCAGTCGTTCGAGCGGTCATTAGCGGAATGTGCCCAGCGGGGACGGGATTTGGGAGCCATCGGTTTGGATGCCCAGGGAACTATCGCCTGGGGTAAAACCACAGAAGTAATTTTAGCGGCCTATGGTACCCATAACATTGTGGGGGATACTTTGCCCCTGGGGTGAAGGCTGAAAACCATAGGGAGCCTCTTATCAAAAATAGCGGTCGCAGGGGCGTAACCCCCGTCAGAGAAGCACCTGCGGTGTATGGTTCTATGGCTATGCCACGCAAG
>CAYZTU010000031.1:0-34227 GCA_964481635.1 uncultured Synechococcus sp.
CTTGCTCTTTTTTGATTCTGATACCCCGTCCGCTTGCGGCGGGGTAGTTCATTCTTATAAATATTTATGATAAGCATTTATAGCTCTACGTAGTTACGTTAGGATATTCTCTAAAGCGGCATCAACACAATTCTGAAAGCTATGAAACTCATCCTAGTTCCTCCTTATAGCTACAGAGTAACGTCCTAACCCAAATGCGTAAAGCCATATCAAAGATAGGCCACATCTCCAAACAGTTGGTGGTCTCATTCGTCAACTTAGTTTGTTTCCCAAACATTTTCAAGTTGAATTCAATCAACAGATATATCGAACAAAAAGCGGCGATGTTGTTGTAGAAGATCTTGAATAGGTTCAATTTTAAGTTGAGCCTTCTCAATATTCCCCAGTCCAGCTTTGCCACGCCTAACCTGTTGGTGTAACAGACGGCCCAGAAATCCCTAACGTTATGGCCTTATTTTGGTTGACCGCCGCTGCAACGCTTTGCCGTTCGGCCAAAAAGACAATCTCACCGACATCGCTTTCGCTAAACCCAATCAGGTGCCAGCCAGCCCTCTTACTCCCTAGGGTTTCCATCCACCAGAAAGGATAAATTACGAAATGTCCACCTTAACTACTCCCCAATCGCTCAGCGACGAGGCGGGATAAATTTAATAAAACTTTGGCGGCAACCGGGGGATGATGTTGCATCAATTGTTCCATGGCACTGCGCCCTAAAATCACCACCTGGGTCGGACTCAGGGCGATGACATCGGCGGTGCGACGGGCACCCGTGATGAAGGCAACTTCCCCGACGATGCGGCCTGGTCCCAAAAGGGCGATGGTATTCCCCTGGGGGGCACGGACTTCCACAAGGCCGGTCTGAATGACGTACAAATCCTGGCCGAGGTCGTTGGCTTGGATCAGGGGTTCCCCCGCTTGGTAGGTGGCGCAGGTGCCGGTTTGGAGGACGATGCGGGAATCTTCGGCGGATAAACCCTCTAAAAATACAACGGCACCGCTAGCCGGTTCCCATTGGGCACTGAGACATCCCCAGAGGGCTTTGAGCAGCCATTCGGCCACCCCAACGGAGTTTAGGTTCTGGGGGACGGGGGCTTGGCTTTGTAGTTCGTTGACCTGGGCTTGGGCTTGCTGGAGCCGGTCGGCGAGGGTGTCGAGGAGTTCTTTTTGTAGGGTGTAGGTGGCCTGCCAACGGTAGTAGTCCTGGCCGCTTTGTTGCCAAGTGCGCTGGTGTTGGGCGAGTTCTTGGGTGAGTTCCTGGGCGGTTTGTTCGCTGAGGGTGAGGCGGGCTTCCTGGGCTTGTAGGTCGGCTTGTTCCTGTTGCAGGCGAGCCTGTTGCTCGTGGTAGAGGTTCTGGGTCTGTTGCCAGTGGTGTTGGATTTGGGTTTGGAACCAGTCCCAGCCGGGGGGGGCTTGGAGCCAGCCCTCCTGGTGCCCCGTTTGGCAGAGCTGGGTGAGTTCTTGACAGAGTTGGTGCCAGCGGAGTTGGTCGTTTTGGTAGGCCTGTTGGTGACGGGCGAGGGTACGCAGGTATTGGTCGGGGGGATGGGTGCCCTGCCGGTGGAGGGTACGCAGTTGGTCAATGTGGGTCTGCAACTGGGCGGCACCGTGGCTAATTTGGCGAAACAACTCTTCCATCTGGGTGGGGGCGGGGGTAACTGCCGTTATCCCAGGGGGTGCGGAAAAGGTTTGCGCCAAAATGTACTGCACCAGGTATTGCTGGGACTGGAGTAGGTATTCCTGGTTGTGGATGTGTTCGCCCCAGAGGTGTACCAGGGTGCGGCGACTGTTGAGTTCCCCCCGCAGTTGCCCCAGGGTGGTTTGATGTTGTTGCCACGCCTGCTGGGTTTGCGCTAGTTGCTCGGTTTGGGTTTGGTAATGGCGGTATTGTTCTTCCAACCAGGTCGCCCGGTCGTGCAGTTGCTGGCGTTGCTGCGCCACCAGGGAGGTCTGCAAATTTAGCAGGGTTTGCAATTCCGCTAGGGAATGGGTGGCAATGGGGAGGGGCACGGGTTGCCCGACCCCCTGCTCGACCCACACCAGACGACCGGGGGTGATATCCGGGGGTAAGGAGGGAGTCGGGAACACCGGGGGCAGGGAAACCGCCACCCAACCGGTGGTCTCCGCCTGGGCGAGCGGCTGAATGACGAACCCGGTCTCACTTGGGCAGACCAACCCCAGGTATCTGTCCATTACCGGGCGGTTTCCTCCACGGGGCTGGGGAGGGAGGGCTGCTGGCGGTATTGCTCAATATCTTTTTCCAAGGTGGCGATTTTCTGATCCCGCCGCCACAGTTCCCGGCGGGCAATAAACCAACGTTGAAACTGATTCCAAATGCCAAATAACCAGGCCAGGGTTGCCCCCACCCCCATCGCCATGATCAATTCCACCGCCAGGGGATAGCTGACCGTGTAGGAGCCGACCAGATGCACGGTGGCGGGTTCCATATTCTGCAAACTAAAAAAAACCAATGCCAAACAGAAGGCAAAAATCAAAGCGGCGTTAATCTGCACCATCAGCCCCACCTCATAGGTTACCGATTATAGGGTATCAGGGTTCCTGCCAGCCCCCCCAGTTCTCAAACTTCCTTAAAGTCTGCCCCCCAAAACCGGCGGGCTAAATAGAAACTGGCAATCGTTTTGCCATCCACCCCCTCGCCCCGGTCAATCGCCCGCACCAATTCCCCCGGCGTGAGCAACACCACCTCCATATCCTCATCCGCGTCCCGGTCGGGTTGGTGCGCCAAGGGGGCTAAATCCGTCGCCAGGTAGGCATAAATCATTTCATCCGAGTAGCCGGGAGCGAGGAAAAACTCCCCCAGGGAACGCCAGGTGTGGGCGTAATAGCCGGTTTCCTCCTGGAGTTCCCGCTGCATGGTGGTCAAGGGGTCTTCCCCCGCCTCGACCGTCCCCGCCGGAAATTCCAGCAACCGCCCCTGGGCGGCAAACCGATACTGGCGCACCAACACCAACTGGCCTTCGGGCGTGACTGGCACCGCCAAGGCACCACCGGGATGGCGCACGCAGTCCCATTCCCCTTCCACCCCGTTGGGCAATCGCAGGCGGTTGACCTCGTAGCGAAATTTACGCCCCTGGTACCAGAACCGTTTATACAAAAGCTCCGGGGGTTCGTTGCCCATCAGGAGGGGAGTCCTTTCGCTCGGCGTTGGTCAAGCCATTGGCGTACCAGGGGGATTTGGGCAATGTCCCGCAGGACATCAGCAACACAGGCGTAACGCTCTTTGCAATGTTGCCGCACCATTTTGTCCAAGACCGCCGCCGTGGCGGGACTGACCGCCTTGGGGGCAAGCTGGGCACGCCAGTCCAATTCCCCTTGCTGGGGGTCGAGGTTGAACTGCTCCGGCGTTTGCCCGCTCAGGGCTTGCAGGGCGATCACCCCCACGGCATAAATGTCACTGCTAAACAGCGGTTGCCCCAGGCATTGCTCAATCGGGGCGTACCCCATCGTCCCGACAGCGACCGTTTGGTTGCGGGTAATGTGTTCCGGGTTGAGGCTGGCTTCCAGGCATTTGACAATCCCAAAATCGATCAACACCAGTTTGCGGTCGCTGGCGCGGCGGATGATATTTTCCGGTTTCACATCCCGGTGGATCACCCGGTTGGCGTGGACAAATTCCAAAACCTTGAGAATGCTAATCACCAGATTTAATACTTGGGGTTCGCCCAGGGGCTGGTGGGGGCGCAGTTCCTCGGTGAGGCTGTCCCCGGCGATGTACTCCTGCACCAGGTAAAACTGCTGTTCTTGCTCAAAATAGGCCAGCAGACGGGGGATTTGGTCGTGGGTGCCCAATTTTTCCAGGGTTGCCGCTTCCGTATTAAACAGGCGGCGGGCGATGGCGAAACTCTCCCCGTCCGCCAAGGGGCGCAGTTGTTTGACCACGCACAGGGGTTCCCCGGGTCGGTGGGTGTCCTGCGCCAGGTAGGTCATGCCAAAGCCCCCCTGTCCCAGCAGGCGGACGATGCGGTAGCGGCGGGCGAGTAGGTTGGGGTCGTCCCCCGCCGTTGGGGTTTGGGCGGCGGCGAGGGTGGTAAGTTGGGCTTCGATCCGCGCCAGAGCGACGGCAAAATCAATCGGTTTGGTGATGTAGTCGTTGGCTCCCAAGCGGAAGGCTTCCACCATGTCCTCGCTCTGGCTCCGGGCAGTCGCCATGATCACCGGTAACTGCGCCTGGGAATAGCTCTGGCGCAACCGCTCCAGGGTGGCAAGTCCCCCCATTCCCGGCATCATCACGTCCAGCAAAACCAGGTCAAATTTGGCCTGGGCAATGCGCTCCAAGGCTATTTCCCCGCTCGCCACCGCCTCCACCTGATAACCGTGGCGTTGTAAACGGCGGGTGAGCATATCCCGGTTGTCCGCATGGTCATCCACCAGCAGGAGGGTGGCCTTGGGTGGGGGAGGGGCATCGGGAACGACCGGGGATTCCGGCAGGAGGAGGGTTTCTTTGCCCAGGAGGGTACGAATTTTGGTCAGTAGCCGCTCCAATTCCACGGGTTTGGTGTCGTAGTCATCGCAGCCAGCGGCCAGGGCTTTTGCCCGGTCGCCCGCCATGGCGTGGGCGGTCAAAGCAATCACGGGGATATGACGGGTGGTGGGGGTAGCCTTCAAAATCCGGGTCGCTTCCCACCCGTCTAGCCCCGGCAGGCTCAAATCCATCAAAATCAGATGGGGTAAATGCGCCTGCGCCATGTCCACCCCGGTTTGCCCATCCACCGCCGCTAGGATGTGAAACCCCTGGCGTTGTAGGCGGCGGGAGAGCATATCCCGGTTCAGTTCGTTATCCTCGACAATCAGCAGGGTGGACATGGGTTAGCTTGCCGGGTGGGTTTGTAGAGCCTGGAGCAACAATTCCCGCACCGAAGCCAAGAGCCGCTCTAGGTCGAATTGCCCCTTTTGCCAAATTTGCTGTACCGACTGTTGCAGGTGTTGCCGTTCCATGAGGGTCAATTCCTTAGCAGTGATCACGATCACGGGAATTTTTTGCCATGCTTCATTTTGGCGCAATTGCTCCACCACCGCAAACCCATCCACCTCCGGCATCATCAAGTCCAATAGGATCACATCCGGGGGGTGCTGGGCAATCGCTGCTAAAGCCAGCCGCCCGTTGGCCACCGCCACCACCGTCCAGCCCTGCTTGGGCAGTACCCGCTCCAGCATCTCCCGGGTGTCCGGGTCATCCTCCACCACCAGTACTCTGCGCCCCTGGGTCTGGTAGCGTTGCAAAATCTGCACCAAGCGCTCCCGGTCAATCGGTTTGGTGAGATAGTCCGTGGCTCCCAGCGCAAACCCCACCTTCTGGTCATCCACCATCGAAAGAATAATCACAGGGATAGCCGCCAACTCCGGGTCGGCCTTCAGTTCTGCCAACACCGACCAGCCATTCACATCCGGCATCATCACATCCAACGTAATCGCCTGGGGGTGAACTTGTCGGGCTAAGGCCGCCACCTGCGCCCCCTGGGTGGTCACCACCACCTCAAACCCCTCCTTGGTCAAAAACCGTTGGAGCAAATCCCCCACCCGCGGGTCATCATCCACCACCAGCACCCGCCGGTTGCCCCTACCCACGGGTAGATGGGTTGTCTGGGACGAGTTGGGGGTGAAAATCGGCAATCGGACAGTAAACACCGTCCCGGCTCCAGGCGTACTCTCCACCGTGATCGCTCCCCCCATCAAATGGCAAAACTGCTGGCTAATCGCCAACCCCAGCCCCGTCCCCCCATACTTGCGGGTGGTGGAGCTATCCGCCTGGGTAAACGCTTGGAACAGCCTGCCCATCTGCTCCGGGGTCATGCCGATGCCCGTATCCCGCACATGGAGTATCAACCAGTCTTCCCCCGCTTGGGTTTGCCGTATGCCGGTTAACGTCACCGTCCCCCGCTCGGTAAATTTGGCCGCATTGCTCAGCAGATTTAACAATACCTGCCGCAATTTGGTCATATCCGTATGCAGATGACCCAAATTCGGTGCTAGTTCCACCTGTAATTCATTTTGGTTGGGCTGGAACAGGGGTGCCGCCGTCATCACCACCTCTTGCACCAGGTCAGCAACCGTGAAGGTTTCCAGGTACAAATCCATTCGACCGGCTTCGATTTTAGAGATGTCCAGAATATCGTTAATTAAGGCTAATAAATGCTTGCCCGCCCCCCGAATTTTTTCCAAATCGGGGATCATCTCCTCTTGGTGGGTATCCTCCGCCGTTTCCTTGAGGATTTCACTGTAGCCAATAATGGCATTCAAAGGAGTTCGTAATTCGTGGCTCATGTTGGCGAGAAATTGACTCTTGGCTTGATTGGCCTGCTCCGCCGCCACCCTCGCCCGTTGTTGTTCCTCGTGGTAGCGCCGCTCGGTAATATCCCGCAAATTCACAACCACCCCCTGCACCACCGCATCCCCCAGCAAATTGTTAAAAATCCCCTCCAAATACCGCCCGCTTTGATCCCGATGCTGTACAGCAAATTCCTGGGGTTTACTCACCCCCGCTTGGCGACAGACTTGGGTAAATTGCCCCTGCACCGAGGCCTGTGCCGCTGGACTAACCAAGCACCAGAGCGGTTGTCCCAGCAACTGTGCCGTCCTGTACCCCAGCAGGGTCGTCACCGAGGGGCTACAGTAACGAATCTTCCCCTCCCCGTCCAGGATCAGCACCATATCCGAGGCGTGTTCCAATAAGGCTCGAAAATACTGCTCCCGTGCCCGCACTTGCGCCTGCGCCTGGTGCAACCCCTCGTCCCGTGCCACCAACTCCTGGATCATCTGCTCAAAACTATGCGCCAACTCCCCCGGCTCCCGCCCCTGCCGAACTAACCCCTGCAATTCCCCCTGAACCAGCGCTGTCTGCTCCGGGTTAAACGCTTGCCCCAACCGCCGCACCACCCCTACCAACCGGGTAATGGGGCGAATCACCGCCCGTTTGAGCAACCAATTCAAGATCAGCAACACCACCGCAAACACGGCGATCAGCTTGAACATCACCGTCCCCAACAATTCCTGGCTGCGGTCAAACACCGCCTGCGCCGGGAGGTAAATCATCTGCGCCGTCACCACCTCGCCCAATTGCCAACCAAAGCCCCCCGTGCGGCCATAGGTACGGATTTGACTGATGGGGGCATTCTCCGGCACCGAATGGCAGCGCAGGCAGGACCCCTTGGTGATCCGCAGGGGGTTAGCCATGTAATACACTTTTCCTGCGGGTAAAAATCCCGATAACCTCTGCAATTCCGGGTTGGCACGGAACTGATCCACCAAAGCCGTCTCAAATGCGTTGGCCTGGTCCCGGGGATTAGTGGGGTTGGGGGTTGCTTCTTTGTAGGTGAAATTTTCGTAGGATGATTGTTCTTGAAAATTCTTAAACACTTCCGTCGCCCCGTAGGCCGGTACCGTTTCCGGGATAAATTTGGGGTCGGTTTCCAAACGATCCTTGAGCAGGGGATTAATATGGTCGCTGGTGTAGGTACGCACCCCATTCATCATGGCAATCAGGGTTTGCGCTTGACTGGAAATTTCCTGCTCGGCACGCTCTTGCATCTGCATGGATAACCCTACCCCTGCCACCACCACCCCAAGGACAAACACCAGGGTCAAAAGGGCACTAAACAGACCACTGAGCTTGAGGGAACGAAACATAAACCGAGGACACACGGGGCAAATGTATTTTTAACATAGACCGGAATTTCCCAAATCGGAGCAAATTTTTATCTAATATTCAGGTTTTTGCTTGGCGTTAATTCAACTGTGTTTACTGATACCCTTGCCGTTCCAGTGCATACGGTTGTTAGACAGCTCTCTTGGACAACCTACAACCACGATTGCTACAATGTCCTGTCAAGACGAGTTAAATTTAGCAATTTACTGATCATGCAGATGGCGTAGATTTAGGCGTAGAGACTGTATTGGTAAACTGTCGAAATTCTTCGGGGGTTGGTTCACTGACTTGATGCCGCTCCAGCGTGTAGTCACCACTGCCAATTTCGAGTTGCTGAAGGAAGCGCAATATGCCAACGACTCTGATCGAATCAATCAGGGCTTTGTAGCCATTTTTTCTAATTTTAGATTGTTTTATATGGCAATCACCTCTGAATTGTAAGAATAATTTTTGTACACATATCGTAAGAGGTCGCAGTGCAAAGCCCCCTCATAAAAGCACCTGCGGTGTATGATTCTATGGCTATGCCACGCAAGCTAATGTCCTACGGACACGCAAGCTATCAGAATCTTTGTTTGTCAATCAGATAGTATTGCTACATATCTTTTGCGGCTGATAAGAAGCTATTACCCGCCCTGCGCTGCGCCACTGCTGGGCATAGGTTTCCCCGATTGCCCCCCGGTCATCTCCCAAGGAGTCCACCCCGATACCATTGCGTCCCTGGGCTAAACCTGAACAATGGATGTACTGCTGATTGCCCAAATAAATTCCCACGTGGGTAGCCCGCTCGGGCGTACCAAAAAATACCAAATCCCCCGGAGCGAGGCTGTCCCGGCTGATGGGTGTCACAAACACTTCCTGCTGGTAGGCATCCCGGGGCAACCAAATCCCCGCCTGGGCAAAGGCGGTCTGCACCAGGCCGGAGCAGTCAAAATCCGGCTCCACCGTGCCGCCCCAGCGGTAAACGTGGGGTTGACCCATGGCGTGGAGGGCAAAATTTAAGACCAAGGTCAGCCGGGGGAGAATGGCCGCCCGGTTGAGCTGGGGGGGCAGGTAAGGCCTGGACGTGGGTAGCACCTGTGCCCAATCCGTCCGAGTCACCCAACCGCCATAATCATCCTCCGCCAAGGTCACCCGCAGGCGTTCCCCGAGGGTTTTCTCTAGGTACAACCACCGACCCGCCCGTGCCTGGGTCGCTAGACCATCCCCGGTGGGTGCGTCGTAAAGATTCACCACCTGTTGACAGCGGTACCACATCACCTAGAGGTTGGGTTCCGACTCCGGTGCATTCTCGCGGGGGGGACGACCCCGGCGATTGTTGGTGGTTTTGCGGCTAAATTTGCGGGCGTAGGCTCGGTTCCGCAGGGCTTTTTCTTTTTTGGGGTTACGGCGTTTCGCCACAGATAGTACCTCAAATGGGAACAACCCGGAGCCGACTCGACCGGAGCCAGCCGCCGGGTTAGGAGTTTTTTAGTTTAGCTTAAACCCCGGAGCGGTTGAAATCCCGACGACCGCCGCCAAAGCTCTCCCGGGGACGGTCTTCCTTGGGACGGGCTTTGTTCACCCGCAATTGGCGACCCATCCACTCGGCTCCATCTAGTTCAGTGATGGCCTTGTCTTCCTGGTCGTCCTCGTTCATTTCCACAAACGCAAAACCCCGCATCCGACCGGTTTCCCGATCCATCGGCAGTACTACATTTTTGACACTGCCATATTCAGCGAAAACTTCCTGAATATCTTCCTTCGTCACCCGGTAATTGAGATTACCAATGTAAATCGTCATGAGTTAGCCTCGATGTAAATTGAAAATGACCGTGCAGTCGGTGGCGGAAAATTTCTTCAAGCCGTATCGGCGAATGGAAAATCGTCGAATGGAAACTGGGAAGAACGCTTAATCCAAAACTACATCAGTACTCATTTATAATAGCCCATAGCTAAAAAATTGGGAACACTTCCCAATTCAAATCAAAAAATGTAATAAAAATTTAAGAGGTACGGCGATGGGGTTAGCATCCTTGGGGCGGATTCTGGAGCGGTTGGATACGAGTCCCACTTGGGAGCAGTGCCGTCAATGGCGGGAGTTATTGCAACTGTGGGCGGAGTTGGTGGGGCCGACGGTGCAACATCAGACAGAGCCGTTGCACATCCGCCGGGGGGTGTTGTACGTCGCCACCCGTTCTCCCGTGTGGGCGCAAAACCTGGCCTTTGAACGCCATCGCCTCCTGCAACGGCTAAATCCACGATTGTCCCATCCCCTCAAAGATATTCGCTTTCGCCCCACCCTGACCCCGGAAGGTCAACCCCCCGCCGGACGGGTGTTTCGCGGGGGTACTCGACCCCGGGGAACCTCCACCGCCCCCCCCCCGACCTACCGCCGCCCGCCGATTTGCCCCCGTTGTCAGGCTCCGGCACCCCTAGCAGAACTGGATCGTTGGGATGTGTGTAGCCTCTGTCGGGCGGTGGAACTTTCCCGGCAAACGCTACACTAGGAAGGACTTGCGAGGGACAGTTATGGTGCAATCACCGTACTACGGGGATAGTTATTACCGGACACCGCCGCCGGACTTGCCGTCGTTGCTTTTGAAAGAGCGGATTATTTACTTGGGGCTGCCGATTGTTTACCAGGTCACGGAATTGATTGTGGCGCAGTTGCTCTATCTGCAATACGAAGACCCGGAAAAACCCATTTATTTTTATATCAATTCCACGGGCACCTCTCGGTTTGATGGGGAGCCGGTGGCCTGGGAAACGGAGGCTTTTGCCATCTGCGATACGATGACCTATATCAAACCGCCGGTGCATACGATTTGTATTGGCATGGCGATGGGGATGGCCGCTGTTTTGCTCTCCGGGGGCAGCAAGGGCAATCGGGCGAGTTTGCCTAATGCTTCGATTATTTTGCGCCAGAGCCGTAGCTATACCCGGGGGCAAGCTTCGGATATTCAAATTCAAGCCCAGGAAGTCCTGCACAATCGGGCGGTGATGTTGGATATTTTGGCGGAAAATACTGGGCAATCTCGGGAGAAAGTTGCCAAAGATATGAGCCGCACGTTTTACATGACTCCCCACCAGGCTAAGGAATATGGTTTGATTGACCGGATTTTAGAAAGTACCCGCCAACTCCCCCAGGCGGTGGTGGGTCTTGCTTTGCCTGGGAAAGCTTAGTTTATCCAAAAACAGGAGTAAAAGTATGCCCCTTGGAGTTCCCAAAGTCCCCTACAGAATGCCGGGTTCGCCCTATACCGATTGGATTGATATTTACAACCGTTTGTACCGAGAACGGATCATTTTTTTGGGTCAAGAAGTGGATGATGAAATCGCTAATCAAATTGTGGCGGTGATGTTGTATCTCGATTCGGAAGACCCGGGCAAGGATATTTTTCTCTACATCAATTCTCCTGGGGGGTCTGTCCATGCGGGGTTGGCCATTTACGACACCATGCAACACATCAAATCCGATGTGGTGACGATTTGTGTGGGTTTGGCGGCTTCCATGGGAGCGTTTTTGTTGGCCGGTGGTACCAAAGGTAAACGTCTCGCCCTGCGCCATTCCCGCATCATGATCCATCAGGTTTCCAGCGGCACCCGGGGGCAGGCTTCGGATATTGAAATCGAAGCGCGGGAAGTCCTGCGGATTGACCAACAATTGAACCAACTCCTTGCCCACCACACGGGCAAGCCGTTAGAGAAAATTCAGCAGGATCAAAAGCGGGATTTTTATATGTCGGCGCAGGAAGCCTTGGATTACGGTCTGGTCGATAAGGTGATCGAAGGTAAAGCCCCGTGATATGGCCGACCCCAAACTGGTGCAGAGTTATCAATGTTTGGGGTTGCCCGTGGGCGCACCGTTGGAGCAGGTGAAAACCACCTATCGCCGCTTGGCACGTCAGTACCACCCGGATTTGAACCCCGGCAATCAGGCCAGCCATGAGCGGTTTATCACCCTCAATCAAGCCTACAATTATTTGCTGGAGCAATTCGCCACCGGGGTTCAGGGACAATCCTCGCCAGTTCCCGAGGTGCGGGTGGAGGTCAAAACCCAGGCCACACCGTCTGAGCCGCCCCTGACCCCGGAGGAGCGACAATTCAAACATAAATTTCACCTGCAATGGCGCACGTTGCTGGAACAGGGGCGGTTTCCGCGGGCGGTGGCGTTGTTGGATGCTTTGGTGGAACGTCTGCCCCAGGATCGGGACATTCCCACCTGGCAAGCCCAAACCTATCAACGGTGGGGCAGTGATTTGATTAATCACGGGCAATGGGATAAAGCCCGGAACTATCTCAAAAAAGCCCTGCGACTTGACCCCCATAACCGGCAATTGTGGGAGGAAGTCAATCGGGAATTTATTCGTTTGGATCAGCGGATTAACAAGTATTGAATAAGTATTGAGTTGTCATTCACCCCGCTCGCCTCGATTATGTAGGCATTCCAGCGAGATAATTTTCTGCCAGTTGCAATAAATAGAGGTGTCCTATAATTAGTTGAGGGTTGCTGGCTGTTGTAGCGATGACTTTTGCCCGTTGGTTAGAGATGGTGAGTATGTTTTTGACTCGTCCCCTGTTTTATTTGGGGAGTGAGGGAATTAGCCTCAGTTGGTTGGCACAGTTGACTATTTCCCTCGTGCTGGTGGTGTTGTTTGGTCGGTGTTTGAAATATGTACTCAAATACCGGATTCTCACCCGTTTTGATGAGGGGAATCGGGAAGCCGTCGCCACCTTAATCAGTTATGGGGTAGGGACGTTTTTATTTCTGGTGGTGCTCCAATCGAGCGGCATTGATTTGGCGGCTTTTGCCATATTGGCCGGGGGTCTGGGCGTGGGGATTGGGTTCGGCTTGCAGGATGTGGCACGCAACTTGGTGAGTGGTTTAACGCTTTTATTAGAACGCAAGCTCAGGGTGGGAGATTTTATCGAGGTGGACGGAGTGACGGGGCATATTCGGGAAATTGATATCCGAGCTACGACCATCCATACCTTTAGCGGTGGGGATGTGGTGGTGCCCAACAGCCGATTGGTGGATACCAATATTCTCAACTGGAGCTATAACAGCACCCAGGGGCGGTTGAAATTACCGATTGGGGTGGCCTACGGTACTGATCCCTTGGTGGTCGAGGAGGTTTTATTAACCTCATCCTACGAGGAACCGGCGGTGTTACGAACCCCAACGCCCAAGGTAATTTTTGTGGGGTTTGGGACGAATTCTTTAGACTTTGAATTGTGGGTGTGGTTAGGTCAGATTGACCGGGGTATTACCATCAAAAGTGAACTTTACTTTCGGATCCTTTGTGCTTTTGAACGGTATGGTATTGAGGTTCCTTTCCCGCAGTTGGATCTGTGGATTCGCCATCCCCAACAGCTAAAAGATACATTAAACGGGAGTTTTATGTCTCCTGAAATCCCAACCTGTAGGCCTGTCCCCCTGCATCAATTATTACAGCAGGTGACCTATTTTGAAAAATATAATCGGGTGCAGTTGCGGCATTTGATTGAAATGGGGTATCGGGTCTATCTGCGTCCTGGGGAAGCGGTGGCTCAGGAGGGGGAACAGATGCCCGCTTTTTGTATTGTTTTACGCGGAGAAATCGAAATTTATCAGATTAAACTTGACCGGTTATTGGCACAGGGGGGCGTGGGGCATTTTTTTGGGGAAGTCCCGATTATGATGGACATTCCCTGTCCGGCCACCTATCGGGCGGCAACCGACACGGTATTGTTTGCCATTAGCCGGGAAAATATGGAGCATTTATTAGCGAGCGACCCCCAATTGGCGGAGGTCATTACCCAAGAGTTGAGCCATCGGCAGGAAATTGTGACTACGGTATGTCAACAACTGCGGGAGCTAGGCTTAATTGATAGTCAGGAAAAAGACCAGGTAACTTTTATCGCTTGGATTCGCCGCCGCTTAAATAAATTAACAGCAACTTTGAATGTTTAGGGGAATATAATTACCTTTGCAAAAATCAGCGATGTCCGTTCATCGGGGGCGGGTTGAGCAGGGCATCCAGTATCCGGCGAGTATCCTGGCGTAGTTCTTCGATATTGGTCTGTTGTTGCATGAACATTTGCATCATCATGACTTGTCCCTCTCGCAGTTCACTAATCGCTTGGGTATTGGCGGCGACTTGGGTTTCCAGGCGGTCAACCTGGGTTCCTAAATGGGTTACAACTTCCCGCAACTCCCGAAAGCCACGGGTATTTTCTTCCGCTTGCCGATCCAACATTTCATCCGTCCAGCGTTGTGCCATTGAAGGTTTTCTCCTAGAATGATTAACCCTAGTTTACCGGAACTACCTAATCAGTAATTAACCCTTCGATGAGGGCAATCAAAGGCTCAATTTGGACTTGTTTTACCATGCGTTTGAGGGTGGTAGCCAATTGCTCATGACCTTCACTAATTTGGGTAATAAGTTGATTCATTTTGCGACTATTGAGACTTACGGCGGCATGATGAAATTCTCGCAACCAATCCATAGACAAAACCTGCAAATCTTCTGGGGTTAAAACTTTTAATTCTGGAGAAGTAGATACAGGGCTAGAGCTATCAGTTGTGTAGATAAATTTGATTTTGAGAAATTGTTCTAACTTGGCAAAGATGGTGGCTTCTCGGTAGGGTTTCCTGATAAAATCATCAAAACCCGATTCTAAAGCGTTGCGTTTGTCTTCCTCAAATACACTCGCAGAGAGGGCAATAATAATGGGTTTAGGGATTTCGGAAGTATGGGATTTAATATGCTGTGTTGCTTCGAAACCATTCATCACAGGCATTTGCAAATCCATCCAGATGAGATGGGGATGCCAAGTTTGCCAAAGTGTAACCGCTTCTTGACCGTTGGTTGCTTCCTGTGCGCTCAGTCCCACGGACTCTAATAAAGCTTTTAATACCTGCCGATTTTCCAATTTATCATCCACAATCAGGAGGCGATATTCCGGTTGCCCCGGTGCCACGGCTTTGACAACTTGCGGGGTTAATTCGGCCACAGATGCTACCGTACTCCGTTGCGCTTGCATCGTGAAACTAAAGGTTGTTCCCACGCCCTTTTCACTGGTGACGGTAATATCGCCGCCCATCAACTGCACAAACTGGCGGGAAATCGCTAAACCTAAACCCGTCCCTTCACTAACTTTTTTGCTGGTATCGGTTTGCACAAATGCCTGAAATAGTTGCCCCAATTCTTCAGCGGTCATCCCCACGCCGGTATCCGTCACCGCAAATTTAAGGGTGCAACTTTGTGCGGTTTGTTCTAGGGTCTGTACCACGACGGCCACCCCGCCTTCTTTGGTAAATTTGATGGCATTGCCAATTAGGTTGATTAACACCTGTCGCAGCTTATTCTCATCGGTTTGTATCGCCTGGGGTAGGTCAGGGCTTTGCTCAAAAACCAGACGTAAATTTTTCGCCTGCGCCCGCATGGTTAACATATCTTGGACGGTTTTGAGCATTTGGTGCAAGTCAAAACTTGAGGGTTGGAGGACGAGTTTACCCGCCTCGATTTTGGCCATATCCAGGACATCGTTAATTAAATTCAGTAAATGCTCGCCACTGCGGTTAATTGTCCCCACGATTTCCTGTTGTTTTTCCGTGAGGTGGGGGTCACGGTTGAGGATTTGGCTAAACCCAATAATCGCATTTAGGGGGGTCCGCAGTTCGTGGCTCATATTAGCCAGAAAGGTGCTTTTGGCACGGTTGGCACTTTCTGCTTTTTGGCGGGATTCCTCCAGTTGTTGTTCAAAGTCCTTATGTTGGGTGATATCAAAAATTACCCCATCCCGATAGGGAGTTGCCCCGGTATCATCCTGCGCTCCTTGTCCCCGTTCATTCACCCAAGCGATGTGTCCATCCGAGTGCTGAATGCGGTATTCGATTGCGTAGGTATGCCCCTTGGCTCGACTGTTCAAAAGGGCAGTTAAAACTGCTTGGTGATCCTCGGGTAGAATCAAATCCCAGTACTGCCGTTCCCCGCTGAGAAAAGCCCCGGCGGGGTAACCGGTAATCTGCTCAATCGGGTCAGAAAGATAGATAAATTCATAGCCATCCGAGCGTTGGGAGCGAAACACCATCCCCGGAATATTACTGGTGAGGGTGCGAAACTGGCGTTCACTGGCTCGGACTTCCTGGGTACGTTGTTCTACCCGGTTTTCTAGGTCCTGATTCAGGGTTTCCAGTTGCGTAAAGGAATCCGCCAGTTGTTGGGACATTTGGTTAAAACTTTGGGCGAGCTGTGCCAGTTCCCAAATCCCGCCCACGGGCACCTGTCGCCCCCGTTCCCCCTGGGCAATCGCTTGGGTCGCCTGCACCAACTGCCGTACCGGCTCGCTAAACCAACGGCTGAGCGTCAACCCCACCCCCAGGGCGATGACCAGCGTTACCCCGCACCAAAAGGCGGTGAGGATATTGCCCGCATAAATTCCCTGGAGAAAATCCACCTCTGGCACCACCAGCACCAGCAACCAGTCCAGCCCCCCAGGGTTCTGGTAGGGCATCGCATGGAGGTAGTGGGCTTGCCCCTCCCAATCCACCCGCACCGGCTCCGCCGTGGGTTGCTTCCCCTGCGCCTGTAACCAGCGGGCGGCCTGACGGATCAAGGGATGGGGGCTATCCGTGGCCTTGACCCGTTCCCGATTCTGCAACAAACCGAGGGTCTCGCCGCTGGAATCCGCCACCACCAGCCCCGCTGGGTCAACAATAAAGGCTTCCCCACTGCGCCCGATGGCCAGACCGCTGAGAAATTCGCTCAAACGGGTGAGTTCCACATCGGCACCGGTGGCACCTAGCACCTGCCCCTGGGGATTTTTGACCACCTGGGCGGTGGTAATGACCAACCGTCCCGTGCTGAAGGATACATACACATCTGTCCACACTGGGCCGGGCTGGGTCAGGGCTTTTTGGTACCAGGGACGGGTACGGGCATCGTAGCGGCGGTTGGGGTCGTAGGGGCTGACCTGTTGTTGCCGTTGCCCACGCTCATCGAGGGCAAATTCCACACCAGTATTGAAGTACAACCGTAACCTATTATCCTCAATCCGCCGCCGTACCCCAAGAAAGCGGCCACCCTGTTCATCCCCAAAATAAACCACCCGCAGTTGGGGTTGCAGGGTCATCTGCCGCCATAAATAGGCTTCCCCCCGGGGGGGTTGGGTTTGGATCAACTTTTGGCGGGCTAAATCCGCATTCAATGCCACCAACTTGGGGGCAAAATCCAAAAAATCATCCAATTCGGTGCGAACTCGGTCAGCAATCTCGGTTTGTAATTCGATGGCAACGACCCGCACCGACTGCTGGCCGTTGTGGAAGGATAAAAAGCCGACCAACCCGGTGGCCGCCGTCGTGACCAGCACAAACGGCACCGTCACCACCCACCGCAGTCGCCAAGACATGACCTAGACCGAAGCGGGGTCTACCCCGTAATACCCCAAAACCTCTTCGAGGCGTTTGACCCGCTGGCGCAACTGGCGAACCTCCCGCTCCCGGTCTTCCAATGCCTGTCCCCGGTCTTCCAGGATTTTTTGGAGGAGCGCATTTTGCAGATGGGCTTCCACCCGTGCCACCACCTCCGCCGCCTGGAAGGGTTTAGGGATGTAGTCCACCCCCCCCGTTTCAAACGCCCGCACCTTATCCGCCGCCGCATCCAGGGCACTGATAAACAGTACCGGAATTCCCCAGGTCGCAGAATCCGCCTTCAATTTGGCGCATACCTCGTAACCGTTCATCCCCGGCATCATAATGTCCAACAGGATCAAGTCCGGGGGTGCCGCTGCCACTGCCCGCAACGCCATGGTGCCATCAATCGCCCGCCGCACCTCGTAACCGTGGCTGGTGAGTAGTTCGTCCAGGACATCCAAATTTTCTAGGGTGTCATCCACCACCAGAATGGTGCCCCGAGAGAGAGATTCTGCCGATTCCACCGTCAAACCCCTCCCCCAAGTTGTCCTGAGCCTTAAAACCCGCCGCGCCGGTTATCATCCCGGGGACGAGCCTTATTCACCCGTAACTGCCGCCCCATCCACTCCGCCCCGTCCAGGGCCGTAATCGCCTTATCCTCGTGGTCATCCTCCATCATCTCCACAAAGGCAAAGCCCCGCATTCGTCCCGTTTCTCGATCCATTGGTAGCGTGATCCGTTTCACCGGCCCATACTCCGAAAACACTTCCTTCAAATCCTGCTCAGACGCTTTGAAGGACAAATTGCCCACATAAATGGTCATAACCTGAACCCGATAAGAATGCCCACTGCCACCACAGAACCGGTCAAGACCAAATTCCATTCAGACTAGGGCGGAACCATGTTCATCATAACCGCTGGTGTCAATTCTGTCAGTCCGTAATCGGGAAACATTCATTTACATTTATTCATGTTTTGCCGGAAATCCACCCCTGTTAGGATAGAAACAGTGATCTAGGGCGGCACAAATGTCTGATAGCCTGCGTGGCGAAGCCATGGTATCTCCCATTCCCCTGTATCCGGGGAGCGAACTTTTGGGCGAATTTCCCGTTGCCCAGGGGTTAGACCAGGTTTATGGTACCCTTGACCTCCTGCCTAAGGTGATGGATTTTTATGGCAAATATCTGGGACAACCCCAGGAACTGGATGCCCGGGGGCTGAATTTAGCGGAAAACACCATCATGCCCCAGTTGGCACAAATTTCCTGGGTACTGACCCGCACCCACAACCAGGCCGTGACCTACCACCGGTTGGGCTTAACTCCGGTCATCACCCAAAATAAGGCTTGGGTTATGGGCGCAAATCAGGATAAAATCCCGGTGCAAGTCGCTCAGACTGGCTACAAAACCCTGATTTGTATTGGGCGCAAACAGATGCCCCAAACCGCACCCTCGATGCCCTAGACCAGAGCTTTTCTGCGTCTAAATCTGCCAAACATCCGATTGAGAGTATGCAGGGATTTTGGCAGACCCGCCACGCCCCCCCAGGTTCCTATGGGCACCTTTATTGACTAAGGAATACCCGTCACAGGAGCGCAAGCCCCCGTCTTTGCTTCTGGATCATTACTGCAGCTAAACACGCAAAAGTTGACCTAATCTGGGTCGTAGGGCACCGCCCTGGTTCTCAAGGGATTTTGTAATGAAAAATCGCCCGTGTTTGCGATACCACTAGACACACAATCCCGCCCGCAACCAACTGGTGGCAAGAGCCATGGCTCCCCGTGTCGCCGCCGTTTCGGCAAGGGCGTTGAGCATGACAAAATCATGGATGGTGCCTTGAAACCGCACCGCTGTCACCCGCACCCCCGCCGCCCGCAGGTGATTCGCATAGGCTTCGCCCTCATCCCGCAGTACATCTGCCTCCGCTGTAATCACCAAAGCTGGGGGCAAACCCTGCAACTGCTCTGGGGTCGCCCGTAACGGCGAGGCGGTAATTTCTGCCCGATGGTCAGGGTTGGTAGTGTATTGCTCCCAAAACCAGATCATGGCATCTCGCCGCAAAAAATAACCGGTGGCAAACTGCTCATAGGATGGGGTGTCAAAGGCCGCATTGGTCACTGGGTAAAATAAAAGTTGTTGGTCAATCCGTGGCCCGCCCCGTTGCTTGGCCATCAAAGTCATGGCAATGGCCATATTTCCCCCGACGCTATCTCCCGCCACGGCCAAATGCTTGGCTCCTTGCTGTGCCGCCCATTGCAACACTGCGTAATTGTCTTCGATTGCGGTTGGGTATTTGGCTTCCGGGGATAAACGATACTGCGGAAATACGACTTTGGCGGGTACACCTACGGCCAATTCCCGAATTAAACGGTCATGGGTATGCGCATTACCAAACACCCAACCCGCCCCATGAATGTACACAATCACGGGCAAGTCATTGCTCGCTAAGTCATTGTCTGCTCCAAGCGGACAAACAAGCCGCACGGGTAGGGAAGTTTGTGAACTAGTGGTAATGACAATATCTTCGATTTTTACTTGCGGTTTACGAACGGGTGATGACTGCACCTCATCCACAATTTTGCGCCCCTGCTCAGGCTCAAGTTCAAATAGATAGGGAGGTTGGGCGGTAGCGGACGCAAAGGCTGCCGCTTCCGGCTCCAGATAAATAGACATGAATAATTTTCTCCATACCTAAGCGCAAGGGTAGCATGAAATCCCAGGGATCACACTGAACAATTCACACAATCCCTAGGACAAGCCTATTTGGATTTCGGTAGTTGTTTCTATAGCCATATTATTTAATTGATGAACAAAGATTCTGGAGAACCAAAGACGGGGACTACGCCCTTACGACCGCTATTCTAAATTCATTTAGGATTGCTATATAGCCATATTATTTAATTGATGAACAAAGATTCTGGAGAACCAAAGACGGGGGCGGTGCCCCTACGACGGCTATTCTTGGATGATATAGAGACACCCTTTAATCGCAATTCAAATCATCACAATTCAAACTATAGCAATCCTATCTGATTGGCGAACAAAGATTCTGATAGCTTGCGTGTCCATAGGACATTAGCTTGCGTGTCGCTGTGCGACATTAGCTTGCGTGGCGTAGCCATAGAACCAAGGCGGGGGCGATGCCCCTGCGACCGCTGTTCTAAATTCTAATCCTATTGCTATATGTTGCTACTGAGTTATCCCATAACTAACGGCTTGTCAGTCGCCAACCAATATCCTCCCGGTAATAGCAATCGGTAAAATTTACCTGTTTCGCCCCCAAATAACTCTGTTCAAGAGCCTCATCCAGGGTGGCACCATGCCCCGTGATGCTTAGCACCCGCCCCCCATCCGTAAAGGTTTGGTTGCGCTCCCGGCGGGTACCCCCATGGAAGACCAAGGCTCCAGTCGCTTCCGCCAAGTCCAGCCCCCGCACCGGATAACCCTTGAGAAATTCCCCCGGATAACCCCCAGCGGCGAGCACCACCGTCGCCGCCCATCCGGGTCGCCACACCGGCGGCGGCACCTGCCCGAGCCGTCCCTCCGCACAGGCCAAACTCAACTCCAGCAAACAGGAATCCAGCAAAGGTAAAATCACCTGGGTTTCCGGGTCACCCAGGCGGCAATTAAATTCCACTACAAATGGGTCGCCCTGGGGGGTCACCATCAATCCAGCGTAAATTACCCCCCGATAGGCAACGCCCCGCCGTTTTAACCCGGCTAAGAGCGGCGTAAAAATTTCCCGTTCCACTCGCTCCAGCAATTCCCCCGTCACCCAAGGCACCGGCGCACAGGCACCCATCCCGCCCGTGTTCGGCCCAGTATCCCCCGCCCCCAGGCGTTTATAGTCCTGGGCGGGCAAAAGAAAGTAGAGGGTTTCCCCATCCGTCAAAGCCAAAAGCGAAAGCTCTTCCCCGGTCAAAAAAGCTTCTACCAACACCTGCTGTCCCGCCTGGTCAAATTTACCCGCCAAGGCCGCTTGCACTGCCTCGATGGCCTCGGCATGGGTCTGCGCCACCGTCACCCCCTTCCCACCCGCCAACCCGTCCACCTTCACCACCACCGGCAGGGATTGCTGCTCAATATAACTTTGGGCGGGTGCCAACTCCCTAAATACCTGCGCTGGTGCCGTGGGAATCCCCTCGGCCTGCATGAGTTCCTTCGCCCAAACCTTACTGGCCTCCAACTGCGCCCCCGCCTGTCCCGGTCCCAACACCCGCAACCCCTGCTCCCGCATTTGGTCGGCCATGCCCAACGCCAAGGGGGTTTCTGGACCAATCACCACCAGACCCACTCCCTGCACCAGCGCAAACCGGGTGATGCCACCCACATCTACCGGCAGCATGGGCATATTCACACACTTGGGCAGGTTGGCGGTACCCCCGTTCCCCGGCACGCAAAACACCTTAGTCACCTGGGGGGACTGGGCCAATTTCCAGGCGAGGGCGTGTTCCCGCCCACCACCACCCACCACCATCACCTTCACAAGCGAAACTCCCTAATGTACATACAAATTAATAATGACGCTTCCACGCCAGCGTTACCCCATCAGCCAAGGGAAGCATGACCAATGTAATGCGTTCGTCCTGATAAATTTTCTGGTTAAACTGGCGTATGGCTTGGGTTGATGTATCCTGAATCTCCGCATCTACCACCGTTCCCCCCCACAACACGTTATCTACCACAATTAAACCACCGGGGCGGACTAATTGCAGACATTGTTCATAATAGATCAAGTAATTTTCCTTATCCGCATCAATAAAGGCGAAGTCATAGTGATTCGCTTCGCCCTGAGCCAGCAAGGTAGCCAGCGTATCTTTAGCCGGAGCCAAGCGTAGGTCAATTTTGTGGGCAACCCCGGCTTTTTCCCAGTAACGGCGGGCGGTTTGGGTGGTATTTGGGTTAATATCACAGGCCACCATCCGGCCATCCGGGGGCAGGGCAAGTGCCACCGCCAAGCTACTATAGCCGGTAAACACGCCAATTTCCAGGGTACGATGCGCTCCCATCAATTGCACCAAAAAAGCCAGGAACTGCCCTTGTTCTGGAGAAATTTGCATTTGTGCCGCTGGCATGGCCTGGGTTTCCCGGCGTAATTGCTGCAACAGGTCGGGTTCGCGCAGGGAATGGCGTTGCAGGTAATCGTATAGGTCGGGGCTGAGATTCAGGGTTTGGGGCGACATGGGCACAGGGAAGGGAACTGCCTCCATCATGCCAGTTTTCCGTACACTGGGAGAACAGCACCGAGGGACGGGATGCGGGAACTCTATTTTCTGGTACCGGGAACCACGAAAACCTATCACTGTGGCGGTCTTTGGGCGGAATTGAAGGTGCTGGAATTGGCGCAATCCGTGGGTGCGGCCACCTTGGTCACCTATCGGCAACGGGAACCAGACCATTTATTTTTGGGGGATTTAATCCGCCGCCCCCTCACCTCGGGAATTTTTGTGGTGAGTTGGGGATTTCATGTGCCCAAATTGGTGGCTCAATTAAAACAATATCCGGTGGTTTATCACGCCCACAGCACGGGTTATGGGTTTGCCATGCCCCCTGGGGTGCCGATCCTGACCGTCAGCCGCAATAGTATGGGATATTGGGGGCAAAATGCCGCCCATGCGCCGATTTATTATTTGCCCAATGTAATTAGCGATGAATTTTCTAACCAGGGTCAACCACGGGATATTGATGTGTTGATCATGGCTCGCAAATCTTCTCCCTATTTGCTCAAACACCTCGCTCCCCAATTGCAAAAGCATTGCCGGGTGGAGGTGGTGGATTATTTCGTGCCCCGGCTAGCGGATTTATTCAATCGCAGTCGGATTTATCTGTACGATTCGGCTCTATATTGGGCGGTGCAGGGGGTAAGCGAAGGGTTTGGGTTGCAACCTTTGGAGGCCATGGCCTGCGGGTGTCGGGTCTTTTCTAGCGTAAATGGCGGGCTAGCGGACTATCTGGACCCAGGGTTTAATTGTGAACAAATTGGCGGCTATGATTCGGGTTATGATTTGGCAAAAATTCTGCGGGTGTTACATACCGCCACCCCACCCATTTCTTTAGAATTTCTCGAAGAGTATCGTGCCCCCCGTGTGGCCAATAAACTGCGGGTCATTTGGCAGGCACTGGATGAATTTTTTGATTATCAATTGGCGCATCCTGGGGATATTTCCCCCCTAGTCGGGTGGCGGATTGGGTACCAGCGTTTCCAAAAGTGGGGGCGGAAAGTAACGCAACTGTTAAAAAAATCCAAATGATGGGGGACAACCAGAAAATTTTTCGCTACTTTAGGAGCGAGGATGTTGGCCGGAGTGCGTATGAATGATATGAACCGGGGTTCGATGCGATTTGACGAAGCCGACAACCCGCTCATGGTGGTGGCGGGAGCCGTTTTGATTCTGGGAGGGGTGGCGGCACTGGTGGTTTTAGCTCTGAAATACGCCTACTAGGAGAAACCGGCCATGCGGCGGGTGTCGTCCGGGGCAAGGTTAATGCGGTTTTTTGTTGTGAGCGCAGGGTTTTAGACCGTTACTCTACTGGTAACTTTATTAGTACCTTTTTGATTAGGCTACGCCGAGTAAGCGCACAAAATAAGCGGTTCCAGGGGTGACCTGTCCCGCAAATTTCCTAATCCACAGACAAGGACTGGACAATACCCTGCCCATCCAGAACCAAAAAAATTTGCTCCTGCACCCAATATCCCCGCAAACACTGGGCCAGTGTGGGGGTCATTTCTGTTCCTGGGGGCGACTGTAACTGGGCTAGGGGACATTGAAACATTTGACCCACTTGGGTTACCACCAGACCCAGGCGTTGTTTTTCCTGGGCAATAATTAGTACGTTGTAATTTATCTGATTGGGAGCCAATTCCAGCAGCGAGCCAAACCCCAACCAGGAGGCTAAGTCCAGCAACCAGAGGACTTCTCCCCGCCAATTGGCAACGCCCATCACCGCCGGGGGCATATCGGGAATCCCGACCACCTGGCTCATCGGCAGGGGTAACACTTCCAAACATTCGTGGGCGGGGAGCAGGGCTTGGGTGGTAGGCGACAGGGAAAAACTCAGGCAGAGCAATTCTTGATCCGTAGTGGTAGACATGGTGGCTGGGGGGCAGTTCATTGATTTTATTGTATGTTTGAAATCTATGTATTGTGGGAACCTTTTTTATTGCAACCAGTAGAAAATTATCTCGCTGGAATGCCCATACTAAGGGGAACCAGAGACGGGGGAATGCCTGCGGCAGAGAGTGCCCCTGCGACCGCCTATCCCTAATTAATAGAGGTTCCCTTCTAGCCATCCTCACCCAATATCTCAAAGGTCAGCAGGCGGTGGTGTTTGCAAACCAGTTTTTTTATTACATTCTTTTTTATTACATTCAAGGTAATCCCAAAGCCCAGGTTGCCCCGGATGTGATGGTGGTTTTTGATATTCCCACCGGGATGAGAAAGAATTATAAAATGTGGGCAGAAGGTCAAACGTCAAGCATTATTGTTGAGATGACTTCTGCCCGTACTTACGAGCAGGACTGGAGCTTCAAAAAAACGCTTTACGAACAGATTGGCATTCAAGAATATTGGTTATTTGACCCTTTAGCAGATTGGATTTCGGGGCAATTACGGGGTTATGCCTTAGATGCCCAAGGGGTGTATGAACCGATTACCAATCAGGTCAGTCAAGTGTGAAAACTGCGGTTACAAATCGAGGGTTATTCCCTTGATTTTTATCGCTTGGATAATCACGAGAAACTGCTGAATATGGATGAGTTGTCCACCCAAGTTGGCGAACTCCGCACCGCATTAAGCCAAGAACAGCAAGAGCTTGAGCAAGCCCAACAACGAGTCGAACGGCTAGCGAATCAACGACGCCTTTTGGGGGTGAACCCGGACGAATTGGCCTAGAATTGTGCCACATCTGGGTGGCTGACAATTAGCCGGGGAACTGGGGAAATGGTTTACACTTCTCCAAATTGCGGTAGGCTGAAGTGCGAAACAAATGGGAATTGGGCATGAAACGACGGGAAATGTTAATTGGTGTTGGGGTATTGGTCGCAACGGGGCGGGTATTGGCGCAGGGGGCACCAGCGGGGGTAACGATCCAGTTTTTGGGGCATACCAGTTTTCTGTTTACCGGGGGTGGTTTACGGATTTTGGTCAACCCGTTTTTACCGGGGGGCTGTACCCAGGGCTATCGGCAACCCCGGGTACCAGCGGATTTGGTGCTGGTGAGTAGCTTACTTTTGGATGAGGGGTATGTAGTAGATTTACCCGGTGACCCCCGGGTGTTGGCCGTATCCGGGGATTACGAACTGGCTAACGGGTTCAAAATTTCGGGTTTTCAGACCAACCATGACCGTCTGGGGGGTCGCCGCTTTGGTCCCAACGTCTGCTGGCGATGGACGCAAGCGGGCATCCGATTTTTGCATCTGGGGGGAACGGCGACCCCGATTAGCGTGGAGCAACGCATTTTGTTTGGTAGCCCGGATGTGCTATTCATCCCCGTCGGCGGCAAAGACAAGGCATTTAACCCCAAGGAAGCGGCGGAAGCGGTGCAAGCTCTCAATCCCAAGGTCATTGTCCCCACCCACTACCGTACCCAGGCCGCCGATGCTGCGTGTGATTTACTGCCGTTAGATGATTTTTTGGCACTCATGGGTAATATTCCCGTGCGCCGTCTGGGGGATCAGGTCACCATCCGACCCGGCGATTTACCCCCCCAGGGGCAGATTATCCAGGTATTTAGTTACAATTTTGCTACCCCTGGGAAACCGGCGCAACCTGCACCCAAAACGAGCCCTTCCCCCCAACCCACTCCCAGCCCCAGCCCTCAACCATCCCCGACTCCCAAACCCCAAGCCACGCCCACCCCGCAACCCAGCCCCACGCCAACGCCCCAAGCGTTACCCAGTCCCACGCCGACACCTTCCCCCACCCCCAGCATTCCCATTCCCCGCTAATCATGGCGACCACCCCCCTCGCATTGCACCCTCCCCTCCCCTCGACCGAATACGCCGAGCGACGGCGGCAATTTCTGGCCGCTTTGGGCAACGGCACGGCAATTCTCACCAGTGCGCCCCACGCCTATCTGCACGGGGATGTGGAAGCAGGCTATCGCCAGGACGGCAATTTATTCTATCTCACGGGATTAAATGAACCGGCAGCGGTGGCGGTGTTTGCACCCCATCATCCCGAACATCAATTTGTGTTATTTGTTCTACCCAAAGACTTAGAAAAAGAAGTCTGGACGGGCTATCGGGTCGGGCCTGAGGCCGCCCCCGAAATCTACGGTTGTGATGCGGCGTTCCCCTTGGCAGAATTAGACCAAAAACTACCCGAATATGTAGAAGGAGCGACACAAATTTACACCCATCCGAGCCGGGATGAAGCGATGAATGAAAAAATCTACCGGCTCTGGCGCAAAATGTTAAACCTGCGGCAACGCAAAGGCTATGGCCCTACGGTTTTAGCGGATGTGAATCCCCTAATTTATCCCCTGCGGATGGTCAAAACGCCACTGGAATTGGCACGCATCCGCCAAGCCGTTGCCATTGCCGTCAAAGCCCATATTCACGCCCAAGCAACCACCCAGCCGGGAATGTTTGAATATGAGATTCAAGCGGGCATGGAAGCCATTTTTTGTCAACAGGGGGGCGCACCCGCCTACCCTTCGATTGTGGCCTCGGGAGCGAATGCTTGCATTTTGCACTACGGGGACAATATCCGGCAGACCCAGGACAGGGATTTAGTCCTCATTGATGCGGGTTGCGGTTGGGGGTGTTACAACTCGGATATTACCCGCACGTTCCCTGTGAATGGGACAATGACTGTCCCTCAAAAATTGATTTATGACCTGGTATTGAAAGCGCAACTAGCCGCTATTGCTATCGTCAAACCGGGGGTGCCCTACGACCACATTCACAAAACCGCCCTGCGGGTCTTGGTCGAGGGTTTAATTGACATTGGGTTATTAACGGGTGATGCGGAGGAAATTGCCAACGAAAAGGACGAAAAGCAACAAAAATACCGGCCTTATTATATGCACCGCACCGGCCATTGGTTAGGCTTAGATGTGCATGATGCGGGGATTTATTACCAGGCCAAGGAAGAAGCGACCCTACTGGCACCGGGGCAGGTATTTACCATTGAACCGGGTTTATACATCGGCCCGCACACCCAACCCTTAGAAGGGCAACCGCCGATTCCCGATGAATTTCGGGGGATTGGGGTGCGGATTGAGGATGATATTTTGGTGACAGAAACGGGTTGCGAGGTGTTAAGTGCCCTCGTTCCCAAATAGTTTGGTCAATGAATGATGACTTAGCAAATCATTACTTAGCACCGGCCTTATCGGTTGAGCAACTGCCGGAGGCTCCCCGCTATGTTCCCTGGGATAGGGGACGGTATGAAGTCAAACCGGGGTTAAGCAAATTTGGTACGGATTTCGGTAATGGGGTCTGGGATCAACGGGTATTTCAAATGGATGGTAATTTTAGCCATTATCATCACATGAAGCAACTCGCCCGCCGGGAACGGTTAGAAAAGTATTGGCAAACCCAGGATTTTACCCCGGAGATTGAGCAGGTGATGACTCAGTTTATCATCAAGCGTTTAATTCAAGAATACCCCCAGTATTTTCAATCTCATACACAGGATAATTGCATAACATTCCACAATCAACTCACCCAGGAAACCCTATATTTAGACCCGAATTATACCCTCCAGAGCGTTCGGGGTTTGCGAGCGGATGTACCCCCCTATGGCTCTGCGTTGGATGCTTTAGCCAATCAAGTCCAGGAAGATATCAATGTCGTCCGGCGGGTGGGGGAAAAGCATTGGCTGAGTGCCATTCATGTTTGTTTCCCGAATTATTGGGCGGTTGAGGCGAATATTGGCCGGGAATTTGCTCAAATTCATGCCCCCGTAGCCGGGATGAGCGGGATGAATCGTCGGGGCGATGCCCTGGTGCATACCATGATTACCCAGCCGCCGATGGTGCGCTTTGCCTGGGGGTTGAGTACCGATACCCGTCTCAATCATCACCCGGAACCCCCGCCCGGCTGTGATCCCCAGCAATGGCAGGGGCGGAATTTTAATCCCAATGACCCGCAGTTGTACATACGGATGGAGCGGCAAGTGGTCTGGGGGTTCCCGGCCATGGATGCGGCTCTATTCACCATTCGCACCTATTTTCAGGATGTGGGGGTACTCAAACGAAACCCGTCCCAAGCAGCCTTACTCCAATCGGCGATCCAATCCATGTCACCGGAGTCGTTAATTTACAAGGGGTTGGCACACCAAAAGCCGGAAATTCTGGCCTGGTTAGGCACCAAAACCGCACAATAAAAGCTGAAATTATCAAGGCCATAGGTAGATTTCATCGCCATTTTGTCCGAATCGGGGCGAGATACCGCACAATAAAAATAAGGTTATTCCCCCAGTCAAAAGATGGTGCAACATCCCCCCCGTGACGTGCAAACCGTGCCCATTGGTGCCGATACACTTGCCCTGCGTTCCCGGAGTTGGCAACGGTTGCGCTTTGAGATGGAATACGCCCTAGAACGGGGGACAACGGCCAACAGTTACCTCATCCAAGGGGAAAAAATTGCCCTGATTGACCCGCCGGGGGAGACATTTGCGGCATTATTCTTAACCGAATTGCACCGCCATGTGGCCTTTGACCAACTGGACTATGTGATCCTGGGGCATATTAACCCGAATCGGGTGGCGACCCTGGCGCAGTTGTGGCAGCAGGCACCCCAAATCACCTTTGTCTGCTCCAATCCGGGGGAGCAAACCCTGCGGTCGTTACTCGCCCAGCACGCCCCGGAGTTGACCGCCCAGCAATCGTTACAGACCCACATCATCCGGGGGGAAGAAACCCTGGATTTGGGCTTGGGTCACGGGTTAGAGTTGATCCCCATCCCTACCCCCCGCTTTCCCAATGGCCTCGCCACCTTTGACCCCCAGACCGGCATCCTGTTTAGCGGTAAATTTTTTAGTGCCCATCGCTGTAGCGACCAGGTGTTTGACGAGGGCTGGGCCGCCCTCAAGGAAGATTACCAGTATTACTTTGACTGTATCCATGCCCCCCAGGTGCGGCAGGTGGAGCCGGTTTTGGAACGGTTGGGACGTTGGAAAGCCACCTGTTATGCCAATGGCCATGGTTCTTTGGTGCGCTACCATCTGCCGGAATTGACCCGCAGTTATTCCCTCTGGTGCGAACGGCAAAGTGGCTATGACCTGACGGTGGCATTACTTTATGCTTCTGCTTATGGGAATACGGCCACCCTGGCGCAGGCGATGGGGCGGGGGTTGACCAAGGCGGGGGTGCGGGTGGAATCCCTGAACTGCGAAACCGCCAGCCCGGAGGAAATCCGCCAGGTGATCAGCACGGCGCAGGGGGTAATTATGGGTTCCCCGACCCTGGGGGGTCACGCACCCACCCAAATCCAAACCGCCCTGGGCATCGTGGTGGATCATGCGCCCCGTACCGTGGTGATGGGGGTATTTGGCTCCTACGGCTGGAGCGGGGAAGCGGTGGATTTGCTGGCGAACCGGCTGCGGGATGCGGGGTTTCGGTTGGGGTTTGAGCCGGTGCGGGTAAAATTTACGCCCACGGATGCGGATTTGCAGACCTGCGAACAAACCGGGACGGATTTTGCCCAAGCCCTACGCCAAAAGCAACGCAGGCAGGCGACCCGCCCTACGGATTCCCAAGCTGCCCGCACGGAACAGGCCATGGGACGGGTGGTGGGACCTCTGTGCATTTTGGCGGCTCGGCGGGGGGAATTGACCAGTGCCATGCTCGCCAGTTGGGTGTCCCAGGCCACCTTCAACCCGCCGGGAATCACCGTAGCGGTAGCCAAAGACCGGGCGGTGGAATCCCTGCTCCACGTGGGCGACCGATTTGTGCTGAATATCCTGCCGGAGGGCAGTTCCCTACCCCGCCATTTTCTGAAACCGTTTGCGCCGGGGGAAGACCGCTTTGCGGGGGTGGGGACTACGTTGACTGAGGACGGTTGCCCGGTTTTGAGTGATGCTTTATCGTACTTACACTGTGAAGTAGCCCAACGGATGGAATGTGGGGATCACTGGTTGATTTATGCCACGGTGGATGAGGGAAAAGTCCTCAATACCACGGGTATCACCGCCGTCCATCAGCGCAAATCCGGGAACCATTATTAACCTAAAACATCCGTTCAAAACGCTCGTGCCGTTGCCACACCCGCCAGCCCCGCCAGCCCGTAAAACCCGCCAAACCCCCCGCCAACAGGGACAGCCAGCCGTAGCCACTTACCAACAAAATGGTGCCCGAAATCAAAAAACTGCCGGTGAGTACATTGTAATTCCCCGACATCTGCTGGGCACTGAGGCGGCGCAACAACCGTTCCGTCTCCAAGGATCGGCTCCGCACCACCAAATCCCCCCGCTCGATCTTGGTCAAGGTTTCTTCCACCCGGCGAGGCCACCCCAGGGCGGAATTGCTCATCTGGGCGGCTTGGCGACCCAATTGACCCAACAGGTCTCCATTACTGCGATTGTCCATCATTTGTAATGCGTAGGGGGTAGCGACGGTAAAAAACTGAAAGTTAGCATCTAAGCCCCGCCCCAAGCCCTCCAGGGTGGAAAACGCCCGCATCACAAAGGTAAACGTGGCAGGGAACCGGAAGGGTTGGTCGTAGGCCAGGGCATACAAATCCTCGCTGATCGTCCCGATGGACTGCACCTCAAAGGGTTTATCCAGCAGGTTATCCAAAATATACTGCAACGACCGGCGCACCGGCCCCATATCCCCCTGGGGCACCAGAGCCTTAAGTTGCACCAGGGACTCGATCACCCCATCGGCGTTGCGATCCACGATACTCATCAGGGTTTGCACCAATTTTTCCTTGGTTTGGGGCTGGATGCGACCCATCATGCCAAAGTCATAAAAAATCAAACTGCCATCCGGGTCAACGGCGATATTGCCGGGGTGGGGGTCGGCGTGGAAAAAGCCATGATTCAACACCTGTTCTAGGTAGGCACGGGCGTTTAATTCCGCAATCCGCCGGCGGTCTAAACCAGCGGCATCCAGGGCACTGTAATGGCTAATTTTGATCCCCGGTAAATACTCCAGCGTTAGCACCCGCAGGGAACAATACCGCCAATAAATGCGAGGCACTTTTAACCAAGGGACATCCCGGAAATTGCGGCGAAATTCATCCGCATTGCGTCCCTCATTCAGGTAATCAATTTCTTCAAATAAAATGCGATAGCATTCCTCATAAACCCCCAACCAGTCCCGCCCTGGCCCCCAACGGGGATGGTTTTGGAAGTAGTAGGCAATGTCTTTAACAATCGCCAGGTCAATATCAAACAACTGACGCAAACCGGGGCGTTGCACCTTCACCACCACTGTTTCCCCGGTGGGTAATTCGGCCCGATGCACCTGCCCCAAACTGGCCGCCGCCAAAGGAGCTGCTTCAAAATTCAAAAATAATTTGTCCAGGGGTTTGCCCAAATCCGACTGCACGATCTGCGCCACCTGCTCTAGGCCAAAGGCGGGCACCTGGTCTTGCAATTTGGACAATTCCTCCACATACTCCGCCGGGAAAATGTCCGCCCTGGTGGAAAACAACTGCCCCACCTTGATAAAGGTTGGCCCCAAATCCAGTAAATTTTCCCGCACCCAGATGGCGATACGGCGGCGGCGATGCGCCCGTTTTTCCGCCGTCACCCCACCCCGATAGCTCCAGCTTTTTTCGTATAGCCATTGGGCGGCCAAAAACCGCAATACAAACGACCAAATATCCAACGAGCGCCGCCAGCGGGAGTAGCGTTCCCGATTCCACCGGTACTGTTTGGTGCTGACGAGGACGGCCACCTTTAGTTCTGCTGGCGATAACGTTTGAGTTCGGTACGCAAGCGAGCCATTTCCGCCCGCAAATCATCAATGGTGGTCTGCAAATCCAAAGGTTTTTGCCCCCTGACCGTGGGTTGCGCCTGGGTGGACTGGTGTTCTTCCTGGGCGGCTCGCTCCAAAATTTCCTGAATCTGTTGGCGCAGGACTTCCCGTTGCTGGGCATCCCACCGACCTACGTTGGCCAGGGTTTCCCCCACCACGTTACCCACCTGTTCATAAAGGGCTTGTGCCGCCGCCCGTCCGATGAAAAATGCCCGTACCACCACCTGCACCCCCTTAGATTCCGCCCAAATTATAACGTTTTATTGCCGGGTGTGGAGCCAGAACACGCTACCCTATAAACAAAGTGTTTCCCCCTTGCTTATGCCCTCCTGGTCTGCCCTCCCCGCCCTGTGGCCGGAACTGGCGCAACGGTTTCCCACCTTGGTCGCCCTGGAAGAACCCCACCGTCAACCCCCGGTGCGGCTCACCTATCCCGAATTGGCGCAACAAATCCAAGGGTTTGCCCAGGGATTACAGGCTCTGGGACTACAACCGGGGGAACGGGTGGCCTTGTTTGCGGACAATAGCTCCCGGTGGCTGATTGCGGATCAGGGCATTATGCTGGCGGGGGGGGTGGATGTGGTGCGGGGGGCGCAGGCTCCCCTGGATGAATTGGATTTTATCTACCGCAATAGTGAAAGCAGCTTTTTGGTGGTGGATACGCCGGAATTGCTGAAACGCTTGGCTCCCTATTTAGAACAGTGGCAACCCCGTGCCATGATCACCCTCTGGGGCGAATCTGGGGGCAATTTGAGCTTTGACCAGGTGATGCAACGGGGGGAACCGCAGGACTTCAAGCCCCCCCATCTGAACTCCGAGTCCCTGGCGACCTTGCTCTACACCTCCGGCACGACGGGCAAACCCAAGGGGGTGATGCTCAGCCACGGCAACCTGTTGCATCAGGTGGAAAATCTGTACGTTGTCTTCACGCCCCAACCGGGAAATATCGCCCTGAGTTTACTGCCGACCTGGCATTCCTACGGGCGTGCCGGGGAATACTTTTTGCTCTCGCGGGGCATCCACCAGATTTACAGCACCCTGCGGTATTTCAAGCAGGATTTGACCAAGTATCAACCCCACCATATCGTCGGCGTGCCCCGGATGTGGGAGTCCATTTACGAGGGGGTGGAGCGGGAATTTCGCCAACAACCTCCAGGTAAACAAAAACTGATCTGGGGTCTGATTGGTCTGAGTAAACGCTACATCACCGGCAAACGGCTCTGGCAAAAGTTAACCCTGGCACCCTTGGCACCCAGTCCGCTACAACGGTTGGGCGGGGGGTTAACCGCCTTGCTCCTCTGGCCGCTGCATCGGGTGGCGGATCGCTTGGTGTATCAAAAGGTGCGCCAAGCCGTGGGAGGACGGCTCAGGGAGGGGGCAAGTGGGGGCGGTGCCTTAGCTCGCTATCTGGATGATTTTTACGAATTGGCGGGGCTGACCATCCTGGTGGGCTACGGTTTGACGGAGACTTCCCCCGTTTTAACTGCCCGCTGGGTGACTCGCAATTTGCGCTATTCCGCCGGGTTGCCCATTCCCGGTACGGAAATTAAGATCGTTGACCCGGAAACCCGCCAATCCCTCCCGGTCACCCGCAAAGGGCTGGTACTGGCCAGGGGACCCCAGTTGATGAAGGGCTACTACCGCAACCCGGAGGCCACGGCCAAGGTGGTGGATGACCAGGGCTGGTTTGATACCGGCGACTTGGGCTGGGTCACGCCCCAGGGGGATTTGGTGCTGACCGGGCGGGCCAAGGATACCATCGTCCTCAGTAGCGGCGAAAATATCGAACCCCAACCGATTGAGGATGCTTGTTTACAAAGTCCATACATTAGCCAGATGGTTTTAGTGGGACAAGATGCCCGTCAATTGGGCTGTCTGATTATTCCCAACGAAAGTGCCCTGAAGGCTTGGGCGGAGGCACAGGGTCATGTGCTAACTTTGCCCCAGGAGGAGCCGGTACCGGGAGCCTGGAGTTTGGATACGCCGGAGGTTTTGGAACTTTACCGGGTGGAATTGAAAACCCACTCCCAGGATCGCCCCAGTGTGCGCTCATTTGAGCAGATTGGCCCCTTTCGATTGATTGCCGAACCCTTTACCGTAGAGAATGGATTGATGACTCAAACTCTGAAAATTAAACGCAATCAGGTGATGGAACGGTATCAGGAGTTGATTCAACAAATGTTTGCCTGAATGTTCCCCTTCAGTGGCGGCAAGTAACCTTAAACTCACCGTCGAGATTTCCATTCCGTCCGCTG
>CAYZTU010000032.1:0-31362 GCA_964481635.1 uncultured Synechococcus sp.
TCCTCTTAACTCGGTCTCTACCCATTTTAACCATTACAAAACTAGGACTACCGAATTTTCTAGCCATCTCTCTCACTCCCTAGATTTTCCATCCACCAGAAACGTCAATGACTTGACCAGTAATCCAGCGAGACGCAGCAGAGGCTAGAAATTCAACCACATCCAATACATCGTCAATCTGCCCAATTCGGTTCAGCGCAGTCACTGACTCTAGTTCATGGCGAAATGTAGCATCCTGCAATAGTTGTGCCCGAAAGTTTGCTTCGATCACACCAGGTGCGATCGCATTGACTCGAATTCCACGAGAACCCAGTGCTACAGCCCAATGCCGTACAAGGCAGTCTACAGCAGCTTTTGTCGCTGAAAAATAGGCAAAATCTGGACTAAAAATCCGCTGAGTTGCAGCCACGGAAAGTGTTATGACCACCCCTCCATCACTGATGTGGGGTGCAAGCCGATTGATAAGCTCAAAAGGAGCCAAGAGATTTACTGCTGTCATTGCCTGAATGTCGGTCAATTCTGTTTGCCCCAGAGGACTAGCTGCTGCGATCGCTGCGTTGCTCACAAAAATGTCAAGCTGGCGACCTGCTAAAACTTCAATAACTTTGTCAGCCAACATGGCAGAAGCTTTACCGTCTCGCAAATCAGCTTGGACGATTGCACCACTGCCGCCAAATCCCACAACTCTTTCTAAGGCTTGCTCAGCCCCAATGCGACTGGAAGCATAGTGAAAAATGACGAAGTTCTTGCTTTTTCCAAGGCGTTCAGCAATTTTCTGTCCAATATCCCTTCCTGCCCCAGTTACGAAGATGGTTCGATTTGTCATGATGTTTATCCAAGAAGTAAAAGTTTACTGAGTTGAGTTAACGTTGTAGTATGGCAATTGTTATCATTACCATGCCTATAAGTCCTCCTGTATAAGCTAGAGAACGAATTATAGTGATTCCAGAAACATAGCAGATGGCATGAATAAGGCGTGCCCCAAAGAACACCTGTGCGCCTAGCGAGGATAACCCTGTAGATACATTTGCAGCCTTGGCTATCAGAACTAAGCTTGCAAAAATTATTAGGTTCTCAATTAAGTTGAGTTTTGCTCGTTGAATTCTTCCTGCTAAGGCTGAATCTTCTGATGAAGAATCACGATTGCTAAGGGCGTAGGATATACCTTTAGCAAACGTAATTTGGGTGACTTGTACGAAAGTCAATCCATACAAAATCCCGATCGAACCCAGCAACATCCACAACTCAGTAGTCATAAATTTCACCAATTTGATAGTATCTAGCATAATGAGCCTTATCGTAAAAATCTACGGAGAAAAAACACCGTGACTGTCCCTCGCAAAACCCTTCCAGACTGTCCTATTGAATGTTGCATTGCCGTCCTTTCAGGAAGATGGAAGGCAATGGTGGTTTGGCGCTTACTTGAGGAACCCCTACGGTACTCAGAAATGGCACAGAGAATTCCAGAGATTACCGAGCGAGTTCTATCTCAAGTCTTAAAAGAATTAGAAAATGATGGGATAGTGGAGCGATCTGAGCAGAAAAAAGAGTGGCAACTAACGACTTTAGGGCAAGCTCTCAAACCAAGCTTCGATGCAATGATTGCATGGGGTCAACTGGCTCAATCACTAAATTCAAAACCACAAGCTAAGTGGCAAAAGTTAAGTAATACAAGGTCGCACTCAGCATAAGAATCCCGTTGCACACTGACCGTATCGAGTTTCTTCGTTGAGTTCGAGAGGTTTTTTACGGTGGGTGAACGGAGTCGTTATCCGTCCATTTTAAGCATATTTTTGGTGATTGCTATCGGATGTGTTCCCCAATAAAATAATAGGGTACTTCAACGTGCCAAACGGTTAATAAATACACGCCCTAGGCCAATCCACCGATGAGTTTAATTATTTTATTACTTCAGTGTCCGGCAGTGGCCTTGCTCTTAGCCCGACTGTTGCCAGGGATCAAACGCCCCGCCCCCCTTTTGCCCGCCCTAGAAACGCCAGCCTATTTGGGTCAAGTGAGTGTGGTGATTCCCACGTTAAATGAGGTGCAACGATTGCCCGCTTGTTTGGTATGCGTGCAAAGGCAGGGCTACAGTGTGCGGGAAGTTTTGGTGGTGGATAGTCAATCCCAGGATGGGACGAGGGAATGGGTGGCGGCGCAACAAACCCACGACCCCCGCATCCGTTTGCTGTCTGACCCGCCCCTGCCAGCGGATTGGGTGGGGCGACCCTGGGCATTGGACTGGGGCTGGCGGCAGAGTTCCCCCGGTAGCGGGTGGATTTTGAATCTGGATGCGGATACCCGCCCCCAAATCGGTTTGGTGCCAGCTTTATTAGAATTAGCCATACAACAAAATTATGATTTGATTACCCTATCACCCCAATTTATTTTGAAATATCCGGGGGAGTGGTGGCTGCAACCCGCTTTGTTGATGACTTTAATCTATCGCTTTGGCGCAACGGGAGTAGGTACACCCCCGCCAGAACGGGTGATGGCGAATGGTCAGTGCTGCTTGGTGCGTCGTGCGGTTTTAGAAAAAATGGCAGGATATGAGACAGCAAAAAACTCGTTTTGTGATGATGTGACCTTCGTGCGAAATGTGGCAGCCCAGGGCTATAAAGTGGGTTTTTGTGATGGTTCTCAGGTATTGCAAGTACGGATGTATGAAGGTCTTAGGGAAACCTGGCGGGAATGGGGGCGTTCCTTAGACTTGAAAGATGCGACAACGATTGCCCAAGTATGGGGAGATGCCTGGTTTTTGGTCAGCGTTCAGGGGTTACCATTCCCTTTGTTATTGGTGAGCTTTTTCTTGCCAGCCAATCCCGTAAATCAGTTATTATTGGCCGTGAATTTAGCCCTGGTGGTGATCCGTTGGGGAATGGTCTTGGCGATTCGACCGGTCTATGCGGGTTGGAATGCCAACAGTTGGACATTTTGGTTGTCTCCCTTGGGGGATATATTTGCCGTAATACGGATTGTTTTATCTTCTTTGACTCGACCCAAACGTTGGCGGGGCAGGAATTATTGAGCCATCAAACGAATTAACGCCCGGTGAATCACATCTGAGGGCACTTGATGAGTTATTTCTGCCTTGCCAATTCCCTTTGGTAAAATAAATCGCACCGCTCCCTGTTCAACTTTCTTATCCCAATTTAAAGCTATTTTAATCGCTTCAATATCAATGTTAGAGTTTAATTGTGTGGGTAATTTCACTTTGGCAATGAGTTCCTTTTGTTGATGATGTTCCACGTCTGACCACCAACCCAATTGCATGGCTATATCACCCGCAGCGATCATGCCCAACGCCACCGCTTCCCCGTGGTTATAGTGACGATATTGGGTCACGGTTTCAATCCCATGACCAATCGTATGCCCATAATTGAGCAAGGCGCGAATACCCCCTTCCCGCTCATCTTCACTAACAATATTCGCTTTGGTTCGACAGGATAAAAATAGGATTTTTTCCAGGTCTTGCGGAGATAAATCACGATATTGGGATAAGCGGGGGCGGGATTCTAAAAAATTAAATAACTGGGTTTCCCAAATCACCCCATATTTAATCACCTCGGCCATGCCGGAGCGATATTCGCGCAGGGGTAAAGTTTGCAATACATTTGGGTCAATCATCACCGCTTTGGGCTGATAAAATGCCCCGATCAAATTTTTTCCTTGGGCATGATTCACCCCCGTTTTACCCCCGATGGCCGCATCTACCATCGCCAGTAAGGTCGTGGGAATTTGTACCAAGTTCATCCCCCGCAACCAAGTGGCAGCCGCAAAGCCGGTCATATCCCCAATGACCCCACCCCCCAAAGCAATCAGGGTTGAGCGACGTTCCAAACGATGCTGCGCACAGTGTTGATAAATGCGCTCGATGGTTTTTAAGTTTTTATACCGCTCTCCCGCCGGGAGAATACAGGATGCCACCTGCAAACCAGAGGCAACTAAAGAAGCTACTAACGCCTCTCCATAATGACGAAAGATCACCGGATTAGACACGATCAAAACCTTACCTTGAATGCCTATATCGGTGAGGTGTTTCCCCGCTCGATGTAAGCTATGGGTAGCAATAAAAATGGGGTAACTCCGTTCGCCCAAGGATACGGTGATGGTCATACTAAAGCCATCCTAAATGAATTTTGCACAGCGGTTGCAGGGGCATTTTCTCTGTTTGTCCAGAGTATTTGTTTGCCAATTGGGTAAGATTGCCATATAAACTAAGGAAACAGAAAATCATTGGGCAAGTGGGGTACATCGGTCTAGGAATAAAGTAACAAAGGCCATCAATTTTTTGCCATCATATCAATTTTTTGCCATCAATTCAGTTGGCTATACGCCCGTCACCTAGCACTACCATGCCCCATACCATAATTCAACGGGCAATAGGATGGGAGACTAAATACAGGATTTCCTCGCCGTCCCTGGGGCAGGCGGGTGCCACACATTTCGTGAATCTGAGATAGAATGTTAAGCAAAGTTAAATTTTTGTGGTCATGCGGGTAGCAATTGTCGGGGCGGGCTTGGCGGGACTGGCGACGGCGGTGGGATTAGTGGACGCTGGGCATCGGGTGACGCTTTACGAAGGCCGTCGGTTTGTGGGGGGTAAAGCGGGCAGTTGGCAGGATGAACAGGGCAACCATATCGAGATGGGTTTGCACGTCTTTTTTAATAATTACTACAATCTTTTTGCCCTATTGCGGAAAGTCGGTGGGTTTGAGAATTTATTACCCAAACCGCACGTTCATACTTTTGTGAATCGGGGCGGTGAGTTGGGACAATTAGATTTTCGGTTTCTTTTGGGTGCCCCATTTCACGGGCTGAAGGCTTTTTTCACCACAGCGCAACTCACCTGGTTAGACAAGCTAAGAAACGCTTTGGCTTTGGGCACCAGCCCGATCGTGCCGGGGTTGGTGAATTATGACTGGGCGATGGGCTGGATTCGGGATTTAGACCGTATGAGTTTTGCGGATTGGTTCCGTAGCCACGGCGGTTCCCAGCACAGTTTAGAACGGCTGTGGAATCCGATTGCCCTGGCACTGGGATTTATTGATACGGAGCAGATTTCTGCCCGGTGTATGTTGACCATTTTTATGATGTTTGCCGCCCGCACGGAAGCCTCCCGGTTGAATATGCTCCAGGGTTCGCCGGATCAGTATTTGCATCAGCCGATTGTGCAATACATTAAAGAGCGGGGCGCAGAAATTTTCACCGCCCGCCGGGTGCGGCAAGTTCAATTTATGGAAACGCCCCAGGGAACTGAGGTGACGGGATTAGTGATAGCGCAGGGGGAAACCGAAGAAACCATCACCGCCGATGCCTATGTAGCTGCCTGTGATGTGCCGGGGATTCAGCGATTGCTCCCCCAGGAGTGGCGTAAATGGCCGGAATTTGACCGGATTTACAAACTGGAAGCGGTGCCGGTGGTGACGGTGCAATTGCGTTTTGATGGGTGGGTGACGGAAATGCGGGATTCTACAGCCCAAAAATCCCTGGCGAAAGCCGCCGGTTTGGACAATTTGCTCTACAGTGCGGATGCGGATTTTTCCTGTTTTGCGGATTTGGCCTTGACCAGTCCAGCGGATTATTACCGGGAGGGGGAAGGCTCGTTGATGCAGGTGGTGCTAACTCCCGGCGACCCCTTTATTCCCATGAGTAATGAACACATTGCTCACCACGCCCTGGCGCAAATTCATGCCCTTTTCCCCTCGGCTCAAACCTTAAATATGACCTGGTTTAGTGTGGTGAAATTAGCCCAGTCATTATACCGAGAAAATCCGGGGATGGAACCCTTTCGACCGCCCCAAAAAACCCCAATTCCTAACTTTTTTCTGGCCGGTAGTTACACCCAACAGGACTACATTGACAGTATGGAAGGGGCGGTGATTTCCGGGCAACAGGCCGCCCAAGCAGTGTTAGCATCCCTGAGGTAATCCTGATGGCTGAGTGGCTTGAACATACGGTGCAGGTGGATGTGGCAATTCCCGTCCAGGAGGCGTGGGAACTGTGGTCGGATTTGGAGCAAATTCCCCAGTGGATGGAGTGGATTCGCTCGGTGGAAATTTTGCCGGAAAACCCAGAATTATCCCGTTGGCAATTGGCAACGCGGGGTTTGGATTTTAGTTGGCACTCCCGCATTATTAAGCAAATTCCCCACCAAATCATGCAGTGGGAATCGGTGACGGGTTTGCCCAACCGGGGGGCGGTGCGGTTTTATGACCGGGGGGGGCATTCGGTGGTAAAACTCACCGTCGCCTACAGCCTGCCCGCCTGGGTGAGCCAGTGGGTGGATGGGTTGGTTGGCCCCCATGTGGAGCGCACGTTACTCGCAGATTTGGAGCGGTTCCGCCTCTATAGCCAAGGGTTATCACCCGAATTAGCCCCCGCTCACCTGGCGTAGGCGTTGGAGTAGCCGGGTATTTTCTGCCGGAGTGCCGATGGTGAGGCGCAATCCGCCGCCGGTACATCGTACTAAACTCCCCAGTGCATTTAATTGCTCATGCACCTGCTCTAGGGCTAAGTTTGTAGTGCGAATATACAAGAAATTTCCCTGACTCGGCCACACTTGTACGCCAGAAATTTTGCCTAATTCTACGGCTAAGCGTGCCCGCTCGGTAAGAATTTCCGGGATATCGCTGAGCAGTTGCCGCCGTTGGCTGAGGGCAAATTGCGCTGCCAGCAAAGAAAAGCCGGACAAATTGTAGGGCAAACGCATCGCTTCCAAAGCCGTCATTACCTCCGGGTGAGCCACCGCATAACCAATGCGTAGATTTGCTAACCGAAACCCCTTGGAAAAGGTGCGTAAAATCACCCAATTGGGATGGGCTAATAAATCGGGCAATACCGTATCCTGACTAAATTCAAAATAAGCTTCATCGATCACAACTAAAATTTTGGGGGGAATTTGCTTTAACCAATCCCGTTCTGCTAAAGTCAAACTATTACCCGTAGGTGAATTAGGATGCACCACAAAAACCACCCGAATTGGTTCTTGGGTAAGCAAGTAATCGGCTTGATTTAAGTTAATTTCAAACCGTTCATTTCGCCCCGATGACCAGACCGGGATACCCAAGGTGCGGGCGAGAATTTTGTACATCGAAAATGTGGGTTCGGCGATGAGAATGCCCGCATTTTGCCCCAAACAGGTTGCCATTAAAAGCGAGCGAATTAGCTCATCGGAACCATTGCCCACGGCCAACCAGTCCGGGGTCAGTTGGGAAAAACCTGCCCCTAAATTCTCATTGATATAATTACATAATTCATACTTTAATTCCTGGTGACTGCCATCGGGATAGCGGTTATTCGCCACATCCTGGCGGTACATCCAGGCCAATTTTTCCTTCAACGCAGGCGGCCAATCCAGGGGGTACTCGTTGCCATCGAGCCAATCCGCCCCCGGTTCCCGTGCTTGGGGGTGATAGACCGCCAGAGTCGCCAAATCCGGTCGCAAACAGGGGAGCATAGGGGAGACCATCAGGTTGTTCCATCCTAGCGATTCCCCTCCAGAGAATTGTTAAGTTAAAATAAAAATGTAGGTAACCAAATGGGTAAATCTATGGCGCAGGCAATCTGGGAAGGGGTGGTACTAGCTGAAAGTGATCGGTTTGAGGTCGTAGAAGGGAATGTGTACTTCCCGCCGGAAACCCTGAATATGGCTTATTTCCAACCCACGAATACCCACACCACCTGCGGCTGGAAGGGGGTAGCCAGTTATTACACCGTGGCGGTCAATGGTAAGGAAAACAAGGATGCGGCCTGGTACTACCCGGAACCCAAGGCGGCGGCTAATAACATTAAAGGCTATGTGGCCTTTTGGCGGGGCGTGCAGGTCAAACGGTAGGTGAATCTTATCCGATGAATGCTTGGGGTCTTACTTTATGGCCTTTACGGATTTCAAAACCATTAGTGACGTGCAAGAGCAGTTCTTGGTCAAATACCAAAGTAAAAATTTTGTGAAAGTCAATTCTGTAATGATCAGCAAAGAGTTGATTGAAGAACTGGAGTTTACGGAAAAGTTTATTGATACCCGCATCTCAGAATTTGCGATTAGGGAGAACTTGATTTTTCCGATCCTCAAAGCCGCCTATCGTCCCTATGCTGATTTAATCTCCCTCTGGAGTCATCGGTTTATCAAATATGATGACACTTTGGTAGGTACCCCGGATTACTTTCTCTCCAAACGTTCGGAGTTGGGTAAGACTGTTTTGGGAAAACCCTTATTGTTGATTACGGAAGCCAAAAAGAATGATTTTGATGAGGGTTGGGCGCAATGTCTAGCCGCTATGGTTGCCGCTCAGAAAATGAATGAGCAATCATCAACGGTTTATGGCATTGTCACCGATGGTAAAATGTGGCAATTCGGTAAATTGGAAAAAGATTATTTCACTTTTAATGGACGGCTTTACACGCTGGACGACCTACCTGAATTGATGGGGGCTTTGGACTTTATCTACGCCCAGCTACAGGCTCAGTTAGTATGTACTGTGAGTTAGGGAGGAATCAGCTTGGCCACAGAGATTCTGGAAAAGCCGAAAACGGGCGGGCAACGCAAACACGCCCCCAATTACAAGGTGCTGTTGCACAATGACGACCACAACAGCATGGAGTACGTGGTGGAATCCCTGATGAAAACCGTGCCCAGCCTGTCCTGGATGGATGCGGTGGCGGTGATGTTGGAAGCCCATAATACCGGGATTGGCCTGGTGATTGTCTGCGCTCAAGAACCGGCGGAATTTTATTGCGAGGGGTTACAGGGGCGGGGGTTGACCAGCACGATTGAACCGGAATGCTGAAGGACAGGTTGAACCGGCTGGGTGCGCTCCCTTTTCCGTTTCGCTTGCTGAGTTTTGTAGTGATTTTGTTAGCATTTTGGCTACCAGTGGTGCTGATGCTTTGGCCGTTTTTGCCGACGGGGGCGCACATTCGTTATCTGGCGACGACCATTCTCTATCTGCAATTTGTGGGTATTTTATACTTCTGGGGGCGGGAGGTGCGGGGAGAAGTGCGTCCTTGGGTGAGTTACGGGGTGAATTTTCAGCCTGCCTGGTGGTGGGAAGCTCTAGGGGGCTGGGCGTTGGGGCTGGGGGCATTGACGTTATTAGTCAGTGTGCAGGCGGCCTGGGGCTGGTTGTTTTGGCAAACCCGCCCGGAGACCCCCATTTTTTTTGAGGGGATGGCGGTGGGGTTGGGGGTAGCCTTGGCGGAGGAATTGCTGTTTCGGGGGTGGGTGTGGCAGGAATTGCGCTGGGATTATGGGGTGGGGGGCGCGATTTGGGGCAGTAGTTTTATCTTTGCCCTGGCGCATTTCTTCCATCCTTGGGAGGTCATTTTGACCATCTGGCCGCAATTTCCGGGGTTAGTTCTGCTGGGGTTGAGCTTGGCCTGGGGGCGGTTGGCCTGCGGGGGGCGGCTGGGCTGGTCGGTGGGGTTTCACGGCGGGCTGGTGGCGACCTACTACTGGGTGCGGGTGGGGCAGTGGTTGACGGTGAATCCCGATTTGCCCCGGTGGTTGACGGCGCTGGAAACGAATCCCCTGGCGAGTCCCTTGGGGTTGACGGCGATGCTGGGGGTGGCTATGGGTACCCGTTGGTGGGCGCACCGCAGTCAGTAGGTTTGCTGGATGATTTAACGGGGGCTACGCCCCTGCGACCCCATATTCCCAACTCAAAAGGGATTGCTATATTTGAGAACTGTAATTTGCCTGTGTGTCGGGATCATGATTACGTTGGCGGGTTGCAGCGTGCCGCTGGTGACGGTAACATCGGGATTTGAGCCGATGACGTTACAGGGGCGGGCGGGGGGAGCGGTGGATAGCGGCATTTGCGGCTACATTGCCCGTCGCCCCAACCAGCGGATACAGATGAATCAAGACTTGGATTACGCCAAACTCCTGGTAATCACCCCGGTGGAAATAACGGTTTTAGTCAAAGGCCCGGATGGGGTTTTTTGCGCTACTCCCATTCAAGCCCGCCCCGCCCAAATTTCCGGGTATTGGAAAGCGGGAAGGTACGACCTATTTATTGGCAGTCCTGTCCCCCGGGAATTCCCGAATTACCAGCTACTGCTGACTACCGAACGCTAACTAACGGGGCAAAATCGCTTCCGTCAGCAGGGCACCATTCAAATCGGTGGCATCCAGATAGGCATCCGTCAAGCAGGCACGGCTAAAATCCGCCCCCTGCACCAGCACCTCATACAAGGAAGCCCCGCTCAGATCGGCACCCACCAGCTTGGCGTTGGTCAAATCCGCCTGGTTGAGAATGGCACCAATCAGACTCGCCCCGCTCAAGTCCGCCCCCTGCAACAACACCCCCGCCAAATCCACCCCCGTCAGGTTGGCCTGATGCAACTGTGCCCCCGTGAGGATGGCGCGCGACAGGCGGGCATCGGTCAAATCCGCCTCCGATAAATTGGCTTCCTTGAGAATGGCCTGGACGAGATTACTCCGGTGCAAAATTGCCTTTTGCAGTTGCGCCCCCGTGAGATTGGTGCGGCTCAAATCCACCCCCGTCAAATCCGCCCGGGTCAGGTCTGCCCCGCTTAGGTTGGCGTGACCCAAATCCACCCGGTCTAAAATCGCCCCGCTCAAGCCTACCCGCGTCAAATTCGCCCCCTTCAGATTGGTGCGGCTAAAATCGGCGTTCATACATTGGGCTTCGGTCAAATCCGCATTGGCCAGGTTCGCTTCGCTCAAAATCGCATCACTTAAACCCGCCCGCACCAGTTTTGCCCCCTGCAGGATCGCTCGGCTCAAGTCCGCCTCAAAAAAATTGGCCTGACTCAAATCGCTATTGCGTAAGGCCGTGCGGGTCAAATCCACCCGTGCCAAGTTTGCCCCAAACAAACGGGCATCATTCAAATTTGCCCCGGTCAGGTCAGCCCCACTCAGGTCGGCACCGCTCAAATCCGCCTCAATCAACACCGCCCGACTCAAATTTGCCCCCACCAATTTCGCCCCCCGCAGATTTGCCCCCACCAAATCCGCTTCGGTTAATTTCGCCTTATTGAGAATTGCCCCCTCCAAATCCCCCTGGCTCAGGTAGGCTCCCACTAGTTTCGCCGCCGTCAGGTTGGCCTCGCGCAACATTACCTGGCTCAAATCCGCTTCCCGCAGGATCGCCCGACTCAAATCCGCTCGGGTCAAATTGGCCTGACTAAACCCAATCCCCGCCAATTTTGCCCGACTCAGATTAATCTCCCGCAGGATCGCTAAGGATAAATCCGCCCCGTTCAGATTCACCTGCCGGAAATCCCGCTCCCCATCCGCATAACGCCGTAGTAATTCATCCGCATTCATGGCTTCATCATACAGGGGATTGGGTTAATTACCCATACTGACAGCCAGAACCCGCTCATCCATGTCAAAATTGGCACTGACTGTCTGTACATCGTCCAAATCTTCCAACACCTCCAGCAATCGGAGTACCTTGCGTCCCCCCTCCGCATCCGTAATGGCCACCGTGGTCGTCGGTTGCCAGCGGGTCATGGCCGCTCCCAGCCGATGCCCCTGGTTTTGTAACGCCGTCACCACCGCTTCCAATGCCAACGGCTCCGTGAGCAAAGCGGCTGTTTCCCCGTCCCACTCATAACCCGTGGCCGGGACAATCATCGCCACCTCCAAGAGGTCGTCTTCACTGGTAATTTCCGGCAATTCCACCCACCCCACCGGGTCAAACATCCAGCCCACACAGCCGGTTTCCCCCAAATTGCCGCCGTACTTGTTAAACGCCGCCCGAATCTCCCCCGCCGTCCGGTTGCGGTTATCCGTGAGGGCTTCGATCAACACCGCCACCCCACCGGGGGCATAGCCCTCATAGCGCACCGCTGCCAAACTATCCGCATCGGCACCCAGCAACCCCGCCCCCTTAGCAATCGCCCGTTCGATATTCTCCTGGGACATCCCGGCGGCTTTGGCCTTGTCAATGGCGGTTCTGAGGCGAAAATTTCCCGCCGGGTCGGGTAAGCCCGTGCGAGCGGCCACGATCATTTCCCGGGACAGCTTGGCAAAAATCTGCCCCTTGACGGCATCCACCCGGGCTTTTTGGCGTTTGATATTCGCCCATTTACTATGTCCCGCCATCGCTACAATTGGTGTAATTGCTCGAATCAGAAGTTCAATAGAAAAGTATATCCCGGTTCCGAACTTCAGCCCCCCACCGGCACCATCTGAGTTGTTTGAGAACGGGGAATCGCATAGGTAAAAAAGTCACTCGCCAAGACCGTATTCGGAAAGATTGCCTGGGCTTCAGCTAACAAATCACCTAATTGCAGAGGATTTCCCGGCGCATAACGGGGGCTGAAATGGGTAAGGATCAACTGCTTGACCCCAGCCGCCAACGCCACCTGAGCCGCCATGGTAGAGGTGGAATGCAGACGTTCAAACGCCAACGGGGCATCCTGATGGGCAAACGTGGCCTCATGCACCAACACATCCGCTCCCTGCGCCAACGCCACCGCCTGGTCGCAGTAGATGGTATCAGTGCAGTACACAAAATGCCGCCCCAATTGGGGTGCGCCACAAAATTCCCTGCCGTCAAACACCCGCCCATCCGGGAGGGTCACCCGTTCCCCCCGTTTCAACTGTCCGTACACTGGCCCCGGTGGGATGCCCAACTTTTGGGCTTTGGCCACATCAAACTCCCCCGCTTGCTCCCGTTCCGCCACCCGATACCCAAAGGCGGGTACCCGATGCTTTAACGGCGCACAGGTGACTTGAAATTCTCCGTCCTCATAGACGACCCCCGGCGTGACCCCATGTACCTGCACCGGGAAGGCAAAGCGCATCTGGCTGTAACGCAAGCAGGCTTTGATGTACCCACTCAAATCCTCCGGCCCGTAAATATCCACCCGGTGATTGTTCCCCGCCAACCCGCAACTGGCCAGCAGTCCCATCAGGCCAAAAATGTGATCCCCGTGCATATGGGTGACGAAAATCCGGCGAATTTGGCTGGATTTCAATTCACTGCGGAGTAACTGGTGCTGGGTACCCTCCCCGCAGTCAAACAGCCACACCTCCGCCCGCTGGGGCAGTTTCAACCCGATACTGGACACATTGCGCCCCCGGGTCGGCACCCCGGAACTGGTTCCCAAAAATGTGACTTCCACCCGCCACCCATCGCTCCTTACCTCTCCAGTTTAGCGAACCCCCGGTTTGACGCAGACACCAAAACTTTCTAAAATTAAAGACAAGTTACAGAATGTAAACTTTGTGACAAAGTTGGGTTACACACGGGCTGTTTACGGAGCGATTCATACGATGTTTAAGCAATGTTCCTGGGTAATGGGTTTATTTTTAGCAATGGTCATGGGTTTGGGGCTGTGGGTGTCGCCAGCGATGGCCTATGACAATCCCGATTTATTGCCCAGCCAGCCCACCCCGATTATTGACCTGAATCGCTCCTTGACCGATGTGCAGGAATTAGCCCTAGCCCAGGAACTGGAGCAATTTGAGCAGGCGCAGGGCTGGAAACTGCGGGTGGTGACCCAGTACGACCGCACCCCCGGCAAGGCGGTGAAGGAATTTTGGGGTTTAGATGACCACAGCGTACTGTTGGTGGCCGACCCCCGGGGCGGGAATCTGCTGAGTTTTAACGTGGGGGATGCGGTGTACGCCAAGATGCCCCGCCTGTTTTGGATCGAATTGCAAGCCCGCTTCGGTAATATGTTTTACGTCCGGGAGCATGGGGAAGACCAGGCGATTATTGAGGCTTTGCATTCCGTGGAAACCTGTTTAGTCCGGGCAGAAGGTTGCAAAGTCGTCCCCGGTTTGCCCCAGGAGCAATGGTTGCTCACGTTAATCACCTCCTTGGTGGGCGGGGTGATTTGTGGTTTTGCCGCCCAGCCCCGGCGTGAGGGACAGGTGATTGCCTGGCAGTGGGTTTTAATTTTCTCGCCCCTGTGGGGAATGCTGTTTATATCCTTTGGCATGGGACCGGTCGTGACCCGTACCAGCGATTGGTTGCCCGTCGTGCGGAATATAGCCGGTTTTGCCATCGGGGCGTTGGTGGCCTACCTCAGCCCCATTTTTGGGGAACCCTCCCCCTCGAAAACCTGACGGGCGTGCTGGCGGGCAAGGGCAACGTAATTTTGAGCGTGGGTGATTAAATCCGCCGCCTCCTGGGGCGTGACTTCCCGGATGACTTTGGCGGGCATCCCCACCGCGAGGGAGTAAGCAGGCAGGGATTTTGTCACCACCGCCCCCGCCCCGACGATGCAGCCTGTCCCGACAATGACTCCATTCAAAATAATGGCTCCCATCCCCACCATTGCCCCGGTTTGGATTTCGGCACTGTGAATCACCGCCCGATGCCCCACCGTCACCCCATCCCCTAAGACCGTGGGTTCTCCGGGGTCGCCGTGCAAAATACAGCCATCCTGGATATTCGTACCTTGTCCAACAATAATCGGGCTACAATCCCCCCGCAAAACCGCCTGGTACCAGATATTGGCATCACGCCCCAACCGCACATCCCCGCTGAGGGTGGCATTGGGGGCGACAAAACTAGCTAGGGCTATATCCGGGCGGGCGCAGTCCGCCATCCCAAACCCACTCATGCTTGGGCGGCCAATTGCCGTAAGGTCAACACCGGCTGGTAGGTATCAATATCCGCCTGGGTCAGCACCGTTTCATCCCCTTCGGCACATTCGTACACCACATAGGTCCAGATGCCCGGTTTGCCTGCCTGGGCGCATTCCGCCTCGTAAAAGGTGGTGGTGCTATCGTGGATACACTCGTAATAGGCGGAATAAATATCTTCCCATTGACAACCAGAATTTCCGAGGGTTTCCCGGATATTTGCCAACAAACCCGCCAAATGATGGGGCTGAGTTTCCACTTGCACCAGCCGTTCCCGATCCCAATAAAAGTTATGTAATTCAATTGCCATTTCTAATTCTCCAGGAGGAACATTTTTTTATTATAGGGCACCTCTATTTATTGGAACGAACCAAAAATCATCACGCTGGAATGCAGAGGTTACCGGGAACCAGGGACGGGGGGTGCCCCCCTGCGACCGCCATTCTAAATTCAAATCCTATTGCTATATCGTCAAAATCCTACTGGAGGAACTGGAAATTGACTGCGAATGCTTCGGTTTTACCACATTTAAGCGACCAGAAATGAACTATGGCATTGAACCTGACGAATGTTTCTACATGCAAAACCACCAGGTTATGATCGGCAATGACCGGCTCCACCCCGCCCCCGGATTTGGCGATGGAAGTGGATGTTACTACTAAAACTCAGATGGATGCCTATACCCGCTTGGGTGTGCCGGAGGGTTTATGGGGATGGCGAAAAATTTACGTTTTGCAGGCGGGGGAATATCAGAAGTCCGGTAGTAGCCCCATCTTTGGTATTTTGCCCATCTTAGAATGGTTTTGCCCATTTTAGAATGGGTGACTGAGGTGCTTGCCCAAAGCCCAACCCTTGGCCGTAGCCCCGCCCTGCGGGTCTTACGCCAAAAAATTTGGGGTTAATTCCTCCCTAGGAAACGTCATGGGAAATCCCATGTTTCGTACCACGTTTGGGTATGATGTGTAAGGGTATGACGTATAATGGTTAGACAACTTTATCTGCAATTTTATCTGCAATAATTTCTTTACCGGTTAATCGTGTCCCGCCATTATCACATTGTCACCTTTGGTTGCCAGATGAACCGTGCCGACTCGGAGCGCATGGCCGGGGTGTTGGATGATTTGGGCTGGCAGGCGGTTGCGGACGAGAATCAAGCGGATTTGATTCTTTACAACACCTGTACGATCCGGGATAATGCCGAGCAAAAAGTCTATTCCTACCTGGGGCGGCAGGCCAAGCGCAAACAGCACCAGCCCGCCTTGACCCTGGTGGTAGCCGGTTGTGTGGCTCAGCAGGAGGGGGAACGCCTGTTGCGGCGGGTGCCGGAATTGGATGTGGTCATGGGACCCCAGTATGCCAACCGGTTGGGGGATTTGTTGGAACAGGTGGAGCAGGGGCGGCAGGTGGTGGCGACCGAAGCGATTGATATTCTCGAAGACATCACCAAGCCCCGGCGGGACAGTCAGGTAACGGCCTGGGTAAATGTGATTTATGGCTGTAATGAACATTGTACTTATTGTGTGGTGCCCCAGGTGCGGGGGCAAGAGCAGTCCCGCCAACCGGAGGCAATTAAGCAGGAAATCATCCACTTGGCCGCACAGGGGTATAAAGAAGTTACTTTGCTCGGTCAAAATATTGATGCCTACGGGCGGGATTTGGGGACTCGACCCGATGGTCGTTACCGGGTGACGCTCACGGATTTGCTGTATTTTATCCATGATGTCCCAGGCATTGAGCGGATTCGGTTTGTCACCAGTCATCCCCGTTATTTTACCGAGCGGCTGATCCAAGCCTGTGCCGCATTGCCCAAGGTGTGTGAGCATTTTCACATTCCCTTTCAGTCGGGAGATAATGAGGTTTTGCGGCGGATGCAACGGGGCTACACCCGGGAAAAGTACAGTCAAATTATCAGCAAAATTCGCCAGTCCATTCCCGATGCGGCTATCAGTGCCGATGCGATTGTGGGATTTCCGGGGGAGACGGAAGCCCAGTTTGAGCAGACTTTAGATTTAGTTACGGAAATAGGGTTTGACCAATTGAATACGGCGGCCTATTCCCCCCGTCCCGGCACCCCGGCGGCGGTTTGGGAACATCAAGTTGCCGATGAGGTGAAACAAGACCGCCTGCAACGCTTAAATCATCGGGTGGCACAGGTGGCGGCGCAACGTTCCCAACGCTATCGGGGGCGAGTTGAGGAGGTGCTCATCGAAGGAGTCAACCCCAAAGACCCCACCCAGGGGATGGGGCGCACCCGCACCAACCGATTGACCTTTGTGGCGGGGGAGACTCTGGTGGGGCGGTTGGTGCCGGTCAAAATTACTGAGGTGCGTCCCTTTAGCTTGACCGGGGTGCCGGTGGTCTGACTTTCCAGGGCTGGACAGGTCGGGTAATATGGAGGAGCAATCAGTTTTCGTGGGTGTGAACTATGGAATTTGAAGCTTTGTTTTTGGGTCTGGAACCGGTGACGGCTCTGGCCGTGGGGGTGGGGGTTTTGGCACTGGCTCCCCTGGTGGGCATGGCGACCAAGAGTGAACTGGCCGATTCCGCCCGGGAAACGGCGAAGAATACCCTGGTGGTCGTTTTTGAGGTTTTTGATAAGGCGCAAAGTGCGGTGGCCGAAGCTGGGGAATCTCTCCAGGATTTGGTGGCGGAAGCGAAGGCAGAACGGGTGGCTTCCCAAAATGGTGCCAGTGCCCCGCCGCAGGAAGTGAATCTGAGCGACTAACGTGGTTTAATTGACATTTTTAAGTGCTAGCGTGGGCGGGGGAATCATCGTAGCCATTTGGCTTGGCTTTGTGGCTCCTGCCCTAGCCCTTACCCCTGGGGTTTACAGAATGGGTAGTGCTTACATTACCATTGGTAGCGCCGGGGAACGCTTCTGCTACCAAGGTGTTTCCAAGAACGGGCAAACGACCGCATCCTTGATCAAAACGAAAGAGGGTTATCGGATTCACCGATGGAATGACCTAATTAGACAAACTCCTTCGGGAGAGCTGGATTTTGGCGGTGCCCAGTATCAGCGCATCGGCGATGTTCCTGAGAATAATCCTGATATGCGTGCCTGTCTGAAAAGTACAAAACCATTTTTTAGACAATAATACACCTCTATTTATTGAAACCAGCGGAAAATTATCTCGCTGGAACGCCCATATTACTAATATGGCTGTTTTGATTAAATCTGAGACATCAGTTCTCACCCCCTGACCCCCCTCACTAAGGGGGAAATGGATTGATAGTCCCCTTTGCCAAGGGGGATTTAGGGGATATCCGTCTCAGTTCTAATTGAAATGACTATAAATATGCAAAGGTTGACATAAGCCGGGTCGCAGGGAACCGCCTCGTCCTTGTTTCTCAGGAATTTTTGTAACGACAAGGCTACCCTGTTTACCTATATAGCAATCCTAAATGAATTTAGAACAGCGGTCGCAGGGGCGCAGCCCCCGTCCCTGGTTCTATAGCTACGCTACGCAAGCTATCAGAAATTTTGTTCGCAAATCGAATAACATTGCTATAGCTTGCTCGGTGTAACCAACGAAGCGAGGTATCCTATATTGACCGGTGTGTCTGAATTTTAAGAACCGCTAAGCTTTTAATTGGTTACAAGAACCTCATAATCCCTAATCGGAACCTCCACGCCATCGTAGGTGATATTACACGTAAAATCAATCAATTTTCCGGGATGAGTTCCCCCCGCAAATCTCGTCCTACAAATAAATAATCTTCTCGGTGGATTGTTCTCATAACCTCCTTCTACAGCCCCCGCAGGAACAAATCCATTGCTCGCACTCACCCATTGGAATCGGTTGGGGTTAACATTGGTAAGAATTTCATAATTGTTTTGTCTTTTCTCCACACCGCCAAAACCAATGTTGCAATAACGGGCAACGATTTTCCCGGGATGAACTCCATCAGAAAACCCCGGCTGGGAATAGCGAGAGCGGCAGATGTATAGTTGCCTTGTGCCCCCCTCAGGCAGAGGTTCCAAGCCTGCGATGAAGGCTCCGGCAGGTGGTGTGCCACTGTCGTAATTCCAGGGAGTCCAGTTGTAGGTTTGAGCATTGGCGACGGCTGACCAAAGCCCAAGAACAACCGCCACGAAGACCAAGAGGAACGAGAAGCGTTTTTTCATAACTTAGTCAGAGAATTTTTCCAATCAAACCTAGACGATTAGACTTTACAGGATACTTACTAACCTGACAAGTCGGTTGAGATGGCAACTGCTACATAGCAATCACATCTGAATTGTAAGAATAATTTTTGTACACATATAATAAGAGGCCGCAGGGTGAAGCCCCGTTAGAGAAGCACCTGCGGGGTATGCTTCTATGGCTACGCCACGCAAGCTAATGTCCTACGGACACGCAAGCTAATGTCCTACGGACACGCAAGCTATCAGCGTTTTTATACTCTCACGAATGCCGTAGGATTGGTATACGAATAGGCTATGCCCCTGGTTCAAAGGGTCGCAGGGCATCACTTTGGGTTTTTAGGGAATTTTAGAACGTTAAAGTTACCTTATTGATCCAGATTGATCCAGCCACCAGTCTGATGAACCCAGCGGCACCCAGACCTCAACCACTACTGGCCGCCATTTCCGGTGCTGGTGCCCGGGAATAATCATCCTGAAACCGCACAATGTCATCCTCACCCAGGTACTGGCCGTTTTGCACCTCAATCAGGATCAAATTGATGATGCCCGGATTTTCCAAACGATGGGCTGTACAGGGAGGAACATAGGTAGATTCGTTGGAATTTAAGAGAATTTCCCGTTCACCACAGGTAACCTTGGCGGTGCCGGAAACCACAATCCAATGCTCACTGCGATGGTAATGCAGTTGTAAACTCAAGCGATGTCCCGGTTTGACCTCAATTCGTTTGATTTTGTAATTCCGCCCTTCCTCTAGGACGGTAAAACTCCCCCAGGGACGCAATTCCGTCGCTGCCCCCGGCAACAAACCCACCGTGGTAGGCATGGGCGGCACGGTCGTCCGACTCCCGGTCATGGGCGGCACCGTATGACTGGAATTGAGATTCATCCCGACACCTCGATAATGGGACAAGGAGACATTATGGCTATTATACCCAGGGGTATGGGTCGGATATGCACCGGATTGGCGTACACTAGCTAAACATGAGTTTTTAAGGGTGGGATACGGTCATGGCAGTCATTGCGGGCAACTGGAAGATGCACAAAAATCGGGGCGAGGCGTTGGCCTATCTCCAGGAATTTGCCCCCTTGGTGGCCGGGAGTGACCAGGAAGTCGTGCTGTGTGCCCCGTTTACCGCCTTGGCTGTCCTGACGGAAAAATTGGCGACTACCGACATTGCCCTGGGAGCGCAAAATGTCCACTGGGAAGCCAACGGTGCCTACACCGGGGAAACCAGCCCGCCCATGTTGACCGATTTGGGTGTGCGTTATGTGATCGTCGGCCACAGTGAACGACGGCAGTACTTTGGCGAGACAGATGAACGGGTCAATTTACGCCTAAAAGCCGCACAAAGCCATGGGTTGACCCCCATTCTCTGCGTGGGTGAAACCACGGAACAACGGCAACAGGGACTGACGGAAGCCCACATCCTCGCCCAACTGGCACAGGGGTTGGTGGGGGTCAAACTCAGCCAACTAATTATTGCCTATGAACCCATCTGGGCGATTGGTTCGGGCAAGACCTGCCCCCCGGCGGAGGCCAACCGGGTGATTGGGCTGATCCGCCAGGAGATCGGGTTTCTCCAACAGGTCGCCCATCAGGTAACGGATAATGTCCGCATCCTCTACGGTGGCTCCGTCAAACCGGACAACATTGATGACCTAATGGCCATGCCGGAACTGGATGGAGTGCTGGTAGGGACGGCCAGCCTTGACCCCCAGGGGTTTGCCCGGATTGTCAACCATCGCTGTTAACTATCGCTCGGTCGGGCAAAATCCAGCAGACAGGCAAAATAAAAGCGGCTACTGATCTGGGTGCGTTGCCGCAAATTCCAACCCAGTGCCGTTAGGGTTGCGGTCATTTGCCGCTCGGGATGCAGGTAGGCACGGGTGGCTTTACTGGCACCGGGGAAGAAGCTGCCAATTTTCTTCAACGTGCTGTAAAACCAGGTCTGGGGCGCAAAGCTAAAAATCAGTCGGTCGGTGGCACGCTGGGCTAAATGCTGGAGCATCCTTTGGGCTTGCGGGGCGGGATAGTGAATTAGGACATCCAGACAAATGACCGTGTGATATATTCCCCCCAATTCCTCTAAATCCGCCACCAAAAATTCGATATTTTGGTCAATAAATTGCCCTTGGGAATTGCGTTGACTGAGGGCTTGGTTTTTGGTTTCCTGCACCATTTTGCTCGAAATATCGCTCGCCCGCACCTGCGCCCCCCGTTGCGCCAGGGGGAGGGTTAAACTCCCCGTGCCACAACCCACATCGGCAATGGTGACCCCCCTTAAATCCGGTGGCAACCACCCTAAAACCGTGGCAATGGTGCGTTGGTGACCGAGGCGAATATCCGCTTGTACCCGATTGACATCCCCCGTGCCATAGATATTGCGCCAACGGCGGAAACCCGTGCCGTTAAAGTAATTTTTGACAACGAGCTTATCATCCACAGCGGGAGTATTTTTCATCACATCGGTGCCCAAAGGATGGAACAGTTTGATTTTACTGAGAAGCGGCGGGGGTGAGATGAAATCGCCAATCCCGACCAATCCGCACCGTGACATCAGAATTGAGAATCCCCGTGCTATCCACCCGAATTTCCCCAAATCCCAGGGCGGTCTGTACCGCTTGCGCCGCCCGCACATTCCCTTGCTGGGCAATAATCACCGTTTGATTCAACGTTTCATGCCAGGGGACTTCCCGATACAGCCGTTGATAGCCCGCTCGGAGCAGATGCTCGGTCAAGGCGGTGACCGCACCCCGCTCCCCCGTGCTGTCCTGGAGTACCACCTCCATCTGCGCCAAATTCATCTCCCGCAGCGACCCATCGGGAACGGTCAAGCCAAAATGTTGCATCGCCACCGTCTGAATCCGGGTCGGGTCAGGAATCCAATAGCTTGCCAGTTGTCCAGGACTGCCAAACCGACCCGGCAGGAGGATCATTTGAAACTTCTCCCGCGAGGTTCCCTGGGCAAAACTGGCCAGCGCCAGCAGTTCCTCCCCGGTTAAATTGGTATCCACGTATTCCTTCACCACCCCAAAAATTTGGGGCAAGCGGGTAATATTTTGCGGAGTCAAGGCTTGCTCCTGAAACGCCCGCATAAAAATCTGTTGGCGCTGAATGCGGCCAATATCCCCCAACCCATCCTGACGAAACAGGAGAAAATGTAAGGCTTGTTTACCGTTGAGTTTTTGCACCCCCGCCTTGATATTGATGTACAAATGCTGGCTATCATCCTGATATTTCAAATCCTTAGGCACATTAATCGTAATCCCCCCCAGGGCATCCACCAAAGCTTCTACGCCCATGGGATTCACCCGCACATAACGGTCAATGGCGACCCCGCCCATGAGCGTGCTGACCGTTTCCGCCGCCAAGGCTGGCCCACCCTTACCATTGGCTTCGTTGAGTTTGCTGTAGGGGTCATCTTTGATCAAAACCTGGGTATCCCGGGGCAAAGAAATGGCCGTTACCGTATCCGTCATGGGGTCAAACCGAGCCAAAATCATGGTATCGGTCAAACCGTCAAAATCATTCACCCGCTTTTGATAACCCGCTTGGGGGTCAAGGCTCAGCACTTTGATCCCCATAAACAAAATATTCACCGGGCGGCTGAGTTGGGGCACCCCGAAAAACCCCTTCGCCAACGGTTCGCCAAAAAAGGTTTTCGCTTCCTCCTGGCTGAGCCAGCGTTGCTGGAGCGGCGAACCCTGAAGAAACACCGCCAAACCCGCCCCCACCGCCGCCGAACCCAGTCCCAGCACCGTAAATAGGGTCAACCAAAGCCAAGAAGCACCCCGCCGTCGCACTTTGGCGGGGGCGACACGGGTAGGAGTTGGGGTCAGGGACACAAACAGCCTCACAATCGCTAATTCAGCCTAGCTTAAATCGCCCTCAAGGTAAACGGCGAGCCAACTGAGCCACCCCCGGCAACTTCAGGGATTGACCCCGCCAGAAACGCACCATTAACCACAACTGGAGTAGGAAGTAGCCAGAGGTAATCACACTGTTTACCGCTAGAGCCGGTAGTCCCAGGGATTCCTGCTGTGCCAAACTGCCAAATAGAACATAGGTCATCAGCCATAGACCAGTGATGGTAATGACGCTTCGACTCAAATCCCGTTCCTGGCGAGAGCGGGAGGCATTGGTCAGGAGGTTCCACACCGCCGGAGCCAGACCGATGACCGGCAAAAGATAAAACAGCATCCGCAAACGATGCACTGATGGGGTGGACATTGCGAGAAAATAAATGGGCAAATAAAATTGGCAAGTAATCCCATTGGTGGGCGTTGGTGACGACCCCACTACAAATATAGCAATCCTGATATGGCAATACTATCTGATTGGTGAACAAAGATTCTGATAGCTTGCATGCCCGTAGGACATTAATTTGCGTGGCGTAGCCATGAACCAAGAACGGGGACTACCCCTCTGCGACCGCTATTTTTGGATCAATAGAGGTGCCCTACTGCTTTATAATTAAAAAAAAATTATAGTCCTTAGCCCCACCACCCCATGCACCTCAGTATTTCCCCGCCATTACAAGCCGCCCTCAGCAAACGTAGCCAAGAAACCGGCCAGACTCCTGAAGAAATTGTCGCCATCGCTCTGCGGGAGTACTTAGAAATTGATGAAGAAACCCTCTTTCAAACTTCAACAATTGGGGCATTAGTTGAGGGGGTTTATCGGGGGGATTTAACCATTGCTGAATTAAGAAATTATGGGGATTTTGGTCTGGGTACATTCAACGATTTAGATGGGGAGATGGTCGTCTTAGATGGACAGGTATGGCAGTTGCGTTCTGATGGGCGTGCTTACCCGGTGGCGGATGAGGTGAGAACACCTTTTGCAACGGTGACCTTCTGGCAGGCGGATTGGACAGCGATACTGGATCAACCCCTCACCTATGAGGAATTACAGCGTTATTTGGACACCCTTTTACCGTCGGGCAATATCTTTTATGCGATTAAAATTTCTGGGCAATTTCGTTCGGTACGAACCCGTACCATTGAACGGCAAAACCAACCCACCCGCTTAGTGGAAGCCGCTGCCCGTCAACCGGTGCATGAATTTTCCCAGGTACAGGGTGATCTGATTGGCTTTTGGACACCCAGTTATATGAAAACCGTGAATGTACCGGGGTATCATTTTCACTTTTTGAGTGCCGACCGCCAACAGGGGGGTCATGTGTTGGATGTGTGCATTGACCGGGTGGATATTGGTATTGACGACACGCCCCGTTTACGCATGGCACTACCGGAAACCCAGGAATTTTTAGGAGCCAATCTCACCCGTGATACGGAACAGGAATTACATCAGGCGGAGAAGTGAATTGTTGTTGGCATAACCACCGATGCATTCAGACGTTTTATTGGTTCTCAAATTAATTGCTATTTCCGGGCTGATAAGTGGGGGGATTAAAATACTGGGGCAATTCCTCACCCTCGATACGCCCCCCGTTTGGGTACCCCTCACCGTGGTAATGGGGACGATGGGCGGGGCGGGTTTCCTTTTGGTGTGGCGGTCTTGGCGTGATAGCCCCCCGCTAACGTCACCACACAAACCATCTGGGGGCGGGGAACACAGGTCGTCCCTGCCACCCGAAACAGGGGATTGAGCAAATTGGTACGGTTGGGGCGATGCCGTTGCCCGTCATCAATCAACCAGGAGACGAGGATGGTGCGGGCGTGGGTCAAGCCCTGACTGCGACAGAAACTGGCCTGACCCTCCCACCGCCCCTGGGCGTTCAGTGCTGCCGCCAACTGGGTGGCGGTGATTTCCTGGGGAATGAGACTCGCCGCCACCCGCTCTAACCCCCGCACTGGGCGTAAAACCCCCACGGGTTGCACCTGTTGTAGCCAGGTTTGCGCCTCCCGTAACCCCTTGACCCCCTCCCGTGTCCGTTGGGTGGGTTGCCCCGGCGGTTGCCAGCGTCGCCCCTGGTAATAGGACTGCCAAGCGGTCAGTTGTGCCCCGTAGCGGGGGGGATTTTGCCGCAGTTGGTTGAGTTCAGTGAGAATCCCCTGGGCGAGTTTCACCTCCGGTTTCACCCCTTGGGCAACGCCGGGGTCGCCAACCAAAACGCTCAGGATGCCAATTTTGATACAGTAGAGCCGCAGTGAATGACGGCCACCTAAAACAACCAGCGGGAAATCCTTTGCCATGCAGCTCTTGGTGAGTAATGATGATGGAATCTTTGCGCCGGGATTGCGTGCCCTGGCTAATACCCTAGCGCAGGCGGGGCATGGGGTTACGGTGGTTGCCCCTGACCGAGAACGCTCCGCTACTGGTCATGGTTTGACCCTCCACAAACCCATCCGGGTGGAGGCAGTGACCGGCTTTTTCGAGCCGACCGTGACGGCTTGGGCTTGTACGGGTACGCCAGCGGACTGTGTGAAGTTGGCTCTGGGACGTTTATTGACCCATCCCCCGGATTTAGTGCTGTCGGGGATCAACCAGGGACAAAACCTGGGAACGGATATTCTCTACTCCGGGACGGTGTCGGCGGCCATGGAGGGGTTGATCGAAAATATTCCGGGGGTCGCCTTCAGTTTGGCCAGCTATACGCAACCCGAATTTACTGTGGCCAGCCGCTTCGCCGCCGGATTAGTCCAGTGGTTGTCCCAGGCACCCTTGTCCGGTGCGATCCTGCTAAACGTGAATATTCCCGCAGTAGCCGCCCAGCACATTGCCGGGGTCTGCTTAACCCGCCAGGGCGTGCGCCGCTACACCGACCAATTCGACCAACGCACCGACCCCCGGGGACGCACCTACTATTGGTTGGCGGGGACAGCCATCGAGGATGAGCCGGAACCCAAGGATGGCCGGTACAATGACCATTGGCCGACGGATGTGGCGACGGTGCGAAATCAGAGAATTAGCATTACGCCTTTGCAGTACGACCTCACCCATGTGCCCGGTTTGGCGACCCTAGCGACCTGGCCGGAGTTGAACCAAGGTTTATACTGGCTAAAAGATTGAGGTGTTTGCGGGTGTTCTGGAAAAGTCTGTTCCCTGGCACGATTGGCTCGGAAACGCCCACCGGCATCGGCGAGCGGGAGCTACTCATCACCGAATTCGCCGCTGTTAATGGGGAACGGGTGCAAATCTACTTCAGCACCACCCGCGAGATTGATGTCTATGCCCTGGAAGCCTTGTGTGATGCGGTGGGCTGGGCAAAACGTCCCCTCCGCAAAGTCCGTAAAGCCCTAGAATTTAGCTTTTTGGTGGGTTCCCTCTGGCAGGAACGGGGGCAGAACCGACGTTTGGTGGGCTTTGCCCGGGCGACTTCTGACCACGCCTTCAACGCTACCCTTTGGGATGTGGTCATCCACCCGGAACTGCAGGGGAAAGGACTGGGTAAAACCCTCATGCGCCAGATGATCCGGGAATTGCGCCGGGAAGAAATCAGCAACATTACCCTGTTTGCCGACCCTCATGTGGTCACCTTCTATGAGGAATTGGGTTTCCACCCCGACCCTGAGGGCATCAAAGGGATGTTTTGGTATCCGAGTTGAGGATGCCCGGTTATGCGTTACTACAAACATTAATAAAGCTTCGCCACGCCCCCCTGCGACCGCTATGCAAAGCTCAAAGTGATACAGCAATCCTATTGGCATCGTGAGAATAATTTTTATGCCCAAAGCGTAGAGGGGCGCAATGTATCGCCCCGTCCTGGTTTTCAAAAACTTTCATAATTCTCACAAATCAGTGGTGATTGCTACGTTGTTATACTTGGAATAGTACCCATTCAACATTGGGGAGTAAGCGGCATGAAGCAAGCAGGTTGGCGGGTGGACTCCCGTGGTCGTCCCGGCAAGCGTAAGGGTAAAAGCACGCCCCGCAGACGGCAACAGGCCATCGCCCGGATTCAAGCGGCAGTGAAAAAAATCAAAAACCAAAATCAAAAATCAGGAACCCCCCACCAGGGGTTTTTTAATGCCCTGGTAGCTGCTGCAACAGTTGCGCCACCCGTGCCAAATCCTTAACCCCAGGCGCAATTTCTACCCCGCTCGATACATCAATGCCATCGGGTTGGGTATGGGCAATCGCTGCCCGACAATTTTCCGGGGTAACTCCTCCCGCCAGCCACCACCGCCCAGGGGGAACCAGGTCGGTCACCATCTGCCAATCCCAGGCCAGACCAGTACCGCCCAAATTATGGGGATGATAGGCATCCAACAGCACCCGATCCACCCAGGGACTGTAGTCGGCCATGGTCGCCAAACTGGCCGCCGACCGCACGCGCATCGCCTTGATGAGCAGAATCTGAGGCAAGGCAGCCCGCAGGACTTGACAATCCGCCGGGGATTCCTCCCCGTGCAATTGCACAGCATTAAACCCGCCCGCCTGCACCGCCTCCATGATGGTGGGCAGGGGACTTTGGGCAAACACCCCCACCCGCCACACCGGATAATCAGCCAGGGCTTGGTTCAATTCCCGTTGGCGTGGGGGAGCCACATACCGGGGAGATTGGGGGACACAGACCACGCCCACCGCCGTTACCCCCAACCGCGCAATGGCCACCGCCTGATCCACCCGGGTCAACCCACAAATTTTCACCTCCATCAGCCCACCGATGTCTCTAAACCACGAAACATCAACCAGGACAAGAAAAAATCCGAAACAAAAATAGCCAATAGCCCCGTCACCACCGCCGCCGTCGTCGCTTGCCCCACCCCTTTTGCCCCACCGGTCGTGGTTAACCCCCAGCCACAGCCAATCGTCGCCACCAACATGCCAAAAATTGCCCCTTTGACCAACGCTTTGAACATATCCCAGCCATCCATGAATTGCTGTACCGAATCCAAAAACTGGGACGTGCTGAGATTGTACATACTATTGGCAATCACAATCCCACCCGTAACTCCGACGACAAAAGCAACGACCGTTAACAATGGCACCATCAAAATACAGGCCAGCACCCGGGGTAAAACCAAATAATCTACCGGGTCCGTTTTGAGCATATACAGGGCATCAATCTGTTCAGTAACCTGCATGGTGCCCAATTCGGCGGCAAAAGCGGCTCCCACCCGCCCCGCCACAATCACCGCAGTAAGCACCGGAGCCAATTCCCGCACCAAGGCCAGTGCCAACACCCCCCCGACCAAATCCCCGGAACCAAACCGGACAAATTCCCGCGCCACCTGAATTGTAAATACCATCCCCACAAATAAACCCGTGAGGATCACCACGAGGAGGGATTCTGGTCCAACCACCTCCAGTTGGGTCAGGAGATTGCGTCGGTGAACCCGCCCCTGGAGCAGATGCACCAGTACTTGCCCCCACAGCAAAACCGTACTGCCGAACCGTTGCCCCCACCGCCAGGATTGTCCAAAAATGACCATGCCTCACCCCCTTCCAAATAGCCACTTTGCCTGATTCAAATTCTAAGCCGGAATCTGATTTGAACCCTTAGCCCCCCGGCTCCGTATAAACTATTGGTTACCATAGGATGTAACGTAACACTAAGTTTTATGCACAGACGCTGGCTCCGGCTCCTACTGGTGGGATTGATGGTGCTGTGGGGATGGCTGGGTTCAGCTTTACCGGTGCAGGCGGCGGCACCCCGTTATGTGCAGGCGGAACTTGTCAGCGAGGTGCGGACGGTGCAACCGGGTACGCCCTTTTGGGTGGGTTTACGGTTGCAGATCACCCCGGGCTGGCACGTCTATTGGCAAAATCCGGGTGACTCCGGGGATCGGGTGCGCCTGAACTGGCAACTGCCTGCACAGACAACGGCGGGTGAGATGCAATGGCCCTACCCCCAGCGGTTCCCCGTCGGCCCTTTGATGAATTTTGGGTACCGAGACCAGGTCGTACTGCTGACCGAAATTACGCCCCCAACCAACCTCACCCCTGGTCAAACCCTGGATTTACGGGCGCAGGCCAGTTGGTTGGTTTGTCAGGAGGACTGTATCCCGGAAGCGAGTCCGGTGATGTTACGCTTACCCGTGGCGACGGCGGCTCAGGCCAATCCAGCGGTGGCGGCAACGTTTGCCCAGGTGCGCCAAAAACTTCCCCGACCTGCGCCTTGGCCGGTGGTCTATGGGGTGCAGGGGGAAAATCTGACCCTGAGTTTGCCGGTGGGCGGGGTGCGGGAGGCGGTATTTTTCCCGTTGGATGATGGGGTGATTACCAATGCGTCGCCCCAACAGGTGCAGGTGACGGGTCAACAGACAGCATTAACCGTGGCACGGGGTTACCAGGAGAATTTAACCACGGTGAGTGGGGTGGTGGTGCTGACCACGGGGCAGGGGACTGATGCTTACACCATTCAGGCGCAACCGGGTACCTTGCCGACCCAGGAGGAAATGGGCAATCTGGGACAGATTTTGGGGCTGGGCTTTTTGGGCGGCTTGGTGCTCAATGTTATGCCCTGTGTCCTGCCCATTTTGTCCCTGAAAACGCTCCAACTGGCGGATAAGGTGCGGCAATCCCCCCGCCAGGTGCGCTTGAGTGGTTTGAGCTATGGGGCGGGGGTGCTGGTGAGTTTTGTGGCTCTGGCCGGTGGGTTGTTAATGCTGCGGGGAGTCGGACAACAGTTAGGCTGGGGCTTCCAGTTGCAGTCGCCGGGGATGGTATTGCTGTTGCTGTATGTCCTGTTTGCAGTGGCCTTGAATCTCTCTGGGGTCTTTAGCGTAGGGGCAGGCGGCGTGGGCGTGGGGCAAGGTTTGACGGAACGACCGGGTTATACGGGGGAATTTTTTACCGGGGTGCTGGCCACGGTGGCGGCGACCCCCTGCACGGCTCCCTTCATGGCCACGGCGATTGGGGCGGCCTTGACCCTACCGGTGGGGGCGGCTCTGGCGGTATTTATCAGCTTGGGGGTGGGGTTTGCCCTGCCCTACGTGGGTTTGTGTTTTGTCCCGGCGTGGCGACGGTGGTTGCCGAAACCGGGGGCGTGGATGCACACCCTGCAACGCCTGTTGGCCTTTCCCCTCTACGGGGCGGCGGCTTGGTTGCTGTGGGTGTTGACCTTGCAAACGGGCACCGATGGCTTGGCGGTGGGGTTGACGGGGCTGGTGCTGTTGGGGTTGGCGGCTTGGGTGTACGGTTATGGGCAAGAGCATCCCGGTTGGCGGCGGCTGGGTATTTTTAGTACGTTGTTAATCCTCGGTATCTGTCTGACCCTGCCGGGGTGGTTGCCCAGTGGTAATAATGTTGTCAGTACAGCCACCGCCAGCACTCCAGCGGCAAATTGGGAACCGTTTACGGCCAGCCGGTTGCGGGAGCTACGCCAGCAAGGGCAACCCGTATTTGTGAATTTCACGGCGGCCTGGTGTGTGACCTGCCAGGTGAATGAACGCTTGGTCTTCAGTCGCTCGGAGGTACAACAGGCGTTCAACGAGCGGGGGATTGCCTTACTCAAGGCGGACTGGACACGGCAAAATCCCGAGATTACCCAAGTTTTACAGGGGTTTGGCCGCAGTGGTGTGCCCCTGTATGTCCTGTATCCGGGGGAAAATCAGCCCCCGGTGGTGTGGCCGAGTCGGCTCAGCCCGACCCAGGTCACGGCTTTGTTGTCGTCTCAACTAGGAGGTTGATCATGGCTCGTTTCCCTTGGCTGATTCCCGCTACCGCCGCCGTGGTTGTAGCTGGGGTGGGTATAAGTACATTAAATGTTAATACGTCCGCCGCCGTGCGGGTGGGGAGTCCCGCTCCCGCTTTTACCGCCAAGACCAGTACCGGTCAGACCGTGCGCCTGAGTGATTACCAGGGCAAGGTGGTGGTTTTGGAATGGACAAACCACGAATGCCCCTTTGTGGTCAAGCACTACAGCACGGGCAATATGCAAAAGCTCCAACAGGAAGCCAAGGCCAAGGGAGTGGTGTGGTTCTCTGTGGTGTCCTCCGCACCGGGGCAACAGGGTTTTGTCACCGCTGACCAGGCCAATGGGGTGGTGAAAGATCAAAAGGCCACGCCAACGGCGGTATTACTCGACCCGGATGGTACCTTAGGCAAAATGTACGGTGCCCGGACAACACCCCATATGTTTGTGATTGATAAAGCCGGTCAATTGCAGTACATGGGAGCGATTGATGATGCGCCTAGTTTGGCCAATCAAGATGTCACCAAGGCCAATAACTACGTCCGTACTGCCCTTGGACAGGTGATGGCGGGTCAAAAGGTTAGCACCAATACCACCCAGCCCTACGGGTGTTCCGTGAAGTACAAAAACTAGGCCAAACCCCGGAAACATCCCCTGGCCTGACTGGGGGGTGTTTTTTTTATTTAAGAGAAGCTCTATTAATCCAAAAATAGCGGTCGCAGGGGCGCAGCCCCCGTCCTTGGTTCTCCGTGATATGAGCATTCCAGCGGGATGGTTTTCTGCTGGTTGCAATCAATAGAGGTGCCCTTAACTGAATGCCAAAATCACATCATGAAGTTTACCAACAATGCCCAGATGGGAGCCAAGGCCATTTCCCACCTTGGGATGCCCGTTAAACACACTGTCACCGATGCGGAAAACGGGACGACCAAAAATACGGGGTAGTTTCTCCCCGGACTGGCGTAGGTAGGGTTCGTAGAGAAAGGGGGGTTCAATTTGCGAGCCTCGCTGGCGATCACCCGCTAGGATTTTTTCAAAAAAATCTAAAATCCGTTGGTCAAGTTGCAAATCCTTGGCGTACCGCGTCATAAATG
>CAYZTU010000033.1:0-30605 GCA_964481635.1 uncultured Synechococcus sp.
ATCTCTGCATTTTACGCCGCAGAGCGGCGGGGAATTGACCCGCAGAGATTAAAATCAACAGTTTGAACCCTCGGCAACATATCAACAAAATAACTTCTATAAATTTCTCTTGTAGGTAACCCTGGTACTAATGCTGTAATTGCAGTCATAGCAATAGCGAAGGGAAGAGATAATCCAATCCACCAACGAGGTTTATCGCTAGCCAGAGCAAACCTAGTAATCAGATCCATGGGGAAAGCCAATAATCTTAGGCTGAAACTATATTACTGCAAACACATTATTGCCAATATAAATCTAATAATGTCTTTAGGTTTTTCCCCAGCGATTATATTAAATACAAAAGGTATTGCACTTACTGAAGTATCTGTATGTCGGTCTGTGACAATATCTTGTGTGGGGTAGCCTATAAATAGGGATTCCCTACTGTAAGCGTCCCACCACCTGTTGCTTCAGGAGAAAAGTTTGTTTTTTTAGGTCGAAAACATCAACTTTGAGGGTGCGTCCGGCATCAATGGCAAAGCTCACGCTCAGGCGGTCTTCATTCTGAATACCAGGGGGATTTAAGGGAAACTGAATCGTATTTTGGGAACCCAGTGGCCGGAAACTGGAATCGGCATCACTGCTCCGGGTCTGAAGCATCCCCTGTTCGTCGTAATAAACTTCTGTCGCTCCCAAAGGTGTGTATTCACCGATAACAAGTTGAATCTGTAATTGTCCGGTTTGATTGGCTTGTAGGTACAGAGGGGGTGTGGTGGATGGGTAGGAACTTCCACTTTGGAAAAGCGGGTAGTATTCGTTACTTTTGGTGTAGGGATTGTGGTGGCGAAGGGCGTAGGTGTGGCGTAAATGGTCGTTGATGGCTTGAAACTGGGTGAGGGTTAGGGCACCGTGCGCCACGGCTTCAAATGGTTTGTGGCAATGAACTCGCTCCCGGCCAAATTGGGAAAATATTTGGGACTGTACCGCTGGAATTAAACTCGACCCCCCCACCAGCAGAATATCGTGAATTACTTTTTTGCTAATGCCTTTGCCGTAGGCTATTTCTAAAATCTCATCAATCGCTTCCCGCAATAATCGCAAAAAACCGTTCGCTTCCAGGATGGTCTCTAGGTCTTGGCGATTTAAGCTGATTTCCCAGGTTTCAAAGGTGGTTTCGTCCAGAAAACTTTCCTGGGCAATTTCATACTGGGATAGGCGAATTTTTACCTTTTCACTAATCATCAATAAATTTTGCCATGCCGCTTCCCCGATGTCTCGCCGGGTGCGCTGATATTTTTTCAGACAATCCTCGGCAATCCAGCGGTCAATATCCAAACCACCACAACCATAGGCTCGGTCGGTTTTGGCTAAGACTTCGCCCTGGTAAATGCTTTGGTGCGGTTCGGGCTTGAGAATCCTGACCAGGGATAAATCGAGCGTCCCGCCCCCCAAATCAATGACTAAAATCAGTTGGCCGGGTTTTTGAATCCCGTAACCTAGGGCGGCGGCGGTGGATTCGTCGATAAAATGAACTTTGGGGTAGCCCGCTTCACTGGCGATATGGGTCAAACAATAGTAGTAGCTTTCATAGGTTCCCACGGGGGTAGAAAAAATAAGTTCGGTGGGTTTAATTTTGGCTTGTTCAAGGTGAGCAAAAAGCTGTTTTAGGGAACCTCTATTTATTCAAAAATAACAGTCGCAGGGGTCTAGATTCGTCTCTAGTTCTCCAGAGTATGGGCATTCCAGCGAGATAATTTTCTGCTGATGCAAATAAATAGAGATGTCCAAAATAAAGTTGTGAACCGGAAAATAATTTACTAATCAAATAATTGTTTCAGCAAGTCATCACGGTTTAATTTGAAATGTTTTGCAATATCTTTTAGAATAGCGTTGAGTGTTCCTGTCTTAAGTGGTGAATGATTTGGGATGGTAATGTGGTGTTCTCCATATTTCTGGGTTGTTAGACGGATATGACTACCTGTTTGTCGTACAATTTCATATTCTAATTGATTAAGCTTATTCGCTAATGCCTCACCTGTGATATTGCGAGGGAGTTTCATAAACTAAAAACCTCATTCCGAACAATATGTAAACGAATAATTTGAGGGCGTTCTTCGGGCTGGATAAAATGGCACTCTATGGCATCTTTGATCATCATTTTTAGAGAATCCAGATGTTCTGCTTGAGTGAAGATAGACTCACCCAAAGCTGTAGCAAGATAGCCACCTTCACCATCTTCTTCAACAAGGAAAATAATTTCCTTGATTTTGTTGGTTGCCAAAATCGTTGATGTTGTGGTCATTATTTTACCTCCTAATCCCAAGTAGATTTTTCTCAGATATACTGAACTCTCATCTTTCTCTACTCCACAAGAGTCCCTATCTACATATTATATCAAGCTTGCCGTTAACGTTCTGCAATCAAATCGGATTGTTATATTTCTGTGGGCTGATAAATCCACCCCCCCTCAAAGCCTTGACTGATTGCTAAGGCAACAAGAGGTTTAACCTTGAGATTATATTGTCTGCTAAGATTGCCTAAAACCAACAACTCATCTTTGCTTGAAAAACCTAAATCTAGAATGTATGGTTCAGCCCACTTGTATCCCCTAATATACTTGTCTGCAACAGTCAGGCCAAAATGTTGTACCTGAATAAACTTATCAAAGTAAATATCACTTGGCACTTTATTTGACTTCGATGAGTTGACAGATTTGGGAATAGGGATCAAGTTCCATAATTGATTATGGGCTAAAAAAGTCCAAGGCAGATAGTGATCTAAAGAGAAATCTTCTTGAATTATCTGATCTGAATAAATGCAGCGGAGATCATCAGATTGAGTAATAACAAGTTTCCAGAAATTAGTCTGCTGAGACATTGACTCTCGTTCAAGAGGTGGGAATATTTTGCTAGCAACGGCTGGTACGCTTGGATTTCTGCGCTGCATATATTGAAGAAACTCCCATGCTGCCCATCCTCGGATAATTGAGAAATTGACTTGAAGGTATTCAATCCACAAAGGATGCAAGAAAATGATATTTCCCATCTGACTAAATTTATAGAATGGCTTGCGATTATCAAACTCTTGTTCAGCGAGATCCCTTATTCTTTGGTTAACTTGCTGATCTTTAAGTCCTCTTAACAAGTCAGAAAAGAAAGGTCTGATTAGCCTATAAGGTACATACTTCAGTAAGTCTATAGTTGTTGAGCTAAGAGTACACGATGAAATCAATCCTCTTATCTTCTCCTGATCACTTTTGGAAACTCTCGCTAAAGGTTTGTCAATCTGAAATGTCATTGCATCCAGTTCTCTAGCAATCATATCTTGAGATCCAAAAGAGAGCCGGAAAACAGAGTGAGGATACCAGGCAGTTAGCAGCATTCCAGTCAAAACATCTTTAAGATCAAGCGGATCTTGAGCAAATTGGTTTTTCTCCAGCAAGTGAATAAGGCTTAGGAAAAATAGAAACTTGTAAGAATTAGTTGTGTCACTGAAAATACGAGCCAATGTGGATATATCAAGTTCATCTGACTGAGGCAGTGAATAGTTAGTCCCATTACTCATCGTTCCGAACTGAAATCATTAGGGAGTTCATCCAGAGTAACGCCAAGAGCCTTACAGAGCACTTTCATTTGTGGAACGGTCAAACTGGCTGATCCCAAGTTCCCAGTTACTCACGGTCTTACCCGTCACTCCAATCTGCCTAGACAACTCATCCTGAGAGAGTCCTACCCTCTCCCTTAGTTGCTTGAATGTACTTAGTATACAACTTTATTTTCTGTATACATCAACGACGGAGGAACTTACGAAAACCCTTGACACTAGTATACGACTTTATTTTCCAGTATACAACTTTATTTTCCGCATACAACAACAAAAGATTGTATCATTCTCAACTATTCCACTGTGACCGATTTAGCGAGATTGCGGGGCTGATCTACATCCAACCCCCGATGGGCAGCGATATAATAAGCAAGCAATTGCAAAGGTACAACGGTAACTAAGGGTGAGAGCAATTCCGGTACTTCCGGCACTGTTAAATTCACATGAAACAAATCGGGAATTTCACTATTGGCGGCTGAACCTACCCCAATTAAATACGCCTCCCTCGCCCGGGCTTCCTGTACATTACTCAGAACTTTATCGTACACCGTTCCTGGCGTGGCAATCGCAATCACCGGCACCCCTTTATCTAATAACGCAATTGGCCCGTGTTTCATCTCCCCAGCGGGATAACCTTCGGCATGAATATAGCTAATTTCTTTAAGTTTCAATGCCCCTTCTAAGGCAATAGGGAAATTGATGCCCCGCCCCAGATAGATCACGTGTTGCACTTCTTGAAATTGATAAGCCAGTTGTTCAATTGCTGGGGTTTGGGTTTCTAAAATCCACTCCAGTTGGTTGGGAATTTTTTGCAAATTGGCCAGAACCAATTCCAGCTTTTCCTGGCTGATCATTTGCCGTTGGTAGGCGAGATCAAAGGCCAGCAAATAAAAGGCGACCACCTGGGCAACAAAGGTTTTAGTCGCCGCTACCCCAATTTCAATCCCCGCCCGGGTGTCAATCACGTAGGGCACCAAGCGACCCAAGCTACTCTCAGGCCGGTTGGTAATCCCCAGCAACCAAGGCGTAGCGGTCAATTGGTGGCTGGCGGCGAGGGTGAGAGCAGCGAGTGTATCCGCCGTTTCCCCGGATTGGGTGACCCCGATGGTGAGGGTGTGGGGACGGGTGGGCGGCGGGGCATAGCGAAATTCCGACGCATAGTGAACCGTGGTGGGCACCTGCGCCACCTGCTCCAAAATGTATTTCCCCACCAAACTGGCGTGCCAACTGGTGCCACAGGCCACAATCTGGATGTGTTCCAACTGGGGGTACAATTCCTGCACCGGACCGAGGGCAATCTGGGCATCGAGTAAATGGGACTCCAACCCCTGGCGCAACACCCCCGGCTGGTCGTGGATTTCCTTGAGCATATAATGCTTGAACCCCCCCTTTTCCACCAGTACCGGACTCCAGGTGAGCCGTTCGGGATAGCGACGCACCCGTTCCCCGGCAAAGGTGTAGAGTTCTACCCCCAGGGGCGTGAGGCGGGCTAATTCCCCATTTTCTAAGCTCAAAAATGCCTGGGTGTGGTTAATCAACGCCGTGGTATCCGAGGCGCAAAACAATTCCCCCTGCCCCAACCCCACCACCAAAGGTGCGTGCTGACGGGCGATGACAATTTCATCCGGGGCATCGGTGGCAATGGCGGCAATGGCAAAGGCTCCCTCCAACTGGGCAACCGTTAAACGCATGGCCTCCAAAAATGGGTGATTATTTTGTAAATACCGAGCCAACAGATGGGGGATCACCTCCGTATCCGTATCCGAGGTAAAAACACACCCTTGGGCGGTGAGTTCATCCCGCAGGGGGCGGTAGTTTTCGATAATGCCATTTTGGACAACAGCGACCCGGTGTTGATTATCTACATGGGGATGGGCGTTGCGCTCTTCCGGTTTGCCGTGGGTCGCCCAGCGGGTATGCCCAATGCCGATATGGCTGGTGGTGGCCGGGAGACGGGCTTGCAGATTGTGCAATTTTCCCGGAGCCCGCAGGATGTGAATTTCCCCGTCACTTTGCCAAGCAATTCCAGCGGAGTCATACCCCCGGTATTCCAGGCGGCGCAAGCCTTCCATCAAAATGGAATTGGCCGCTTGTAACCCCACATAGCCCACAATTCCGCACATAAATTCCCCGCCTTAAATCAATGGGAACGAACCATACTGAGTATGAAACACGGAACATTAAACGAGGATGTACCTAGGTTAAATCAACCCAGAACGAATGGGTCTGATTGTAATGGCTAACGCTGGCTTTTGTCATCACTCTAGCACCGTTTCCAGGGCAATACTCCGCACAATATCCCCCCGGGTGAGGATGCCCACCACCCGATTTTCCGAATTCACCACGGGCAGACGGCGAATCCGGTGCAGGTGCATTTTGTGGGCGGCCACGGTAATCGGTTCTTCCGGGCGGATGCTGATGGGTTCGGCGGTCATCACATCCCCGACGGTGGCACCCAAGACCTTGTGCAGTTCCTGGCGGTAATGGTGGGGATTTTCCAGCCAAATCACCGCATCCATAAACCAAAAAAATACCGGCGGGCGCACCCCCTCCTGGCGTTGCAGAATATCCTGATTGGACAACACCCCCACCAGTTGATGCCGTTCGTTGACCACCGGCAGGCCGCTGAACTTGCGTTCCCCCAGGATGTGAATCGCCTCCTCAATCGGGGTCGTAGGGTAGGTCACCACCGGGTCAGCGGTCATCACCTCGGCGACGGTCTTGGTCATGGATAGCCCTCGCATTTAGAATACTGAGGATTTTAGCGCAGAGCGTTGCCCAGCCATGGCGCAAGGCGGTTTTTCGCCCCCGGGGTTTGGGCAACCACCTGCCGCTGGCGGTTGAACAACACCACTTCCAAAGCCATCGGACTGCCCCCGTGGGCATGGATGTACTGCTGGGTACGCTGCTGAATTTGTGCCAAAATCACTTCATACAATGTTCGTATCTTGAGCGGTTGCACCTGCTGGAGATAGGTCAGGGCCGCATCCACCGTGGGCTGGGTCAACAGTTTTTGTAATACGGGCAGGGGTAGCCCGGAGCGCAGGCCACAGGCGGTGAGAATTTCTAACCGGGCATCGGCGAGATGGTGGTGGGTGTGAAAAATGCCCCCCGCCAGTTTGAGGAGTTTACCGTGATACCCCAGCAGGATAATCGCTTTAATTTGTAAAAACGATGCTTCCACCAATAAAGGTCCTAGCCAATTCCCGGTTTTAACTAAGCCATGCTCAGGAATACCCCAGGAGTGGGCCAAATCCAGGCCATTTTCGCCAATACAAAAGACCAATTCCCCCTGGGGGGCTTTCTGGCGCAATTCCTGGCGAAAAACTTCCAACTGCTCCGGGGCACTTAAGGGGTGGGCGATACCACTGGTGCCCAACAGAGCCAACCCCTCCACCACCCCGAAGGCGGCATTGGCGGTGCGTTGAGCTAATTCTCGCCCCTGGGGCAGGATAATTTCTACCCTTAGGGGGCGACCGGGTCGCAAATGATGGCGCAATAACCGTTGGGCGTACTGATAAATGGCCGCTTGCCCCGTTTCCTTTTGCCAGCCCACCCCAAAACCGCCAGTGATCGTAAGTAATTCGTTTGTACTATTTTCATGATGGTTGCTCTCATCCTCTGCCCAGGACAGCACCGCCCATACCGGTGTATCTCGGGTCAAATCCAGATTGTCCCCCGGTTGGGAACGGGTGACCGCCACCACCCACCCGCCCGGTAAGGGCACCACCTGCTCAATGGGGATTGCCGCCGGGGTCGGGGGTTCGAGTAAATCCAACATGACCGAGGCTAATACCTCCCCCGTGAGCAGATAATGTAAAGCCGCCACCGCACTGGCACAGGCAAACACGGGCAGGGTATAGCCGGATTCAGCCGTCATCATAACAGCCCCGAAAGTCACTCAAAATTGCCACCAATTCCTGGATATGGTGGGGGGTATGGGTCGCCATCGCCGATAGACGCAGGCGACTGCTGGGCACCGTGGGGGGACGCACGACGGCGGCAAACACCCCCGCCGCTAACAATTGGGGTTCTAATTCCTGGGCGGTGGCCGCATCCCGCAGGGGCAGGCAAATAATCGGGGAGGCAACTGGCGAAAGCAGGGGTAAACCCGCCTGGGTGAGGCGTTCTCGCAGGTCGTGAATATTCCCCCACAATCGTTCTTGCCGCTGGGGTTCCCCCTGGACAATCGCCACCGCCATCGCCGCTGCCGCCGTATCGGGTATGGATAACCCGGTGCTATAAATCCAGGTGGGTGCCCGGTGGCGTAGGTATTCGACTAAGGCACTGCTACCGGCCACGTAGCCCCCCATGCTCCCCAGGGCTTTGCTGAGATTACCAACTTGGATCAAAGGCCGCCCCTGGCAATTTGTCGCCTGCACCCAACCCGCCCCGTTCTGGCCAAACACCCCGTTGGCGTGGGCTTCATCCACCAAGACCATGCTATTGTACTGCTGAGCCAAGTCTAAAATTTCTGGTAAGGGACAACAATCCCCATCCATACTGAAGAGGGTTTCCGTGGCAATTAAACAACGCCGGTGCTGGGCACGATGTACCTGAAGCAATTCTTGCAAATGCTGTATATTGTTGTGTTTATAGCTGTACGTCAGGGCTTGGCTCAGCTTGGCTCCCTGTTGCAGGCAGTTGTGGTTGTACTCATCTTGGACAATCACATCCGGGCGACCCACCAGAGCCATCACCGTCCCCAAACACGCCCCATAACCACTGCTAAACACCAGAGCTTCTTCGGTGCGTTTCCAGCGGGCGAGGCCAATTTCCAACTTACGATGCAACGCCCGATGGCCGCTCAACCAGCGGGAACCGGTCGCCCCCACCCCGTAGTCCTCCATGGCACGGGTGGCCGCCTGTACCAAGCGGGGGTCACTCGCCAGCCCCAGGTAATCATTACTGGCGAAGTTGAGGACATTGTGTGCCCCGATTTCCACCATTGCCCCAGAGCGGCTGGTGACCTGCTTCAGGCTCCGCTTCCAATGGGCACGTTCGAGGGTAGCCAAGGCTTCCGTCAGCCAGTGGTATGCGTCCAAGCCGCCCACCTGAATCCGTGCAGTTGATGCTTCGCCCCAAAGTATAGCAGGGTCAGTTGCCCCCGGAGGATGGGGGGGTAGGAGGTTTTTGGGGCAATAACTGCTTCAGGTCAATCCCCGTGGCCGCCCGGACTTGCTCCAAAAACGTGACCGTTCCCAACACCGGCGAGGCTTGATCCAAAACCGTCACCTGTTGTACCTTGACCTGCGGGACAGTGGCCGCTAGGGCTTGCAGTAGGGGTTCTAGCTTCTGGAGTAGGAAAATCTCACGGGCATGGGGACCTGCCTTTTGCCAGGAGGCCGCCAGTTGGTGCATCCCCTCCACCAAGGCTTTCCCGTCTTCAATAATTTGGGCGGCGTTGGCCTTAGCCGACTCGGTGCCGCCAGCGCATTGGGCTTCGGCGGGAGCCACCACATCGGCCTGGAGTTGTTGGCGCACCTGGATAATTCGCTCCCGTTGTACCGCCAAATCCGCCTGGGTACGAGCGAGTTTAGAACCCACATCCGCCTGGGTTTCCGCAATCAGGGCTTCCCGGCGAGTGACCGTATCTCGAATCCGCCGTTGGGCTTCCGCATGGACAATTTGCATTTCCGAATCAATCTGGGCAAAGACCGTTAACCGGGCATTTTCCGCCGCTTGCATCGCCGATTGGGACTGGGCTGCGGCTTCGGCGATCCGAGCATCCCGCAGCAAATCCGCCCGTTGTTTGCGCCCCAGGGAGTCCAAGTAACCCACATCGTCGGAGATATTCTGAATTTGTAGGGTATCTAAAACCAAGCCCAATTTCCCCAGGTCTTCCTCCGCTTCGTCCTGTAAACTGCGGACAAACGCCAATTTATCCTCATTCACCTGTTGGGGGGTGAGGCTGGCTAAAACCCCCCGCAAATTGCCCTCTAAGGTTTCCTTGGCAATACGCTTAATTTCTTCCCGATTTTTACCCAACAACCGCTCGATGGCATTGTGGATCACCGGCTCTTCCCCGGCAATCTTGATGTTCGCCACCCCTTCGACTTTGAGGGGAATGCCGCCTTTGGAGTAGGCACCAGAAACCTTCAATTCAATAATGGAATTGGTCAAATCCAAACGCAATACCCGCTCAAACAGGGGCACCCGCAAACTGCTTCCGCCTTTCACCAAACGATAACCCACCCGGCGTTGCAGGGATTGCACCCACCGGGTACTGCCCGCAAAAATCAAGACCTCATTTGGTTGGCAAATGTAATATAAGTTGCGAATGGCGGTGGCGATAATAATCACCCCAATCACCGCAATCACTAGAAATTCCATCCTTGTCACCCCCACGTGACCCGATTGCTCCCATCATACTCGCTCCCAGTCCACCACCTCACCCACCACCACCATCGCCGGTGCCGTAAAGCCAGCCTGGGCAACGAGATCATTCACGGTTGCTAAGGTAGCGTACAAACGCCGTTCCTGCGGCCAAGTGCCCCACTGCACCACACAAACCGGCGTTTCCCCCCTGCGCCCCCCTGCCATCATAGCCCCCGTAATTTCGGCCAAACGGTGCATCCCCATGTAAATCACGAGGGTGTCCGTTCCCTGGGCTAATCGGAGCCAATCCACCGAGTCCTGGGATTTTTCCCCCGCCTCATGCCCCGTGACCAGCACCACGCTGGAACTCACCTGCCGCTGGGTAAGGGGAAACCCCATCGCCAACCCGGCACTGATTCCCGGCACCACCGCCACGGCAATCCCCGCCCGCCGCAACCCGCTCACCTCCTCCCCGCCCCGCCCAAAGATAAAGGGGTCACCCGCTTTAAGGCGCACCACAGTTTCATACTCCTGGGCTTTGGCGATGAGTAATGCCGTAATCTCCGCCTGGGGCAAACTGTGCCAGCCCCGATACTTGCCCACAAAAATCCGTTCCGCCTGGGGGTTGATCATCGCCAGAATGGGCGGACTCACCAGGGCATCGTAAATCACCACCCCGGCCAATTCCAACAGGGTTTTGCCCTTGAGCGTCAACAAACCGGGGTCGCCCGGACCCGCCCCCACCAGATAAACCGTACCCGTCATCGCTGGAAATGTCGCCAATTTTGATGCGGATTCTGATACACAGTGATACATTTGTAGAGATAATCAAGGGTACAATACCAAAACTTATTTGACCACCCGAATTGCCCCATCCCCCGATGCAACCCATTATCTTAGCGGAAGTGGAATTTTGGCGGAGTATTCAGCGCACCCCAGCGGCCAGCCAGATGGGAGGGGTTGTGCTGGCGGAGCAGGTGCTGGTCAAAGGCTCTTTGATTCCCAAGGGGGAAAATTATGCGCCCGTGATTGCGCCCTACCAAGCCGCTGGTCTGGCCTGTGTCTTGGTGGATACGCCCACGGGTTATGTCCTCTGGCATGAACCGGGGCAGCCCAAAGTGATGGCACCCCCGCCGCCGCCCCGTGCCCCGGCACCCCGCCCGGAGCAACCTGCCCTGTTGTCCCTAGCGCAGACATTCCAGACCGGCATTGAGGTGAAAGACCGCCGCTACCAATTTCAAACCTACCCCCAGTCCTTTGTGGGCAGTGAGGCGGTGGAATGGCTGATGCGTACCCAAGGACTCACCCGCAAACAAGCCCTGGAATTGGGACAGGATTTGCTGACGGCGGGGCATATCCAACGGCTGGATGCTCCCGGCGGTGATTTTCAAGAAGGGAATACGTTTTATCGCTTTACCACCCCAGCGACCCCGATGCCCAGCCCCACGGCGACCCCCACTACGGATGCTCCCGGTTTAGATTTAGAAGTGATTTTTCAAACGATGGTGGCGCAATTACCGGTGCAGGACCGCTGGTACCAATTCCGCCGCTATCCCCAATGTTTCACCGGAGCCGAAGCGGTGGAATGGCTGATGCGTACCCAAGGATTCCCCCGCAAACAGGCCATCCAGGTGGGGGAAGAGTTATCCAAATTGGGGTTAATTCGCCACACCACCGGGGAACACCCGTTTCGGGATGGCAATTATTTTTACAGTTTTAATGAAAATAATGGATAGACTTAATTTTTATTCTCAATCAATATACTTGGAATATTTTGCTTGAAATATTCACAGTTTTTTAAATGTTTGATTATTCAGGCCAGATAACATCTTTAATCGAATTGCATACATTAAATCTATCACTAACTTTTTGAATCTGATATAAACTTCTTGATTTACCCTATCTTCTAATGCTAAATCACCTCCATGAGCCACAGTATTACGTAATCGTAGAAACAGTTCCAAGGAATCTATTAAATTAGGATTTGGATGTGAATAATCTTCCCAATGTTCTGGAAATTGTTCAAGTGCAAAACATTTGAGTAACTTATTTAAGACATCAAAGCCAACATTATTTTCAGTATTTACAGTTCTTTTAATAGAATAATTACTACTAATATGAAATGCTTTGAGCGAAGTGAAAAATTTTATTTTTTTGTTGTCCTTTATAGGATATTGCTTAAATTGTTTGAAGGTGCTTTCCATGTGATGAATAACTATTCCATCGCAAAATTCATAGAAATCGCTATCAACATTATTAAGTTCATCAATGTAGAGATTAAAAGATTGTTGTACAAAGCCTTCCCATATTGAATAGATCATTGATATTGACTGGGTCGAAAAAATGTCTTTATGTTTTGCGGATAAAGTGTATCTTCTAGTGAAAATTACTCTCTCAATTTCAAAAAGAACAGATTGTCTTTCTTCAATGATCCCTAGCAGTGATTCATCAAAAGTATTCATAGATTATTGCTGATTTTACTGGCTAAAAATTAGATCCACTCTAGCGAGGCGATTTTTAATTCGACTGCTACTATTGGAAGCACTTCCTGAGTATTCTTTGAAGATTTCATCATTTTTTAATTGTGTTATTTTTTCTTTTAAAAATTCAAGATTTCCAATATAATGATTAATGTTTTGAGCAACTCCGATTAATACGCCTTCAAAGTAAGCAGGAACGAAGTTTCCACGCTTTTTGAATATATTACAATCTTCTAATTGGTTAACCAAGTTCAGAACTCTCATTATTAGAGATTCATAAGCATCGTATTCAAAGTTTACATTTTGAACAGTCTGTTCCATAAATCTGTTCAAGAATTTCTCCATATTTTCATCAACATTTTCTACATTTCTATAAAAAGCAAAAAATCTAAGAACCAGTTCTTGATCATACAGTTCGTTGAGTTTTGTACGATTTAATTGGGTAAGATTTCTGAAAACTTGGCTCTGACTAATTTTTAATAAAAGCTCGTTAAGCCTAGAATCTACACCTCGATAAATTGCATTCCTTATTTCCTGTGGAGTTAATTTTGATCCACCTGAATTAAGCCGCTTAAACAGTTCGTATTTCATTGAAGTATTACTTTCACCTCTCAAAATTTCAACCCTACAAACAGCTCTTTTAAGATTTACTTTCAGCTCATTTGGAAGAGTATCAATATTAAATCCTCTTAGACTTTTAATCAGTCCCCCCTCTTCCAAAGTCCACTTATTCAATCGGCTACTTTGTCCATTTTCTATTAAATATTCATTGTTTTCTTCAGATTCTTCGTCACCTTCAAAAATTTCACTTTCTTCCCCTTCAGTCAACAAATTACTATCTTCATCTAGTTGTTGAATTTGCCAACCATCATCTTTTAACTCACCAAAAAAACTTATGAAAGTAGAGACACGTTGTAGGCCATCAACCAACTCCCATATACCATCTTTATCTTCAGCCACAAAAATTGGTGGAATTGGAATTGAGAGCAGAATAGATTCTATCAGCGCAGTTTTTTGTATCTCTGACCATCGGAATAGCCTTTGATATTCTGGTCTAATAATCAATTCGTTGTTTTTGTACAGATTTATCAACTCACCAAAAGAAATATCAAGCCTATCGGATGAAAGCCTCTTTCTTTCATCTGAGACATCTTTCTTAAGTAAAGCTGTTCTTTCCTGAATATCTTGCATTTAATCTAGGTATTATTCACAAGCTGTGCCTGAATCTTATTCTAACACGATAGGAGACTGATTTTGATCCTGAAAAGCCTAACTCAACACCCGAATCGCCCGACGAATCCAGACTTCCACATCCGTACTTTGTTGACATTCCTGATCCTGGGTCAGTTGCCCCAGGGCGTGGCTAATTTCCGCACTGGTGTAGCCCAACGCCCCCAACGTGAGGGTCACTTCCTCTTGCATCGTGGCGGGGCAGTTTTCGGTCGGGAGTACCCCCTGCCACGGGTGCATAGACTGACGCAGTTCCAACGTTAAACGCTGGGCGGTTTTCTGACCGACGCCGGGGGTCTGACTCAGCAAAGCCGTATTGCCCGTGACAATCGCCTGCACCAAATCCACCGGGGTGAGGGTGTCCAGCAAGGCCAGAGCCAACTGCGGCCCCACCCCATTCACCCGGATCAACTGCCGAAACAAATCCCGTTCCTGAAGTGTACTAAAGCCATACAAAACCGGCTGTTCCTCCCGGATTTGCAAATGGGTAAACAGTTGGGCTGCCTGACCCACGGTTAACCCCTGCACGCACCGTTGCCCCACCTGCATTTCCCAGCCCACCCCCTGCACCGTGAGGGTCAAAACCCATTTGGCTTGGCTTTGGGTCACCCCCCCCACTTGACCTGCTAAGGAGCCAATCATGCCCGTTTCTGGAAGCGGTACGACCCCATGAGGGCACCCCAGAGGGCTTGGCCGGTGCAGGGGTCAATCCCTTTGTCATCGCAGGTGAATGTTTGGGCATTGACCCGCCACCCCAACACCACCCGCCGGGTCTGGCCGTTGTACACAAATTCACAGGTGTAACCGGGCGCAGGGCTGGCCTGAAATTCCCCATTGTCGTACTGCACCGCCAAAACACAGCCAGACAGTAAGGTTATATCCGCTTCTGTTAAGGTTGTTAATCGCTCTGGTTGTGCGCCACACCCCCGCCACCGTTCGGGTTCTCGGCAGGCGTAGTACTGCACCTGGTCGGGGGCTAAAACCATCACCCGTTGCCGATAGGGTTGGGTGGGGGTGAGGGCACTGGCCTGCTCGATAAACAACGCCGGTTGCCCCTGTATTCGCCCCGGAATCACCCTTTGCCAGAGCCACAAATGCACATACCAGGCGGGTTCGGCTAGGGCTTGGGCGTGGTTATCAAACCAACCGGGCAACCAGTCGCACAGTTGTGCCATTTCCTTGGTAGAAATACTCATTTTTAGCAATGGGGGAGGTAGCGGGGGTAAAAATCTTCTATTGTTAAAAATACACCTGTCAATCGCCAGTCGGGCATGGTGCTTTTCCCTTCCCTATTGCAGGATTTGTTGCGGGCGCATTCCCATCTGCGACCCCAGATTTATTTCAAAGCGTCGCTGACGGCGCTCTCCCACGCCATGGAAGACCAGGTGTTGGGGAGTGGGGATGAACCATTGGTGATTGCCAATTTTCAAAAGGAACGCTACTACCGGCAGGAAACCCGCCGCTATCGCCAGTTGGCGCAGTATACCTCCCAAATTTACGTCCTGGCCGCCCCGGAGACGGATTTTGCCCAGGTGAGTGAACCCTACGAGACCATTCCCTTTGACCCCAGTGACCCCCTGGCGCAGGAATGGCATCTGGTGGTGCTGGGCGGTCACTACGCTGCCTGTTTGGTGTGCCGGGAGAGGCCTAGCGATACCCCCCTGATGGATCAGGCACGCCGGTTTGAAGGGATCTGGACGTTTGAGCGCACCATTAGTCAAACGGTCGCCCGCCTGCTCCTGGAACGCATCCTCAGCTATCAACCCCAGCTGGCCGCCAAAATCAACCAAGCGGTGGCTCGCTACGAATTGCAATCGGGGCAGCCTGGGGCAGGCTTGCATCCCGGCCCGTTTGTGGAGCGGCTGGTCACCTACCTCCAATCCAGTCAGTACAAAGTTCTCAAAGCCTACCGCGCCCTCAGTGACCAGGAACGGCAACAACGGCTGGTGAATTTAATTACCGGGGCGATTCGTAGTACCCTCAACCCAGAGCAAATTTTTCCCATCGCTGTGCAGGAGTTGGGTCAGAATTTTGCGGAATGTCGCTGTATTTTGTACCGCTGCCGCTCCCACCACCAAGCCGCCCGCATTGAATACGAATACACGGCGGCGGGGGTGCCATCCTTGAAGGGGATGGATTGGCCTTTGAGTACCAATCCCCTGTTTGGGCTGGCGCTGGGGCGAGACCGGGCGATTGGGTTGAACGATGTGGCCGTTGCCCCGGAATTGCGGGGGTACGATGGACTGTTAATGTTACTCCAACAGCATCGGGTACGTTCCTGGTTGATGGCACCGATTATTCACCAGGGGATGTTGCTGGGGATGCTGGAATTGCACCACTGCGGCGAGGTTCCCTACCCCTGGCGGGAGGTGGATTTGGCCTTGGTGACGGCGATTGCCAACCAGGTGGGGTTGGGGCTAGTCCAGGCGCAGGCGTACAAAAGTTTGGCGGAATTGAACCAGCAATTGGAAGCCCTCGACCGCACCCGCACCAATCTCATCGCCATTATCGGCCACGAACTGCGTACCCCCCTCTCCACCATTCAAGTCTGTTTGGAAAGTTTAGCCACGGAACCAGAAATGCCCGCCCTGGTGCGCCAGGAGATGCTGGGGGCGGCCATGAGCGATGCGGAACGCTTGCATAAACTCATCCAGGATTTTCTCACCCTTTCCCGCCTAGAAAGTGGCCGGGTGCGGTGGGAAAGCGAGGCGATCACCCTCTCGGAATGTGTGGAGTTGGCCTTGGCGCACCTGCGTTCCCGGGCAGATCGTTTGCCCCAGATTCAGGTGGATTTACCGGCGGATTTGCCCCTATTGCGTACCGACGGGGAGGGGATGGTGGAGGTGTTGGTCAAATTGCTGGACAATGCCTGTAAATTTACCAGCCCGGAAGGCCGGGTGACGGTGCGGGCGCAGGTGCAACCGGGGCAGATGTTGGAGGTGGTGGTGGCGGACACGGGGCGGGGGATCGAACCCAGCCAGTTGCAGGCGGTGTTTGACCGGTTTTACCAGGAGGAAGGGGCGTTGCGGCGCACCGTGGGGGGGACGGGGTTGGGGTTGGCGATTTGTCGGCAGATTGTCAGCGGGTTGGGGGGGCAAATTTGGGCCGAATCGGCGGGGCGAGACCAGGGGAGCAAGTTTCACTTCACGATTCCGCTGGGGGTGCGTCCGGATTGGGGGGATATGTCCCGTCCGGTTGAAACTTGAATACCACCAAGGCCATGTCATCCAAAATTTCCCCCGTGCCGATGTAGGTTTTTACGTCGGTGATAATCGCCTGCTGGATGGCTTCGACGGGCTGATCCCAATATCTTTGGGCGATTTGGCAGAGGCGTTCGATGCCGTAGAGTTCGCCCTGGGGGTTTTCCGCTTCAGTGATGCCGTCGGTAAATAAAATACCGCCGTCGCCCGGTTGCAATTGCACAATACGCTGTTGGACGTAGGGTTGAATATCCCGTTCCAAGGCCAGGGGAAACCCCAAATCCAGGGTGTCAATCCGTTCCCAGTCGCCGGTCGTCCGCAGAATAATCACCTCCTCGTGTTGGCCGGTGATGCACAACTGCCCCCCGTCGTGGTGGAGTAGGGTAAGGGTCAAGGTGCGGCCATAGCCCATGCGCTCCACGCTGTCGTAAATCACCTGGTTGAGAATGGTCAGCAGATTCGCCCCGCAGGGTTCCCCGTGGGTCAGGAGGGTACGCACCGCCACCTGGGTCATCAGCATCAGCACGCCACTTTCTAGGCCATGACCGGTAATATCCCCCATACTCAGCCAAGTCTGCTGCCCCTGGGGATAGACATCGTAATAATCGCCGCCCACCTCCGTCGCCGGGTACATCACGCCGCTAATCGCCAAGTGGGGGGCATGGGCCAATTCCTCTGGCCGGGGCAGGGAGAGGGCTTGCAATTGGCGAGCCACATCCAATTCCGCACTCAAGCGCAGATTATCGGAATGCAGTTGGGCGTTGAGTTGTTGAATCCGGGCGTTGGCCTCGGCCAATTCGGCGGTGCGTTGCTTGACCCGCTCTTCTAGTTCCTCGTTCAGCCGTTCTAGTCGTTGCACAATCGGATTGCTGATGCGCAGGAATAAAAATGCCCCCAACACATTCACCACAATCGCCGCCCCCAAGGCGTACAGACTGGCCTGGAGAAAGGGTTCTCGCACTTCATTCAAATGAATCTGATTGGCGATCACCCAATTCAAGCCCTGCACCGGCTCAATGGCGGCCAGGACTTGCCGACCGGTCCGCAACCGTACAATTCCCAAATTTTGGCGGGGTGGGGTCTGAGCCATGGCCGCCAGTAGCCCCCCTTCCTGTAACACCATCCGGCGGGATTTGATCGTCACATCCAGTTCCAGTTCCGAGTCGTCCCAACGACTCAGGAAAATTTTGTACTCCGCCCCCCCTTGCATCGGCACCAACACCACATACTCCCCGGTGCGAGCAGAACCCGTAAACCGCCGGGCGGCTTCCCGGGCAATATCCAAGGTGAGGCGGGCATCTTTGGTATGCCAAAAAATTTCTTCCAACAACCGGGCTTGGCTGGTATTGGTTTCCCGGAGCCGCTCCAGATTTTCCCGCACCGTGGCTCGAAATAAAATCAGCATCACCACCCCGGCCACCACCAGCGTCACCCCGTTCATGATCAGGATCAATAGGCCAAACCGTTGCCGGTAGCTGAGTACCTGCATCGGAGTTCATCCCTGCACCGCAGGGGTCACCGCACCCGTGGCATCCACCCAGACCAGTCCCTGTTGGGGCGGTTCCCGGGGCGGTTCTGTGGCCAACTCCACCCGCTGGTGGGGGTATTGTTGCCGCAGATGGTGGGCGTGATCCAAGGCAGCACGATAGGCGTGTTCCCCCTGGGGAATCACGACCCAATCGGCGGGGGCAGGCCGCTGGGGCAGGATACCCCTGGGGAGCAATTGCTGATGCAGGGTTTCCAGATTGAGGGAAAAGCCAATCCCCGGCACGGTTTTGCCCTGGGGGTGGTAGGTGCCAATCAGGTCGTCATAACGCCCCCCCTGCCCCACGAGTTGCACCGTATGCCCCTGGGTCACGGCCACCTGCATCACGATCCCGGTGTAGTAATCCCAGGGTTGGAGCAAACTCAAATCCAACACCAGGGGGAACCCCGCCGGTAATAGCTCCACCAGGGACTTGAGGTGATTCACCCGCTGCCATTGGGCTGGGGTCAGTTCCCAGGCCGTTAATCGCTGAAAAACGCCGAGCGGTTCCCCTCGTAAATCCAGCCAACCGAGGGCGTGTTCTCTCCAAGGTTCGGGGAGTTGCCCCAGAGCCACCCGGTCGAGGCGAATCAGCCCCTCGGTCACCGGTGCCTGCCAGACGGGGGGCAAACCTTCAATCCACGAGCGGGCCAATCCCGCTTCCCCCAGAACTACCCGCCAAGGGGGCAATTGCAGGGCAGTCAACCCGTCCTGCAATAACCGTAAAGTCTCCGCATCGGCTAAAAGTCCGCCGGTGCCCAGCAGTTCCACCCCCACCTGAAAGGACTCCTGGCAATGCCCCCGTTGGGGATGGGGACGAAACACATTCGCCACATAATAAAGCCGTTGGGGATAGGGCATCTGCCCCCAGCGACTGGCGGCCACCCGTGCAATCGAAGCCGTTACATCCGGGCGCAGGCCATAAATGCCATCCCGGTCTTGAATCTGCACCACCCGTTCCGGGCGCACCCGCCCCCCGGCCACCAGGGTATCCAACCGTTCCAGGGTGGGGGTGACCACCCGCTGATAGCCCCAACGATGAAAAGCCCCCTGCAACCGCTCCCGAATCCAGGTTTTCTGGATCACCTCCAGGGGCAATAAATCCCGGCTCCCAGTCGGCGGTGCAAAGGTCATTTGCCAAAGAAACCAAACAGACCTTTACTCTTTTTCTTCTCCGGGCTGGCCTTGGCTTCATTCTCCTTGGCCTGCTTGGCGAGCATTTTCTCCACCACCTCTAACCCTTGGCTGGCGCGGGTATTACTTTTGTCCCGTTTCAAGGCTCGTTCAAAATGAATTTTGGCCATTTTTAATTGGTTGGTCTGGAGGTAGACATAACCTTTTAAGCTCAAACAACGGGCATCGCCGCTGTCCAGTTTCAGGGCATCATCCAATTCCCGCAGGGCACCGGGGTAATCTTTCATCCGGGTCAGTTCCTCGGCTCGATTGTAGAACTGATCCAGAAAGGAGGGTTTCGCCGGTTCCGGGGCGGTGGGGGGTGGGGTTGGCGGCGGAGCGGTGGTACTGCCAACGGGGGGTTCGGGGGGCGGTACCGGGGCAGGGCGATTGACAAAGGCCACCGTATTCCCCGCATACTGCCAGCGCAACATGGCCAGATTTAATTCGCTAATCTCGTTAATGGCCTGCATCGTCTGACGGGGCACCGCAAATTGCCGTTGGTGCAGTTGTTCTAGGGTTTCTCGGTAGTAGGTTTCCGGGTCGGATTGGCGCAACAGCAAATTGGCCGCTTCGGTTTCAAACGGGAGCGTATCCTGTGCCACCCGTTGCCCGATCATTTTTAGGATTAAATTATGCTCCGCCCGCACCTTATCGTTGAATAGTTTTTCGTAGGCCGGATTCACCAAGCGGGACAAAATCTGCGCTGCCAAGTGCCGGTCTTGGTCACTCAAATGACCCGTGGTGTCTGGGTGCAGCGTGCGGGCGACCCGCATATACCGGCGGCGAATATCCTGGGGACCCGCATCCAAGGGCACGCCCAAGATGGCATGGTAATCCACCTGTTGATAGCGTCCCAGACCTTGTTGAATGCTGAAATCCATAGGGTTTTGCCGATGCGGGGGATGTAGTCTAATCAGTATAACCTGGACTTTTTCAATGTTCGGTTACCTATTGAGCCATTACGCAAGGATTTTATCCATGTATTCCTCTATCTTACTGTACCAGGTGGATGCCTTTACCCAAAATCTATTCGGGGGCAATCCCGCTGCTGTGTGTCCCTTGGCGGCACCCTTACCCCCTGCCCTATGTCAGGCGATTGCCCAGGAAAATCAACTATCGGAGACGGCATTTCTCTGGCCGGATGGGACGGGAGGTTACCACATCCGTTGGTTTACCCCCACTCAAGAGGTGGATTTGTGCGGCCATGCGACTTTGGCGGCGGCCTACGTGGTGGGGACATTTGTGGCACCCGGTTGTGCCCTGGTGCGGTTCCAGAGCCGCCAGGAAGCCCTAGTCGTTCGTAAGCACGGGGATTTGTGGGAATTGGACTTTCCCCGCTGGCCGGTCACCCCCGCTGAACCGACGGCGGATTTGATCGCTGGGTTGGGACGCACCCCTGAGCAGGTTTGGCGCACCCCTAGGGATATTTTGGCGGTAGTGGGCGACCCGACCGACGTGCAAACCCTGCAACCGGATTACGCTCGCCTCAGCCGACTGGACTGTTTGGGAGTGATTGTGACTGCCCCGGGGCGGGGGGTGGATTTTGTCTCCCGCTTTTTTGCCCCCCAAGCCGGTATCCCGGAAGACCCGGTGACGGGTTCGGCGCATTGTGCCCTGGCGCCCTACTGGGGCGAACGGCTGGGGAAAACCATCCTGCACGCCCAGCAACTCTCCCCCCGGGGCGGCGAATTGTGGTGTACCCTCACCCCAGAACGAGTTTTCATCCGGGGCGGGGTGGTTTGCTATCTTACGGGGCAGATTCATCTGGGGGAAAATCCAGATTAAATCCCTAAATAAATTCCTAAATAAATGTTAAAGAATGACTGCTAAGCCCAAAAGTTCACTAGATAATTCAGAACATATTAATGTTCTCCCAAAAATCATGACTACTCCTTGGGGTAAATCGGTACGGTGGCTAGGTTTGGGCGTGGTGATGGCGGTTACCCTCGTGACCGTACCTGCCGAATTGGGGCAGGCGCAACCGGATACCTTTGGTGCCATCAGTTGGTCAAAGCGTACCGGTGCCCGGGGATACTCCTGGGGGTACAACAACCGGGGGGCAGCGGAAAATCGGGCGCAACGGGAATGTGAAGCCACCGCCGGGACGGGGGACTGCCGGGTACTCCTGTGGTTTCGCAACGCCTGTGGTTCCATCGCCGAAACCCGGGATGGGGCGGTGGGCACCGGTTGGGGAGCCAATCCCGGCCTAGCGGAAAAATACGCCCTGCAATCCTGTAGTCAGTATGGGCAGTGCCGGGTCTCCCGCACCTTTTGCTCTAATCAATAGGGTACCTCTTTGATTTCAAAACTATAGCAGTATGATTTGAGTTTTGAATGGCGGTCGCAGGGGGGCACCCCCCGTCTTTGGTTCTTCTGAATTTTTGTTTGCAAATCGCATAGGATTGCTATAGCTAGTAAGGTTGTCGCCTCAAGATTCGGGAGCATTGAAGTGGGGCGGTGTACCCTACGACCCCCATTACCCCGAGTGGCGTAGCTATATTACATCAACCTTTACGTGTTCAATTATATCTCAAAACTGATGAAAGTTCGTGATGTACTCAAACGATTGGAAGCTGATGGTTGGTATCAAATCCGAATGCGAGGTAGCCATCGTATCCTTGCCCATGAAACAAAGCCGGGAATTGTAGTTGGTTGTTCCTGGCAAACCAGGGGACGATATTCCGAACATTAAGATCAATTTGGAAACAAGCTCAATTGGAGGATCAACGATGAAACAGTATGCAGTTATTTACGAACAAGGTGAAACGAACTGGGGCGCAATGGTTCCTGACTTACCGGGGTGCGTGAGTATTGGAGATACCCTTGAAGAGGTTCAGGAAAATGTTAAAGAGGCAATCACACTGTACCTTGAAGTTTTGCAAGAACGTGGGGAAACGCTCCCAGAACCAACAACTAAAGTTGGATTGGTTGGTGTTACTTGCTAGATTATGTCAGGTCTCGGACATCGGATGTTTTAGGTTCATTTAACGAAGAACCAAGAATGGGGCGGTGCCCTGCGACCCAGATTATGTCAAGCTTTGCGTGTTCAGCTACAGCCTGCGTGTCCCCAGGACATTAGCTTGTGTGGCGCAACCACAGAACCATACACCGCAGGTGCTTCCATGACGAGGGTACCCCCCTGCGCCCGCTATTCAAAACTCAAACATTCAAAAACCCGCCTGCTCCAGTCGTTGGCTAAATTCCACCCAACCCAGGTTTTGTTCCAAATACTGAACCTGCTGGGGCTGGTAGGGAGCCTGGATGCGATCCACCCAAAGGATTTCCGTGGCTGGGGTCAAGACCGCCACATCCGGGTCAAAGGCCGTCGGGCGAGTCAGGGAACTGGTAAAGCCTTTGTAAACCAAAACTTCCCCCTCCCCGTGCCCATCCCGCACGGTTAGGCGCAACACTTCCCGGGGGTGGGAACGGCTGTAGTTTTCCAATCGTTCTTGGGGAGTGGGCATTGGTTAAGACAGAGCCGTGCGTCCCTGTTTAGCGAGGCGCACTAGCAGAAAGTAGGCTAAACAAAATCCATACACAATCAAGCCCACGATACCCCAAAAACCCAAATCCGCCGGGGGTGTCCCCCGATGAAATAATTCCCGGTAGCCCCAGGGAGCCGCCAGCCACACCCGACATTGGCTATCGGCGAGCAGGGCATTCATGTCCCGCCACCCACAGCCCAAAAAGGGCACCATCGCCACCGCCCCCAACCCGGCTGCCCAGGTGACGATCCACCGCCAGATATTCGTGACCCGTGCCAACCAACCCGGACGCTCGACGATTTCCTCGTTCAAATCCAACCAAAACCACAGGGAAACGGGCATCAAAATCTGCGCCAGGAGGGAGGTAAAAAAGCTCACCGGCAGGGCGGCAATCATCAAATACACATTGATCATGAGCAAACTCGCCACCTGCCAGTAAATCCGCATCAGGGTGACCACCGCCCGTGCCCGTTGACTCCACGCCCAGACCAGCAACCCCAGGGGCACCAGGACATAAAACAGCACCGCCAAACGGTAGTACATCCAAACCAAAGTAGTCAACAACGCTTCCGGCATCGGCGCAGGTGTAATCACAACCCTACCCAGTCTAAACCAATTCCGTCCCCACGACTCCTCCCCAGATTGCCCCCCGGTCACGGTACTATTAAGGAGTGTAAACATTAAAAAAATCTAAAATCTTGACGCAAACCAGTGGTTATACCCTGCGGTGGTTGAAGGGGGTAGGGGAGGTATCTGCCGCCCAGTGGAATGCCTTGGCGTTGCCCCTGGCGACCCCCTTTTTGGAGTGGGAATGGCTCAACCATCTGGAAACCTCCGGTAGTGTGATGGCTCGCACCGGTTGGTTGCCCCGGCATTTGACCCTGTGGCGGGGTTTGACCCTGGTGGCGGCGGCACCCCTGTACCTAAAAGGGCACAGCTACGGGGAGTTTGTCTTTGACCACCAGTGGGCAGAGTTGGCCTACCGGGTGGGCGAACCCTACTATCCCAAGCTGGTGGGCATGACCCCCTTTACCCCGGCGGTGGGCTATCGGTTTTTGGTTGCCCCTGGGGAAACAGGGGTGAATGAATTATTTTTAGAAGCCATTGACCAGTTCTGCCAGCGGGAGGGGATTTCCAGTTGCCATTTTTTGTTTGCTGACCCGGAATGGAGCGAGGCCATCGTACCCCTGGGGTGCCATCGCTGGTTGCACCACCATTACCTCTGGCAAAACCACCACTACCAATCCTTTGAGGACTACCTCGCCCATTTCAATGCTAACCAACGGCGCAATATCAAACGGGAACGACAGGCGGTGCAAAAGGCAGGGCTACACATGCACACCTTTCACGGGATGGAGATTCCCGAACATTTTCTTAGTATGATGTATGACCTTTATAGCAATACCTGCGACCGATTCCTCTGGGGAAGTAAGTATCTAACTCGGCAATTTTTTCAAAATTTACACCGGGACTATCGCCATCGTTTGTTGTTTAGCGTGGCCTGTACGGAACAGGGGGCGAGCGAGCCGGTGGGGATGGCCTTTTGTATTGCCAAAAACCAGCAGTTGTATGGCCGGTACTGGGGCACCTGGCAAGACATTGATTCCCTGCATTTTGAAACCTGTTATTACACCCCCATCGCCTGGGCAATTGACCGGGGGGTGCAGACCTTTGACCCGGGAGCCGGGGGACGGCACAAAAAACGGCGGGGGTTTTGGGCAACCCCGAATTTTAGTTTGCATCGGTTTTACACCCACCGATTGGGGGCGATTTTACCCGAATATATCCACCAAACCAACGAGTACACGGTGCAGGAGATTCAGGCCATCAACGAAAATATACCCCTCAAGGCCACCCCACCCGTGACCCAAGTGGCGGGGATGACCCTTTCTCTGAGCGAGGAGCCGGAGGAATAACGGTCAAGGTAGATATAGTCATTTCAATTAGAACTGAGACGGATACCCCCTAAATCTCAAGGGGGACTATCAATCCATCTCCCCCCTTATTAAGGGGGGCTAGGGGGGTGAAACCTAATGTCTCAAATTTAATCAAAACGGCTATATATTAATTGATCTCTATGCGAACAAAGATTTTGATAGCTTGCGTGTCCGTAGGACATTAGCTTGCGTGTCCATAGCCATAGAACCAAGGCTGCGCCCCTGCGACCACTGTTCAGAATTCAATTAGGACTGCTATGGCTAGGCTGAGTTTGCCGACCACCAAAGCGGTCCTACGGCAGTGAGTAGCACAATAACATTGAAAATCGCATTCGAGGGTGCGCCCGCCGAAACCGAGCCAATTGAATCCAAGACAAACCAGCCCAGCAGGCCACCGAGTACTGTGCGTCGGGTTTGGTCTGGGGCAACGTCATAGACCCATTGCCTTAGACAAAGAATCGTGATTCCCCACCCAAACAGGAACCCGCCAGTCAATGCCGAGAGAAATCGCATCCCACCCTCTGCATACTGCTGAGCACCATCGAGCGGCCAGTCAAGTAGATCAAGCGTCCATCGGGCAATTTCATCCGTTCCACTCTGGGTTGCCAGAGAAAAGATTGGACCAAACGCACCGACGATCAAGGCTGTAAAAAGCAACCAAATCTTTTGAAACTTGGTTGATCTCACATTCATCTCTACGCTCCCCATAGCGGAAATTATTGCAATGTTCATCTAGGCAGAACGCAACTAAGTTGTTATGGCTGAATCGCCAGCAACTCCACATCGAAATAGAGCGTGGCTTTGGGGGGAATGACCCCACCGGCTCCCCGGTCGCCATAGCCCAACTCCGGGGGAATCTGTAACCGGCGTTTGCCGCCCACCTTCATGGTGGCAACCCCTTCGTCCCAACCTTTGATCACCTGCCCCACCCCAACCCGGAAGCTAAAGGGTTGGTTGCGGTCGTAGGAGCTATCAAACTTTTTGCCATTCGCCAAAGTGCCCACGTAATGCACCACGGCGGTTTGCCCCCGTTGCGGGCTGGCTCCTTTACCCGGTTGCAGTTCCTGGTAGCGCAGTCCCGAGGGGGTGAGAATCCAATCATCCAGGGTGGTGTTGGGCTTTTGACTCACCTCCGCCGGAGATGCCGCTGGGGTAGAAGGCTGTTCTTCGGGCACGGCTGCCGTCATCGCCAGGGCGGGGGGCGGGTTGAAACCATCCATCACCTGAGCACCCAACAGCACCAATGCACTCAGGATAAAGACCACCAAACTCGTCACAATCGCTGGCATATGCTCCATAACCCCTCCATTGGTAAAGTTATTGTCCTGCTCTATCCCTCAAGTCCCCGCCGTCCAACTGTTCATGTACTCCTGCTGGGTGGCGGTGAGGGTATCAATCTCGATCCCCATGGCGGCCAGCTTCAAGCGGGCGATTTCCCCGTCGAGTTTGGCCGGCACCGGGTAAATGCCGGGAGCCAATTGACCTTTATTTTTAACCAGGTACTCGCAGGCTAGGGCTTGGTTGGCAAAACTCATATCCATGACGCTGGCGGGGTGGCCTTCGGCGGCGGCCAAATTCACCAACCGGCCTTCCCCCAGGACGATCACATTTTTACCAGATTTGAGGCGATATTCCTGGACGAAAGGCCGCAGGTGGGTCACTTCACTGCTCAACTCTTCCAGGGTTTTCAGGTCAATTTCAATGTCGAAATGCCCGGAATTGCACACCATTGCCCCGGATTTCATCAATTCAAAATGCTCCCGCCGGATGACGTGCTTGTTCCCAGTCACGGTGATGAATAAATCCCCGACCGGAGCTGCCTCGTGCATGGGAGCCACCTGGAACCCATCCATGGCTGCTTCCAACGCCCGCACCGGGTCAATTTCCGTGACCACCACCCGGGCACCCAGACCTCTAGCCCGCAGTGCCGTCCCCTTGCCACACCAGCCGTAACCCGCCACCACCACGGTTTTCCCAGCAATCAGGGTATTGGTCGCCCGGATAATCCCATCCAGGGTGGACTGGCCGGTGCCATAGCGGTTGTCAAAAAAGTGCTTCGTATCGGCGTCGTTCACATTCACCGCCGGAAACGCCAATACCCCGGCGGCCAGCATCGCCCGCAACCGCACCACCCCGGTGGTTGTTTCTTCCGTCGTGCCAATAATTTCGCTTACCTGCTCCTGGCGTTCCTGAATCAGGGTCGCCACCACGTCACTGCCATCGTCAATAATCACCTGGGGGCGATGATCCAACGCCCGCTGCACATGGCGCAGGTAGGTGGCCGTGTCCTCCCCCTTGCGGGCAAACACCGGAATCCCATGCTCGGCCACCAGACAAGCGGCCACGTCATCCTGGGTGGACAGGGGATTGCTGGCAATCAGCAGGGCATCCGCTCCCCCCGCTTGCAGAGCCAGAGCCAAATTGGCCGTCTCGGTCGTCACATGGCAACAGGCCACCAACCGAATCCCCCGCAGGGGTTGTTCCTGGGCAAAACGCTGGCGAATCTGCGCCAAAACCGGCATTTCCCGGCTCGCCCAATCAATCCGTTGGCGGCCAAGGGGAGCCAGACCCAAATCCTTCACATCACAATCCACCCGGGCAGTCGTCACCGTCATAGGAACCTCAACAGCACTCACCAAATCAACTTGCACCATGCGCTTTTCTACGGTACACCAAACCCATCGCCAATTGGGGTAGGATCAGGTCAAACTCGGGTAAAAATCACCCATGATGCAACGGCACAGCCGCATTTACATCGCCGGTCACCGGGGTTTGGTTGGGTCAGCCATCCACCGGCAATTGGAGCAACAGGGTTACGAAAGTTTACTCACACACCCCCGCTCAGAATTGGATTTACGGGATGAACGGGCGGTAGGGCAATGGTTTGAGCAAAATCAACCGGAATATGTGTTTTTAGCGGCGGCCAAGGTCGGGGGAATTTTCGCCAATGCCACCTACCCAGTGGATTTTCTCCAGGATAATTTGCAAATTCAAATTAACCTAATTCACCACAGTTTCCGCACCGGGGTGAAGAAATTATTATTCCTAGGTTCATCCTGTATCTATCCCAAATTTGCCCCCCAACCCCTCAAGGAAGAATACTTATTAACGGGGGCGTTGGAACCCACCAACGAGTGGTACGCCATTGCCAAAATTGCGGGGATCAAACTCTGTCAAGCCTACCGGCAACAATACGGCTGGTCAGCCATTTGTGCCATGCCCACCAATCTTTACGGTCCGGGAGATAATTTTGATTTACAAAACTCCCATGTCTTACCCGCCTTAATCCGTAAATTTCACGAGGCCAAAATCCAGCAACAACCCGAAGTTACCGTCTGGGGCACCGGCACCCCCCGGCGGGAATTTTTGTATGTGGATGATTTGGCGGCTGCTTGTATCTTTTTGATGCAAAATTACGATGATTCGGAAATTATTAACGTGGGTATAGGCGAGGATTTAAGCATCGGTGAACTTGCCCATTTAATCCAAAAAATTACGGGTTACTCTGGGCAGATTACCTACGACACCGGCAAACCCGATGGCACTCCCCGGAAATTATTAGATGTATCTCGGCTACACGCCCTGGGCTGGCAGGCACAAACGCCTTTATCCTTAGGCATTCAAAAAACCTACGACTGGTTTGTGACCCATGCCCAAGGGAATTCATAAATCCGACCTGCCCCAAAAAATCTGCCCCGTCTGTGGCCGCCCCTTCACCTGGCGCAAAAAATGGGCCGACTGCTGGGAAGAAGTCAAATACTGCTCCGAACGCTGCCGCCGCCACCGTCAATCCGCCAATTCTTGACCCGTCAAGCGCAAAAACACATCCTCCAGATTGGCCTGCCTGCGACTCAAGCGGGTACTATTCATCGCCTGCAATTCTTGCCAAAGTGCCGAGTCATGCGCCGGTAAACTCACGACAAAACCCTGTCCCAACCTGCGCCACCACATCCCTGCCTGCTCTGCGAGACGTTGTACTGCCATAATCTCAACCCCTTCGACCTCTGCCACTTCGGCTCCGATAATGCGATGGATCAATTCTGCCGGTGCCCCCTGATCGACAATGACCCCTTTTTGTAATAACAATAATCGGTCGGACAGTCGTTGGGCTTCGTCCATGTAATGGGTGGTCAACAAAACACTACACCCCGCCTGTTTGAGCAAAGCAATTCTGCGCCAAAACTCCTGGCGGGCATCCGGGTCGAGGCCGGTCGTGGGTTCATCCAGAAAGACAATTTTCGGATGATGGACTAACGCCCGTGCCAGCACCAAACGCCGTTTTAACCCCCCGGAAAGCACATCCACCCGTTGGTGGGCGTAGTCGTTCAATCCCGCCTGCTCCAACAATTCCCACGCCCGCCGTTGTGCCGGTCGTCCCGTGATGCGGTAATGGTGAGCGAAATACACCAGATTTTCCAGCACCGTAAAATCCGGGTCGAGGTTATCTTCCTGGGTAACCACCCCCAAAATCCGCCGCACCTGCCGTCCTTGGCGATGGACATTGTACTCTCCCACTTGCACCCGCCCCCGGGTGGGAATGACCGCCCCATACAGCATCCCAAAGGTGGTGGTTTTGCCCGCTCCATTCGGCCCCAAAAGACCCAAAACTTCTCCGGGTTGGAGTGTTAAATTCACCCCTTGCACCACGGCACGTTCTCCGTAGTATTTCCACAAATCCTGAGCCACCAATTCCATGGGAGTTCCCCAATCGGTTATTCTCCTCAATCAGGCTAACATGATCAAGGGTTTTCCCTAATTCCATACATGACAGGCAAAAGCGGCACACGGACTAGCGAGGGAAATAGGGGTGTGACTAGTCCCCTGGTAGTAGAGCATGATTCCACAAGAATCCTGGTCTCCCTCAAGCATTCCAATCCTCAATAGGAGTCCCGGAGATTTTGGGAGAGCATGACGAGGGCATCCTGTTCCGTCCAGTGGGGTTCCGGGGTGATTCTGTCCAGGATGAGGAGCTTTAGGGGTTCCAGGCCAAGATTCTTTGGCATAGTATGACTTTGATTTCCGAAAGTTGTCCCAACCCGATATGACTAAGACAAGGGTTCCTAAGTTATAGAATCCATTTGACATCTGGAAATGCTATTTTTAATATAAAAATGAGTTACACAAGCGACTTGACAGATGAGCAGTGGGAAATAATAGAGCCTCTGTTGCCACATAAAAAGAAAACAAGACCGATGAGTTGTACGAAAAGGACAGTATTTAACGCAATTCTCTATCAATTAAAAAGTGGCTGTAATTGGGTTGACCTGCCCAAGGATTTTCCACCCTATTCCACTGTATTCTGGCACTATAAGCAGTGGGGAGAAGCGGGCGTAATTACCAAAATCATGGAAGAACTTCATGGCATGGTACGAGAGCAGGCAAAAAAAAAGCAAAGTGGACAAGCCTGATTGTGGTTGATTCTCAGGCTGTTAAAAATACTTGTGATGCCAGTACTGAATCCAAGGGGTTTTGCTTTTACAAATCTACAAATGGAATCAAAAGACATTTAGCGGTTAATAGCTTAGGATTTCCATTTTTTACTCATTGCACTAAGGCCAATGTGAGCGATGACCAAGGATTAATAGAAATGTTTACCCAAAACATAGATTACTTTAAATCCGGTAGTCCTAGTTTTGTAATGGTTAAAATGGGTAGAGACCGAGTTAAGAGGA
>CAYZTU010000034.1:0-29353 GCA_964481635.1 uncultured Synechococcus sp.
TTGTGTCGATGCTGCCTTCAAAAACTGTCCTAACGTGTTTCCGTAAGACTATATTGAGAGATTTATGGCATATCTCTGGTTCAAGTCGCTCCACACTATTGGATTTGTCGCTTGGTTTGCAGGCTTATTTTATTTGCCTCGCCTCTTTATTTACCATATTGAAGCTGAAGAACGCCAAGAGCCTGTAAGGAGTGCCTTGAAGGAAGAATATAGCCGTATCGAGAAGCTGCTCTACAGATTAATTATGATGCCAGCAATGATATTTACAATTGCAATGGCGATCGGGATTATCTCAACTGAACCGGAGGTTCTAAGACAAATATGGCTTCATGTGAAGCTTTTCTTTGTGTTGTTGTTAATAGGGTTTCATTTCTACTGTGGAAGATTGATACATCAGCTAGAGACAGAAACTTGCTCGATCAACAGTTTGCAAATGCGACGAATCAATGAAATACCTACTATTCTGCTTGGTTTAATAGTGCTGCTAGCAATCTTCAAGAACAGTTTGCCAACGAGCATTACAGCTTGGGGAACAGTAATTGTGATCTCAATTTTTGCGGTCATTATTCAGCTTTACGCACGTAAGCGTCGATTGCAAAAGCAAGAAGAATCGAGTGTTCCCAGTTAGACTGATTCCGATGGCAAGCAGCACAACAACCGTGGTGCAGCGGATGGTACAGAGGTTATCTGTGTGTGTTCGGTATTGTCTGCCGCCGCACAACTACGCCCCTGCGACCGCTATTTTTACATTAATAAATGTGCCCTTAGATGATTGTGCCATTGGGAATGGTGGCATTCTTGATCACCACTACAATGCCACTGCGGATGTAAAAACCCAAGGTTTCCCGATCCGCTTCCTGCACCCAATCTTTATTAATGATTTGTACATCGTTCCCAATCCGGGCATTTTTATCCACAATTGAGCGGCGAATTATCGTATTTTCGCCAATTCCCAAGGGAATATGGTTGTGTTTTGGTTCGGGAAAGCGTTGCTCGTAGGGTTCATAAAAATCCGACCCCATGAGCAAAGTATCCTCAATCACACAGCCCGATTGAATCCGGGAACGTACCCCCAACACCGAATGGCGTACCCGGCAATTTTTCAAAATACAGCCATCGCTGATTAAAGACTCGCTAATTTCACAATCCAATAATTTCGAGGGTGGTAAATAGCGGGGGCGGGTATAGATAGGGGCGGTTTCATCATAGAAACTAAACGGGGGTCTGGGTTGTTTGGTCAACCCTAAATTAGCCTCATAAAATGATTCAATCGTGCCAATATCTTCCCAATAGTCATTAAATAAATACACCTGAATTTTATAATCATCAATCGCTGCCGGAATCACCTCTTTCCCAAAGTCCGTGCGTTGGGTATCTTCCTGCAAAAGCTTGCGGAGGATGTCTTTGTTAAATACATAAATACCCATAGAGGCAATGTAGGGTTTCTGGAGGGCTTCCGCTGGAGATAAGCCCAACACCGTCGTATCTACCCGCATTTCCCGCAGAGCCTCCCCCTTGGGTTTCTCCCGGAAGGCCACTACCTGCCCCGTCTCATCAATTTTCATCAACCCAAAGGCCGAAGCCGGTTTTTCCTCCACCGGAATTACCGACAGGGTAATGTCCGCCCCGGTTTGTTGGTGACGGGCAATAAAATCCCGATAATCCATGCGGTACAAGTGATCCCCGGACAAGACCAGGTAATAATCCACATCCCAGGTGTCAAATAGCCACAGATATTGGCGCACTGCGTCCGCCGTTCCCTGAAACCAGCCCGGATTATCGGGGGTCTGCTGGGCGGCCAACACCTCCACAAAGCCATCCACAAACCCCGAAAACGCATAGGCACGGTTGATATGCCGATTCAAGGAAGCCGAATTGAACTGGGTGAGGACATAAATTTTGTGAATTTCCGAGTTAATGCAATTACTTACCGGAATATCAATTAGGCGATACTTGCCCGCCAAGGGTACCGCTGGCTTGGCTCGTAACTTGGTCAAGGGATACAGCCGAGTTCCGGCACCGCCGCCCAAAATCACTCCGAGAACCCGCTTCATGGTTTTTGCCTCCCCTTGCGGTTGTCAGTACCAGTGTCCCCCGATATGGCACCCCTGACAAGGGCACCTGTTCCAGTTTTAGCATGGCTCACCCGGAGAAATTCATGCGATTCCCCGGTTCCCCCAGGCGCAGGTACAGCAGGATGGGCAAAAGAATTAAAACCATCAACACCACGGACAAGGCCGCTCCCAAAGGCCAATCCAAGGTTTTGAGGAACTGATTTTGCACCAAATTCCCCACCATCAAACTCTTGGCACCCCCCAAAATGTCCGGGGTCACAAACGCTCCCACCGCCGGAATAAAGACTAACAGGCAACCCACCCCAATCCCACGCCGACTGAGGGGAATTAAAACCCGATAGAGAATTTGCCAAAAATTTGCCCCCAAATCCTGTGCTGCTAGAACTAAATTAAAATCAAATTTTTCCAACGTACTATACAGGGGTAAAATCATAAATGGCACAAACCCGTACACCAGTCCGATCCAGACAGCAAAGGGGGTGAATAATAGGTTGAGTGGCTCAGAAATAACTCCCAACCCTATCAGTAAAGTATTAATCAAGCCCCGCTGTCCCAGCAATACCATCCAAGCATAAGTGCGTACTAGAAAATTAGTCCAAAATGGAATAATGACTAACAGCAATAACATCGTGCGCCAGGGTCGGGGTTGACTCACTAGCCACAGCGCCAAGGGATAACCCAGCACCAGGCAGACCACCGTAGTTCCCAACGCCAAACCCACGGAACGGAGCAAAATCTCCCCATAGGTCGGGTTGAGCAGGCGGATGTAATTTTCTGCCGTCCACTGCCACAACACATTGCCGTAGCCCTGATAGGTCAAAAAACTGTAGGCCACCAGCAGACCCAGGGGCAGCAGGAAAAATATCCCCAACCAGAGGACGGGTACCACCAGAAACGCCCGCCACACCCACCAGGGAGTATTCACGTCCGCTGATTCTCCGTAATTTCACGGATACACATCCCACCAACCCCGTTAGGGAGGAAGAACTATCCCTCCAGGATAACCCTAGGCCGTGGCAAGATAGCGTTGCACCGCCGCCCGCAGTTGTTCGGGAGTGGCGGGTTTTTCCATCACCTCACTGGCTCCCGCCAACCGTGCCCGTGCCCGGTCTAAAATCCCCCCGTTGGCGGTCAAAAGCACAATCGGCGTATCTTTCAGAATCGGCGATTTCCGTAGGAGCGAACAGACCTCCAAGCCATTCACCTGGGGAAATAACCAGTCCAGGAAAATCACATCCGGGCGGGTTTTGATCAAGGTTCCTAAACCCCGGAGCGGGTCTTCTAAGGTGACCAAATCAAAGTGATCCCCCAAGGCCGCCGCCACATTTTGTAAACAGGCCGGACTATCATCCACACAGGCCACCACCGGTTTGGGCAAGGATTCCGGCTCGATCACGGGAGCCACATCCTCCAGGTTTTGCAGACGGAAATAGCCTTCACGCACCAGAGCCAGCAGGGATTTCCCCACCATCGGTAACTGCGCCCCGGTTCCCATCGCCAAATCCCAAAACGTGTGTTCACCATCACATAAACGGGACAGGGTGAGAAACGTCTGGGGATTCACCCGCTTTTCCAAACGGCGTTTCTCGATAAATTGGGGAGCCATATCCGGCGACGTCGCCCGCAGACCCACCTGTTGCCACTGTTGCCAAAGCTGTTCTACCCGCTGCCATTCCTCCGTCACCACCGACAGCAGTAATTCCCCGGTCAAACGGGCTTCCCCGTCCCAATACCCCCGCACCTGACCCACCCCCATCTGCGCCAGGGTGGTCGTCTGCGCCAGACCAAACAAAACTTCCGTAATCCCCGCCTGAATCACTTGTTGGGCTTGCTCGCGGGTGATTTGTCCAACTTCCACCGCCTGGGTCAACACCTCGTACTCCCAAGCCACCTCCGGCGCACCCTGCACTGCTTGCAATACCGGGGCAAACTTGCCGGTCAACCGCCGCCACCGCCGATAGCGATGTTCGCCCCCCGTGGCAAAGAGCAACCGTCCCCCCAGGAAAGATAAAGACCAGCACTGGCGACTGTCACCGAGTTGTAATTCCCCGGACAACTGCTGAGTCTGAACTTTTGCCCACATCGCCGCCAATTGCGTTACCACAAACCCTCGCCCTGCCATGATTTTTGCCTCTAACGTATTCGATAGTTTTATTTGACGATCTGTCCCTACTGTAACACCATTTTTTAAGTTTGGTGACATTTCTTAATGATTGCCTCCTTCCTAAAACTACTTTGGGAATATAAATCCAATATATTCTCTCCAAACTTGACTTGTAAACCCCTGTCGTACTGACATTATAGCTAGGTATAAGCTATATTTTATATTTATTTTATAATAATATAATACTATAATTATACTCACAAAATTTACGATAAGGATTCTCATTCATTCCCCACAAAGTCCGCTCCACCGTAATTTCAGCAAATATACTTAAGTATTTCTCCGTATACGGATCATCGGTTCTGTGACTTGGGGAAGAAATTGTAAAAATTTTTCCGTATAAATCCTGAGACTCCCCACCCCTCGTCTGCAAAAAGTGTTACAGAGCCTTAACCTTGGTTGATGGCAGGCCAGACTTTTGCTGGTACCCCCGGCTCCGGCTGTCTTTTCACCGCCAGTGTTGCCGGGTATCTATTGGGAGTTCTTTAGGGCAAGGGGATTGGTGAGGTTAATCAAGCTACTACAAACCAGGGCGGGGGCGGTGGGACTCCTCAGCCTGCGTGGCTATTGATTAGGAGTACCCGGTTTAGAATTAGACAGACTCAATTAGCGCAAAGATAGGGGAAATCAATGGTTGCCATTGTTCAAAACCCAGTTGAACCGGCATTTCCCGTGCCCCTCCCCCCCGACAATCTCATCTTTGACGATGGAGAACCGTTGGAAAGTAACCGCCATCGCATTGCCATGAATGTGCTGATTCGTTCTGCCCAGCACGCCCTAGCCCCCCGCACCGATGTGTTTATTGGCGGCAATATGTTCGTGTATTTCAGCCGGGAACAGGCCATGAATCGGGATGTGCGTGGCCCCGATGTACTGATGGTGTTGGGGGTGCCCCCCCGAGAACGGCAAGGTTGGGTGGTGTGGGAGGAAGGGGGGCGTTATCCCGATGTGATTATTGAATTACTTTCGCCCAGCACGGCGGCGACGGATCGAGGAGCCAAAAAAGACCTGTACGAACGGGTATTTCGCACGCCCTACTACTTTATCTATGACCCGTTTGCCCCGGAATCCCTGGCGGGTTGGCGATTGGACTTGAGCGAGGGGTATCAACCTATCGTTCCCAACGAGCGGGGCTGGCTGGGGTGTGACCTCCTGGGGTTGTGGCTGGGTCTGTGGGAGGGGGTGTTTGACGACCAAGGTCCTTGCGCTTGGTTAAGGTTGTACACGCCCCAGGGTGACTTGGCTCTCCTGCCCGAAGAAGCAGCACAACACCAGGCCGAGGAGGAAAAACAACGGGCAGAACAAGCAGAAAAGGCCGCCGAACAAGCCCAACAAGCCGCAGAACAGGCGCAAAAGGCGGCGAAACAAGCCCAACAGGTAGCGGCACAGACCCAACGACAGATAGAAGAGATTCAACATCAGATAGAACAAATTCAACAGCAGGCAGAGCAAGCGCAACACCAGGCCGAATGGGAGAAACAACGGGCTGACCGTTTGGCGGCCAAACTACGGGAATTGGGGCTTGACCCGGAAGATTAATTTGAAGATTAATTAGTAGTACATACCCCAATACCTTGTTGCTGGTAAACCTTTCGTTTAGAATCAGGAGCGAGCATTTAGGGTCATCCGGGGGTAACTAATTGAATCAAGCATTCCAGTCCTGTTTACGGGTGTGTCTGCCCTGCCTAGTGGCGGTGGTACCCTATTGGTCTGCTTCAGCCCAGATTACGCCCAACGGGTTGGGGACGCAGGTAAATCAACAGGGGCAACAATTTAATATTACCGGCGGCACCCAAGCGGGGCGCAATTTATTCCATAGTTTTCAACAGTTTGGCCTCACCCAGGGGCAGGTTGCCAACTTTTTTAGTAATCCAGCGATTGCCAACATTCTCGCCAGGGTCAATGGGGGTTCTGCGTCCTATATCAATGGGTTAATTCAGGTGTTAGGGGGCAATAGTAACCTCTTTTTGATGAACCCGTCGGGGATTGTGTTTGGGCCAAATGCTTCTTTGAATGTTCCGGCGGCATTTACGGCGACGACGGCGGATAGAATTTTATTTCCCGGTGGTAGTTTCAATGCCTCTGGTAATAATGATTATAGTCAATTAGTGGGTGAACCGATTGGGTTTGCATTTGATCGCAAAGACCCGGCAGCGATTATTAACGAAGGTAAATTAAGCGTCAATCCGGGTCAAAGTGTGAGTTTAATCGCCGGTCAAGTAGTCAACACGGGGACGGTACAGGCACCGGGGGGCAATATCACCATTACCGCCGTGCCGGGGGAAAATTTGGTGCGTTTATCCCAAACGGGGCAACTCTTAAGCTTAGAATTTAACCCCCAACAGGCGGCGCAATATGCGGACAGTGCCGGGAATATTCCCATCACCCGTTTACCCGAACTACTCACGGGGGGCGGGGTGACATCGGTTACCCAAAATAGTAATGGGACAGTGAATTTAGCCGGTTCTAATGTGCAAATTCCCACCGCATCGGGAACGGCAATTATTTCCGGTGTATTGGATGTGGCGAGTACCAATCAAACGGGCGGTAATGTGGGTGTATTTGGCACCAATATCGCCTTAGTGAATAGTGAGATAAGTGCCTCTGGATTCACCGGTGGGGGTACAATTTTAATTGGGGGTGAATTTCAAGGCAAGGGCACCCAACCCAATGCCCAATATACCTATGTAAATAGTAATTCCAAGTTATTCGCTGATGCCACGAATACGGGTGACGGGGGGCGGGTGATTATCTGGGCGGATAAAGCGACACAATTTCAGGGGTTTATTAGTGCCAAGGGCGGGGAATTATCGGGTAATGGCGGTTTTGTGGAAGTATCGGGGAAGGAAAATCTAGGGTTTCAGGGAACAGTTGATACCTCCGCATCCCAAGGTAAAGCCGGAACTTTATTGCTTGATCCCACGAATATCACCATTAATGTCGCCGGGGCAGATGATTTAGAAGTAGCTGATGGGCAAATTTTCTTTGGAGACGGCGGGGCAAGCGATTTTACGATTAGCACCGGAGCGTTGATTACAGCACTCACCGCAGGTAATGTCATCCTCCAAGCGACTAATGATATTACTTTGCAAGTCACCCTAAATTACAACGGCATTGGAGCCACCCGTGACCTAACACTACAAGCAAATAATGATATTAATATCAATGCCGGAATTGTTGATAGTACCCCCGGCGGTGAACAATTAAATATGAATTTTCAGGCTAATGCTGATGGTATTGGTGGTGGTAATGTCACAATTGATTCACTGTCATTCGTCAAAACAGAGGGAGGCAATCTCACTGTTGGCGGCGTAGATATTACTATCAATGATATTTTGATTGACACGCTTAACCCTACGGGCAATTCCGGTAATATCACCTTGAATGGAACGGGGGTGGTTAGTATTTTGGGTGCTGCAGCTTTAAATACCGACGCAAATAACAATAATAATGCGGGAAATATCTCCATCACTGGCACTAATGGAGTTACTAATGATGTTGTATTATCCAGTAGTGTTATTGGTCTTGGGACAGGCAATGCGGGAAGTATTTCAATTACATCTACCAATGGAACTATCACAACAACGACCCTTCTCACTCAAACCCAAGGCACGGGCACCGGCGGAGAAATTAGTTTAATGGGGCAAAAAATCACCACAACGGGCGGTACGATTGCAAGTGACTCAACGGGTGGTGGAATTGGGGGTCAGATTAAGTTTGAGGCAACCGATAGCGGCATCAATATCCCTAACACCCAAATCCTCTCTGGGGGCGGAAATATCACCATTGACGGTAAATCTACCTCTGATACGGGCGTAGTCATTTCGAGTAATAGTCTTATTGATTCTGGTACGGGAGTTACCAAGATAATTGGATTTACCGATGCTAATGTTGATTTTAGTCATGGGGTTCTTATTACTGGAGGCAGTGAAATAACCAGCCTCGACTCGCTCATCAGAATAAGCGGCACCAATGATGCATCGGGTGGGGACGATCAAAGTGGTGTGCGGATTGATACCGGTGGCAAAATTACAGGACTGGGCACCACCAGTATTGTGATTGATGGTAATAGTTCTCTTTCGCCTTTTAATACCTCAGGCGTATTTTTAGACACTGCGGGAACGGTAATTTTTGCTGACCAGGGTGATATTAATATTAGTGGTGGTGGTCGAAGTACTGACCCCTCCACAAGGGCTATTTTTTTAGGGTCAACGAGTGAGATTTTCGGTGGTAAATTGGTTGAATTGCTAGGGAATGGTGTCCAACCCAATGGGGGTAACATTGAAACCCTGGGTAATATCAATGCTTCAGATGTATTTATCAATGGCGTGGGGATTACAGAAGTTACTAACATCAGTGCGCCTGGGGGAGATATTTTTATTGGTGGTGAATTGGGAGCGACTATTTTAGCTGGAGGTAATGTATCAACCAGTTCATTAGGATTTAATAGTGGAACGCTCACCATAGATTCCAGCGCAGGGGCAGTTAATATCTTAGGTACGATTACCACCGAAGCGGTAGGGAATGATAATGCGGGAAATATCACGATCACTGCCGCCAATGGGTTTACTTCTAATTCGTTGATTTCAACCAGTGTCACTGGGGGACTCAATGGCAATGCCGGGGATGTGAGTATTACTGTCTCTGGAATAGGGAATTTAATTGCCAATGCTGATATTTTTACCACCACCGATGGTACTGGCAAAGGGGGGAAAATTGACCTCATTTCAGGGGGGAAAATTCAAACCTCAGGCTTCACCGTTTCTAGTGCCTCAACGGGTGGGGGTGACGGTGGGAATATCACCTTTAATGCCGGAGGTAATATTCTGGCTGGGGATATTTTCAGCACGGGTGAGATGGGTGGTTCTGTTACCCTTATAAGTGTAGGAGGAGATATTAATTTATCAACCGCTCCCTTTGGCATCAGTAGTGCGGGACCAAGTTTGGGAAGTGGCGATATTAGTTTGACAGCAACGACTGGTAATGTCATCGCAGTTCCGAATATTTTTAGTAGTTCTATAGATGGTCAAAGTGGGAAGATTACTATTACTGCCGGTAATAGCGTTTCCGTGGGTTCCCTAGATAGCGATTCTGTTAATGGAATTGGTGGAAATGTCACAATTAACTCGGGTAGTGATATTAGCGTTGGTAATACTTTTACCAATGTGACGGGTGTAGGCAGTGGCGCTGGCGGAGATATTAGTTTTAGTAGCACCAATGGACAGATTCAAATTGTAGGTAATACGAATACCAGCACCTTTGGGACGGGTGCGGCTGGAACTGTAAACCTTCAGGCTAAAAATGCTATTGACATCCTCAATCCGGTAATCACAGTCGCAAATGGAGCGGCTCCCAGTGGAGATATTATTATCACCAGCACGGACAATCAGATTATAACCAATCAGCTTAATAGTAGTAGTTTTACCTCAGGAGATGGGGGCAAAATTACGGTCAATGCTTTTGGTAATGTTAATGTTACAAGCGATATTTTTAGCACTGCCAATAGTGCTGATAATGGGGGTGCCATTACCATTAACAGTACCAATGGTTTAGTGGATGTAACAGGGATAGTTAATAGTGCTGGCCTTTTCAATCAAGCAGGGGATGTGACGATTAATGCCAAAGGGGGAGTCACGCTCACCGGTGGATTAACTGCTGTCGGTGCCAATGGGGGGGGGGATGTTAGTATTAAAAGTAATACCAATAGTATTACGATTAATAATTCTAGTCTGAATACTTCCGGGGATTCGGGTGCAGGTGGCAATGTCAATTTACAAGCAGCGACTAGCATTAGTGTCCAATTCGGTATTGAAACCATTTCTGCTTTGCAAGGGGGTAATATCGCTTTGAATGCTGCAGGAGATATTAACATCGGTAGCGGTGGCCTTGGTTTACGCAGTTTTGGAACCTTAGCAGGCAACGCCGGGGCGATTCAAATCACCAGCACCGGTGGGAATTTAAGTGTCGATTCTTCTTTGGCAGAAGGGATTATTGCGAGTGCTTTTGATGGTACGGCGGGGAGTATCAATATCAATGTCGCCAATCAGGTGACCGTATTAGGTCAAATCACCAGTGGGTCAACCAATGGTATTTCCAAAAACACCACGATTAATGCTGGAGGAAATATCAATGTTGATGGCAAAGTGCAGGCCAGTTCCAATGTCGCAGGCGGGGCGGGATTACTCACAATTTCTGGAACTAATGTGTCCTTCATTGATGGCTGGGGGACAGGCAATGGGGGTGGGGTAAAAATTACCGCTGATAAATTAACAGTGGGAGCCTCCAATTCCGGTAGTAGTACGGTGAATTTGCAAGTTGGGGAGTTGAATTTTTTGGGCACGATTACCGGCTCTGGATTTCTCGGACAGGGAACGATTAACATTACGGCACCCAGCGGCGGTGTATTCATCAACGATACGGGAGCGGGGTTAAATTTAAGCACGGTCGCTTTATCCCAACTTACTGGGTTTAAGTCCGTCACGCTCGGCAGTAGTAGTATTCCTCTAACGGTCGGGGCGGGCGGGATTACATTCACCACCCCAACGACTTTGGTTGGCAATACGGTCAATGTCCAGGGCAATGTGACCAGCCCCGGTGCGCTGACATTATCAGCGACCAATAACTTGATTGTCAGCGGCGATTTGAACGCAACGTCTATCGCTCTAAATTCGGGGGGCAGTAGTGATATATCTGGTAATTTAACATCCGCCGGTGGTGCCATTAGTTTTAATATCGCCAGTGTCATCAATCTCACCCAAGATTTGAACTTGAGCGACCCAACCACCATTCAAGGTGGGAGTATCAACGCCAACGGTTTTAATATCTTTAATACCAATTTTGATACCAATCTATTCGCTCTAGGAGCGATTAACTTAAATGATATTATTACCGCCGGTGGTAATGTCAATATCAATAGTGGTAGTAGCGTAGTTGTTAATAGTATCCAAACCTTTTCATCAGGTGGGTCAGGAGCGATTAATATCAGTGCATCAGGAGATATTAAAACGGGTAATCTACAAACAGAAATCATTTCATTTCCTGTAAATGGTGCGCCGATTTCGCTAACCAGTGGCGGTACCGTAACCACAGGGGATATTTTCACCTTTGCCCAGGGCGGTGGCAATGGCGGAAGCGTGAATATCATTGCCACAACTGCGGTGACGACCCAGGCAATTGACACCTCATCTACAACGGGAATTGGTGGTAGTGTTTTCATTGACCCGATTGGGGATGTGCAGGTGAAATATATCAATACTCAAGGGGGGATTCAGGGTGGCTCTGTGGATATTACGGCGGGGCGATATTTCCGAGCGGTGGGGACATTTATTGATAACGGGGGCGTGACATCGAGTATTTCCACCAGAGGCGGGAGTGGCGGGGTGATTACCATCAAACATGGCGGTAATGGCATCGTACCTTTTATCGTTGGTGATGCGAGTGTAAATGGTACTTTGGGGGCAATTACCACCGGTGCATTTACGATTTTACCTTTTGAGGAATTTCTTAATTCGACCATTTTAGGCAACATCAAAATCCTGACTTTGAATGCGGGTAGTAATAGCCTGGTCAATAACATTTTATTCTCGGTTGAATTTGGGGATTCACCCTTAGATATTGAACTGGATGAAGGGGAAACCACTCTGGATACGGATGCGATTGATACCGCAGAAATTGCCGACCGACTGGCTGCTGGTGATATAGAAGCAGTAGCTATTTTAGACCAATTATTCTCTGAACAATTTGCGGATTTTTATGGCGTTCAACCCCTCAATAATTTCCGCACGGTGGCGGAGGTACAAAATGCCTTGGCTGATATGGCCGCTCAAACCGGCAACCGCCCTGCTTTACTGTATATTTTGGGTGATGAGCGTCAGTTAAATTTGGTTTTAATTCCTCCCGGACGAGGCCAAGGAGTGGCAGATATTCCTATCCTAGAAGTCGCATTAAACCCCTTAGGTAACGAAGTCCAATTACTCAGCCAAACGCCAGGGGCACAGGCGGTTTATCGTTCGATTTCTGAAGCAAAAAATGAGGTTTTAGCGAAAACTATCAGTCAATTTCTGAATGGTATTAAAGACCCCCGTCAGCGCAATAATGAAAACTATAAACGCCCCGCCCAACAACTTTATCAATGGTTAATTGCCCCCATCGAAGCCGCCTTGCAGGAAAATAAAATTGATACGATTGTTCTGGTTCCCGATGTGGGACTGAGAACCCTGCCCTACGGAGCCTTATTTGATGGCAAAAAATTCCTGATTGAAAAATATAGTATCGGTCAAATTCCCAGCATCAATCTCGTAGATATGAATTATCAGAAACTCAAGGGTAGTACGGTATTGGCAATGGGTGCTTCCGAATTTAAGCAACAGCAACCCTTGCCTGCGGTTCCGATTGAATTGCAAACCATCGTCCAAGAATGGGGTGGCAAGGTATTTTTGAATCAACAGTTTACCATTGATAATCTAGTTCAGGAACGCCAACGCACCCAGTTTCAAATGTTACATCTCGCCACCCACGGGGAATTTCGCCCCAGTCGTTTGACCGATTCTTATATTGAGTTTTGGAATGACCGTTTACTACTCAACCAATTATCCCAATTACCCCTGCGAAAACCTCCGGTGGAATTGATGGTTTTGAGTGCCTGTCGGACGGCGGTGGGGGACAAAAATACGGAATTAGGGTTTGCGGGTTTGGCGGTGGGAGCGGGGGTAAAATCCGTAGTAGCGAGTTCCTGGTATGTGAGCGATGAAGGTACCTTGGGCTTGATGAGTGAATTTTACCAACAGTTACAAAATGCGCCAGTCAAAGCCTTGGCCTTGCGGCAGGCACAAATGGGCATGATTCGGGGGGATGTGCGCCTCCAAAATAATCAGGTAGTCCGCCCCAATCGTCCCCCGATTAAACTCGATGTCAATATCGGTGACCGGGCGCTCAACCACCCCTACTATTGGGCCGCTTTTACCTTGATTGGTAGCCCGTGGTGAGGATTACGGACCATCCAACTCCTGCAAATGGGTGAGGACGGTTTCGTAAATGGTCAATACATGGTCATCATGAAGTTTATAAATGATGTGCCGCCCTTGCCGATGACCCTGCACCAGCCCCATGACCCGCAATGCCCGCAGTTGGTGAGAAACCGCCGACTGACTCATCTGGAGTAAATGCACCAAATCCCCCACACAATGGGGTTTCACCGCCAGGATGGATAAAATTCGCAGCCGATTCGGGTCGGCCAAAAACCCCAACCAATGCGCCATCCGCTGTGCCGTGGCGGGGTCTAAAATGGCAACGCCCGTGGGTTCAGGATGGGGAGATGGGCTACAAATTTCCGCTGGAACCAAAGCTACCACTGGGGTCATCATTCCCGGGGATTTTGGATAAACGATTCCACCAGCGCCACATCCTCCCGGCTCCCCACAATGATGGGACTGCGTTGATGCAACGAGGTTGGTACCAAGTCTAGTATAGGTTGGGTGCCGGTGGAAGCCCGTCCTCCCGCCTGCTCAGCAATAAAAGCCAGGGGGGCAGTTTCGTACAATAGGCGCAATTTGCCCTCCGGTTTTTTCTGGGTGCCGGGGTAGAGAAATACCCCACCTTCTAATAATATGCGGTGGAAATCCCCCACCAATGCCCCACTGTAGCGAGCCGTGTAACCTTCGTGGCGATGGACATAACGCACGTAGTCCCGAATCGGGTCTTGCCACTGCCAAAAATTACCCTCGTTGGTACTGTAAACCGGCCCATGCTCAGGAATTTGTACCTGTTCTTGCGCCAGAATAAATTCCCCCAAACTGGGGTCGAGGGTGAAAATATGTACCCCCTTACCGAGGGAATAAACCAGCACCGTGGCCGGACCGTACAAAATATAACCGGCGAGGATTTGTTGATGCCCATTTTGCAGTAAATCTGCCCCGGTTTGCTCCCGGTCTTCCCCCTGTTGTACCCGCACGGAAAAAATCGAACCCACGTTCAAATTCACATCAATATTGCTCGAACCATCTATCGGGTCATACAGCAAAGTATAACGACCAATGGGACAATTTTCGGGGATGTAATAGGGGCGTTCCATCTCTTCCGAGGCGAGGCGACAAACCAAGCCACTTTTTTCAAAAACTGAAATAAAAACCTGGTTGGCAAATACGTCCATTTTTTTGACGGCTTCCCCCTGGACATTGGTATTTCCCGCAAAACCCAGGACATTTTCCATCAAACCCGCCCGGCTCAAGCGGCGAGCAATCAGTTTTCCCGCCAGACCAATCCGGCTCATCAAAGCACTTAAATCCTGAGCCTGGGCACCAAAACTTTGACATTGCTCCAGAACGTGTCGGGATGGGGTCAAACAATCCCGTTGCAGGTCAGGCAAGGCAGCTTCGGTCAACATTAGTTACCTCTGGATGGGTATGCCCCTTGATTTTAGGAGGGAAGCGTACTGCATGAGGCGAATCTAAAGGTCAGATACAGATGGTTTGTAAGGTAGGGTTCCATTCGCTATCCTAGAATTATCCTTCGTTGCAACGTTCTCCTCACCCCATGATGACGGAACTCCCATCTCCAGATAATTTGGATTTCATGGACTGGGCAAGTGGGTTGACCCCAGAGGAGTCCCCCCCCGGTGATATGTGGGGTGAACTGGAGGATTTATTGGCCGAACCAACCTGTGGCGAGTGGGTTGATTTAGAGGCCGTAGAGGAAGCAGAATTGCCGCTGACCGTAGAAGCCCTGTTTGATGAGTCGGCAGTTGCCCCGCCTGCCCCCGAGGTAGCCGCACCCCCCGCCAAGGAGTTGACCCTACCGCCTGTGATTTCTCCCCAGGGACTGTGGGCAGAAATTGGGCATCTGTTTCAGACCCCCGCTTTTAGCGAAGCCGCACCGCCCCCCACCACCAGCCCTACCATCGGGTCGGAAATTGATACCCTCAGTCAGGCGATGTTAGCCAATGACGGGGACACCATCCAGGCACTGGTTCACCAGATTCAGCAAACCTACGGTGACCTAGAAAGCATTGAGATTTTTTTGGCCGCCACCCGCAATTTATGTTGTTGAAGGATAATTTCGCTCCCCCTCCCGGCAGACGGCTAATCGAATCCGCCCATACCACCACGGCGGAGATGCTGGCACTTTGAACAGCTACCCCTAACTCCAGGACAGCAAGTGCAGCAAATGCGTTACCCTAAATCGGGATGGCGGGATTCGAACCCACGGCCCCTTCGTCCCGAACGAAGTGCGCTACCAAGCTGCGCTACATCCCGCCCATGCGTATTTCATGATTGATTCTACTTTAGCATCATCAGCGTCCTGGGTTTTGTTACCCTTGATGGTCGGCTCGGGACAACAACAGATGCAAACCGACCTCAACCTGCTGGCCGCCCACCAACGGGCTGAATTTCAGGGTGCGCTCCGCTTCTACTGCTGGCAACCGGCGGCGGTCTCCCTGGGGTATCACCAGCATCATTGGCCGCAACATTGGCGGCAGTGTCATTACCAAGGCCAGCCGCTGGAGATGGTGCGTCGTCCGTCCGGGGGAGCCGCTGTTTTGCATCAAGGGGATTTGTGTTACGCTCTGGTGACGGGGATTGTGCCGGGGGGCTACCGGCAACAGTACCAACGTTTGCAAACCTGGTTAATTCACGGGTGGCAAGCCCTAGGGGTCAATCTGCACCCGGGAAAACAGGTGCCAATCCGGGGTCAGAGCGATTGTTTTGCCGCAGCCACGCCAGCGGATTTGGTGACTGAGATGGGGCACAAATTCATTGGCAGTGCCCAACTACGGCGGGGGCGTAGCGTCCTACACCAGGGTTCGATGCAACTCCATCCCGACCCGGATTTGTGGGCAACGGTCTTTGGCAGTATGGCACCGCCGCCCGTGCCGATCCCTTCACTAACTGGGGTGGTGGCGCACTTGGGGGATACCGTCCAGGATTACTTTTGAGTCTGTGTAGCAATCCCTTTTGAGTTTGGAACATGGGGTCGCAGGGGCACCGCCTTGGTTCTATGGCTACGCCACGCAAGCTACAGTCTTTTTGTTTATTACGGGGTACAGCTAAGAATCTTCTCGTGGGTGTATGCAATTGTAAACTCTATTATTCTATCCAAAATCTTTGTATCCCATAATCCCTGAAAAGACTGTATCAGAATCTTGGTTTGCCAATCGAATAGGATTGCGATAGCTATGACATTTCTTCTTTTCCTAAGCGGGGGATATTGGGGTGCGGGGAATCATGATGCATGGTTTCCAAATAAATATGTTCCAGCCGTATCGGTTGCCGAGCAATGGAGGTCAGGGAAATCCCTGAAAATAGATTCATAATTTGGCTGAGTTCTAGAACTTCCGGTACCCAAAAAAATAAATCCTGATTGTAGTTGCGAATCGGCCAACCCAAGTCTTTTGCCCGTTGGATGGCCGTTTCCGGGGTAGGCGTTTGAATGGCGAGAACTTCGGCTGCCGGAATCCGAGTTCGTAGGCAGGCCAAAGTGCCTTCAGCCGCTAACATTCCCTGTTTCAAAATGCCAATTCGGTCGCACATCCGTTCTGCTTCTTCCAGCAAATGAGTCGTGAGTAATAGGGTCATTCCCTGCTGTTGACATTGGCGAATCAACTGCCATACTTCAAAACGAGATTCAATATCTAAACTGGCGGTGGGTTCATCCAAAATTAAAAGTTTTGGTTGATGAATCAAGGCAATGGCAATGTTTAATCGCCTTTGCATGCCACCGCTGAGATTTTCTGCGAGACTGTCTGCCCGTAGTTCCAATCCCACCAGACGTAAACATCGCTTGACTTGGTACGATAATTCCTGTCCCACTACACCATAAATACGACCAAAAAAATAGAGATGTTCCGCACAGGTTAAGCTCTGATATAACAAATCTTTCTGGGGGGCAACACCCAAAAGATAACGGTGTTCTGGTCGCCAGGATTGACCGGCAATATACACCTGTCCTTGGTCAGCATTTAACAGGTGACAGATGATATTAATTAAGGTGGTTTTACCTGCTCCATTGGGTCCGAGTAGGCCATAAATTTCTCCCGATTTGATTTCTAAATCAATCCCCTGTAAAACTGGGCGTTTTTGATAACTTTTGTACAGCCGTTCAATTTTAAGCACAGGGTCAGGGGCGAGTGAATTTATCTGGGTTTTATATTAACATAAAAGGGTACCTCTATCAATTCAAAATAGGCAGTTGTAGGGACGCTCTAGCGAGTGTATCAAAGGTATTCTCCCGTCCTTGATTTTCGATAATTATGGCTACGCCACGCAAGCTAAGGGTATTTTGGTGATAAGATTTTTGCTGTAGTAATCCTGAAGAATTTAAGAACAAATAAACCGGAAAACCAAGACGGGGGGTACCCCCTTGCAACACAGATTAGGTCAACCTTTGCGGGTTTAGCTATAAATAGATTAATTTAATACGGGCTGACCTCCAGTGCCCCGGATTCCTTAAACACCACTCGAAATTCCGCCACCGCTTGCCCCGTTTGGCGTAGCTTTTCTAGGGGTAAAAGTTGTTCCTCACCTGTTGCTGCCCCCAGGGGAGTAAAATTGACGACTTTACCCTGGCCATTGACCCCCACCCGAAAACTCACATCCCGGGTAATCCGCTCCGTCCAGGCGGTGTTGATTTCCTCATACACCTGGATGAGTAACCGGCTTGCATCCACGGGTTCTAAGGCCACAGTGGGCTTAGGGGTGGGGGTAACGGTCGCCGTAGGGTCGGGGCTAGGGGTCGGTGTGACGGTCGCAGGGGTGGGGGTGGGGTCTGGGCTGGTTTGGGCGGTGGTTTCCCGCAGTTCGGGGGGGGGTTGGATTTTGGGCGTGGGTAACAGGGCTAGGGCAATGGCAGCCGCAGACAAGGTGACAAATCCCACCCCGGCGGGCACGGTCTGCTGAGAAAGCTTTATGCTCCGGGGGATGTGAGGCACTAGGTTGAGTGTCCAATCCGGGAGGGTCTGGGGGTCGCTCATGCCCTGGTCGCAGGCTTCCAGCAGGTCAAACAGTTGAATGGTGGTCAAGTCCAGTTGTACCGGTTCTCTCGCCTCCTGCAATAGTTCCGGGTGTACCCGTAGGCGGTGCTGGTGCTGGGACAGGGGTTCTAAGGCGACGGGACCGGCGGGATGAACGGGGACTGGTTCCCGGTGGCTCAAAAAATTCTGCACATACTCGCTCACCGTCTGGGATAAATGCTCCAATAACTCACTGCCCCCCCTCATGGGTTGCTCCAGCCCCGGCAAGTAACAATCCATCTGGATCAATACCGCCAATGGCCCCCCAGCCTGGGTGGTAAACCCCTCCAAGACCACCGTGCAATGGGGTAAACGGTACTCCCGCAGTAGGGTACTCACAACACCTCGCCGGTAAATAAACTTGCCCAAATCCGTTGTGCGCCGCAGGTACCGGTGCAGAACAGCAGCTGATGCAATAAGTCAATGGCCAACAGGTTCAACCGGGCATCATCCCGATAGATGAGGAGACGTTCTCGGCGCAGGTTCATGCGCTTGCGAAAATGGGTGCGAAACCGTTGGCAATAATCATCCAAGCGGGGGTGATGGCTCATGTCCACCCCATGCTGTTGCAATTGTTCCCCGGCCAAGAGCAGTTGCCGGATGAGAATCGTCAGCCGTTTGGCGAGATAGACCAGCACCAGAATTAAGGCACGGGCTTGATTCAGGGTCAACAAACGGCGGTTGTAAGCACGACGCAGGGGATTGGCACCCCGCAACTGCCAGAGCATGACCCGATTGGGAATCACGCTGTTGAGTTCTAATTCCTTGACCACCATCATCATCAACTCTGCGCCCGTGCGATCCAACGCTTCAATCGCCAGCAGGAGTAAATCCAACTTGCCCGCCACGCCCGGCGGACACAGCCCTTGGGCGAGGGGGGGGGCGGGGTCGGGCAGGAGTTGCAGTGCCAGCACCGCAGAGGCATCGAGTTCAGTGGTCGGCGATTGGGTCATCATGGGCAAGTTACCTTAGGCACCAATTTACCAGTTTAGGGGAACGAGCGGGGGTACGGGGGCGGCTAAGGCATAATGGGGTCAAGGATGAAACCACCATTGCTCCTGTCCTAATGCCTATGTCCATGTCTGCGATGGTCATGACCAGCCCTGGAGAACCGGAAGTTTTGCGCTATCAATCGGTTCCCCAGCCGCAAATTCAATTTCCCCACCAGGTGCTAGTCCAGGTGAAAGCGGCCAGTGTCAACCCAATTGATACCAAATTACGGCGACGGGGCACGCTGCTGCATCCGGGGCAACCCGCCATTCTGGGGTGTGATGGCAGTGGGGTGGTGGTGGCCTGTGGTCATCAAGTGACCCGATTTCAACCCGGGCAAGCGGTGTACTACTGTACGGGTGGGCTGGGGGGCATGACCGGCAGTTATGCCGAATTTATCGTCCTACCCGAAACCGCCCTAGCGGCAAAACCGGCACGGCTCAGTTTTGCGGAAGCAGCCGCCTTACCCTTGGTGGGGATTACCGCCTGGGAAGCCCTGTTTGAACGGGGGCAGGTGCAAGCGGGTGAAACGTTATTGATTCATGCTGGGGCGGGGGGGGTGGGGCACATTGCCCTGCAATTGGCAAAACATCGAGGGGTCAGGGTGCTTACCACCGTCAGTTGTCTCGCCAAGGGGCAGTTTGCCCAGAACTTGGGTGCCGATGGGGTGATCTATTACCGGGAAACCAGCTTTGTGCAGGCCGTCCAGTATGCCACCCGGGGACAAGGGGTGGACTGTGCCCTGGATACGGTCGGTGGCGAAACATTTCACCAAACCCCGGCGGCAGTACGGTATTATGGCCGGGTGGTAACGTTACTGCAACCACCACTGACCGGCAGGGGATGGGAAACCGCCCGTCAGCGCAACTTAACGGTCGGCTACACCCTGATGCTCACCCCCCAAACGGCCAATTTACCCCCGGAACAAGTCCGGCAAACCGGGATATTAGAACAACTCGCTGGCTGGGCGGCGGCGGGACATTTACGGGTAACCGTGGCACAGACCTATCCTCTGGCCGATGCCGCCATTGCCCATTGTGATTTAGAACGGGGGGGAAGCATCGGCAAATTAGTCCTCCTGCCTACTTGAACTGCACATAAACATCCTTCCTGACCCCCCTCGCCCCCCTTGATAAGGGTGGAAATGGTTTCAAAGTCCCCCTTGGCAAGGTGGATTCAGGGGGTATTCGTCTCAGTTCTAATTGAAATGATGAGGGCGGGGCGGTGCCCTGCGACCGCTATTTTTGTTAACTGGCTCGGCGTAGCCCATTAATAGAAGTTTCCTCAAATCTCAAGACATAAAAAAATACCCCCAAGGTGGGGGCAGTTAAAATTACTTGATTTTCGATTCAGACGATTCAGAAATTAACCGTTGATGGCGGGAGCAACCACCGGCTCACCAGCCGCCAAATCCAAGGGGAAGTTGTGAGCATTGCGCTCGTGCATCACTTCCATACCCAGGTTCGCCCGGTTGATCACATCAGCCCAGGTGTTGATGACCCGGCCTTGGCTATCAACCACGGACTGGTTGAAGTTGAACCCATTCAGGTTGAAGGCCATGGTGCTGACACCCAAGGAGGTGAACCAAATCCCCACCACCGGCCAAGCGGCCAGGAAGAAGTGCAGAGACCGGCTGTTGTTGAAGCTGGCGTATTGGAAGATCAAGCGGCCAAAGTAACCGTGGGCGGCCACAATGTTGTAAGTTTCTTCTTCTTGACCGAACTTGTACCCATAGTTTTGGGACTCGTTCTCAGAGGTCTCCCGGATCAAGGAAGAGGTCACCAAGGAACCGTGCATGGCGGAGAACAAGCTACCACCGAACACACCGGCCACACCCAACATGTGGAAGGGGTGCATCAGGATGTTGTGCTCAGCTTGGAACACCAACATGAAGTTGAAGGTACCAGAAATACCCAAGGGCATCCCGTCAGAGAAAGAACCTTGACCAATGGGGTAGATCAGGAACACCGCAGAGGCCGCCGCCACAGGAGCGGAGTAGGCCACGCAAATCCAAGGACGCATACCCAAACGGTAGGACAGTTCCCATTCCCGACCCATGTAGCAGAACACACCGATCAAAAAGTGCAGAACCACCAACTGGTAAGGACCACCGTTGTACAGCCACTCATCCAAGGAAGCAGCTTCCCAAATGGGGTAGAAGTGCATCCCAATCGCATTGGAGGAAGGCACCACCGCACCGGTGATGATGTTGTTGCCGTACAGCAAGGAACCGGCCACCGGCTCACGAATCCCGTCAATGTCCACGGGAGGAGCGGCGATAAAGGCAATGATGAAGCAGGTGGTGGCAGTCAGCAGGGTGGGGATCATCAGCACGCCGAACCAGCCAATGTAAAGGCGGTTATCGGTGCTGGTGACCCACTGGCAGAACTGTTCCCACAGGCTGACACTAGAACGACGTTCCAGAGTTGCAGTCATGGTTGTATAAGTCCAGTAAACGACAGTTTTCAGGGATTACTCCCTAAAAGGTATATTAGCGCAATGGTCAGGTTTTGTGAAGGACTGTTACAAGTTTTTTATACTTTTATTTTTTTGCCGTATCTAACCGGGTGGCCAGCCCATGTCCCGCCCGCCCAGGATGTGCAGGTGCAGGTGATAAACGGTTTGACCGCCCTGGGAGCCGTCGTTGATCACCAGGCGGTAGCCGTCGGTCAGACGGTGGGCTTGGGCGACCTGTTGCGCCACTAATAGCAAATGTCCCAGTAATGACTGATCTTCAGGCTGGGCTTGGGAGATACGGGGCAGGGGTTTCTTCGGGATCACCAGCAAATGCACGGGAGCCTGGGGGTGAATATCCTGGATGACGATACACAGTTCATCCTCATGGACAATGGTGGCGGGGATTTCCCGGCGGATAATGCGGCTAAAGAGGGTATCGCTACTCATAAATGAGAAAATGAGTGTCCGGTTACAAGCAACTCATCTTTAGTTTCCCAGAATCCGGTAAGCTAAATCGGGAAATTTCCTAAAAAATACCCACAAATTTGCCATGCTCACCAACCAAGACCGGGTACAGGTTCTCAGCGAAGCCCTGCCCTACATCCAGAAATTTGCCGGACGCACCATTGTGATCAAGTACGGCGGGGCGGCCATGAAGGAGGAATCCCTCAAGCAACAGGTGATCAGCGATGTGGTGTTTATGTCCTGTGTGGGGTTGCGTCCGATTTTGGTGCATGGGGGCGGGCCGGAAATTAACACATGGCTGGACAAATTGGGCATTGCCCCCCAGTTCAAAAATGGCCTGCGGGTGACGGACGCAGCCACCATGGATGTGGTGGAAATGGTGTTGGTGGGCAGGGTGAATAAAGAAATTGTGCGGTTGATTAACCAAGCTGGGGGCAAAGCGGTGGGGATTTCCGGGATCGATGGGAATCTCATTCAAGCCCGCCCGGAGGGTTCGGATGATATGGGTTTTGTGGGGGAAGTGCGGAATGTGCAAACCGATTTATTAGAAACCTTAATTCAAGGGGGATACATTCCGGTGGTGTCCAGTGTGGCCGCCGATGAAACCGGGCAGGCTTTTAATATCAATGCGGATACGGTGGCGGGGGAATTGGCGGCGGCCTTAGGAGCCGAAAAATTAATTTTGTTAACGGATACCGCCGGAATTTTACATAATCCTAAGGATGTCAGTACTCTGTATCACTTTTTGCATATTCAACAGGCACGTCAACTGATCGAGGAGGGCATCATTAGTGGCGGCATGATTCCCAAAGTAAACTGTTGTGTGCGTTCCTTGGCGCAGGGGGTGAAGGCAGCTCATATTTTAGATGGACGTTTACCCCATTCTTTACTCTTAGAAATTTTTACGGATACGGGGATTGGTTCGATGATTGTGGCCTCAGGAATGGGGGGTTGAAGTTCGCACTCCGGGACTCATGGGGAAACTCTTTGATAAATCAGTATTTTCCCCCCTTTGTCGGAGAGATAATCTGGGTACTGTCGCCAAAGCCTAAATTGGGGTGATTGAATATCAGCGAGTAGGGTCGGCAGTTGGGGATAGGCTGGCCAGCGACTGTGGTGATCCGCATCGGTTTCGACAATTACATAATTCGCTTGGGCTAAAAGTTTTTGATTGGTTTCTAAATCGTTCAAAATAAAAGAATTATAGTAAGGACGTTCATAATTTTGCCCTGCCCGTCGCTTGAGAATATGATAATTTGCCATGTCTAAATAGCCCCGGGATAACAGAAATAATTTGGCATCGGGTGGTATTTCATTGCGGACAGCCAGCGCTATTTGTTCGGTAATGTTATACGCACCACGCCAGCGTTCCGGTTCGGCTCCAGCGGCAGGCCATTTGAATTGCCCCCAAGCGAAGGCGAGTAAACCCAATGCGCTTATCTTTACAATGAAGTGGTATTTAGTTTGGGCTAACTTTTGGTACTGGTGAATGAAAAAGACCAGCATTTGTATTGCCGTGAATAAGAATAATCCCGCCAGGGTTGCCCCAAAGTAAACTCCCTTCGTTTTGGGAACACTCAAAACCAGCCAGGTTAAAACCATCATGACCCCCAAAGCCAAGGGAAATTTTTGTCCTAAAGATTGCCCTAAATTGGCTTGATGATTGCGCCAAAATATCGTTAAGTTTATCAGCGCAAAGAGTACCCAAACCGCCAGCCAATGATAGCCAACTAACCATTCACCTCCCGCACCGGTGATATAGAAAAGTGCATGACCAGTTAGGGATAGATTGATGTGCCATACCTCGTTGCCTTTACCAAAAATCACACCGGTAAAGTAGTTAAGGGCTGAGCGGCCATGCACCAAGTAGTAGGGAGCCATCACGACTAAAGTCGTCCCTAAACAATAAACATTGGTGAGCCATAAGTTCTGGCGGGCACTTGAGTCTCGCCACAGATCAATCAAGCTGGTGATTGACAGAGTAGTAACCAGCAGAAACAGGGTAATGGGACTCATGCTGGGTTTACATACCAAAGCCGCCCCAAAAAATGCACCTGCAATCACTTTTTTTTGCCAACTAGATTTCAGCCAGTTGGATTCAGTTACAAGCACGATACCACTGGCTAATAGTAAGCCAAGGATGATATCTGGTCGTCCTTCTACAACTGTTACCCCCAAGATACGCCAGGTCAGTGCCAGAGAAACTATCAGCAGTTTCCAAATGAGAGATAAGCCCCGACAGAGGTACTCCGCAACAAATAAAATTACCCCAAAAATAACTAATCCCCGGGCGGCAGAGGGTGCCCAGTCATGAACACCAAAAATAGCGAATCCTAATAAAGCAAACAAAGTGCCGCCCGGTGCATGGGGGGGCATAGTCACAAAGCGTTTTAATAGCTTGATAATTCCATCTCTTTGCAGGAAATATAACCGCTGTAAACCATCATTGTAATACGCAAGATCATCGTCTAGCATGAACCCAAACAGGAGTTTACCGGAATTGAGGGATTGTTGAATTTGCAGAGTCGTAAATAAAACCGCAATCCCTAACCAAAGGAGGGTACGCCCGAGGGTAAATTCAGCTTTTGACCGGGAAGTAGTTAGAAATGCCATAGAAATAAAATTACCTTATAGACTTTGGGTGCCTTTATCCTACCAAGACGGCGGTCATCCCCCCAATGCTAAACTGCGAAATGACCCCTGGAGGCCATTGCCCCATGAGCTTGTTTGATTGGTTTGCCAACCGCCCCAAAGCCGCACCCCTCAGCCAAGAGCAACAACAACGGGAGATTGCCGATGGCCTCTGGACAAAGTGCATCGCCTGTGGTGCATTGACTTATACAAAAGATTTACATTTGAATAACAAGGTTTGCCCCGAGTGTGGCTATCATCATTCGGTGAAAAGCCATGAACGGCTGAAACAATTGCTGGATGGGGATACCTGGCAACCCCTGAATGAGCAGTTGATGGCCAGCGACCCTTTACACTTCACCGACCGGAAGCCCTATGGGGAGCGTCTGCGGGAAATGCAACAAAAAACCGGGTTGCAGGATGCCATCCAAACCGGCTTTGGTAAGATTGACGGTTCGCCGGTAGCCCTGGGGGTGATGGATTTTAACTTCATGGGCGGCAGTATGGGTTCGGTGGTGGGGGAAAAAATTACCCGCCTCGTGGAGCAGGCCACCCAAGCCCGGTTACCCGTGGTTTTGGTCTGCGCTTCCGGGGGTGCCCGGATGCAAGAAGGGATGCTGAGTTTGATGCAAATGGCGAAGACTGCGGCGGCTTTGGGACGACACCGGCAGGCCAATTTGCTTTACATCAGTGTTTTAACCCACCCCACCACGGGCGGTGTGACGGCGAGTTTTGCCATGCTGGGGGATTTAATTCTGGCGGAACCCAAGGCATTGATTGGCTTTGCGGGACGCAGGGTAATTGAACAAACCCTGCGGGAAAAATTACCGGAAAATTTCCAGACGGCGGAGTATCTTTTGCACCACGGATTTGTGGATATGATTGTGCCCCGCACCCAACTCAAAACCAGTTTGGCACAGTTACTCCGATTTCACCTGCCCACAACGCTACCCGTGGGACATCGGTATGTGACCCCCGGATTCCTGCTAAGCTAAAGGGTGCTGCGGTTGTGTTGGGCTTAGCGAGGAGAATTATGGTCAGAATGTGCCTTTGGCTGTTACTCAGTGCCTGTTTCTGCCTGGGCTGGATGATGCCCGCTTGGGCGGTGGAGTTGGATGCGGCGACCCGTACCGTACCCCTGAATGACCAGGGTGATGTGGCTACCTTAACCTTACCGGAAGCTCAGCGGGGCAAACGGTTATTCAATGCCAAATGTGGTACCTGTCATGCGGGGGGGGTGACCAAAACCAACCCGGTGGTGGGGCTAGACCCGGAATCCTTGGCCTTGGCGACCCCGCCCCGGGATAATGTGGAAGCCCTGGTGGACTACATGAAAAACCCCACCAGCTACGACGGCTTGACCCAAATTGCGGAACTGCATCCCAGTTTGGCGAGTGCTGACATCTACCCCAAAATGCGGGATTTGACTGAGGATGACCTCTACACGATTGCGGGACATATTTTGATTCAACCGAAAGTGCGGGGGGTCCAGTGGGGCGGCGGCAAAATCCATTACTAATCGGGGCTTTATTGCTGGGGTGGGTGGCGTGGACATGGCTCATGCCGCCCGCCTTGGCCGACCGGATTGACCCCTACGTGAGCCGGTATCTCAAGGTCACCCAACCGGTCTTGCTCCCGGTGGATGCGATGGGAACCGGACAATCGTTTACTGCCCTGGATTTGAGTGCGGGTAAGCGGTTGTTTGAAAGCAATTGTATTAACTGCCATGTGGGGGGAGCCACCCTGCCCAATCCGCGGGTATCCCTATCCCTGGCGGATTTACACGGAGCCAATCCCCCCCGGGACAATATCGGTGCCCTCGTGCAATTTACCCGCCTACCCCAAAATTACGAGGGGACGGAGGATAGCTACATCTGCCGGGAATTGTCTCCCCAGGCGGCCACAGACCAGGAGTTGGCGCAATTGGCCGCCTTTATTTTACAAGCCGCCAGAGTCGCTCCCGGTTGGGGAACCAAAGATTTCTAAAGTTTAGGAAGCCATCGCCACGGCTACTTTTTCCTGCAATTCCCCGGACTGGTACATTTCAATCATAATATCGGAACCGCCGACAAATTCCCCGTTGATATAAACCTGGGGAATGGTCGGCCAATTGCTGTACGCCTTGATCCCCTGGCGGATTTGCTCATCACTTAGTACGTCAAAGGTTTCATAGACCGCCCCGACCGCATTGAGAATTTGCACCACATTGTTAGAAAAACCGCATTGGGGCATCAGTTTGCTCCCCTTCATAAACACGACAATTTTGTGGGCGTTGACAAGGGCTTCAATCCGGGCTTGGGTTTCCGGGGGCATGGTTTTTGTCCTATGGGTTTTATTTACTAAGGTATTATACCAAGGGTGCCGTGGAGTACAATCAACATCACAGCCCCTTGCTTACAGCCCGTTGGAGTGGGTCATGCCTTATTCGCCGTTGCGGGAATGCTATGAACAGGAAGCCAAACTTACGGAATTTGCCGGGTGGATGCTCCCCGCCCAATTCGCAGGGCTAACTCCAGAACATCAGGCGGTGCGCCAGGGGGCGGGATTATTCGACATTTCTCACATGGGACAAATCACGCTCCAAAGCCCTACTATTTGGGGGGATTTTAACCCTTTGGTGCCGACGGCCATTACCCAATTAGAACCTGGGCAGGCGCAATATACGGTGCTACTAAATCCCCAAGGGGGAATTATGGATGACATTATCATTTATGCCCAGGGAAAAGGGCAGATAAAATTGATTGTGAATGCGGCCTGTACGCAGAAAAACCTAGCGTGGTTGCATCAGCATTTGCCGACGGTGGACATCCAGCCAACATCCCAGGTATTGCTGGCGTTGCAAGGCCCTAAAGCCACAGGAATGTTGCAAACCCTAACCCCCAGTGTCCTGGAGACCATCCCCCGGTTTGGGCATGGAATTGTTAGCACAAAGTATGGAGATATTTGGGTGGCACGCACGGGGTACACGGGGGAAGATGGTTGGGAAATCCAGATAGAACCCGCAGTCGGACAAGCCCTCTGGCGGGAATTGCGTCATCAGGGGGCAACCCCCTGCGGATTGGTGGCACGGGATATGTTGCGGTTGGAAGCTGGACTGCATTTATATGGACAAGATATGGATGAAACGGTTACACCGCTGGCGGCGGGGTTAGGCTGGCTGGTGGATTGGGACAAGGAGGATTTTATCGGGCGGACGGCATTGATGAGACAAAAAAGCCAAGGGGTGGCGCAAAAATTGGTGGGGTTGACCGGCACGGGGCGGCGGATTTTTCGCCCTGACTATCCGGTGCTGGCGCAGGGGCAGTGGGTCGGGCGGGTGACCAGTGGCACCCTATCCCTGAGTTTAGGGCGACCGATTGGTCTGGCCTATGTGGATACGGCCTGGGCGAAGCTGGGGACAGCATTAACGGTGCAGGTACGGGAGCAGGGGTTGCCGGTTACAGTAGTCAAAAGAACCTTTTACACCCGTTCTGGCTAAATCTATGACGCTCACCTACCCTGCTGAATTACATTATACAACCAGTCATGAGTACGTTGCTCTCACAGATGATGTGGCTGTGGTGGGGATTACCGCCTTTGCCGTTGAGGAATTGGGGGATATTACCTATCTGGAATTGCCCCCTGTTGGGCGCACGGTCACCCGTGGGGAGCGTTTTGGCACGATTGAGTCGGTGAAGGCAGTCTCGGATTTGTATGCGCCCGTGTCCGGCGTGGTGACGCAGGTGCATGAAGCATTGGTTGATGCGCCGGAAACCATTGCCAGTGACCCCTACCGCACGGGTTGGTTATTGAAAATTAGATTGAGCCAACCCGAGGAAACGGAGCAATTGTTAACGGCGGCGGATTATCAAGTCCATTTGGGTGGGTGAATCACCCCCACTGATAGCAATACGATTTGAGTTTTGCGGTCGCAGGGAGACTCTCTGTCATACACCAGGTTATTATCGTCGCCGGGGGTATCAGTCCCACCACCCGCTGGTTGTTTTCTTCGGAAATCACCCCGATCCTTGCCGGTCGCCCCAGTAGCGCAGAAGCTTGTTGCCGTAGACGGGGATGCTTAGCTGTATTCCCTCCCAGATCAGCCGCACATCCGCCGTGTGTTCTGTGAAATCAAGGTAAGCGTCGGTAATCATCACTGGGTTTGGAGTAGGGCGGCCACGGTGGGGGCAATTTCCTTGATCAGGGGTGCAAAGATGACGGCGGCTCCGGCGGTAATGATAATGGTGGTCGCCATCCTAACCATCCCATCTAAGCCCTTCTGGTAGGCGGTCAATTCGACTTCTAGCTTCTCCACCTTGCCCTCCAGGGTGGACAACCGGGTATTGATGCTCCGCAGTTCGGTCAGCACCTGGTTCTGAAAATCTTGGGGTTCTAAGTTTTGCATGGTATGCACTCCGTAGATATTCCAAGCGTATCCCCCGCTTCCAACAAGTTGGCCTAGGCTTGCCCCAGGTCAGTCCGTTGGGTCAGACTGACCGCTTCCCCCACAACTATAGCAATCCTAAATGATTGGGGAACAAAGATTCTGATAGCTTGCGTGTCCGTAGGACATTAGCTTGCGTGTCCGTA
>CAYZTU010000035.1:0-28631 GCA_964481635.1 uncultured Synechococcus sp.
ATCTCTGCATTTTACGCCGCAGAGCGGCGGGGAATTGACCCGCAGAGATTAAAAACTCAAATCATATTATTTTTACAGTGTTCTTATGTTCTTTAGTGCTAACGGTTAATTTCCTCATCTAAATTACCGTTTAAGCACTCACAACCACCCGATTGCGCCCCTCTTGTTTTGCTTGATATAGAGCCGTATCTGCCCGGTCAAAAAGGTCGGCCATGGTTTCAGGCGGTTGATAATATGCCACCCCAAAAGAAGCCGTAACCCTCCCCACTGCCGGGATGGATTGCTGGGCAATACCCTGGCACAAACGTTCCGCCAATAACCGCAGTTCCCCAGGGTCATCCACACTGCCAATCACCACAAATTCTTCACCCCCCCACCGCACCACCATATCCTGCGGACGAATATGCTGACGACACCACTGGGCAAACAGTTGTAAAACCTGGTCACCCACCAAATGACCATAGGTATCATTGACAGACTTAAAATGGTCAATATCACACACAATAATGCCTAAACCCGCTGATGCTTGCTCAATCAATTCTGCTAAAATGCGTTCGCCTGCCCGCCGATTCCATACTTGAGTCAGGGGGTCAATTTCTGAAATTTTTTGCAGCCGTAATCCCTCCCTTTGCAGATGATCCACCGCCGCTTGTAAGCGGACATAAAATACAATTAAAGCCAGATTTATAGCCATCGCTGGCCCTAGAGTCATCAGCAATTCCAAACCCCGGGGATGCTGTAATTCAAGCGGGTGGCTAATCAAGTAACTTAATACTGGTACCGCCGTAACCCCCCAAAGTGCGAGGGAAAAGCGAATGAGATAGGGCGGACGCAAAAAAACGATCATCCCCGTATTGAGCAGGAATAACCCTGGGGTAATCGGGGGTAAAATATCAATCAATTGTTTGTCCGGGTTTAACCAGGCTGTCGTAACAAAAAAATATTCGGGAAAGATATTGATAATTGCTCCCCAAATCAAACTCATTTGAATAACTAATTCAATCCGCTTGGGGTTATAAATGAGATAGATTAATTGACCAAAAGAAATTATGGTTGTCAAGGGTGGAATCACCAAGGAAATTGGATGAGTATCTGGGGTGTACGTATGTAAAATAGTTGCGATCACACCACCAAAAGACAACACAACTAAAATCAAAAAAATAGCTCGGCGGCGCAAGTGAAGCAGAGATAAATTCATCATGATTTAGAGCCACGAAATACGCTTGCTAAACATTGATCTATTCCTTAAAGCAATCCTAACAGAGATGAGAACTTAGAATGTCCGCTAATCCTCCTGGTATTGCGATGTTTAGCAAGAACCAAATGCTCCATCCCTGCGACTACCGATTCTGGAGTCCTAGAGGTGTCCTAAAGTGACTGATAAGCTACGTACACCAATACCAAAGTTCCAATTAAAGAGCTAACGGCACCGACAACATTACCGATATAAACCAGCTTGTTGAGGGAAGTTCCTGACCAAGATAAACCCCGATCACCCGCAAATGGTTCTAGAGTTAGAGCAAAACAGAATCCGTATCCTGAAATAATATAAGCAATAGCAATAAACCATAAAATTTTTATTTCTGATTGGAGAATGCTAAATGCTCCCCCCATCGCAATCATGGTAGTAGCCCCAAGGGACAGGGCTCCGTGTGCCAGTTTCCATGCCCGTATGACTTCTTCACTCTTTTTTTTGACAATCGCAACCCCATAAGGGGCACCACAGAGTAGCCCTACCAGCAAAACGATAGAACCATTAAATAGAAGTGAGGTTGCTGGTGATGCCATGTTTTTGCCTCATAGATTTTTAGGTTTATCTACGCTATCAATTCCAGGGAGATATTGCCTATAGATTCCTCAACAGCAGAAAGAATCAGGCAGAATATTTCCTAAGGCCATCCCTGCGGATGGGTCTGGAGGTTCAAGCATAGGCTAAAATCCAGGATATTCCCCAACCGTGGTAAACCGATGATCCATGCCTATGCGGCGCATACCCCCGGCGGTGCCCTCGAACCCCTGGATTACGACCCCGGTGCCCTCCCCGACCAGGCGGTGGAAGTCCAGGTGGAATACTGCGGGATTTGCCACAGCGACCTGAGTATGGTCAACAACGAGTGGGGCATTAGCCAATACCCCCTGGTGCCGGGGCATGAGGTAGTGGGCGTGGTCAGGGAGGTGGGTGACCAAGTGACCACGGTACAGCCGGGACAACGGGTGGGGTTGGGGTGGTTCTCCCATTCCTGTATGCACTGCGAATGGTGCATGAGCGGGGAACACAATCTTTGTCCAACCGCAGAACAAACTATTGTAGGTCGGTATGGTGGTTTTGCAGACCGGGTGCGTGCCCACCCCGAATGGCTGGTGCCTCTACCCGCAACCCTTGATCCCGCCCAAGCAGGGCCTTTGTTTTGCGGCGGCATCACGGTGTTTAATCCCATCGTCCAATTTGACATCAAACCCACAGACCGGGTGGGGGTAGTGGGGATTGGGGGCTTGGGGCATTTGGCGTTGCAGTTTTTACACGCCTGGGGGTGTGAGGTGACGGCCTTTTCCACCAACCCAGACAAGGAAGGGGAAGCCAAAGCCTTGGGAGCCAATTACTTTATCAATTCCCGTGATCCCCAAGCCCTTCAGCAGGTCGCCAATTCCTTTGATTTCATTTTGTCCACCGTGAATGCGGATTTGGATTGGGGGATTTACATCAACGCCCTGCGCCCCAAGGGACGGTTACATTTTGTCGGGGTGGTGCCCAGTGCCATCAGTGCCTTTGCCTTCCCTTTGATTGCGGGGCAAAAGTCCCTGTCCGGCAGTCCCTTGGGCAGTCCGGCCACCCTAGGGAAAATGTTGGACTTTGCCGCCCGTCATGGGATTGCGCCGGTGACCGAGCGGTTTGCGTTTGACCACGTGAATGAAGCGATGGCGCATCTGGGTGCCGGTAAAGCCCGCTACCGGTTGGTTTTGTACCATTCTTCCTAATTGTTGCAGCGGTGAGTCAAACCATTGTTGTGAAAATTGGCACCTCCAGCCTCACCCAGGGCAGTACGGGGAATTTAGCCCTCGCCACCCTGAGCAATCTGGTCGAAACCCTTTCAACGCTGCGGCAACAGGGATACCGGCTGGTGCTGGTGTCCTCCGGGGCGGTGGGGGTGGGTTGTCAACGGTTGGGATGGAGGGAGCGGCCTCAACATTTGGCGATGCGACAGGCGGTGGCCGCCGTGGGGCAGGGTCGGTTGATGCGGTTGTACGATGACCTGTTTTCTGTCCTGGGACAACCGATTGCCCAAGTGCTTCTGACTCGGGAAGACCTGAGTGAACGGCACCGCTACCGGAATATTCTCAATACGTTGACCGAACTGCTCAACCAGGGGATCATCCCGATCGTGAATGAAAATGACACGGTGGCGGTGGAGGAGTTGCGCTTTGGGGACAACGATACCCTGTCGGCCCTATTGGCGAGTTTGTTGGGAGCCGATTGGTTGATTTTATTGACGGATGTGGACCGCCTGTACGCCAGTGACCCCCGTTGCGACCCCCACGCCCAACCCATTTCCCTGGTGAATCGGGTGGCAGATTTGGAGTCCCTGGGGGTACGGGTGGGGACAGCGGGTTCCGGTTGGGGCACCGGGGGCATGGTCACCAAAATTACGGCGGCACGGATGGCGACGGCGGCGGGGGTACGGACGGTCATTACTGAAGGGCGGCAGCCCCATAACCTGACCAAAATCCTGGCCGGGGAATTGATTGGCACCCATTTTTTACCCCATGACCCACCGGTGCGTGCCCGCAAACGCTGGCTGGTACATGGTTTAGTGCCCGTGGGTCGCTTGGTGGTGGATGCGGGGGCAGCCCAGGCCATCCGTACCCAGGGAAAATCCCTCTTGGCCGCTGGCGTGGTGGCAATTGACGGGGAATTTCCCGCCCAGTCGGCGGTGCAAGTGATGGATGAGTCGGGACAGGAAATCGCCCGGGGGTTGGTCAACTACAGCAGTGAAGAACTGCAGCAAATCCGGGGCTGTCAGTCCGAGGCCATGGGGGAACGATTGGGTTACGGGGGGCCGGAAACGGTCATTCATCGGGACAATCTGGGAATTATGGACATCGCTTAAACGCCTATCCGTAGGGCACCTCAAAACCGAGGGTGCTACCTAGGTCGCCAACACCCCCCGGGGATGGACGGAATACAGGGGTCGGCGTTGTAACCCCTCCTGGTTCATGATTTCATTCGCCGCCAAAAAACCACTGCTCACCGCCCGCTCCATCAACGCACAGGGGAAGGGCATTTTCACCCAATCCCCGGCCAGGAATAGATTGGCTGCCGCCGTCGCACTGGTGGGGCGGTGGTCGTAACTGTGGGGGGGAAACCCGGAAAAATTCTTCTGGTTGACCAATTCCCGATGCAAAATGGTCGCCCCCTGCAACGCCGGTACTACCTCGTACAATTCCTGCTCAAAAGTGGCGAGCAAGGCTTGCTGGTCGGGAAACTCTTTTTCCTTGTAGCAATAGGCGTGTAACTCCACCACACTGCCGCCGGTGGCCTGTGCCCAGGCTTTGTAATCATCTTGAATACGATGGTACAATGTAATACTATCTGTCAAGCGATAACCCGACAAAGAGGTAAAGTCACTGTACTGCCATGCAAAATCCCGGTCAAACCAAAACCGCGCCACCGCAAAGGGGTCGGCCACGGTCAAGCTTTCAATTTTTTCCACCACGTCCGGGTTCGCTTCTCCCTGACTCAAGCGGATAATTTGTTGGGTTCCCGGCACATCCGTTGCCAGAACATAGTAATCAGATTCGATCCGCTCTAAACCCTCATGGGTGCCGTTTTGCGCCACCAATTGCACCCGCTCTGGTGACGTTGCCACGACGGTAAACTTACTGAGATTTTGGGTCGCAGGGCCTTTGACCACTTCCCCCTGCGCCGTAAATTCCGCCCCGTGACAGGGACAGCGATAACTGCCATCACTTTGTACCTGCACCGTACAGCCCTGGTGCGGGCAAGTGAGGCAGAGGGCTTCTTTCCCCTTGGTTTGGTAGACCGCATCCCCAGCCCCATAAAACCCCGCCGGTAACACCGGGTTAGCCGCCACCCAAAACGGTGCAGCACTCACCTGACCCGCCGATTGCACCTGCAACCCGCTGATTTTGCCCCCCTGCCAATCCACCCCCGTGACCGTCACCCCGGTACGAACCACCCCCCCATTCGCCCGGATGCTGGCGGCAATCGGTTCCACCAACGAGCGACGCATATCCTGGCGGGTGCCCCGGAAGGCCAGCCCCTCGGGATTACCAAAGAAATAAAAGTGGAAAAACTGCATCAATTCCCCGGCGCTGAGGATATCCGGGGCATTCAAACTGGACTTGGCAAAGGGTAAAAAGTACAAGTCAAACAAACCCTGGGGAAAATCATTGCCCACCCATTCCAGCACCGACAGATGATCCAACCGTTGATAACTTTGCTCCGGGTCAAAGCCCGTAATTTCCCGAAACACCCCCCAATGGGCGGGATGGGTCAGGTTCAAACCCCACCGCCAGCGATTGTCCGAAGCCACCGCCAAATCCACGATATTCCAGGGAAACGCCGAATGGCTGGGACGAAACACCTCCACCGCATAGCCATTTTTGTAGGCCACCGCATAGGATTCGAGGGACACAAAATTGGCATCACAATCCAATTCCTGCACCAAATGATTCAGGTTGTAATACTGGGGGAAAAACCCGTGAAATCCATGCTCCATTTGCAGGGGCACCCCATTCACCTCAATCGGCCACCCGGCGATTTTGCCCCCCAGTTGCGGTGCCCGCTCCAACAAAGTGACCTGAAAACCCCGTTCGCTCAGCTCGTAGGCACAGGCCAACCCCGCCAATCCGCCGCCCACGACCGTGACCCGGGTCGGTTTCTCCAAACGCCAGGGTAACGCCAGGGTATCCGGTTGCCACACCGCCGGTTGAGGCTTCACAAAGCGGGAATAGCCGACGGCGGCTCCCACACCCCCCACCCCAAACAGTTTGAGCAATTGGCGGCGGGAGAAATGGCCGTTAGGTTCAGGATGTTGATTCATGGGCAGGAACGAACGGACTCCTCACAGGGTTATGGTCAGTACCATAGACTAGGATTGTACGGTGCTAATGGTGCTAACTACCTTTGCTATCTAGCCATAAGATGTGAAGAAATGTCAAGGAATGGGTTAATTTTCTCAGAAATGGGGGCACAGCCAGTATGAAACGGGTGGGACGGGAAACCTGGGCGGTGGCGCAGCGGATTTTAACGGAGTTGATCCGCCGTCAGCGCAGTTTAGCATTTTGGGGATTTTTTCCCGTATCGATCCTGTTGCTCATCGGCATGATCTTGACCGGGCGCACGGATTTGACCATCCCGGAAGCCTTTGAGCAGGCGGCCATTTCCTCGTTGGTGGGTTCGGGCTTTTTTTTCAGCGGGGTGGGGGGGACGGTATCCACGATTGTGGCGGAGCGGGAGCAGGGCACCCTGAAACGATTATTTCTGGCACCCATGAGCGGGTTGTCCTATTTCCTCGGTATTTTCCTGGCCTACATTTTGGTGGCGACGGCGCAGGTGGTCTTAGTCTGGGTGGTAGCGGCCTACCTGGGGGCGAGGTACCACGGTAGTGTCCCTTTGGGGTTGTTGTTATTCGGGCTGACCGTGGGCGGCTACGTGGGGGCGGGGTTTATTTTGGGAACCCAGTTGGCTCGGCGCACGGATGATGTCAATTCCCTGGTCGCCGCCGTGGGTTTGCCGTTTGTGATTATTGGGGGGACGTTTTTGCCCACGACTTTATTTCCCGAAAATCTTTTGGAGGTGGCGAAATATACGCCCGTTTATCACATGAATGAGGGGTTACTGGGGGTAGCAATCCAGGCTTATTCCTGGCAAGACGTGGGAGAAAATCTGGGTTATTTGGCCGTATTTACAGGGCTGATGCTGGTAGGGGGGTGGTTGTCCTATCTACAAATGGTGCAACGGGAGCGGCAACTCTAAAAAATGATTATTGACTACTTTTTAATGCTTAGGGGACAGCCTAAATAAATGTAAAGATAATCAGGATTTGGACTCGGATTCCTGTTCCCTAGTAATAGTTTGACGGTAATCACGAGCTTCAGCTACCTTCGTAAACGTTACATTTGATTTACATATATTTAGCTCTTCATCTATTTCATGTACCGCCTCGATAATTTCATCTAGTGAAACCCGAAAAAATTCTTTCTTATCATTAATTTTATTCATCCTCCTATGACTGAAACGCTTATGAAGTTGAGATTCAAGTTCCGGCGCATTTTCACAGAAGATCATGGCGTGAACATCAAACGGAAAGGGGACTGAAGCATCTCCTAATTCCTTGACTCGTTCCATAGGCTCTAAACGACGAGTCATACCAATCTTATAAACATTTTCACCGAAAGAACCAATATTTGAAATGATATAAACATGACCTAATTTTGTCATCTGTGCTTGAGATATTGCTCTCTGCTTATTGATTTCTAATTCTGCAAGGTATTTTTCCAACTCGTCGATTTTGCTAAGTAATTTTTCTTGACTCTTTCCGGTTGCTAATTCTACTTCTTTACGAGCTTTTTCTAAAGCTTCTTGATAACGATGCTCTTCCTCTTCTGCTTGTCGCCTTGCTTTTTCTAATTCACGTATGGCCTTTTCTTCTTCTCGTATTTGTTCACGAATAATTCGTTGTTCTTCTTGTTCTTGATACTTCTTTTCTTGATACTCGTGAGTCAACCATAGTTCTTCAAGTTTTAGGTTTAGAAAAGATGATGTAATCTCACAATGGGTAGTTTCAGATAACTTATTCAAATCTTCATAAGTTTTTCTAATTCGATTTTCCATAACCTGAACATTGTTATACTTGACTTTCATGATTGCGGCATCACATTCTCCATTAAATGCACGCAAAATTAACTTGATGAAGTTATCAGTCATTTTTTTTCCCTCTTTTAGACTACCTTCAACTGACCATTCAGTATGACAGAAAGCGGCCTGCTTATTTTTTAAGATCATTTTTTGTTCTGATCGAATTTTGTCTAGTCGATTTTTGTAGATTTCCGCTCCGGCAAAATCATATTTTGATTCATAAAAACTACAATCTTCCAAAAACTCTTTTTCTTCAAGGGTTTGAAGTTTGGAATGTAATAAGTTTATTTTTTTTGTTAATTCTTGTTCATCACTTTTTGCTTTTCTATGTAACTGATTTAACTGGTCTTGCAAAAGAGAAATTTTCCTATCGAGTTCCTTAATTGCTTCATCTCGAGAGATTAAAGAACCATATTTGCGGTCTAATTCCTTTACCTTTCGTTGCGCTGTCAGGTAGTTCTGTTCAGCTTGTTGCAGTTGCTGTTTTGTATCTACATATTTTTTCTTGCTCTGTTGAAGTTGCTTTAGTACAAAAGCCAGAGCAGTAGCAAGACTGATAGACAAAACAGAAAGTAGATAGTTCACATCTGAAATTGCTTTGATTTAATTAACAGAGTTTGAATCAATTTAAGCTTCCATTGCCCCAAAACAGACCGCCGCCAGCAAAAGAAAAGGGGTGCCTGGAATCAGGGGTAAAATGACTGCGATCACCCCAACAACCGTTAAAATTGCACCCAAAACGGATAGAACTGTATTTTTAACTGCTTTCATGTGTGTTACACGCAAAACGCCATCGCTATTATATCAAGACTCATTCTCCGGCACCGTCCCCTTGGGCAAATCCACGAACACCCGCTCCCCGGTTTTCAAGCCCTGCAATACCTGGGTATATTCATTCAACGTCACCCCTAGCACCACCGGCTGGAACTGGGGTTTGCCCTCGGCATTCGGAACCAGCACCCCGGTTTTGCCCCGTTCGGTGACCACCGAGGCCGTGGGAATCGTCAGGGCTTGGGGCAACTGTTCGCCAATAAACACCACATCCACGTTCATCCCCGACTGCAAACGATTCTGTCCTGTGAGTAGCTTCACCCGCACCTCAAAAAAAGTAACATTCTGCTCCACCACCGCCTCCGGCGCAATCAACGCCACTTGCCCCCGAAAGGTTTCCCCTGGATAGGCATCGGCCTGGATTTCTACCGCCTGCCCGGGGCGAATCTGGCTGATGTCCGTCTCCGCCACCCGGGCAATAATTTCCAGGTCACTGGCTAGGGCCACAATCGAACTGGAGGTAGCGGAAGACGTAGCCGAGGTGAAACTACTGGGAGCCACAAACGCCCCCACAGATGCATATTTTTGGGTGATGACCCCATCAAAGGGTGCCCGAATCACCGTATCGCTAATCTGGACATTGATAGTACTGAGTTGGGCTTGGGCGGCGGCCACCTGCGCCCGTGCCTGGGCAATCGCTTCCACCCGGGTACCCGCTTGGAACAAATCCAACCGGCGTTGTGCCTCTTTCAAGGTGGCCTCAGCGGTAGCTTCTTCCGTAATGGCCGCATCCAGCGTGTCCTGGGCAATGGCTCCTTGGGCGAGTAATTCCTGATTGCGTTGCCGCCGTTGCCGTGCCAACTCATACCGGGAACGGGCAGCGGCTACTTGCGCCCGCACCTGGGCAATTTCCTCGGGACGATTCCCCCGCTCCAGTTCCAGCAGACGGGCTTCCGCCTGCGCCAAATTGGCTAGGGATTGTTGCCGACGGGCTTGCAATTCCGCATCATCCATCCGGGCAATCACCTGTCCCCGGCGCACCCGATCCCCCTGCTCGACATTCAGAGTTACCAACTGCCCGGACACCTTCGGGCTGAGGTTGACCCGTTGATCCGGCTCCACCCTGCCACTGGCCGGAATCCGCACTGTCAAATCCCGGGCGGTTACGGGTACGGTTAAAGTACTTACATCCGGTTGATTTTTTTGACTGCGGCCAGCAACCCAAACCCCCGCCCCGATCAGGGTCACGACCCCAATACTGCCGGCTATCAACCAGCGGGGAACACCCTTGACCGTCTTGCGAACCAACCAGGTGGGAGCCATAGGAGTGCCGGGAATGAAGGAATCTTTAATAATTGTAAAGACTTTTCCCCCCGGACGGGAGTTCCTTTAGGAGCAAAGGGAATGGGACAAAGCCACGGCAATGGTGTGGTTGCCGTCGGTCACCAAGCGGTCTGGGGACTGGGGGGGCAAGGGTTCTAACCGCAAAAACGCCCAGGGGTAGGCGTAAAAATCCGCCACCGAAATGATCCGGTGATAGCAGTACATTCGCAGGCCATTGATCAGTAAATCCGCCTCGGCAAAACCCTGCCGTTCCAAAGAATAAATTGGCACCCCCAGGCGGTAGGCTTCCGAGTAGGTGCTGTAACCGGGTTTGGTCACCACTTTACCGCACAAGGGCATTACATCCGCAGGACGGTAGGGGGTGGCATGACACCGGCGCAGGTTGGGTAAAGGGGGTGCTTCGGGGTCAAAACTGAGAAAACACCAGTCGGGAAATTTTGCTAAATCCCCGTAGGGAACTTCCTGGATGCCCAACCCCCCAAACGCCAACAAAACCGTGCGTTCCGGCGGGGTATAAATTTCTAGTTTTTGGTGAATTATATCTACAGGAAAGCGGGGATTTTGTCCCGTCAAACCCACATCAATGATGTTAGGAAATGCAGACATAGACTCACAAAAAGGCAAACGAAATAATTGGTGACAGGAATGATAGCCTTGGGCGTATTGTTCTGCCAGGGCTTGAAAATCGTCCCCCCAATACCGGTAGATAAAATCCCAGCCAAAGTTACTCGCCATCACGCAGGGAATCCCCGCCCGTTGAGAAATCAACCCCGCCATCGCCGGAATGTCCGCAAAAATTAAATTTACTCCCGTTTCTTGGATATAGCTCACCTCTTGTTGCACCCGGATTTCCGTATGCTGTTGTAACGCTTGTAATGCTAATTTTGTTGCTTCTAAATCCTGGATTAAACTATCTTTTTGTACTACCCCTACATCTAATTTTACTGCGCGATAGGTGAAGGGTAGATTGATATAAAATCGCAGTACCGATTCGGGTGCCGTTGTCGCCAAGGTTAGGCGGATGTCGGGTTGTAAATTAATGAGTGCTTGCACCACCGCTAAAGTGCGGGTTACATGACCCAGCCCATGACCACTAATCGCAATGTAGAGATGGGACAATGTTTTCACGTTAGGTTTACATCGTCATGACAGCCTGTTGGACATCTTCCGGGCGCAAATCATCCTGAAGCACTTGGCCATCCCGGAACCAGATGATCCGTTCCGCCCGGCGGGCAATATCCGGTTCGTGAGTCACCATCACAATCGTTACCCCCGCTTGGTGCAATTGGGCAAACAATTCCATCACCTCCTGGCTGGTGCGGGAATCCAACGCCCCGGTGGGTTCATCAGCAAGTAATAAAGCCGGTTGATTCACCATCGCCCGGGCAATCGCCACCCGTTGTTGTTGGCCGCCGGAAAGTTGAGTGGGTTTATTCCCCAAGCGATGCCCCAGCCCCACCTGCTCCAGGGCGTACCGTGCCCGTTGTTGCCGTTCCCGTGCCGGTACTTCCCCATAAATGAGGGGCAACATCACATTTTCCATGGCGGTGAGTTGGGATAGGAGGTGAAACTGCTGAAAGACAAAGCCAATCCGCCGGTTGCGTACCTGTGCCAGTTGCGCCGAAGTACAGCCCGCCACATTCTCCCCCTGGAGGTAATAATCCCCACTGCTCGGGCGATCCAGACAACCAATGATATTCATGGCGGTGGATTTGCCGGAGCCAGAAGCCCCCATGATGGCGCAGTATTCCCCGCCCTGGATGGTGAGAGACACGTCCCGCAGGGCATGGACGCAATTTTCCCCCAGGCCGTAGGTCTTATTCACCCCTTCTAACTGAATCAAGGCACTCATCTGCAATCCTCCCTTAGGCACTCCGTAAGGCCACAATCGGGTCAAGCTGCGCCGCCCGTTGCGCTGGGGCTACCCCAAACACCAACCCAATCGTCCCCGATACCCCCACCGCCAATGCCACTGCTGACCAGGAAATTTGGGCTTCCAAGGGCGTGACCAGGGCAATCCCCACCACCCCGACGGTGCCGACGGCGGTGCCCAACAACCCCCCGGCAATCGCCAGCACAATCGCTTCCAGCAAAAACTGTTGCAAAATATCGCTTTCCGTTGCCCCAATCGCTTTGCGTAAACCAATTTCCTGGGTGCGTTCGGTTACCGAAACCAGCATGATATTCATGATGCCAATCCCGCCCACCACCAGAGAGATACCCGCCGTGGCCGCCAGCAAAATCGTTAACACCCCGGTCACATTCCCCGCAATCGCCACCGCTTCCTTTTGCGTCCGAATATAAAAATCATCCTCCTCCACAATTTTATGGCGACGGCGTAATAGGTTCGTAATTTGAAATTGGGCGGCACTGACACTGGCCTCATCCCGAGCCGAGATGGAAATAAACCCCACGGTCAAGCCATAGGGCGAGCGGCGACCGGTCAGTTGATTCGCCATGGTAGTGAGGGGAATATAGGCCGCATCGTCCCGGTTGGTGCCCAGAAAGGCTCCCTTGGGTTGCAGGACACCAATCACCTCAAAGCTAAGATTACTCAGGCGGAGCCGATTGCCGAGGGGGGAACGGTCGCCAAACAGTTTCACCGCCAAATCACTGCCCAGTACCACCACCCGGCTTTGCCTTTGCACATCCAATTCATTAAAAAATCGCCCACCGGCCAGGTCAAAACTCTGCACCCGAAAAAAATCCGGCTCCGTGCCCGTGACATTCGTGCGGGTGGTGCGACTGCCGTAGGTGGCCAAAAAATTGTCACTGATCTGCGCCGCCACCCAGCGAGCCGCCGGGACTTGGGTGGCAATTGCTTGGGCATCCTCCCAGGTGAGGGTTGCCGGTGGTTCAATCCCCCGGCGGCGGGCATCCTCCCGACCGGGCACCACGAATAATACATTGGTTCCCAGGGAGGCAAACTGCCCCTGGGTGTAGCGTTGGGTGGCCTCTCCGACCCCCACCATGGCAATCACGGCGGCATTGCCAATCACAATTCCCAACACAGTCAGTAAACTGCGTAGCCGGTTGGCAGCCAAGGTACGGGTGGCCATCGCCAGGGATTCACGAATGTCCATAGGCTTGGGGAACGCAGCGAGTACAATGCAGATGGACGAACGGTGGGGGGAATTGTGCCACGGATGGTTTCTTTTTTACAGGTTAACCCTTAATATGTTAGGGATAAAATTGTTCTGGGTGACTGGAGCAAATTGGTGTTCATTGGTAGATAATGTCTTTATATGAGTGTGATGTGCCGGAATTTGAGGCTGGAAAATTGGCTCCCACCCCAATTGAGGCGGCAACACCGGCAGATGGGGAATTTGAGCTTGGGCAAATTTATCACCAGGTTGATGCCGTGACTTATAGCAATGAAATTGTCCCCGGGAGCTTGGCTCGCATCAAAGTCATCGGGGTCGGTGGCGGGGGGGGCAATGCGGTCAACCGGATGATTGCGGGCAGTCTGGGGGGCATCGAGTTTTGGATGGTGAATACGGATGCCCAAGCCCTGCACCATTTGGTCAATACCAAGCGGCTTCAGATCGGCCAAAAACTCACCCGGGGTCTGGGAGCGGGGGGCAATCCCGCCATTGGCCAAAAGGCCGCCGAAGAGTCCCGCGAAGAAATCATGGCCGCCCTCGACCAGTCGGATTTGGTGTTTATCACCGCCGGGATGGGCGGGGGGACGGGCACCGGGGCGGCACCGATTGTGGCGGAGGTGGCCAAGGAGTTGGGGGCTTTGACCGTCGCGATCGTCACCCGTCCCTTTACCTTTGAGGGCAAGCGGCGGGCAGCCCAGGCGGAAGAGGGGATCAATATGCTTCAGAGCCGGGTGGATACCCTAATCGTCATCCCCAATGACCGCTTGTTGACGGCAATTGGTGAATCTACCCCTGTCCAGGAGGCGTTCCGGGTGGCGGATGACATCTTGCGCCAGGGGGTGCAGGGCATTTCCGATATTATTACCATCCCTGGGTTGGTGAACGTGGACTTTGCCGATGTGAAAGCCATCATGGCGGATGCGGGTTCGGCGTTGATGGGGATTGGCACCGGTTCGGGCAAAGGACGGGCGGCGGAGGCGGCCAATATGGCGATTGCCTCACCCCTGCTGGAATCTTCGATCCAGGGGGCAAAAGGTGTCCTGTTTAATATCACCGGCGGTAGCGACCTGAGTTTGCATGAGGTGAATACGGCGGCGGAAACCATCTATAGCGTGGTTGACCCGGATGCGAATATCATTTTTGGGGCGGTTTTGGATGAGCGTTTGCAGGGGGAAGTGCATATCACGGTGATTGCCACCGGGTTCCAACCGGCTCTGCCCAGTACCGGCCCGTTACCCCGCACCCATCCCCCCCTCCGTTCGGTGACCCCGGTACCCCAGGCTGCCCCTAGCCCTGAGGTCAAGCCCAAACCGGAGGAGCCACCCCCGGAGATTGATATTCCTGATTTCCTGAAACGGCGGCGGCCTCGGCGTTAGGCTGCCTTTTTGCCCCGCCAATTGGAGGCGGAAGTGGTAGGATGGCTGGTAGGATTTTTCGGGTGAATCAGTGCTTCAGACCCCCCGCCCCCTACCGGCACCGTTGCCCGTAACCAACGACCACAATCGGTTGCGGCTGTTGGCTGGGTCGGCCAATGTGCCCCTGGCGGAGGAGATTGCCCGCTACTTGGGGGTGGATTTGGGGCCGATTGTGCGGAAGCGGTTCTCCGATGGGGAATTGTATGTCCAAATTCAGGAGTCGGTGCGGGGCTGTGATGTGTACCTCCTGCAACCCACCTGTCACCCGGTGAATGACCACCTGATGGAACTGCTGATCATGATTGATGCCTGTCGGCGGGCATCCGCACGGCAGATTACGGCGGTGATTCCCTACTACGGCTACGCCCGAGCGGATCGAAAAACGGCGGGGCGAGAGGCAATTACGGCCAAGCTGGTGGCGAATTTGATTACTGGGGCGGGGGCGAGCCGGATTTTGGCGATGGATTTGCATGTGGCGCAGATTCAAGCCTACTTTGATATTCCCTTTGACCATGTGTATGCCAGTAATGTACTCCAGCAATACATTGTCAGTAAAGGATTGGGGGATTTCGTGGTGGTTTCTCCCGATGTGGGCGGGGTGGCGCGGGCGAGAGCCTTTGCCAAAAAATTGGATGATGCGCCTTTGGCGATTATTGACAAGCGTCGTCAGGGGCATAACGTAGCCGAAGTGCTGAACATTATCGGGGATGTGCGGGGAAAAACGGCCATTCTGGTGGATGACATGATTGATACGGGCGGGACGATGACCGAGGGGGCGCGCTTGTTGCTAGAGCAGGGGGCGCAGTCGGTGTATGCCTGTGCCACCCATGCGGTACTGTCCGGGCGGGCACCCCAAATTTTAGCGGCGAGTGTCTTTACCGAGGTGGTGGTGACCAACACGATTCCCCTGCCCCCGGATAAGTATTTTCCCCAACTCAAAATTCTTTCGGTGGCGAATGTGATCGGCGAGGCAATCTGGCGGGTGCATGAGGATAGTTCTGTGAGCAGTATGTTCCGATGAATGGGGTTGGGTGAGGAATTTGCCCCAAGGCGGGGCTTGCCGGAACGGGGGTTGGGAGGGTAAAGTCGCATCAAGCAGTGTTTTATGAGGTAGGTTTGATGGAATCGGAGATGCAGACCCCGGAAGTTCAGGAAACGACTCCCAGCGTTGAACCGGCGGAAGTCCCTGCCGCCACTGCTGGTTCGTTGGTGGACTCGTTGCGGCAAACGTTGGCGGATTCCCTCAGTTTTCTGGGGCCGACTTGGGAAAAGGTGCAAACCTTTTTGGGTGAACAGCGTAAAACGCTCAGTGGTGTGGTGTTGATTTCCCTGGCCGTGGTGGTGCTGGTGTTGGTATCTGGGGTATTGGGGATCATCAATGCGATTCCCTTCCTACCGGCAGTGCTGGAAATTTTGGGGTTGTGGTTCGCCGCCCGCTATCTGGTGATGGCGGAGTCCCGTAAGGGGGTGGTGCAGGAGTTTAGCGAGTTTATTGGCAAGATCACCGGCCAAAGTTAGCCCCAATTACGGCGGTGCTAGGGGAGTTTCGCCAGCGGTATCCCCTGGGATGCCTGACCAGTGAGTTGCTCCAAATTCATGAGGGGCATTATCTGGTGCGGGTGACGGTGCAGGCGGGCGGGGTTACCTTGGCGATGGGGTTAGGCGGGGGTACAACGATCGAGGCCGCTGAAGACCGGGCGAGGGAGCGAGCCTTGGTGGCTTTGGGGCTGGTTGCCCCGCCGGTCAAGGAGTCTAGCCGTCCCGTTTTACCGCCCACGGAGGCGAAGCCACCGCCCCCGGCCATTATTGAGACCCAGGCGGTAACGGCGTTAACCCCTGCGCCCGTGATGGTGGAAGCGCCCGCTCCCAAACTGGATATGTTGGATATTTTGGCGCAAACGACGGCGGAGATGAAACGATTGGGGTGGAGCAACACCCAGGGGCGAGAGTATCTACGCCGCACCTATGGCCGCAACAGTCGCCAGGATTTGAATGACCAGGAATTGCTGGATTTTTTGCATTTTCTCCGCAGTCAACCCGCTGGAAACCCCGACCTGCTCACCTGAATTTGGGAAATGCGCTATCAAACGGGGGTGGCTCATGCTCCGCCCTTGGTTCTGACTGATGCCGTCAGAGGGCGTTCGCCCATTCACCTAGTTAACCGGGTTCACGGTGTTTGGGCTAGGGGGCGGACTGGGGCTAACCGAGGGGGTGGCCACGGGTTTTGCTTGTTCTAGGGCAATATCTCGTATCTCAATAAAAGGGATGGTCTGACCCACATCGGTCAGTCCCACCCGGACTTTTCGCAAACCCGCCGGCAGTTTCACCCGAATCGCCGTGGCCTGATTGCCCGGAGCCAACTGTACCGGCAGACCTTCGATGTCTGGCTCCAGGATATTGCCTTCCTCATCCCGTACCAGAAACTGCCGCTGCAGTTGCACCGCCGCCGCCCGTTCATTTTGAATTCGCAGTACCAGCACCGCCTGATTGCCGACCGCTTCCATCTGTTCGAGGGCGATGTACACTCCCCCCTCCTGCACCGCCAGCAGGGGCAGACGGGTGTCTGGGTCAGGGCGAACCGCCGTCGGCGTGATGGGCGTGACCTGGCTCGTACCCATCACCACTTCCACTTGCTGAATGACCTCATCTTCGGCCAACAAACGAAATGGCTCCGGATCCTCATTGGCGTTGGCCGTGGCGGGATTGATCACGGGTTGACGAACTTTACTCAACGCCTCCTGGCCGATGCGATAGCCTAGCCAACCGGCTACTCCCCCCCCCATCACCGCCAGCCCCATCAACCCCAGGGTGACTACCCCCATCCAGCGTTTTGACTGCACCATGATTTTGTTAGGATAACTGATGCCATTGTATCAGCCTGCACGAGTGGCCGACTGGTAAGGCAAGCGACTCATAATCGCCGGTATGTGGGTTCAATTCCCTCCTCGTGCATTTGTACAATCTCAAACTATTTGTCACTGGTCTTAAATTAGTGTCGTGGTATCACACCCTATATGGCTATGAACTTATTGGTGCATCAATAACAGCCCCAAATTGATATAGCAATATTATCTGATTGGTGAACAAAGATACTGATAGCTTGCGTGTCCATAGGACATTAGCTTGCATGTCCATAGGACATTAGCTTGCGTGGCGTAGCCATAGAACCAAGTGCGGGGGGTACCCCGTGCGACCGCTTATTTTGTTAACTTGCGTAGCGTAGTCTATTACATAGAGGTTCCCGTATGGGTAACATTTGTCATTGTGCTTTTCCGCCCTACCCGTGCGGCCAAGTATCTTCCCACGCCAGCGTGGTAGATTATAAAAATCCCATAAAACTACCTTAATCGGGTTCAGGCAACCCCAGCCCCATGTTTGAAGCCCTCTCCGAACAACTCGAAGCCGCTTGGAAAAAACTCCGAGGCCAAGACAAACTCACCGCCAGCAATATCCAAGAACCCCTAAAAGTTGTCCGCCGTGCCTTGATTGATGCGGATGTCAATGTCCTGGTGGTAAAAGAATTTATCCAGGGGGTGGAAAACCGGGCGATCGGGAAAGACGTGCTGAGCGGGGTACGCCCGGATCAGCAATTTATCAAGGTTGTGTATGACGAGCTAGTACAGGTGATGGGGACGCAACAGGTTCCCTTGATCGAAGCTCCACAACGCCCCAGCATTATCCTGATGGCTGGTTTGCAAGGGACAGGGAAAACCACCGCCGCCGCCAAACTCGCCCTGTACTTAAAAAAACAGGACAAAAAGCCGCTGCTCGTTGCCACCGATATTTATCGTCCGGCGGCCATTGACCAACTGCAAACCCTGGGGCGACAAATCGAGGTGCCGGTCTTTGCCCTCGGCACGGGCGTGAACCCGGTTGCCATTGCCGAACAGGGAGTCGCTTGTGCCCGCAGTGAAGGCCATGATTGGGTCATCGTGGACACGGCGGGGCGTTTGCAGATTGACCAGGACATGATGGGCGAATTGGCTCAGATCAAAGCCACAATTCAACCCCAGGAAGTTCTGCTGGTGGTGGATGCCATGACCGGCCAGGAGGCGGCCAACCTCACCCGCACCTTCCATGAGCAAATTGGCATCACCGGGGCGATTTTGACCAAACTGGATGGGGATAGTCGGGGCGGGGCGGCCTTGTCCGTGCGACATATTTCCGGCCAACCAATTAAATTTATGGGCACGGGGGAGAAGGTCGAAGCCCTGCAACCCTTTTATCCCGAGCGGATGGCTTCCCGGATTTTGGGGATGGGAGATGTGTTGACCCTGGTGGAAAAAGCCCAGGAAGCGGTGGATTTGGCGGATGCAGAACGGATGCAGGAAAAAATCCTGCGGGCGCAGTTTGATTTCAGCGATTTTGTGCAACAGTTGCGCCTACTCAAAAATATGGGTTCTCTGGGGGGGTTTATGAAACTCATCCCCGGTATGAATCAAATTAAACCGGAGCAAATTCAACAGGCGGAAAAGCAGTTGAAACGGGCAGAAGCCATGATTAATTCCATGACCGCCAGTGAGCGGCAACAACCGGATATTCTTGCCAGTAATCCCTCCCGCCGCCGCCGTATTGCCAAGGGTTCGGGGCACACGGAAGCCGAGGTACAAAAACTGGTGCAGGATTTTCAGCAGATGCGTACGATGATGCAACGCATGAGTATGGGTGGCCTGCCGGGGATGGGGGGAATGCCGAATATGGTGGGAGATGGGATGGGTTCGGGGCGGTCGGCTCGCCGCAAACAACAGGCCAAAAAACGTAAGGGGTTTGGTCAGTTATAGAAACGATTTGATATGGGGGCACCCCTATTAATAGGCTACGCCGAACAAGCTAACAGGTATAGCGGGCGCAGGGGCATCGCACCTGGTTCTATGGCTACGCCACGCAGGCTATAGCTAAACACGCAAAGGTTGACATAAGCCGGGTCGCAGGGTGCCGCCCTGTCCTTGGTTCTCAGGAAGTTTTGTAACGACAAGGTTACCCTATTTTTGTTCGCCAATCAGATAGAATTGCTATGGTTTTCTGTTGGTTCTAAGCAATGAAGGTACCCTTTCATCGGGGTGGAAGGCCAGGGCTTATTCACGAGGAACTGGTGAACTGGTTGCGGCGAAAGGGCAACCCGCCTGACCCCCGAAGCGAACCCCGCCCCAATGGGCTAAACTAGCAGGCGTGGCCAAGCCATTGGCAACGGATGATGGATAAAACTGCGGCATTTTGGCTCAACGGCACGACCCATCCCCACCGCCCCGGCTTGTCGGTGGCCGAATTGCTCCAGGAACTGGGTTGGCACGGGAAACCGGTGGTGATTGAATATAACGGCGAAATCCTGCACCGCCCCTGGTGGGTCAGTACCTCGATTCAACCGGGGGATAAAATCGAAGTGGTGACGATTGTGGGCGGCGGATGACCCGCATTCTGGGCTTTGACCCTGGGCTGGCAACCCTGGGCTACGGGGTGATTGATATTGAACTGAAACGACCGATTATGCGGGATTTTGGTGTGATCCAGACCCCCGCCCACCAACCCCTGGGGGAACGCCTGTGTACGATTTACCAAGATGTTCATACTTTGTTAGAGCAATGGCAACCCGAACGGGTGGCTGCCGAAAAGCTATTTTTTTATCGCATGGCGAATACGATCACGGTGGCACAGGCGCGGGGGGTGCTGCTTTTGGTGTTGGCGCAAAAAGGACTACCCCTGGTGGAATTTGCCCCGCCGGTGGTGAAACAAACCCTAACCGGGTATGGCAAGGCGGACAAGCAGGCGGTACAGATGGCGGTGGCGCAGGAATTGGCACTGGAGCGGATTCCCAAGCCGGATGATGCCGCCGATGCCCTGGCGGTGGCCTTGACCGCCTGGTTGCATCCGACACCCGCCAACTCTTGAACAAAAGCTGAAGAAATGCCTGGGTCAGGTTGACCCCGCCCATAATTGGAGTGTCTGCTGATACCGATTCTCCAGGTGCTTTTATGACGACTGCGATGCCCGTAGCTCCCCAGTATGAGGATGACCGGACTGGGTTGAGCGTGGAAACGCTGAAACGAGCCTTTATGGACAACTTATTTTATATCCAGGGTAAGTTTCCCCAAATTGCGTCCCAAAATGACTATTACATGGCTCTGGCTTACACGGTGCGGGATCGGATGTTGCAACGATGGATCAGCACGGCGCAAAACTACACCTCCCATGGCTCCCGCACGGTATGTTACCTATCGGCGGAATTTTTGATGGGGCCGCACCTGGGCAATAATTTGATCAATTTGGGGATTTATGACCAGGTGCAACAGGCGATCACGGAACTGGGGTTGGATTTTCAAGCCCTGCTGTACCAGGAGGAGGAACCGGGGTTGGGCAACGGGGGATTGGGGCGGTTGGCCGCCTGTTTTTTGGACTCCCTCGCCACCCTACAAATCCCGGCGATTGGCTACGGGATTCGCTACGAATTTGGCATTTTTGACCAGGAAATCCGGGACGGCTGGCAGGTGGAAATCACCGATAAATGGTTGCGCTACGGCAATCCCTGGGAGATTCCCCGCCCGGAGTGGGCGGTGGAGGTGAAATTGGGCGGCCATACGGAAGCCTACACGGATGAGCAGGGGCAGTACCGGGTGCGCTGGCATCCCTACCAGGTGGTCAAGGGGATTCCCTACGACACGCCAATTCTGGGGTATTTGGTGAATACGGCCAATACCCTGCGGTTGTGGAAGGCGGAAGCCCCGGAGTCCTTTGATTTTACAGCCTTTAACCGGGGGGATTACTACGGGGCGGTGGATGAAAAAATCATCTCGGAAAATGTCACTAAGGTGCTTTACCCCAACGATGAACCCATCCAGGGTAAACGTCTGCGCCTGGTGCAACAGATTTTCTTTGTCTCCTGTTCGTTGCAAGATATGTTCCGCATCCTGCGGGGGCAGGGTTTGCCCGTCACCCGCTTCCACGAAAAATTTACCGTGCAGTTGAATGACACCCACCCGGCCATCACCGTAGCGGAACTGATGCGGTTGTTGCTGGATGAGTACGGGGTGGACTGGGACACGGCTTGGGAGATTACCAGCCGCAGTTGCGCCTACACCAACCACACCTTGTTGCCAGAGGCTCTGGAACGCTGGCCGGTGAGTTTGTTCGGTTCCCTGTTGCCCCGGCATTTGGAAATCATTTACGAAATCAACCGGCGGTTCCTGGACTTGGTACGGGAGCGATTTCCGGGGGATGCGGGCAAGATTCAGCGGATGTCGCTGATTGATGAAAGCGGCGAACGCTATGTCCGCATGGCGAACCTGGCCACCGTGGGCAGTATGGCGGTGAATGGGGTGGCGGCTTTGCACACGGACTTGCTCAAACAAACCGTGCTGAACGACTTTTACTGCTTGTGGCCGGCCAAATTCAACAACAAAACCAACGGGGTTACCCCCCGGCGTTGGATGTTGCTGAGCAATTTACGCCTGAGTAAACTCATTGCCAGCCGCATCGGCAAAACCTGGGTCACCAACTACGATGAGTTGCAACGGCTGGAAGAACACCAACACGACCCGGCCTTCCGGCAGGAATGGCGGGCGATCAAACAGGCGATCAAAACCGACCTGGTGGGTTATATCGAAGAGCGCACCGGCATCCTGGTCAGCCCAGATTCAATTTTCGATGTGCAAATCAAGCGCATCCACGAGTACAAACGGCAACATTTACAAGCCCTGCACATTGTTTCCCTGTACAACCGCCTCAAGCGTGACCCCAACCTGAATATCCCTGCCCGTACTTTCCTGTTTGGCGGGAAAGCGGCACCGGGGTATTTCATGGCCAAATTGATTATTAAACTCATCAATGCCATCGGGGAAGTGGTCAACAACGACCCGGACATCCGGGGCAAAATCAAGGTGGTGTTTTTGCCGGATTACAACGTCAAATTCTCCCAACGGGTGTTTCCCGCCGCCGACCTGTCGGAGCAAATTTCCACCGCTGGCAAGGAAGCTTCCGGCACGGGGAATATGAAATTTGCCATGAACGGGGCGTTGACCATCGGCACCCTGGACGGGGCGAATGTGGAAATCCGGGAAAAAGTCGGGGCAGATAATTTCTTCCTGTTTGGCTTAAACGCCCAGGAAGTGATGGCGTTGCGGGCGCACGGCTACCGACCCTGGGAGTATTACAACAGCAACCCGGTTTTGAAAGAGGTGATTGACCAGATCGCCGGGGGGATGTTCTCCCGGGGGGATACCTCCCTGTTCCGCCCGATCGTAGACTCCCTGCTCAACCACGACCCGTTTTTCCTGATGGCGGATTTTCAATCCTTCATTGACTGCCAAGAGCGGGTCAGCCAAGCCTACCAGGACACGGAGCACTGGACGCGTATGTCGATTTTGAATACGGCTCGTACCGGGTTTTTCTCCTCCGACCGGAGTATGCAACAGTACTGCCAAGATATTTGGCACGTCTCGCCCGTACCCATCGAGGTGAAACCCTACGACCACCGAGACGCTGGCACTCATCTATAACCGGGGTAGCTATGGGACTCCATCTCTATTTCCTGCGACACGGGGAAACCACCTTTAGCAAAACCGGCGGCTATTGCGGTCACCTTGACCCGGAACTGACCCCGGAGGGGCAACAGATGGCTCAAGAGTTTGCCCACGCCTACCAGCACCTGCCCTGGACGGCGATCTTCTGTAGCCCCATGCGGCGTACCCAGGCGACCGCCCACCCCCTAGCGCAATCGGCGGGGTTGGAATTACAGTTGCGGGACGGGCTGAAAGAAAGTCATTTTGGGGTGTGGGAAGGACAAACCCCGGAGTGGGTGAAAACCCATCATCTAGACGACTACATCCACTGGATGACCGAACCCGCCTGGAATGCCCCCACGGGCGGCGAAACGGCGGTACAGGTCGCCAACCGTGCCATGCCCATCATCGCCGAAATTGAAGCCCAATATACCGAAGGCAATGTGCTGGTCGTATCCCACAAGGCCACCTTGCGGATTATTTTATGTAGTCTGCTGGGGATTGACCTGGGGCGTTACCGGGATCGGCTGAATGTCCTGGTGGCTTCGGTGAGTTTGGTGCGCTTTACCCAGTACGGCCCCCTGCTGCAATTGATGGGGGATCGCAGTCACCTGAATCCTGACCTGCGGGCATTACCCGGTACTTAAACCTTATTTTGGAGCAGAACAACATGACCTTAAAAGTTGGGATTAATGGTTTTGGTCGGATCGGTCGCCTGGTTTTTCGGGCGGGTGTGAACTACCCCGATATTGAATTTGTGGGGGTAAATGACCTGGTACCGCCGGATAATTTAGCCTATTTGCTGCAATACGATTCCACCCACGGGCGGTTTGCGGGCACGGTGGCGGCCAAACCCGATGGCATTGTCGTCAACGACCGGTTTATTCCCTGTTTTGCCAGCAAAGACCCGGCGGAATTGCCCTGGGGTAAGTTGGGGGCGGATTATGTGGTGGAATCTACGGGGATTTTTACCACCCACGAGGGAGCCAGCCAGCACCGGACGGCGGGAGCCAAACGGGTGGTGATTTCCGCCCCTACCAAAGACCCGGATCAGGTGGCAACGTTTGTGGTCGGGGTGAATGAAGATAAATTTGACCCGCTGCAGCATCAGATCGTCTCCAATGCCAGTTGCACCACCAACTGTTTAGCCCCTATCGCCAAGGTGATCCACGACAATTTTGGCCTTGCCGAAGGGTTGATGACCACCGTGCATTCCTACACCGCCACCCAACCCACGGTGGACGGCCCCAGCCGCAAGGACTGGCGGGGGGGACGGGGGGCTGCCCAAAATATCATTCCCGCCTCCACCGGGGCGGCCAAGGCGGTGGCGCTGGTTCTGCCAGAATTAAAGGGTCGCCTAACCGGCATGGCGTTGCGGATCCCTACGCCCAACGTTTCCGTGGTGGATTTGACGTTCAAAACGGCGCAAAGCACCAGCTATCAGGACATCTGCGCCGCCATGCAAGCCGCCAGCGAAGGAGCCATGCGGGGAATTTTGGGCTACACGGAAGCTGATGTGGTGTCCACGGATTTTAATGGGGATAGCCATTCCAGCATTTTTGATAGCGGGGCGGGGATCGAGTTAAATGCCAACTTTTTCAAGGTGGTATCCTGGTACGACAACGAGTGGGGTTATTCCCTGCGGGTGTTGGATTTGATGCTCCACATGGCAAAAACTGAAGGGCTTTTGGCCTAGAACGCCGGGGATGAGCGCAAATTTTTGGCACAAATGGCTGATCCAGGGTTTACGCCTTTTCATCGGGGTTTACGGGGGGCTATTATTATTACTCATTTTTGGGCAATCTCGTCTGATGTATTTCCCCAGTCGCCAAATAGTTAATACCCCCAAGGACACGGGGTTAGATTATGAAAATCTGCGCCTCAAAACCACGGATGGTTTAACCATTGCTGCCTGGTGGATGCCGGTTGAAAATAACAATGCCCCAGTGATTTTATTTGCCCACGGCAATGGGGGCAATATCAGCTATCGCTTGCCCTATATCCGCATTTTTCACCAAATGGGCATTGCCAGCCTCTTTTTTGATTACCGGGGCTACGGCGAAAGTGAAGGTGAACCCAGTGAAGAAGGCACTTATTTAGATGGCTCTGCGGCGTGGGATTATTTGACACAAGTTCGGCGCATTCCGGCCAATCGTATTATTATCTACGGGGAATCCTTGGGGGGCGGCGTAGCGACCTATTTGGCAGTCAAATATCAACCGGCGGGGTTGATTTTAGGTTCCACATTTACCAGCGTACCTGACCGAGCTAAGGAATTATTCCCCCTGATGCCCATTGACCTAATCGCCCAATTTCAGTACAACAATTTAGAGCGTTTGCGTCAGATACAATCCCCCATTTTAGTCATTCATAGCCCTCAGGATGAGATCATCCCTTTTCACCACGGCCAAAAGCTTTACGAAGCGGCCAATCAACCCAAATTTTTCCTTGAAATTCAGGGTAATCACAACGAAGGTTTTTTAGATTCTCTCCCCGTTTATCAAGCGGGAATTGAGCAATTTATCCAGGGAATTTTTTCAAAAAGTTAAATAGGGGATGTCTTGGGGATTGCTTAACATTCTGAGATTGCTATAGTTCTAAGTCCGGTGTTTTTTTGACACTGTGATCATCGGGTTTATTCCGTTCTCGGTAAGATGAACTTGTTGTTGATTTTTGCTGTAATTCTAGTTGTCCTAGGTAAATCAAGCCCTCTAAATCTTCAGAGGCAGAAGGCAAGTATTTTTCTATAAGTTGTCTTGTTTCATTGAGCGTTGCTTCCTCTGCCTGCCCCATCATTCTGCTAATATCTGCTAGGTCGATGGTTCTGGATGCTTGTAACTTCATTAGCACCAAGTGGGGCAAGGGAATAATTGGTAGGTTTAGAGGATTATTGCGGTTAGGGTTGCGAATAGCCTCGTCTGCCCATTCACTATTGGATTCTAATACATCTAAGTTGGTTTTATCGGGTAGCACCCAATGGCTACCTGGAACCGATAGTTCTTCCATATAGGAAGAACCTGCACCCTCTAGTTCCTGGTAAGCCGAGTTCGCTTGTGACTGTCTAATGAGTACGTCTAAATCTTCGGTTTCTCTTTCGGGAGAGTATGCCCTAGTGGCTACCCCACCGCAAATAACGAAGGGGGTAGTTCTGAGAATGTCATTAATGTTGCTGACAGGTAGCCTCCAGTTGCGTTTTTTGAAATGTTCTGTGCTACTACCTGCTCCGGGTTGAACTCTTCTTAGGCTCATGTTAACTAGAAAGCGTCGGTTAAATTGATTGCGATCTTGCATGGGTGGACAAGGATTTTTAGTTTTATCTATAGCAATTCTAACGGAGATTAGAATGAAGAATGCCCCATGATTTTGACTCTTGGGAAGGGTTAGTATAGCAATATAATTTGAATCGAAGCCACGGGCTTAAGCCCCTTATGCTAGGGAATTGTCTTTTCGTAAATCATTTAGGATTGCTACGGTAGCCCCATCTTGCTCAAGGCATGATCCCCATTTTCGTAATCGCCGTACCGTAGAGGCTGGCAACACAACCCATACTCACCACCCAGGCCAACCCCCGCAAGGCAAAAATCTTACTAATGTAAAATACACTGTGCGCCAACCGAGTCGCTAGGTAAGTCATCACCACCGCATTGGTGTAGGGGGAGGCTCCCTGCGCCACCGCCACCAAAATCACCGCCGGGGCAAATAGGGTAAAACTTTCAAAGGCATTCTGGTGCGCCCAAGCCGCCCGTTGGGCATAGGGAGGCAATTTATCAAAAATCGCCCTGGGGGCATTCGGGTCATACCCCTGGGTTACCCGCCCGTAGGCCACCAGCAGATAGGGGAAATAAATCAAGCCAGCGGCAATGGCAATTCCCCAAAATAGAACCTGTTGGGGCGGGATGGGTAGGGACATCATGAGTACACGGATTGACTTACCCAATAATTTTACAATTTTTACAATAAAATTTTTACAATAAGTTTTACAATATTTTTATAATTGGGAACTTCTATTAATTAGAAATAAGCAGTCGCAGGGGTGCTCCACGCAGTGTGCCGTAGGCGTGCCCCCGTCTTTGGTTGCCGGTAATACGGGCGTTCCAGCGGGATAATTTTCTGCTGGTTGCAATAGATAGAGGTGCCCAATTCCCAGCCTAGCCCTCTTCAACCGACCATCCCGGCAGGGTTATCGCTCATCACACTTTGCGCTAAAACCCTCTGGGTCAGGGCAAGTTTTTGGATGGTGTCAATCCGCTCTTTTTCCAATAAACCCACCACCTGCGGGTTAGCCCCCCGGCTCACCACCGGCAGTTGGCACAACCCCCGCGCCAGCATCCGTTGGCGGGCTTGTTCCAAACTCTGATCCGGGTAAATGGTCTGCAATTCCTGCGTACACCATTCCCCCACCGGCACCGAACACCACAGCGGGCCGTGGGTGCGAACCGCCCGTTGAATATCCTGGGGTGTCAACAACCCCACCAACCGTTGCTGAGCATTGACCACCAAGGCCGTATGTTGCTGATGCTCCATGAGTAACTGCGCCACTTTACCCAAACTTCGCTCCGGTTGGACAAGCAAGGGCGGCGGTATCATAGCGTCCATGACCCGCAAATCCCCCATAAACCGTTGGTCTTCCCGGTCTAAGGAATGCAACCCAATCGGGGCACCGTGGGGAACCACCTGATCCAACACCCACATACTCAAACCCACGGCGGCCATGGCGGGCAGGATAATGAGATAGTTCCGGGTCAATTCAAACAATAATAAAATCGCCGTCAGGGGTGCCCGGGTACTGCCCGCCAACAAAGCGGCCATGGCCACCATCGCATAGGCGGGCGGGTCAGCAATGGTCACCAGGGGTGCCAACCCCATCCCCAACACCTGCCCGTAGGCCGAACCCAAGGCCGCCCCCAAAAACAAAGCGGGTGCGAACAGTCCCCCCACCCAGCCCGTGGCATAGCTGACCACGGTTAGCCCCAACTTGACCGGGATGAAAATCAACAACAACCCCCAGGGCAAATCCACATCCTGGAGCATCGCCTCAATGGTTTCGTAGCCCACCCCCAGGGTTTGCGGCCAAATCAACGCCGCTAATCCAATCACCGCCCCCCCCAGCGCCGGTTGCAGCCAGGCGGGAAAAAACCCTAAATTTCTTGGTTTTAAACCCCCCAACACCCGCGCATAAACCACCGCCAACCCACTCGCCAACACCCCCAACCCCAGATACAACGGCAATTCCCACACCGTCCGCACCTCGTAGGGGGGCAAACTAAAAGCCGGTTGCGCCCCCAGCCCCGCCTGCGCCACCAAACCGCTGATCACGGCGGCCAACAGGACAATCGGCACCGCCGTCCCGGTAAAGGTCGTCCCCAACACCACCTCAAACGCAAAAAACGCCCCCGCAATCGGCGCATTAAACCCCGCCGCCAACCCCGCCGCCGCCCCGGCTGCCTGCAAAACCAAACCCCGTTCCTGGGACATCCGCAACCGCTGAGCCAGGGTGCGCCCCCAATGCACCCCCAAATCCACACTCGGCCCCTCCGGCCCCAAGGATGCCCCCATCCCCAAAGACAACGCCGCCAACCCCAACCGCCCCAGGGCAAACCGGGTACTCAGCACCGGCCAGCCCCCC
>CAYZTU010000036.1:0-27258 GCA_964481635.1 uncultured Synechococcus sp.
CAAAGAGTCATTTCCCCTGTATCGGAACTATCGCACCTATGGCGCAGTCGCTGGTATCGAAATTAATGAAGGGGTGGATAGTTATGCCTACCGTCAGGGTTTATTTGTGATTCGGCCTTCCGGGGATACGGTTACCATTGCGAACGACCAAAAGTTCCGCCCGGTGGCTTGGTAAGAAACTAACAACTCAAACTTGTTTTTAAGGCTAATTCCACCGCCTGACCTGGGGGTAATTCCCTCACTTGGGTCGTTAACCCTGCTGCCGTTAATTGGTTTTGGAAGGTCGTAATGTCCCCCTTGGCTTGCACGAGTTTGAGCAAAATCCCACTGGCTTCGTAGTCCCCCAGCGCCGTGGAAAGCATCACCTGGGGATGCAATTTCTGGGCTAATTCCAGGGCAACTTGATTCCCCCGAATAATCGCCCCCACCAGGGGCAAAGTTATATCCACCACCGGCGCAATCACGACATCCACTTCCTTAACTACCGCTAAGACCGCTTGATGATAACCATGGGGTTCATAGTACAAGGTCTGGCCGCTGCTATGTTCCCGCAGGAGGTAGCCATTTTCCACCTGAGTCGGCCCAACGGGTGCGCCGGGCAGGGCGTGGATGGTTAAGTTTTCAGCGAGTACGGTTTTTTCCCCGTGGGCTAAAACTGTGACCTGGGTGTAGCCTAATTCTCGCACCACCTGGGCTGCACTGGGGCTGGCAATCACCGGAATCTGGCGGTCTAAACGGCTGAGGGTCAACGGGTGGCAATGGTCTTCCAACCCCTGGGTAATGACAATGGCATCCAAATCGGTCGGTAATGCCGAAATGGGGTTGCGCCGCTCCGCCTTGAACAACCACTCCAACTTGCCAAATACCAGCGGCCCCACCAGCCACGGGTCAAACAGCAACCGTAACCCCGCCCATTCCACCAGCCAAGTGTTGGCCTCAAACCAGGTGACCTGCATAACCCGGAACCTCAGGTATTGTTAATATATCTTAACGCTTTATGTGGGGAGAAGCACTCAAGCGGGGCAACCACTGGGATAACACGGCGGGGGAGCCGTACCACTCGCCGGGAGAACTCGGGGAATGCCACACCTGGGGCAGGGTGAGATTCTCTGCCCCCGCCAGATGCGCCGCCGCCACCGGGGTAATCCCATCCCCCCACACGTCCCCCTGGCCGACGGTTAACCGGTAACTTTCGTAGGCCAGCGTCCATTTCCGTCCCTGCACCGCCTGTCCCGCAATGCAAATGTACTGAATTTCCGGGTGGTACGCTCCGGGGTACTGGGTATTGACAAAATCCAGATTCTTGCGAGTCCAGCGTTCCTGACTGGTGTGGGGGGTGCCCAGGGTAACCAACCGTGCCACCCCTTCTGCCCCGCCCCAAACCCGCCCGTAGTAGGGGGTTTGCCCCAGGTAAATGCGGCTGACCCAGCCCCCCGCCGAATGCCCGATGAGGGTAATTTTCTCTCCGGGGTACTGCTGTTGTACCTGTTGAATCGTTTGGTCAAGTTGTTCTAAAATCGGGGTCACCGCCCGCCCACCCACCGTCGGCAACCAATCCCACCACCGCAGGGGCACGACCTGAATCGCTACGCCCAAGGACTCGGCGGCGGTCACCAATCCCCGATAGGATGCCTCACCCGCCAGATAACCGGGCAGCAGGACAATCGGGGGCATTACAACTCCTCCGCCACCGGCGCAAACCCCTGGCGTTGGATGTTTTCCGTGACCACCTTGGGTTCCACAAACTGCAATAAATAATCCGGCCCGCCCGCCTTGGAACCCACCCCCGAACAGCGAAATCCCCCAAAGGGTTGCCGCCCCACCAACGCCCCCGTGATCCCCCGATTGATGTACAAATTACCGCAGACAAACTCCTGCATTGCCCGTTGGATATGGCTTGGGGTGCGGGAATACAGTCCCCCCGTCAGGGCATAGTCCGTGCCATTCGCCACCCGTAATGCCTGGTCAAAATCCGCCGCCCGTATCACCGCCAGCACCGGCCCAAACAGTTCTGCCTGCGCCAGGGGGTCATCGGGGGGCACATCCCTAAAAATCACCGGCCCGACGAAATAACCCGATGCCGGGGTAGAACGTTCTAAGACGAGCGGCAACCGTTGTTTGGCTAAGGTAATGCTTTCATATAAACGTTGCTGAGATTCCCGGTCAATCACCGGGCCAACCGTCGTCGCCGGGTCGGTCGCATCACCCAGGGTCAAGGATGCCGTCGCCGCCCCCAACCGCTCCAGAAACGGCTCGTAAAGTTCCGGTAATACAATCACCCGCGAGCAGGCGGAACACTTTTGCCCCGCATAGCCAAACGCCGACTGCACCACCCCCTGCACCGCCTGGTCTAAATCCGCACTGGCATCCACGATGATGGCATTTTTGCCCCCCATTTCCGCCACCACCCGCTTCAGGTGCCTTTGCCCCGGAGTCATCTGCGCCGCCTGGGCATAAATCTGACAGCCCACCTGCCGGGAACCTGTAAACGTAATGAAATGAATCGCCGGATGGGTCACCAAGGCTGGGCCAATTTCTTCTCCCCAACCAGGCAAACCCTGAAACACCCCCGCCGGTAAGCCCAAGTCCTGGATTAAATCCGTAATTAACTGACTCATTTTGCACCCGATCACAACCGATTGTTCCGCCGGTTTATACAGCACACAATTCCCCGTCACCAACCCCGCCGTCACCATGCCCACCGAGATCGCCAGGGGATAGTTCCACGGCGCAATCACCACGCCAATTCCCTTGGGTTGATAGATGTAACGATTGGTTTCTCCCCACACGTCATAGGTGTAGCCCTGCGCCATGCGCTCAGCCATTTGGGCGTAGTAACGGCAAAAATCTACCGCTTCCGAAACTTCCGCATCCGCTTCCCGTATCGGTTTACCCACCTCCAAAACCAGCCAAGCCACCCATTCCGTCCGTTGAGTTTGTAATGTATCGGCTATTTTTTGGAGTAAATGTACTCGTACATCCAGGGGGGTTGTGCCCCACATCGGTTGCGCTTTTTGGGCTAAATGGATAGCTTTTTCGACAGTGGCAATATCCGCTAATCCCACCCGGCCAATTAACTCTTGGGGATGACTGGGGTTAATGGAATCTAGGGTGCGTTCTTGAGAACAATGGGGGAGGAAGTACTCTTGACCTAGTTGATTTTTGACCCGCCCAATCGCCTGTAAAAATTCATCGGGAATTCCTGGTAACGCAAAATTGGTATCGGCAGTACGCACAAAATGTTCTGCTTGCGGAATAGATGTGATTGGTTCACTGCCTTGGGGCGGAGCCAGCAATTCTAGTTCATTTTCCTTCTGTAACCGCTGCCGTAAAAACGAGGTATTGGCCGTATTTTCTAGTAAACGCCGAATGAGATAGCTCATCCCCGGCAACAGTTCCCCATAGGGACAGTACATCCGCACCTGTTGACCCCGCTCTACCAAGGCGTTGGCCAAGGGGGCTGCCATGCCGTACAACACCTGCGCTTCCCAGGCGGTCGGCGGGATGGCTAATTCCTCGGCAATGGCTAGGGCGTGGGCTTGGGAGCGCACATTATGACTGCCAATCGCCGGATAAATTAACTGATGATTTTCTAACAATAACCGGGTGAGTTTTTCGTAATTGGCATCCGTGGAACTTTTGCGCCGATACACCGGCAACGGCCAGTGCTTTTGTTGCGCTAAAATCACCTCCTGATCCCAGTAGGCACCTTTCACCAACCGCACCGTCACCGGATAGCCCCGCAATTTGACCCAGGCTAAAATTTGGCGCACATCGGCTTCACTGTCTTGGAGATAGGCTTGCACCGTCAACCCCACGTCCGTGCGGGTGCGAAATTCATCCCGGAGCAGGACATCGTGCAAAATCGCTAGGGTAATGTTTTTGTATTTATATTGCTCCATATCAAAATGGACAGCCACGCCCAATTCTCCCGCCCGTTGCAATAACTGGGTAATGGCTTGGGTGACCTGGGTACGGGTGTTTTTTTCTGCCAAGGGGTCAAATTGGGAGTAAAAAGCAGTGAGTTTCACCGACACCTGGGGCACACAACCCCACGCCACCGCCGCCAGTTGGGTCATCAGGTCAATGTACTTCTGTAAATACCCCTGGGCTTCGGTTTCACTGAGTACCGCTTCCCCCAAAATATCCAGGGTAAAGGTCATCCCCTGCCGCCGGAGCCGCTCTAGGGTTTGGCGTACTTGCGGGAAATTTTCTCCGACAATATACTTACGAGCCAAGGTGCTAACCGCAGTGGTCAAGGTTTGGGCCGCCACCTGGGCTGCTAGGGATTCCCGCCCGGTGAAATTGAGCAAATTTTTGAGCATCCCCGGCAGTTCTACCCCCGGTTGTTGCAGGTATTCCTGAATATGGCGGCTGATTTCCCCCGACCCCACCAACAAGGGCAGGGTATCAATCAGGCGAAACATCTGGGTACGCAACCCCGGATGCTCCATCGCCCAGGCCAACAACTTCTCATCCCACTGCAACTGCTCCCGCATCTGCGCCAAAAACGAACGACTGGGGCGGGTAGCGGCGAATAGTTCTTGACCGAGGGTTTGGGTGCGGGTTTCCAGGGACATTGGGGAATCGTTCAACGTATTTTTTCTAGTGTAAAGGGTAGATTTAGGCCACAATAGTCTATGTTAAACCTCACAGATGCCTGCGGATGTCCCGATGCACCCTGGCGGCGGCGGCAAAAATCAACCTCTACCTGCGGATTCTCGGCACTCGGGGGGACGGCTACCACGAGGTAGCGATGGTATTACAAAGTGTGAATTTACGGGATGGAATCCATTTGGCGACCCAACCTCGTAAGGAATTTATCCTCACCTGTGACCACCCCCAAGTACCCACCGATACGACCAATTTGGCGATGCGAGCGGCGCACCTATTGGCAGAGCAGTTCCCCCACCAGGCGACCGGGTTGACGATACACATTGAGAAACGTATCCCGGTGGCCGCCGGGTTGGCCGGGGGTTCCAGCAATGGGGCTGCCGTGCTGGTCGGGCTGAATCATCTGTGGGGTTTGGGGCTGACCTTGGCCGAATTGCAGGATTACGCTGCCCAGTTGGGTTCGGATATGCCCTTTTGTGTGCAGGGGGGCACGGCCTTGGGCACCGGGCGGGGGGAAATTTTGGAACCCTTACCCCCCTTAACCGGTGGGGCGGTGGTGTTAGCCAAGTTTGCAAATTTAAGCATTTCCACCCCCTGGGCCTATCGTACCTACGGGGAAAAATTCAGCCATACCTTTGCGCTCGCTTCGGGGCAAGAATCGGATCATTTTGTGCAAATTTTAGCCGGTCATTCCCTGCGAGAAATCGCCACCCATTTACACAATGATTTTGAAAAAGTAGTCTTACCCACCTATCCCCAAATTCAGAAGTTAAAAGAAAGCTTATTAAACACAGGAGCCTTGGGCAGTTTACTTTCGGGTTCGGGGCCAACGGTGTTTGCGTTATACGCTGATTTAACCCAGGCCAACCAAGCGGTTTCTGAATTGAAAATCAACTACCCGGAGGTGGATTTTTGGGTGGCGGAATTTTGCCCTTGGGGGGTGCAAATTACATTCTCATAATTCGGCTTAATTATTTACAGCAATCGCTGGGAAGATGATACTTGTTTTTGACTTTATCGGCAGATGCATGTCTTAAACCTGTTGGCAATAACCCTAACTCCCCCCTCCTATTTTCGGGCAGGGGGTAAAGCTAAATTAACGATGGGATAAGCCCACCGCTTGGGTAAGTGTCCTTAGGTTTAATGCCGTTAATTTTGCAGCCAAGCCCAGCAAAATCTCTTTCACAATTCCTGGCCCCTGATACACCCAACCCGTATAAATTTGCAGTAAACAGGCTCCCGCTGTGATTTTTTCCCAGGCATCGGCGGCACTAAAAATTCCCCCCACCCCAATAATCGGTAATTGGCCTTGGGTTTGTTGATAAATCAGATGAATCACCTCGGTTGAACGCCGGGTCAAGGGGCGACCACTCAAGCCCCCAACTTCCTGAGCATAATGACTTTTTAAGCCACAGCGGTTAATGGTGGTATTGGTGGCAATTACTCCGGCTAAATTATGGTTTTGGATTAATTCAATGATGTGCATAATCGCTTCATTTTCCAGGTCGGGACTAATTTTGATTAAAAGGGGTTTCTCGCCTCCGTTTTCCTGTTGTAACGCATCTAAGATCGGTTTTAATAGAACCTGGGCTTGTAAATCCCTAAGATTGGCGGTATTGGGAGAGCTGACATTGATCACAAAGTAATCCCCATCATTTTTTAAGCATTGAAAACCCTGTAAATAATCCCGCCATGCCTGGTCTAATGGCGTATTTTTACCCTTACCTAAATTGATACCCATGGGAATTTTTCGTTTTGATAATTCCCCATCATTTCGCAATCGCTCTTGTAATGACGCTACGCCGTGGTTGTTAAAACCCATGCGGTTGATGATCCCCTGGTCTGGCGGTAAACGAAATAAACGGGGTGGGGGATTTCCTGGTTGAGCGTGGGGCGTGACGGTGCCCAATTCCGCAAAACCAAACCCAAAAGCAGGCCACCATTCCCAAGCCGAACCATCCTTATCAAAACCGGCGGCCAACCCCAACGGATTGGGGAAATGGTAGCCCCAAATTTGTTGATGGAGTGCCAAGTGATTATAGTTAAATTGATGATTAACGAATGTTTTTAATCCTTGAAATTTTTTACCTCTAGTGCGATGTAGGGTTTGCATAAACTGATCATGGAGCCATTCCGGGTCGAGGGTAAAGAGTAGGGGGCGGATCAAAGTCGTGTATAAACTCATGGGTTACGACTCTAAATGTTCTACAGCTTGCTGAAATTGTTTGAGATCAATCACTGTATCATCCTGGGGCAAAGAAGGAGAATTGAGGGAGAGTAAGTAGTAATAATCCACCCCAACTTGACTGGCTAAAACCCAATAATAACTAGGAATAGATTCACTGGGAAATATCTCTAGTAAACGCCCCCCCGGTGGACACCAGGCAACATTGGTTAATCCCGCCCCGTGCAATCCAATGACAATTCTTGCCTGAGCAAATAAACTCACTTGCTCGATAAAACTTAAATCCTCAAGTTGAAAGGGTACATAGCCTCGAGGGATTAGGTAATCCAAAATTTCCGCCTCATTTAATATCCGCCTGCGACTAGCTTGGGAACGACTGATATAGATTTTCTCAATCTGACTAAAATTAGTATCCCTGTAGGGTAAAAATGTTTCTCGCAAAAAATCAATTCGCCAAGCCGTATGCGCCTGGGGAAATTGGGGTAGAACTACCAAAGGGCTGGATAACGTCCGGTCGAAACGAGTATAGATGCGCTGGGTTTTGGGAATGTTTAACATATCTAAAGTAATTGCCATTTTAGGACTGGGTTCATCAATAAAAAAGTAATCTATTTTCTCCCACATATTTCCATGTTTAAGCAAATGAATCCGGGGTAAAACATCGGTTAACCAATGGTAATAATTCATGCCACCCCCACCAATACCTAGAACCGCAATCGTACTTTGAATTGCCGTGGGTTTCGGAAATTTGCAGTCACAAGCCTCATTCTTTTCGGGATGATTTACCGATTGTCGTGATGAGTCATGAATCACTTTACCATCGTGGGCAATCACACTGCCCACCGATTGACGACCACTTAAAACCGTCGCCTGGGGAATACTCACCCAATAGCTTTCGGGCATGGTGATGGTTGTCCAACGAAAAGCACCGTGCGGTTCGGGATAAATCGAACGAGGAACGGGGTAATGCTCTCGATGGATTGACCAGTGGGGATAATAGTGCAAACCCGGTAAATTTTGATGCTGATAATACTGATAATAATCCCAACCCGATGGCCAAGAACCTTGGGCGGGGACTTGACCCACTAGAGGCGTAATCAACTTACTCCAACGATGGCGTACTTTATCAGAGAATTTCATCAATCAACGACTTAAATGACCAGAGTTTTTACCTAAGTAATAAGCAGTACCGATACCCAGAATAAAACCGATCAAATGCCCCCACCAAGCCACCTGGGGTTCCTGGGGTAATACCCCCCAAACCAACCCACCATAATTCACCAGAACCAAGATGGAAATGGACAGAGAAATCAATCGTTTTTCCTGCCAACCAATCCAGAGGAGATAACCGAATAAAGTATAAACCACACCACTCAAGCCATGCACGGGACTTGGCCCGACCAACCAGCAGAGTAGTCCGCCCCCTAACCAGCCGATCAATAGGGTTATCCAGTAGCGGCGACGGCTTTGGATGAGAATTAACCAACTGAAAATAATAAAGGGGATACTATTGGCAATTAAATGAGCAAAATTGGCATGGGAAAAGGCAGAAAAAAAGATACCAGGCAAACCATCAATTTGTCGAGGAATAATGGCGATATTCCACCGTCCGTTGAAAATAACTTGGTCTATTATTTGCTGCGCCCAAGGCAGGGCTAGAAGGTAAAATGGCAGTCCGAAATTGCGACGAATTTTCTCTAAATTTTCAGGCTGGTCTGGACGGGGATATGGCTGATTTATTTGCGACGAATTATGATTAATTTCTGTTTCTAATTGCCGAAGTTTCGCTTGGATTTTGGGGTCAGATTCTGGCATTTTTAATTCTCCATATTTATAAAAATTTGATATTAGCCTGTTTTTCAATCGCCTTCAGAGTGCCGATAGGAATTTGCTTGTTGTCATGAATTGGTATGATTGCAGTGCGTTTAGTTTCAGGATTAAACATTTTTAGATGTGACCCACTTTGAGAAATTTCTATGAAGCCAGAATCATTTAGTTGTTGAATAACTTGTTTTGCAGTCAGTCGGGGGAACTTGTTTGACACTATAAAACCAATTCCACTATCTCTGAACTTATCTGGCTTTCTGATAAATCATCAATCCGTGGTTCTAGCATTAACCGAATTGCATCTTTCAGATGATTGATCGCTTCTGCACGGGTTTCACCCCAGGAAGAAATAAAGTTCAATTCGGGACAGGTAGCCGAAAAAGCCTTGGTTTCCTCATCCCATTCAATCACGGCACGAATGTTCATGTTTCCATAGCTTTGTCTAGACTTCACCTAAAATTATAAACGCACACTATTCTATTTCCCATGCCCAAAGCCCTATTCTGGTCATTGATTTCCGGGGGAATCTGCCTGATGTTGGGGATTGGGATTGCGGTCGCCTGGGTGCAACGCCGCACCAACCCCACCCGTCAGATGGTGCTGTCCCCCACCCCAACCACAACACCGACCGCAAATTTACCTACAGGGACGGGGGGAGCGGTTCCAGGTGTTAGTACACGCTCACCCACCCCACCGCCGATCACCCAGGCGGGTTCCGCCCTGGTGATTGACCCCCCCTCGAATGTGCGGGAGTCCCCGAACGGCCAAATTATTTGTGCGGTGCGGGAAAAAATTAACATTAACCTGTATGAGCGACAGGGGTTGTGGTACAAAACGGACGTGTGCGGACGCATGGGGTGGATTCACACCAGCCAGTTAAAGTTTTAGGATTCTAGGCGTTGGCCGGTTTGAGCATCAAAGTAATAGCGAGCCGCCTCAGAAATGACCAACCCTAGCCGTTCCCCCACCGCCGGAACGACCTGAGCCTTTACCCAAATATCAATACCTTGTACTTCTACCTGGACTAACGTTGTATCGCCCAAGGGTTCCACCAGCACCACCCGCCCCCGGAGATGGCCGGTTTCTGATGCCGTAAGGGTAATTGCTTCGGGACGCACCCCCACTTCGACAGCCGCCGGTACATTGGTAAATAACCAGGGGGGCAGGAAATTCATGGGCGGATTGCCCAAAAATTCCGCCACGGTTTTATTCACCGGTTGTTGATACAAATCCTGGGGGGTGCCCACCTGCTGTACCCGCCCCTGGTGCATGATTACCAGTTGATCCGCCAGGGTCATGGCCTCGGTTTGGTCGTGGGTGACGTAGAGGGTAGTAATTTTTAGCTGTTGATGCAGGCGTTTGAGTTCCGTGCGGGTTTGATCCCGCAGGCGGCTGTCCAAATTAGATAGGGGTTCATCCATCAAAAACACTTGGGGAGAACGCACCATTGCCCGTCCCAGGGCTACCCGTTGCTGTTGGCCGCCGGAGAGTTGCCCTGGTTTTTGGGAGAGTAATGGGGTTAGCCCCAGCAAATCCGCCACCCATTGCACCCGTTTTTGCCGCCCTGGGGCTGACATCCCGCGCATTTTCAACCCAAAGGCCAAATTTTCCGCCACGGTCATGTGGGGGTAGAGGGCATAATTTTGAAACACCATCGCCACATCCCGCTCCCGAGCCGGTACGGGATTGACACACCGATCCCCCAAAAATACCCGACCCGCCTGTATTGGGGTCAAACCCGCCACCGTCCGTAAGATGGTGGACTTGCCGCAACCGGAAGGCCCCATCAACACCCAAAATTCCCCATCGGGGATATGGAAGGATACATCGGCCACTGCAAGGTGGCGGCCAAACCGTTGTGTTACTTGTTCCAGCCTTACCCCAGCCATAGGTTTTGCCACCAAAAAGCCACCCCCGCCGTCACCAAGGGCACCGTCAGATTATCTAACCCGTAGTAGGAAAAAATCTCCAATATGGCCGCCACCAGTGCCACCACCAGCACCACAGGTGTCCAGCCCAAAACACACCCGGCGACCAGCCCGGACACGCCCGCCATCGTCAAGGAGCCTTCCCAGGTTTTGTGAATCCCGGCCAAAGCGTAGGGGTGTTTGCCCCAACGTTGTCCCACCACGGCGGCCAAACCATCCCCCCAGACCATAATTAAAATCCCCAATACCGTGTACTGGTAATGCGCCTGCGGCCAAAACCAGGCCATGAGGATGCCAATACTGACGGCATAAAAAAAGGTGCCAAAACTGCGGCGATTCACGCTATCAATCCCCGGCAGCAGAGGCACCCAGTAGGAAATTAACGTCACCACTGCCGCTAAACCTGCTGCCCCGACCCCCATCCAGGTGGGCACCCGCCACCACCAGGCCAGCAAAATCACATTGCCCGTACCAATATGAACAATTTTCCGGATGGTTTCCGCCGAGGCGGTGGTCGTGCGCTGCACAACCAAAGCGGCGGTCAACACCAGCCCCAACCAGAGAGCTACCCCCACCACGGTGCCCAGGGTGGGGTCTAGGGACATTCCTCCACCTGATCCGTGCGGAGCCAAATCGGGGGCGTGGGCACCCGGAATTTCAACTGCACGTAATCCCCCCGCACCTCCAACACCTCCGCCGGGTCGGCAAATACGTAGGCCGACCAGCGGGTATCGTTGGCCTGGGCTTCCAGACTGTTTTCCAGGCGTTCCCGTTGCACCCGCACCAACCCGCCCTTTTTGATCGCCATTTGCCCTACTCCTGATGGCTTGGTTACTTCAATTATTACAGCAAAAAAAGGGGGCGCAGGAGAATAAGGGGCAAACGGCCAAGGAATCAAAACCCATCAATTTTTTCGGTTAGGATAATTACAGGATGGGTGTGCAAAATCTCGGTAATCCCGCCCTACTCAGACACAAAACTCCCCCTCAAGTTCAAGGAATAATCTCGCACAATGGGCATGAACCTCACACTAGACGTATTTCAACAAGCATTACAATCCTTGCCCTATCCGCTGGTCTGGGTGGAGCGGCAGGCCGGGGAACAATACCATATTCAGGGTTTGAATCCCGCTGGGGGCAATTGGGTTGAGCAAGACCTGCCCCCGTTACCGGCAATGGCGGTGCTCTGTTTGGAACAGCAAGCACCCCAAATACAACGGTGTACGGCGGGAACCGCAGAATACTGGTTGGAATTGATGCCCCTATCGGCCACCCAGGCGGTGGGGTTGGTATTCCCCGTGGATTTAGGTGAGGGGCAGGCGATTGTAGAGGATGCGCCGGTATTGATTTGGTTGGCGGACAGGCAGGGTCTGATTACCTACGTGAACCGGCAATGGACGGAATTGACCGGCTGGCCGGTGGAGAAGGCACTGGGAGAGGGCTGGTTTACGCTGGTGCATCCTGAAGATAAACCGCTGGTCGAAACTGCTTATCTGGGGGCGGTGCGGGATGGGGTGCCCTACCGGGCGGATTTTCGGGTGCATTGCGCCGATGGAAGTTACCTCTGGCTGGCCTGTACGGGACGACCCCGCCGCAATTCCCAAGGGGAACAGGTGGGGTTGATTGGGGCTTGTGTGGAGATTACGAAGCGCAAGGATGTGGAACAGCTTACCCAACGACAGGGGCAATATAACCAGTTTTTGGTGAATTTGAGTACCGAAATCCTAGAATCCCTGGAGTTAGGGCGGATCATGCAATGTGCAGTCAGCAAGCTGCAAGTACTCCTGGGGGTGAATCGGGTGATGATTGCCCCGGTGCGCCCGGATGGGTCGGTCTATTTTGCCGTGGAAGCCCTCAGCCAGCCGGACTTTTCCCTACTCCATACCCAAATCCTTGACCCTTGTTTTACGGAAAATTATCTGGAACTTTACCGTCAGGTGCAGGCGGTGGCGGATGTGATGAGTGCCGAGTTACAACCCTGTCACCGGGAGCTACTGCAAAAATTTGGGGTGCAGGCCAATCTGGTGCTACCCATTCGTCACCGGGAGCGGCTGTGGGGGTTACTAATGCTGCATCATTGCCAGTCCCCGCGCCCCTGGACTCAGGCGGAGATCGACCTGGGGCAACAGGTGGCAAATGTGCTGGGGTTGGCACTACACCGGGGGGAATTGGTTGACCAGTTAATGCATCAGGAAGCCCGTTACCGGCAAATTGTGGACGAACAAAGCGAACTCATCTGCCGCCATGACCGGGAGGGGCGGTTGACTTTTGTGAATCCGGCCTTGTGTCGCTATCTGGGCCAAACGGCACCGGCAGTGTTACAACAACCCATCGCCAAGCTTGCCCTGGTGGCGGGGGAACAAGCGGTGCAGCGGGGGGATGGCACGGAGGGTTGGGTGCAATGGCAGGCTCAGGAAATTCGCAACGAGCGGGGCGAGGTGGTGGAAATGCAGTGGGTGGGGCGGGATGTGACCACGGCGCACCAGGTACGGGAACAGTTGCAGTTGATGGAAGCGGTGGTGGTCTGCGCCAATGACGGGATCGCCATTACCCAGGAGGGGCGAGTGATTTACACCAACCCCACGTTTTTGGCGATGACCGGGTATACCTTTGCGGAAGTTCAGCAGTTGGGGTTGGGGGAATTGTGTGGCGAGAAGACCGATTTAACCCAGTGGGAGTACCTGCAAAACTCGAAAAAGCAAGGGGCATCCGTCCGCACCGAATTGGTGCAATACACGAAAAGTAATCAGGATTTTTGGGTGGAATTGACCGTTTTATCCCTAAGCGTTTCAGCGGGGGATGCCTGGGTATGGGTATATCGGGACATTACCCCGCAAAAGCAGATGGAAGCCCGCTTGCTGTACGATGCGTTTCACGATCCGCTGACGGGTTTACCCAACCGCAGTTTTCTTATGGATCAGTTGCACCGGGCGCACCAGCACGCTCTCGCCGAGGGAACGGCCTATGCGGTTTTGTTTGCCGATTTGGACCGGTTCAAGTTGGTCAATGACAGCCTGGGGCATTGGGTGGGGGATGAAATGTTGCAAGAGATCGCCCGCCGGTTACGGGGTTGCATCTGTTCTGGGGATACCCTCGCCCGGTTGGGGGGGGATGAATTTGTGGTGCTGTTGGAGTCCGTGACCGGGGTGGCGGAGGCCGTGCAGGTGGCGGAGCGTCTTTTACAGCAATTGCAAAATCCTTTTTGGGTGCAGGGGCAGGAGTTGGTACTCAGTACCAGTATTGGCGTGTGTCTGAATGACCACCCGGACGACAGCCCCGCCGATATTCTCCGCAATGCGGACATTGCCATGTACCAGGTGAAACTGGGAGGCCGCTGTGGGGTGCAGGTGTTCCAACCGGGGATGCATGACCAAGTGATGGGGCAATTGGAACTGGAAACCGCCCTGCGCCGGGGTTTGTCCCAGCAAGAATTTGTCCTGCACTACCAGCCGGTGGTGCATCTGGAGCGGGGGGAAATTGTGGGGTTTGAAGCCCTCGTGCGCTGGCAACGACCGGGGGTGGGGTTGGTGTCGCCGGGGGTGTTTATCCCGGTGGCGGAGGAATCGGGATTGATTTATGCCCTGAGTGAATGGGTGTTGACCACCGCCTGCCAGCAATTGGCCGAGTGGCGCAGGGTGCAACCGGATTTGACCCTGGCGGTGAATGTGTCCGGGCGGCTGTTCCGCCGGACGGGGGAATGGGTTGATCAAGTGCTGCAAACCTTGCAAACATGGGGGTTGCCGCCCCAGGCGCTCGTCCTGGAGGTCACGGAGGGCGTGTTGATGGCCGACCCGCAAACCGTGGGTCAGGCCCTGGGGCAGTTGCGCCAGCAGGGGGTGCAGGTGAGTATTGACGATTTTGGCACGGGCTATTCCTCCCTGGGGCGACTGCAAGGTTTACCGGTGGATTGCCTGAAAATTGACCGCTCATTTATCCAGCAAATGACCCAGGGGGGGGAGTTGGTGCGGGCGATTGTGGCCTTGGCGGTGACGTTGAATAAAGATGTGGTGGCTGAGGGCATTGAAACCCCGGAGCAGTTGGCACTGCTGCAAAGTTTGACCCCGAAAAATAAAATCTACGGCCAGGGGTATTGGTTCGCCCCCCCTTTAGCGGCGGCGGCGGCCAGGAATTTATTACTCCCGATGTCATAGCCTAACCTGACCCCAAACCCAGTATATTAAAGAAATTATTTCCGGGAGATTGGGGTGCGGGTTGCCATCATCGGCACGGGCTATGTGGGGTTGACCACGGGGGTTGCCCTCGCCTATTTGGGACATCAGGTGGTGGGGTTGGACGTGGATGCCCTGAAGGTAGAGCGGCTCCAGCGGGGGGAAATTCCCATCTACGAACCGCACCTGACGGAATTATTACAACTGGCTCGCAAAAACCTGACCTTTACCACCGACTATGCCACCGCCATTGCCCCGGCGCAGGTGGTGTTTATTGCGGTGGGTACCCCTTCTTTGCCGGATGGCAATCCTGATTTAACCTACGTCCGTCAGGCTGCCCAGGGGGTGGGGTTGCACCTGGGGCAGGAGTTTACCGTGATCGTTAATAAATCAACGGTTCCCATCGGCAGTGGCAACTGGGTAGAAGCCCTGATCGATGAAGCTCTGAAAACCCGTCCCACGCCCACGGCTCGGTTTGCGGTGGCTTCTAATCCAGAATTTTTACGCGAAGGTTCGGCGCTCCATGACACCCTCTATCCTGACCGGGTGGTGTTGGGCACCCAGGCTCCCCCAGCCCTGGAATTGCTTTATACATTGTACCAACCGATCCTGGAGCAAAATTTCACGCCCCCCAGTTTTTTGCCCCGCCCGGAGGGTGTCGTCGCTGTCCCGCTAATTACCGCAGATTTGGCCTCGGCAGAATTAATTAAATATGCCGCCAATGCGTTTCTCGCCCTAAAAATTAGCTTTATCAACGAAATGGCCCAGTTATCCGAACGGGTCGGGGCGGATGTGACCCAGATTGCCCGGGGAATTGGCCTGGATAAACGCATTGGCAGTCAGTTTTTGCAAGCCGGGATTGGCTGGGGTGGTTCCTGTTTTGGCAAGGATACGGCGGCCTTGATTGCCACGGCACGGGATTACGGGTTGGGGATGGGGATTGTCCAGGCCAGCCGCCTGGTGAACGCCCAACAGCGGCAGTGGGTGGTGGATAAGTTGTTGCAAACCTTGAAAATCCTCAAAGGCCGCCGGATTGGGTTGTTGGGGTTGGCGTTCAAACCCCACACCGATGACCTGCGGGATACCCCTGCTTGGGACATTGCCCAGCAGTTGGGGGAACGGGGGGTGGGGGTGCGGGTACATGACCCGGTGGCCGTACCTCGGGCACAACGGGAATGGCAAAAATTAGAAGTACAGTATTATGATGATGTAAAAACATTAGCCCAGGACTGTGATGGGTTGGTGCTGGTGACGGATTGGCCGGAGTACCGGGATTTAGCCTGGGAAGAGTTGGCTCAGGTCATGCGGCAGGCGTTGCTGGTGGATGGGCGCAATTTCCTCGACCGGGAACGGCTCCAACAGGCGGGTTTTACCTATCTGGGGTTGGGACGCTGATGGGGGGCACGGTTCTGCTCACCGGGGCGGCGGGGTTTGTGGGCAGTCACCTCACGGATCGGTTGGTGCAGCAGGGTTGCCGGGTGATTGCGGTGGATAATTGCAGTACGGGTTCCTGGGCAAATTTAGCCCATTTGCAAAACCATCCTCAAGTTAAGCAAATTCAGCACGATGTTATCACACCACTAGAAATTAACGAACGTTTGGACTGGGTGATGCACTTTGCCAGTCCGGCTTCGCCGCCCAAGTATCTAGCCCTGCCGGTGGCGACCCTGCGGGTGAATAGTGAGGGCACCTACCATTTGCTGGAATTGGCACGGCGGTCGGGGGCGCAGTTTTTTCTCGCCAGCACCAGCGAAGTTTATGGTGATCCCCTCGAACATCCCCAGCGGGAAGATTACTGGGGTCATGTGAATTGCACCGGCCCCCGCAGTGTTTATGATGAGGCGAAACGCTACGCCGAATCTATTACTTTAGCCTTCCATCGTCAGTACGGACTGTCCATACGCATTATTCGCATTTTCAATACCCATGGCCCCCGCATGGACATTCAGGATGGGCGGGTGGTGACCAATTTTATTCATCAGGCGTTGCGGGGGGAACCCTTGAGTGTTTATGGGGATGGCCGGCAAACCCGCAGTTTTCAGTACATTGATGACCTGGTGGAAGGCATTATGCGGTTGATGGGGGTGAACTATCCCTACCCGGTGAATTTGGGCAATCCCCAGGAACTCACCGTATTGGAATTGGCGCAGGTAATTCAAGAATTGACAAAAACACAATCTGAAATCATTTTTCACCCCCTGCCCCAGGATGACCCCAAACAGCGGCGACCGGACATTACCCTGGCGCACGCCAAACTCAACTGGTCACCCCAGGTGGATTTACGCACCGGTTTGATCCACACGATTCAGGATATTCGCCAACGATGTCAATTCTCGTAACGGGGGGGGCGGGTTACATCGGCAGTCATACTTGCAAAGCCCTCGCCCAAGCAGGTTTTACGCCGATTGTGTTGGACAATTTTAGTACGGGACATCGGTGGGCAGTCCGGTGGGGCGATCTGATCACCGGGGACTTGGCCGACCAGGAACTGCTCGTTAATGTCCTAAAAAAATATGATGTTCAAGCGGTGGTGCATTTTGCCGCCAGCATTGAGGCGGGGGAATCCATGCGCCGCCCGGAGAAATACTTTCGTAATAATTTAGTGAATACATTAAATTTGCTCGAAGCGATGGTGCAAACCCGTGTGCAAACCCTAGTTTTTTCCTCCACCTGCGCCATCTACGGCAATCCCCAGTGGCTCCCCCTCACGGAAAACCATCCCCAAATGCCAGTCAATCCCTACGGAGAAACCAAACGGGCGATGGAACAGGCGTTGCATTGGTTCAGCCAAGCCTACGGGTTGCAGTACGCCGCCCTGCGTTATTTCAACGCCGCCGGAGCCGATTTGGACGGGGAGTTGGGGGAATGCCACGACCCGGAAACCCATCTGATTCCCCGGGTTTTGTTTTCTCTATTGGGGGGGGAGCGGGTGCAAATTTTTGGGACGGATTACGATACGCCCGATGGCACAGCGGTGCGGGATTTTATCCATGTTACGGATTTGGCCTACGCCCATGTGCAGGCATTGCATCGTGTGCAAAAAACGAGTAAGAATCTGGCAGTGAATCTAGGCACGGGACGGGGCTACTCCGTGCGGGAGGTGATTGCCAGCGTGGAGCGGGTGACGGGGCAACCGGTACCGCTGACGACTGCACCACGGCGGTTGGGGGATGCGCCGATGTTGGTGGCGGATGTGACGTTTGCCCAGCAGGTCTTGGACTGGCACCCCCAGCATTCCGACCTAGATACGATCATCCAAACCGCCTGGAAATGGCACCAGAATACCTATGCTAAGGTACACAAATAGTAGCCCGCATCATCATGGCCGATATGACCTATTCCCCCAGTGCCAAACCGCCCCGCTTCCCCTTCCGTAAGTGGTTCAAAAAAGCCCAAGTTCCCCTCATCCTGGCGATTGTGGGGCTATTGATGGTGGCAATTTTAGCCGGTTGGTACTGGTTGGCGGGTTTCGTGACGGTGCTGTCGGTTCTGTTGACCATTGAACTATTTTGGGACTCGCTCCGGCAAATCTTCCTGGTGGTCAATCCCGAGGATTCTTCTTTTTTTCTGGGAGGAGTGACCGTAATCACTGGGTTCATTGGGCTGTTGTTCTGGATTTGGGGGCGGAACGGTTTACAGATTGACTGGAACATTGCCTCGGCCTTGGGAGATAGTCTGGGGGCGGTGGGGCAGATTATGGTGGCTTTGGTGGCTGCGGTGATTTCCTGGCAACAGTATGTGATCTCCAAGGTGTTGACTGAGCAGCAAAACCGGATTACCCAGCAACAAACCATAGACTCCTACTTTCAAGGCATTTCCGAGTTGGCGTTGGATGAGCAGGGTTTTTTGGAGGATTGGCCCCAGGAGCGGATGATTGCCGAGGGGCGCACGGCGGCCTTACTCAGTAGTGTGAATGCGGAAGGGAAGGCCAAGGTGGTGCGGTTTCTCTCGATGGCGAAACTCCTCACCCCTCTGAAACGGGATCAACGCCTGGGGCGACCGATCCTGGATGGTTACGGGTTGTACCAGGAAGACCGGGAGCATGGGGAGCGGGTGATTGACCTGGAAAATATGCTGGCTGGAACGGATTTGAGCGGTACGGATTTGCGGCGGGTGGACTTCAGCAAGGCCGATTTGAACGGCACCAATTTTTGCAACTGTAATCTCAACCGCACCAACTTTGCCATGAGTAACCTCCAGGGAGCTAAATTTAATGGAGCGAACCTCCAGGGGGCGATTTTTTTCTACGGTGCCCCGGAAAAGTTGGACTACGCCAGCCCCTACCAGCCCTGGATCAAAGGGGAGCAACCCAATATGCAAACCGGCGAGTTTAGCGGGGCGATTGTGGAGGGCGTTGATTTGACCGGGGTTTACAATCTCTCCGAAGAGCAACGGTTTTATCTCTGCTCCTGGGGGGGGAACCGCACCCGCAGTACCATCCCCGGCGGTTGCCAGGGCATCCCCAGCAAACTTTACGGGGGGGAGGGTTGACGGTCATATTAAAACTGGGTAGTCGGTGTAGCCCTTGTCCAGATTCTCTATACCCCGACTATAAAATGTACTTACATCAGGTTGATTAAGGGGTGCCCGCTGGGCAAATTAGTCGCTATGCCATTAGTGCTACCTACAGCAATCGTAAATGAATTTTGAATAGCGGTCGCCGGGGCGTAGCCCCGTCCTTGGTTCTCCAAAATCTGGATGGGCTAATGATGAAATTTTCGACGGGTTCTCATCAGTAGCGATGCTCTGAAAATTATCACAGTTATTCCGCATCTTACTAATCTTAATAGTAAAAATTCTATCTTGTGGCGTAAAATTTCGTTTATCCAATCCCCGAATTTTTTTATGAATCCACGAATTTTTTACTTCACAGCGAGTGATATGGGCACCTGGCGCATCCGGGATATTCGGCCAGTGATCGGGTCGGGGTTGGATTGGGGTGAACGGCTGGCGGTGACCCAGCATCCGGCGGCGGGGCAGGCGGTGTGGAGCTTGCGGGGCATCAAAAGTAATGACCGCTATGTGACCCGGGCAGAAAAAGAACAACTGTTGGCAATACAAGAGGGTTTAGACCGACCCGCCTCCCGGTACGCGGCCCTCATTCCCATCCGCAAGCAGACCGCCTGGTGGCAAATGACCCAGGATGAACGGCGGGCGATTTTTGAGGAGCAATCCCGCCATACGGGGAATGGGTTGCGCTACCTGCCGGAAATTGCCCGGAGTTTACATCACTGTCGGGATTTGGAGGGGGTAGAGCCTTTTGATTTTTTGACCTGGTTTGAGTTTGCCCCCAGTGATGAACCAGCTTTTGATGCCTTATTAGCGGAAATGCGTGCCACCCCAGAATGGAACTTTGTGGAGCGGGAAGTGGACATTCGCCTTGTTCGGGATTAACGCCGCTCAGGATGGGCGTTTTCACCCCCACCCAGTTGATTCACCCGGCGGATCAGTTGGTACAATCGCCCGTGATCCCGGTGGTTAAACCGCAAAGCCAAGCGGGGCAATTCTCCCGTCCCATCCCCCAATTCCTCCGGGAAGGCCGTCCGTTGTTCAATTACCCCGGTGGTGATAATGTCAGCGAATTCTGAATTTAACTGGGTCACAACTGATTCAGATAATTCATGTTGCAGTCGGAGTACCAAATAATCCTGCACATAACGGCTAGAATGATAGACCCGATAAAATTCACGAATCGTCCCACAGGCCACTTCCAGAGAATCGGTAATCGTGTAAAGTTCCACATCCTGGGGGCTAATTAAATGCGCCCGCCCAAAATACTCCCGCACATAGGTGTCCCACGCCCGCCAATAGGTACTGCCGGGATGATCCAACAGCACAATCGGGATGGGTGGACAGCGACCGTTTTGGCATAAAGTTAACGCTTCAAATACCTCATCTTGGGTACCAAACCCGCCCGGAAAGGCACAGACCGCATCGGTTTCTCGAATGAAAAACAACTTGCGGGTAAAAAAGTACTTGAAATCAATTAAACGGGGGCTATTACTAATAAATTCGTTACTGGATTGTTCAAACGGCAGTTGGATATTCAACCCAAAGGACTGGGCTTCCCCCGCCCCCGCATTACCCGCCTGCATAATGCCGCCCCCCGCCCCGGTCATCACCATAAACCCCTGCTCAGCGATACAACGGGCAAAATCCACCGCTAATTGATAATCCGGAGCCTCGGTGCCCAAGCGGGCGGAGCCAAATAGGGCGATTTTTCGCACCTGCCGGTAGGGTTGGAACACTCGAAACCCCTGCTCCATATCCTGGATCGCTCCGGCGATAATTTTCCAGTCCAATCGCTCTAACGGTGCCTGGGACAAGCGCAATAACCCCTCAAGTGCCCGCCGCATCCATTTGCCATGTTTGGCTCTCTCCCATTCGTCTAACCAGGCCAATAATTGGGGCTGTAAATCGGGGTTAGTATCATCGTTCATGAACCCACCCGCAAATCCATCACCGAACCCCGCAGATTATACTTCGCCCCTTCCAACTCCACCGGCACGCCTACCTTGATTTTGCTATTGCCCAAAACGGCTCCCCCATCCGCCACCTGCGCCGTGCCCGTCAAGGTGATCACCATATCCCGCAGATAACGAGTCTGGGAGCGGGTATCTTCGACAAATTTCACCGACCCGTCCGGCTGGGGCACCTCCACTTGGGGCGGGAAAATGGTGAGATTTTTGATCTTGAGGGTGCCAGAGGGCTGATTTCGCACGATAAAGCTGGCCGTATCCCCCCGCTTAATCAAGTCTTCCGGGCGGGCAATGCTCAGCCCCCGCACGATCATCTCAATCTCCACCGGCTGACTCGCACCCACCTGTGCCACCGACCCGGTTCCCCCCGGCACCAAAAAAATACCCACCAGTACCAACAGCACTACACCCAAGGCCGCTAGGTCAATCACGCTGATTTTGCCTCCGAGACGACCCTGCCGGTCAATCCATGTCATGGGTTTTTCCCGCTGTAATACTTCCATTATCCAATGTTCTTGAACGAAACCACCGCAGTTCCCTAAACTTTTTTGCCCCGGCTGAGCGGCTGGCCGTGAATCCCCAGGGAGTATGCTACGATATGGCTGGATCGGTGCGTTTTGGGGTTTTGAGGAGTTATTGCCGGTGCCATCCTTCGCCAACGCTAGTGCCAATGCTATTCGCCCGATTCAAGTGGGGGTCATTGGGGTTGGCAACATGGGACAACACCATGTCCGGGTGCTGAGTTTTCTCAAGGATGTGCAGTTGGTGGGGGTGGCAGATGTCAATGTGGAGCGGGGTTTAGAACTCGCCAGTAAGTATCGCATCCGTTTTTTTGAAGATTACCGGGAATTGCTCCCCCATGTGGATGCGGTGTGTGTCGCCGTACCCACCCGGTTGCATTACGAGGTGGGAATGGCCTGTATGCGCCAAGGGGTGCATATTTTGATGGAAAAGCCCATCGCTGCGAGTATTAGCGAAGCGGAATTATTGGTCAATGCCGCCGCCGAATACGATTGCATTTTGCAGGTGGGGCATATTGAGCGGTTTAATCCTGCTTTTTTAGAGTTGCAAAAAGTCCTCCAACAGGAAGAAATTTTAGCCTTGGAAGCCCATCGGCTCAGCCCCTATTCCCAACGGGCAAATGATGTTTCTGTGGTTTTAGATTTAATGATCCATGATATTGACTTATTGCTGGAACTAACGGCGGCGCCGGTGGTCAAATTAACCGCCAGTGGCACCCACGCCTCCGGTTCTGGGTACTTAGATTATGTGACGGCGACTTTGAATTTTGCCAACGGTGCCATCGCCTCCTTAACCGCCAGTAAAGTCACCCATCGCAAGGTACGGCGGTTGACGATTCACGGCAAAAACTCCCTCACGGAAGCGGATTTTTTGAACAATGAAATTTTGATCCATCGCCACAATCAAACAACCGGCCAAGTTCTCTACCGTCAAGATGAATTGGTCGAACGGGTTTATACCAGCAATATCGAGCCATTGCACGCCGAATTAGAGCATTTTGTGAACTGTGTCCGGGGCGGCAATCAACCCTCCGTGGGTGGGGAGCAAGCCTTGAAAGCCCTGCGTTTAGCCACCCGCATCGAGCAAATCGCCCTGGACAGTCAGGCGTGGCAAGAGAATTTCACCGGCCTGGAAAAATCCCTGGTTTTGCCCTAGGCCGCAACCTGTTCCCGACGGGGCTGGGGTTCCGGGGGGCGGGGGGCGGGGGGACGCAAATTATCCGCCACACTTTTGATGGAACCAGCTACGGGCACGGCAATCAGTAACCCCAATAAACCCGCCAATTTTGCCCCCAAGAGTAAAGATAAAACGATCCACACCGGGTTCAGACCGATTACATTGCCAAGGATGCGGGGGGCGACCAAATGCTCATTCATTTGCCCCAAAACCAACGCCGTAGCAAAGACTTTTAACCCCAACCAGACATTCTGCAAAGTAATGAGTAAGCTAATCACCACAATCCCCACCGCTCCCCCAAAGGGCACCAAACTGGCTAACCCAATAATCAAGCCAAATAATAATGCTAAAGGCACCTGTAACAGCACAAATGCCAGGGTCATTAACGTTCCCAAAATCACCGCAATGGTGGCTTGTCCTAGAAAGTAATTGTAAAAATTGCGGTTCAGCGATTGCCGAATTAGCGGACCCAACCGGGCTGGAAACCAGGAAAATAAACCCGCCCACAAGCGTTCCCCAAATAAAACCAAATATAAAGTAAGCACAAGCGTTACCAACAAATCCACCACCCAACTCACCGTATCCACCGCCAAACCCAACACTTGAGTGGTGAGGGTTTTTAATTGCCGGGAGACGCTGGTGGTTAATTGGTCGGCCAAGCCGCTTAAATCCAAATTCACCCGATGCGCCTGCGCCCAGGTTTCCAGGGTTTCCAGTTGGGCGTTGCCGGATGCCAACCAATTCGGTAGCCGGATCACCAACTCATTCACCTGTTTGAGAATCACCGGCACCAGCGTAATTCCCGCTACGGTCAAACCACTCAAGGCCACCAACAGCACCCCCAACACCGCCCAGGAGCGGCGAATCCCCCAAGATTGGAGCAATTTGATGGGATAATCCAGCAAAAAAGATAACACCGTGGCAATCACCAGCACATTCACCAACGGTTGGAGATAATTCACCGCCGTCAGGAGCAACCAGCCGTTCAGCACCACCAACGGCAGAGCCAACGCCCAGGCCAACCAAGGGGCAATCTGTCCCGCTACGCGCATTTCAGCCACTCCTGCGGCAGACCCGCCAAGCGCTCTAAGGTGGTATCCAAAAGAGCCAACCCGTCCTCCAGGGTCTGAAACTGGGCTACCGCCTGCCGCAACTGGGCTGCCCCCGGAAATTCCCGGGCATACCAGGCCAGGTGTTTGCGTGCCTGTCGTAAGCCCGATTCCCCCTTGTACTCCCACAGGGCTAACAAATGCTCCCGGGCGCAGTGCAGACGTTGTACCGCTGTGGGGGGGGCTAAAACCTCACCCGTGCGGAAAAAATGGTCAATTTCCCCCACCAAAAAGGGATACCCCAGCGTACCCCGCGAACACATCACCCCATCGGCTCCGGTCAACTCCAGACAATCCACGGCGGCCTGCACCGAAAAAATATCTCCATTGGCAATCACTGGGATACCCACCCGCTCCTTGACCCGGCGAATCCACTCCCAGCGGGCGGTTCCCTGGTACCCCTGTGCCCGGGTGCGGCCATGCACCGTGATGAGCTGCGCCCCCGCCTGCTCCATGCGCTGGGCAAATTCCAGAACGTTAATTTCCTGGTCATTCCAGCCCAGACGGGTCTTCACCGTCACCGGCACAGGGATCGCCTGCACCACCGACCGGACAATCGCTTCCGCCAGTTCCGGTTGCCGCAACAGGGATGACCCGCCCCCGTTTTTGGTAATTTTATTCACCGGGCATCCCATATTAATATCCACCAAGTCCGCCCCTTCCGTGACCGCCCGTTGTGCCGCCTCTGCCAAAAAATCCGGGCGACAATCAAATAACTGAATCCCCACCGGACGCTCGCCGGGGTCAAGTTCCATCAAGCGGGGCAGTTGGCGCATATAATGCAACCCCGTGGCACTCACCATCTCCGTGTAGAGCAAAGAATGGGGGGCAAACCGGCGCACCAACCGGCGAAATACCAAATCCGTCACCCCCGATAGGGGCGATTGTAACACCCGGCTACGCACCACCAAATTGCCAATGCGTAGGGGTGCATCCAGGCGCATCCGTAGGCTAGGGCTGAGGCAACTCATGGGCAGGAGGGGGTACATCCCTTCAATTATAGGGTCACAGCTAATCGAGATTGGGCAGGAGTAACGGGTGGAGCAAATCCAGAAAGCAAATCAAAAAATGGTGAACATGAGTTTTTCCCGCTGGCTTGGCGGCGTAATTTAAGCATACCGTTCTCGAAACTGCAACGATGCCTGGAGTGGGTCATCCTGTTGAATGCACTCGCACAAAAAAACTAAATCCAAATCAGGTAGTAATGAGCTATTTACTTGTAACTGATAATCTCCCTGCATTAAACAATAAACCATGATTTGATTATTTTGCCAAAACCAGACTTCCGGTACACCCCGCAGTTGGTACTTGCGTAATTTATGCATACTCCCATGGGTAATCACCACCTCAATACATAGGTCAGGCACATCTTTATCCGTATCAAAGCTATAGGAAAGGTCGGACTGATATTCGGTAACGCCCTCGACTTGCTGGGAATAGGCACCACTGGGGAAAAAACGGATGCGTTTGTGTAAAAAGTATAGACCGAGTAGCATCCCCATAAAATGGCAAATAAACTCATGGGTCTTACTCAGGGGCATGATTTCCAGCACTCCTTCACAATAAATCAAACGAATCCCTGGTATTTCATCAAACGCCTTTTGGATGCTGAGAAACTGCTCCCAACTAATCCCGCCACGGGTGATGGGCTGTTCTAGAAAATCCGTTTTTAATTCGGTGCTGAGCATCTTAGTTTTGATTGGATTGGCTACACTGGGGGATCGGGGAGATACAACCGCAGTGCCGACAAGATGAGGGCGACTGTACTCGAAACAATCAGCGCAAAGGCAAGATTAACCACCCATTGCATTGCCTTTTGTTGGGCATCCAACCGAATCGCAAATTCCCTCTGATCCGTCTCTAGTTTGTCCAGGCGGGCATTGATGCTACGCAGTTCGGTAATGACATCACCCAAGGTGGCCGCTAACGTTTCCAGGGTAATGGGTTCTTTAGATTGCATAATATCTCTCGTAAATCCTACCCCAATGATAACCCCAATTCCCATAGACAGGTTTTACTCCCTCTCCCGTTCTGGGAGAGGGCTGGGGTGAGGGTGGTTTAGCAACTCACTCAATTATTCGAGTGAGTTCTTCGGTAGTGAAAGTGACATCATCAATACACTCCTCTCTGAAGGAACCAATGACATCACAAAGCAATAACTGACTAAAAATCACATCCACTGTCCCCTGCAAAATGATATTCACTTCATTGGGCAAAAGAATTGGGTTGCTAGAAATATTGAAAATAATCGTGTTAACCGGCATGACGGGTGTTGGTGGCGACTTGACTTGCACCTCAAACGCACCAATATCTACCGTGCCGCCCGAAATCCTAGGGAAACCGGTTCCCCTCTGATCAGTGGTGACTCCCATCGGAATCAGTGCATTATTGCCCGCATTGATAGCAGGGCTACCCACCAAAAGGGCATGGGTCTGGGTGAGGCCACCGTTGTTTTGGAGAGGGCCGAGCAGGGGATTGACAGGACTACCCGCAGTGCCTACGAGTGAACTGGTGGGAAATGTAACCTCAAAACCCGTATTGATGCCAATCAGGTTATTGCCTGAGTTGATGTAGCCAACGCCAACCGTATCACTACCAATATCAGGCTGGGAGGTCGTTGCCGTATTTTTGGCGACAATGGTATTCCCCAAATTAACATCATCGCCGCTACCGCTAAAATCAAATATGTAAAACCCTCCCCCTTGATTTGCCTTATTAAGAGCAATAGTGCTATTGCGAATAGTGCGGGCTTTATTGTTGGACGCAAAAGAAATTCCCCCGCCAAAAGTTCCCGCCGTGTTACCCGAAACGGTGGAGTTGCTGAGGGTGAGACCTCTACCGGCTACAATCCCCCCGCCACTGCTAGCGGCTGTATTCCCCGACACGGTGGAGTTGGTGACGATGACAGTGCCAAAAGCATAAATCCCGCCACCTTCAAAACCAGCCGTATTGCCCGACACGGTGGAATTGGTGAGGGTGAAAGTGCTAATATAGCAATCCTAAATGAATTTAGAACAGTGGTCGCAGGGGCGCAGCCCCCGTCAGAGAAGCACCTGCGGTGTATGGTTCTATGGCTACGCCACGCAAGCTAATGTCGCACAGCGACACGCAAGCTATCAGAATCTTTGTTCGGCAATCAGATAGTATTGCCATAGCACCAAAATAAATCCCACCACCATCATTTTTTGCTTCATTGTTTAATCTCTGCGGGTCAATTCCCCGCCGCTCTGCGGCGTAAAATGCAGAGATG
>CAYZTU010000037.1:0-27084 GCA_964481635.1 uncultured Synechococcus sp.
GGTCTGCATGATGGTTTCTGCCTGCGTTTTTTCATTGTTGAAGCTATTTTAATCTTTCCCCCTGCATTCATTGACCCTTCACCCGTACCAGCGCAGGGAAGCGAGCACCCGACCAACGATAGCGATATTCTCCTGGGCAAGGTCAACCTCAAAGGGTTCGTAGATGGGATTATCGCTGACCACCTTGAGGCGGCGACCGGGCAGGGGATGAAGCCGCTTTACCAACAGGGCATCATCCAAGCGCAACACATGAATTCCCTCCCGTGGTTGGGTTGACTTGGTATCCACCAGGATTAACTCCCCCGAGCGCAGAGTCGGTTCCATGGATTCGCCCCGCACATAAATCAAACTCAATCCATCAGGGCTGGTGTGGCAGTAGCGGCGAATCCATGGGCGGGAAAAAGCGATAAAATCCTCCACCGGCTCTTGTTCCACCAGATCATAGGCCGTTCCCGCCCCCGCCGTGATGTCCAGCACCGGCAAGCGCACCAAGTCATGTTCAATCTGGGCTTCCGACTTGCGCCGCCTCGCCCTGGGGAGTTGGGCGGCTTGCATTTCCCCCTCGCCCGAGAGCAACCACTCCACATTCACCCCCGCCACCGTCGCCATCCGCTTCAGCCGCTCGCTTCCCGGCATGGCAATACCGTTGACGTACTTACGCACCGTGCTTTCCGGCATCTCGCACAGGTGGGCGAAGTGGTTGACCGAGTGGTCGCCCATCGCCAAACGGAGTCGGGCGGCCAAGGAATTGGTGGGAATTTCTGCGTTCATCGGGGACTAGCGTAAATGGACATATACCCACTATAGTCTTAATTGTGACACTTTTACCCATCAGTTTAACATGTTAAACGATTCCAGCCAGTTTAACAAGTTAAATTAACAAGTTAAGTAAATTCTCGACTCGTACTTATGGATAAACAGCACCGGGAACAATTAAAAGCACAACTGCGGCAGCGGGAATGGAGTTTGGCACGGGTAGCCCGTCAGCTAAATCTCAGCAGGGCGGCGGTTTCGATGGTGTTGGCTGGCCGTCGCTCCCAGAGGGTGGAGGCGTTTATCGCCCAGGTGTTGGGGCAATCGGTGGCGGAGGTGTGGCCGGAGCGGTACTCGTCAGATAAGGAGAGCGCATGAGCTTTGACATTCGGGAGTATGTGGCGTTTGATGCCAAGGGGCGGGGTTACTGCCCCAGTTGCGAGCGCAAGAAGGGGCACAGGCCATCCCAAAAAAGTCTGGCGGTGTTGGCATCGGGAGCCTACAAGTGCCACGCCGGTTGTACGCCGGAAGAAATCAGAAATGCCGTCGGTTATGTTCCCGTTGCTCATACCTGTGAGGTGCCCAAGATGTCGGAAGCGACCCAAACCTATACAGAGTCTCAGGTGGGAAAATTCGTGGGATTGCTGCTGGGCGGGAGTACGCCGGATGCCGTCGCCGCCAGGGAATGGCTCAAAAATAGGGGCATTACCGGTGACGTGATTGCCCACTACCAACTGGGGTTGATGTACGCCGGGATAAGTATTCCCATTCCCACGGGGCGGGGGGATTTTTATGTAAAACGGCGGGTGAACCCCTGGGGCGGGGAGAAGTCCTGGACGCAAAAGGGCATCCCGGCAATGGTGTTTTTCACCCACCAGCCGGATTCTGCGGTGAAAACCTACCTGTGCGAGGGGGAGTGGGATGCCCTGCTCCTGGGTTGGCTGTTGAGGGAAGACCCCACGATTGCGGTGGCGACGTTCACCTGCGGGTGCCAGACGATTCCCAGCGAGGGATATTTGGAGCAATTACCCGGCGAGGTGGTCATCTTCTACGACCGGGACGAGGCAGGGGAGCGGGGGGCGAAAAAGTTGGCGCAACGGTTGGGTAATCGGGCAAAAATCGCCACGGTTCCCGCACCATCCAATTACCGCCAGGGGTGGGATGTTTCGGATGCGCTGAACGGGGGTTTCACCGTGAACGACATTCACCGGGCGGCGCAACAAGCCCAGGTGGTGGAATTGCCAACGGCGGGGGAGGTGACTTTTACAATGGCGATGCAAAAGGTGGGGGACATCCTCACCCGGTATGAGCAAGCGGCACAGCAAAGGTGGTACCTGGGTGCCCTCGCCAAGCAATGGGGTCGCCCGGTGGGGGCGTTGCTGGAGATGTACCAAACGCATCATCTGGAAGCGCAACCCCAGCCCACCCTGGATGTCCACCAATTTCTCCAGCAAAAGCAGGCGGAACGCCAGTGGCTAATCGCCGGGTTTTTACCCTTGGCGACCACCGCCCTATTAGTCGCCGATGGGGGTGCGGGCAAGACCTTGCTGGCCTACGATTTGGTGAAGGCCATCGCCACCGGCCAGACCTGGAACGGGTTTCCCGTCCGACAGGCGAAATGCTTAATTTTACAAACCGACGAGCCGGAGATGGACACCCAGGAGCGGTTGACGATTGGCGGGTACGACCAAATTCCCACGGGGCGGGTGTTTATCAAGACCTCCTGGCAGTGTTCCCAAATGAATTGGCTCAAGGAGTGGTTGCACCGAGAGCGTCCCGGCCTGGTGGTGATTGATTCCCTGACCAGCAGCAACCGCTTCAGCGAAACCGAGGAAAACGACAGCAGCTACGGTCGCTCCCTGTACCAACTGCGGGACTTGGCGAATGAATACCATTGCACGTTTTTGGTCTTGCACCACACGAATAAATTGGGGGGTGCCCGGGGTAGCACGGCGATTAGAAATAATGTGTCCGAGGTCTGGCACCTCAAAAAGCTAGAAGAACGCCCGCCCACCCTCCGGTTGTTGGAGATAGAGAAATCAAGGAGCGGGGTGAGCGGGTTCCACGAAATTGAACTTAATCCTGATGATTATTCCTGGCGGTACAGGGGCGAATTGCACGACCTAGCGGGTGGGTTGAAAGCCAAATTGCTCACCTATTTAATGGAACACCCCAACACCCCGTTTGAACCGGCGGAGTTAGTGGAATTAATTGGCGGCACCAAAGATGCCGTCAGAATGCAGTTGGAACGGCTCAAACGCCGGGGCATGGTCACGGCACAGCAGCGCAGTCGGACGGTACAGACCGGAGCCAACCGCTCCCGCCCCCAGAACTATAAGGTTTACCTATATCCCCAAAATCATGGAACCGGGGATGGGGGGTGTGTCCAAGAATTTTGTTCAGCAAAAGAAATTCTCGACCCAGAGCCAGTTCCGTTTGCTGAACAGAATGCAGTACACGAGGGGGTTGTTCAGCAATGTGTTCAGCATTGGAACCCAGACGGCGACGTTGCTGAACAGATTACGGGGGATGACACCCCAACCCACACAAAACCACCGCCCAGGGATATAAGCGTCGGTGATGTGTGCCGTTACTGCGGTCCGCCGGGTGGGGTGAATGTCTCCTGCTGGGGGCGTGACCTCCAAGTTCTCGACATCCGGGGGGATACCGCCACCGTCAAGGCACCCTCCTGGATTCAGCCCCTCACCCTGCCCATCCACCACCTGCGTAAATTGAGGTCACACCAATGAGCAACGAACTGAAAAAAGTCTGGGTGACCACCGCCCAAGCCGCCTTCGCCCTGGGCATTTCCACCAAAACCCTCTCCCGCCGCCGCAACGAGGGTTCCCTCAAACTGGGCAAACACTACCGCATCATCAGTGGCACTCACGCCCTCAGCCCCAGGTATCGCTGGCACCTAGACCGGTGCGCCGAATACTTCGGCATCCCCTTGGAGAAACGCTGATGCCACAACGCAACCAATTAGCTAGGAACTTGGGGGCGGTCGTGCCGTTGCATCAACAGTTCAAACGCCCGATGGTGGTGCCGTTCGCTGATCCAGTGGTGGTAAAGCTCCGTGTGTACCTGGACGCTGTGCCCCATCTGCGCCGCCGCCAAACTCACATCCAGCCCAAACTCCAGCGTCCGCACCGCCCAACAGTGACGCAAATCGTAAGGGGGAAACGGAATCTTGGCCCAGCGGCGAAAATAATGATTCAACCGTTCCCCCAAATCGCTACTGCGCCGTGCCGTTACCTCCGGGACAACCACTTCATTGAGTCGCCACAACTCCCACCACTCCGGGAAACAAGGCCAGACCCGCCGCGCCCCGGTTTTCCCCTTCAGGGTGATGCTACTGCCGTCAGCAGACCGGATGGACTTGTCATCCAACAGCGTCACGATCCCCGGCGAGTCCTGGAGGGAATCCGTGTCAACTAGAAACACCTCGTGGTTCCGCAAGCCGTAGCAGGCCATCATCCCGTAAGCCCAACGCCACGCCGGATGTTGAATTTGGTTGCGCCAGTGGGCAATTTCCGCATCCGTCGGTAAATTCCTAGGCGTGACCCGCTTAGGGGAATAATTCCCCTGGTAGGGCTTCACATCCAATTCCATCCCGGCAAACTTTGCCAGACGGGTTAACACCATGCAACAGCGTTGGCGGGTGCGGGTGTCCGGTGCCGTCCCCAACACCGCCTTGAGCAAAAGTTCCGAAGCCAGGGGTTCCTCGGGGGGTAGCAAGCGAAAAATCTTTTGGTAATCCTTCCAGGTCGTTTCACTTTGGGGCGTGCGCGCCCGCCTTTGAAAATATTGCTCCTCGAACTGGGCGACCACCTCCCCGACCGTGGGTGGTGTGACTTCATCTTGCGCCGAGTGGGAAACCGTTTCCCAGGAAAACTCCTTGCAGTCCACGAGCGCACCGATCTTCCGTGCCTCGTTTTCAGCGAAGCGGATGCCCGATGCGGTCGCCCGCACCCCCGTGGCAAGCTCCTGACGCTTCGGCTTGCCATTGCCATTTTTCGGGGGGAGCATCCCCCGCAGGTAGAGTTTGTGGTTGCGTTGCAGGATGGAGATGCCAACGTTGCCCAGCCGGAGCCGCTCGTTCGCCTCGGCCAACTTGGATTGAATTTTTGCGTCCAAAACCTTCACCACGGGCTTCACCCAAATCTGCGTCCAGTTTAGTCATTTTCAGACCAAAACAGTCCAGCACGGGTGAAGGAATGTCATACACTGGAAACGCCGTAATTCCTTGCATGACGGGCAAAAGCGGCACTGGGAAGGGGTTACAGGAAATGGCTCAGGCGTGATTTGAACACGCGACCAAGGGCTTATGAGTCCCCTGCTCTACCGCTGAGCTACTGAGCCAGTACGCACAGATTTTTATTTTAGCTCAACCCTACATTGCTACCACACCCACCGGGCAAGCTAACCCAGTTCCACCCAAACCACAGTAACCACCGGGATTTTTCGCCAGGTATTGCTGGTGGTAGGCTTCCGCATAATAAAACTCTGGCGCAGCCAGAATTTCCGTGGTGATAGCACCATAACCCGCTTCATTCAGCACCTTTTGGTAGGCAGTGCGGGACTGTTCCGCCAATCCCCGTTGAGATGGAGAATAGACGTAAATACCCGAACGATACTGCGTACCCACATCATTACCTTGGCGCATCCCCTGGGTGGGATTGTGGCTTTCCCAAAAGGTTTTAAGTAAATCAGCGTAACTCACCTGTTGCGGGTCAAAGACCACCCGCACCACCTCATTGTGACCCGTCATTCCCGTACACACTTCCTGGTAGGTGGGGTTGGGGGTCAAACCGGCGGCATAACCCACTGCTGTACTGTAAACCCCAGACATTTGCCAGAACTTTCTTTCGGCTCCCCAAAAACACCCCAGGCCAAACATCGCCAATTCCATGCCATCGGGGAACGGTGGCACTAAAGAATGACCGTTCACAAAGTGCTTTTCCGGCACCGGCATCAGGGTACTGCGCCCTGGCAGGGCTTCCCCAGGCTGAGGAAGCATCACTTTTTTGCCAAACCCAAAAATTGCCATGGGAATCCTAAACTCAACACAATAACTACGTTAGCGTTGAAGCCAGAGTTTTTATCACCCCAAAATGGGGGGATTCCCCACCGGAGAACCCCCGCCCAAACTAAATCAATCCCAAAAAGTGCAACACACCTTGACCGCTGATGGCTTCCACGATCAAAGCAGATACAAAACCCAGCATGGCCAAGCGACCATTCCAATTCTCAGCACCGGCGGTAAAACCCCAATTCCAAACGTTGCGGTCTTGATTGTCCATGATTAAACTCCTGAATGTGTGCGACTCTATCCTTACCCCCTCAATGTAACTAAAATTTTACATTTTCGCAACATTGCTTCAAAGATGCAAATCCGTGGCGACTCGGTGGGCGCAGGCAAAGCCGGAAAAAGCGACCGCATTCAAGCCCTGCCCCGGAAATGTACTATCCCCAACACAGTACAATCCTGGTACGCTGGTGCGGTTAAAGGGCATGGTAAGTAATCCCGGTAAGACCCGCCGAGGCATCGGTCCGTAGGTGCCCTGCATCCGTCCCAAAAACCGCCGGTGGGTGCGGGGGGTGCCGATTTCCATGTAGTCCAAATCCTGGTCTAACCGGGGAAACAACCTCATCAACTGGTCAATCACCTGCCCCGCCGTAGCTTCTTTTTTCTGTTCATATTCATCAGTGGAGAGGTTTTCCCAATCCGTCAGCCAACAGGGGGTAAACGCATGGATAATGTGATAGCCTTCAGGAGCCAAATTCGGGTCGAGTAGCGTAGGAATTGAGATAAATAAGGTTTGGTACGGGGCCTCCATCTGTGCCCAGTCATCTAGGACAACGTGATGGCAATCGGTATCGTGGGGAATTGCCGTTCCCCGCACGCCCAAATGTAAACTCAGAAAACTGGGGGAGGGTTGATACCACCTACGCCACCGCTGTTCGCCACGGGGAATATCGGGTAGTAAATGCCCGAAGGTATCCCAACGGGTGGCGTTGGAAATGATGCGTTTCGCCCGATAGATTTGCCCGGTGGCGCATTCCACGCCCACGGCTTTACCCTGTTCTTGAATAATGCGGGTGACCCGGCTTTTGTAGTGAATTTCACCCCCATATTTTTGGAATCCGTCGGCTAGTTTTTGGGCAATTTGTCCCACCCCGCCCTTGGGATAGTTGATTCCCCCGTAATGGCGGTCAGAAAAGACCATCCCGGCGTTAATCATCGGGGTTTTTTGGGCGGGCACCACCGACCAGATGTAACATTCTAAATCAATAAATTTCAGGAGTTCTGGGTCACGGATATATTTGCGGGCAATCGCACCCACATTCCAGGGCAAGTAGCTGGCTAAACCCAAGCAGGCAAAAGGGTTTTGGGCAAAAACTCGCAATAGATAGCGGGGTTCTTCAAGGGAGAGTAATTCAATCGAGTTGAGATAGTTAAATACTCGCCAGCATTCATCGTAAAAGCGACGAATGCCCCGTTTCTCGTGGGGAAAAAGCTGGTTTAATTCAGCCAAAAATTCCTGATAATCCCGATGTACCCGGATGTGTTTACCCCCAGGCAAATGATAATGCACCTGTACCGGGTCGGGAATCGTCTCAATTTTTTCATCCACGGCAGCCAGGGCACGGGTGAGGAGATTGGTGGTGCCCTGGGTACCAAACCCAAAAATCATGGAGGCACCCACATCAAAGCGATAGCCCGACCGCTCAAAATAACCGCCACTTCCCCCCGGAATCAGATACTTTTCCAGCACCAAGACTTTGGCACCCCGGCGAGCTAATTGGCTGGCCGTCACGAGGCCACCCATGCCTGCCCCGATCACAATCACATCCCAGGTGGTCACTGTTGCTTTCCCCCTATCTCGCCTTTTTAGTGTACTTCGCCCGGATTAAACTGGAGGCATCAATGGGGGATTGACCATGCACACCCGGGTTTGGAGTGCCGCCCTGCTGGGCATCGAAGCCGTTAAAGTTGGGGTGGAGGTGGACATCGCCGGGGGATTGCCGGGGCTGGTGGTGGTGGGTCTGCCGGATAGTGCGGTGCAGGAAGCCCGGGAGCGGGTGCGGGTGGCCTTGAAAAATTCTGGCTTTGCGGTGCCCCAGCGCAAGGTGGTGGTGAACCTCACCCCGGCGGATTTACGCAAGGAGGGACCGGGTTTTGACCTGCCCATGGCGGTGGCGATTTTATTAGCTTCAGAGCAAGTTCATTCTGACAATATCAATACCACGTTATTTTTAGGGGAACTCTCGCTCGATGGGACACTGCGGGGGGTGGCGGGGGTATTACCGATGGCGGCAACCGCCGAGAAATTGGGCATTACCCGGGTGGTGGTACCGACGGCCAATGTGCGGGAAGCGGGCTTAATTCAAGGGTTGCGGGTTTACGGGTGTGCCCACCTGCGGGAGGTGGCGGAACTGTTGCAAGCACCCAACCGGTTTACCCCCGCCCAGGTTGACCCGTTGCGGGAATTACACCAGCAGGAAGGGCAAATTTGGCTGGATTTGCGGGATGTAAAGGGGCAACATTTGGCACGCAGGGCGTTGGAAATTGCCGCCGCCGGGGGGCATAATCTCCTGCTGGTGGGGCCGCCGGGGAGTGGCAAAACCATGCTGGCACGGCGTTTGCCGGGGATTTTACCCACCATGAGTTTACAGGAAGCCCTGGAGGTGACCCAGATTTATTCGGTCGCCGGTTTATTGCCGGAGCGGGGGGCGTTGGTGAATCAGCGTCCGTTTCGTAGTCCCCACCATTCTGCGTCGGGACCAGCCTTGGTGGGCGGCGGCGGCATTCCCAAACCGGGGGAGGTGTCCCTGGCGCATCACGGGATTTTATACTGCGATGAATTGACAGAATTTAAGCGGGATGTGTTGGAATTTATGCGCCAACCTCTGGAGGATGGCTTGGTTACCGTGTCGAGGGCACGGCAGACGGTCACCTTTCCAGCGCGGTTTACCCTGGTGGCTTCCACCAACCCCTGCGCCTGCGGTTACTACGGGGACTCCGTGCAAGCCTGCGTCTGTACATCGCACCAACGTCAGCAATACTGGGGTAAACTCTCTGGCCCGTTGCTTGACCGGATTGATTTACAGGTGCAGGTGGGCAGACTTAAACCCGAAGAGATGGTTCAGCAATCCACTGGAGAAGATTCGGCCACGGTGCGGGAGCGGGTGCAAAAGGCACGGCAATTAGCGAGAGAGCGATTTGCTAAAACATTACAGATTCAGCACAATGCCCAGATGCAGTCCGCCCAGATTCGCCAGTGGTGTCAGTTGACCCCGGAGAATCGCACTAAGTTGGAAATGGTGATTCGCAAGCTGGGGCTGTCGGTGCGGGGGATGGATCGCTTGCTGAAAGTTGCCCGTACCATTGCCGACCTGAAGGGGCAAACCAGCCCCTACCTGGATTGGGATGACATTAAAGAAGCGGTGCAATATCGGTCGTTGGAACGCCTGAGTGGCAGCGTTTAGGCATTAAAGTCACATCAAAGTAATTTTTTCAACCGGGCAATCTGGGTGGTGCTGAATCCCGCCCGCACCAGGTCATCCATGCCGGTGGCCTGCCCATACCAGGGGTCGAGGGCGATGGCTCGATTAAACACTGCCTGCGCCTGGGTTACTTGATTCTGAGCTAAATAACTCACCGCCTGGGCGAGTAGGGGGTGGGGGTTGCGGGGTTCCCATTTTTGGGCTTGGGTCTGGGCGGCGATGGCTTCGGGGTAGCGTCCCTGCCGGTCTAAACTTAGCCCCAAATTGTAATAGGCCGTGCCATTTTGGGGAGCGAGTTTGATCACCGTGCGGGTGCTGGCTTCGGCTTTTTGGGGTTGATTGAGAAACAAATACACCACCCCCAGGGCATTGTGGGCTTCCACATTTTTGGGGTCGAGGGTGAGGGCGTGGTTGAGCCACTGTGCCCCCAGGGTGGAATTGCCGCTGCGATGTTCTGCCCAGCCCCGCAGTACCCATCCTGGGGCGTGTTTGGGTGCTAATGTCGTTGCCCGTGCCTGCACTTGAGCCGCATCCGCCCATCGTCCCAACCGTCCCAAGGCCACACCCATCCCCCGCCAAGCTCCCGCCATTTGGGGGTTAATTTTGAGGGCGGCTTGAAATTCCTGGATGGCTTTCGTATTCTCGTTACGGCTGAGGGATTGACTCGCCTGTTGAAACTTGATCTGGGCTTCGGGGTTACCCGGTTGCGCTAGGACGGGTTGCCCCCAGAGTACCAGTGTCACCCCTAATCCTGCCCAAAATCCCAGATGCATTCCAACGTACACGAAATTACAATATGTTCCTAATATACACACATTGTCCGTTTCAGAAATAATTTTCCGTTTCAGAAATACAGTTATAGCAACATGATTTGAGTGGTGCAGGTAGCTCCCCTCCTTGATTCTGAGTAACAATGGCTACGCCACGCAGGCTAATGTCCTACGGACACGCAGGCTATGGGCGTTCCAGCGAGATGATTTTCTGCTGGTTGTAATAAATAGAGGTGCCCATAAGTAGAGTTGTTCTGGCTTTTGCCCTAGGTTTAATTTGGTAAACAGCCAGTTACTGTTACAATAAAGTCATTCCATTGTACTGGTACAGCTATGAAATCCTGGTGGTGGGGTATCGGCGCAGGGCTGTTGGTCACGGGTTGTCAGATGGGCGGTCGTTGGCAGATGGTACAGGGGGATGGGTTTCAGGTAAATTTCCCCGCTACACCCCAGCAGGAACAACGCACCTTGGAAACCGGCGTGGGTGAGGTGGCGACCCAAGCTTGGGGTGTCAACCGTCCCCAGGGTTCCTACGCAGTGGTCTTTACCGACTATGACCAGCCGGTCGCTCGGTTGGCTCATTCCCCGCTCATGTGGGCGCAACTCAAAGCCCAGGCGCAACAACGGGTGCAAGGGCAGGTAACCCAAGAACGGCAGGTGACCCTAGACAGCTATCCGGGGCGGGAAATGATTGTCACGATTCCCCCGGAACGTTTGACCGGTGGCGGGGTGGCCAAGGTGCGGTTTTATTTTGTCGGCCAGCGAGTTTATGGACTGTACGCCATCGTGCCCCAAGCACAGCAGGCGGATTTGGCGCAATTTTTTGATTCTTTTCAAATTACCGAGAATCCATCGCCTACCCCCGCAAATGGAACGATAAATTGAACTACATTAGAAACTAGGGCAACCCCGTTTCAGGAATGGCTAACCCGTGACCCGTCGCACCTGGTTAGAAACAACCGAATATGGCTTGGTGTTGGTGTCCCTGGTCGGAACCCTGATGGCCGCCGTCTCCCAGCAGGTGGTGGTGGCCGCTTTACCCATATCCCTGGCTCTACTGGTGAATTTGCTCCATCGCACTCAATTGGAAGCCAGCCAGCAACAATTACTCCTGACCGCCCTAGAAAGCCTCAACCAACGCTACAGCACCGATATTAAGTTTTTACGCCGCCGCCTCCAGGATGTCCTGCTCCTGCCCGAACCGGTCAATCTTACGCCGCTTGAGCAGTCATTACAGGAATTACAAAACGCCTTGGGCAACCTGCACCGGGAAATGGATCAACGCTTGGCTACCGTTGAAGGGGTGAATTTGGAACCGTTACAAAGTAAACTCACCCAACTCCAACAGCAGTACACCAGCTTGCGGACGGGTTTAGAAGACCTGACCCAAAATCTGGCCGGAGTTCCCCAAGCCGAGCAGGTCGCACAAATCGCCAAAGGGTTAGCCCAACTGCAACGCCAAGCCGCCCAACTGCAAACCCAGGTGCAACAACTCCGGCAGACCCCGGTGGTGGATGTGCAACCCCTCGAAGCCCAATTGCAGTACCTTAGCCAACAGATCACCGCCCCCCAAGCCCTGCAAACTCAGATTGAAACCATTGAAACCGCCACCCAACGCCTCCAATCTGTCGTAGCCCAACTGGGGCAAGACGTGGCCGCCACCTTGCAGGTACGGGAAACCGTGGGTCGCCTTGAGCGGGAACTGCACGGCCAAACCAAACTCGCCCCCCTCGTCCAAAAACTGCAACAAGACCTAGCCCAGGTGGTTAACCAATACCAGCAACAGCAACGACTCACCCACAACATCGCCCAGGAACTCCAACAACTGCAAGACCAGCAGGTGCAGGTCGCCACCTGGGAACCCCGGTTACAACAATTAGAACAACAAACCCAGGCGGTACAGGCATTGTACGAGCGGGTTCAGGAATTACAGCAACAAACCCGCACCCAAGTCAGCCGTGCCGCCCTGTTACCTTTAGTCACCGCCGTGGAGCGACTGCACCAGCAACAAACCCAACAACAAAACCGCCTCGCCCCCCTCGCCACCACCCTGGTCACCCTGCAAGCCGAACTCACCCAATTGCAAAATGCCCCGGAACCCGCCGCCCATGACTACGTCACGCAGGCTATCAGCCAACTTCGCACTAGCCTAGAGCAACTCAGCCAACAGGTGGGAGAACTCAGCCAAGGGCAGAGCCAAAACCTCCAGCAAGTCAAACAAGAACTCAGCCGCACCCAAGCCCAACTCAGCCAGTTAAACGACCTCCCCCACCTGCAACAGCAAATCACGGAAATGGCGCAACTGGTCACCCAGATTGACCACAGCCACGGCGACCTGCGGGAATCCACCCAAACCCTCGCCAGCCGCCAGAGCCACATCGAACAGCAATGGCAAACCACCCAAACCCAACTCCAGCAGGTGCCTGACCAAGTAGCCGCCTCCATCCAGGACTGGGCAAAAACCATCAACCAGCAACTACAAAAACTCCCCAACCATAGCTACGAATTAGTCGCCGACCGGTTTGGGGGGCGGGAAGTCCTGCAACACGCCCTCACCCAAACCACCCAGGAACTGATCCTCGTTTCCCCCTGGCTGAGCCAACAGACCCTTGACCGCCCCTTTTTACAAGCCCTGCGACAGTTATTAGCCCAAGGGGTGCAGGTGTCCATCGGTTGGGGGGATGCCCAGGACATCAAAACCCAAGAATTGAGCCGCAACAAACGCAACCAATGGCGGGAAGGGCCGGGGCGATTCTCCTGGAAATACAACGCCCTGGGGGATTTAGAACAACTCGAACAGGAATTTCCGAATCACCTGCACCTGAAAATCATCGGCACCCACGAGCATTACCTGGTCAGCGATGACCAATTTGCCCTAGTGGGCAGTCATGCACTCCTCGGGGGCAGTGGCACCAGCCGGGAAGTGAGCTTAAAAACCGACGACCCCCGCCTGATTCAGGATTTGCGGAAACGGTTTCAACGTGCCGCCGATTTGGATGAAATGAGTTGGTAATAAGATTGCAAAACCGTGATCATTTTTCCCTCATATGCACAGTAAACTACTGGCCACCTTAGATCATTTTGTTCCCCTCAATTCTAAGCAACAAGAAGAGATAATCAGATTACTTGAATATCAAGAATTTCCCCAAAACACCGTCCTACTAAAAACAGGGCAGATTAGTGACCGCATCTCCTTTGTTAATGAAGGTTTAGTCAGAGGTTTTTATGAACGGGATGGCAAAGAGCATACTCTTTGGCTGGGATTCGTCGGAGAATTTGTCTATTCGGTCAGGAGTTTTCAAGAACAGTCTCCTAGCAGAGACAATATTATTTTACTTACCGACTGCAAATTCAGTTCTCTTAGCTATCAAAATCTGCAATTTTTATATGAGAAAGACCCGATTTGGAACCAACTTGGCAGAAAGTTATTTGAGAATTATTATGCCCTGGCAATCGAGCGGATTCGCTCATTTCAATCCCTATCGGCACCAGAACGATATGATCAAGTTTATAAAAGACATCCCACCATTCTGGAAGATGTGAAATTAGTGTATCTAGCCTCCTATTTGGGTATGACTCCCGAAACTCTCAGCCGATTGCGTGCCAAACAAGAACGACGAAAACGTATTACACACCGCAACAGTTGATCAAGATCAAGGATTGATTTAAGTCAAGAAAAAGCCCTTTACGATACTCGGTCAAATTCTTAGGATGAGACTAACGTTCTCATTCAAGGAGTTTTTAGTTATGAAAAAAGCAAGGATTTTAATTCTGACCAGTTTGTTTGTTTATCTCTTGGGAATGGGATTAATCAGTGCAATTTTTTTGCCAAACGCACCTGACTTAGCTTACTTTCTCCGTGTGGTATTACAAATTGCATACTTTACCATCTTTACCTGGGGATGTGTTGAGCTGACAAAAACAAAAGGCTATCATCCTATTTGGGGGGCATTAGGAATACTGCAACTAATAGGATTGTTAATTCTCATTGTCCTGCCCAACAAGAATAAAGTCCGCTAAATGTGCAAGCAATTAACAGGATTAGTTTGCTTTAATTGAAAATTGATCAATGGCAAGTTTTGATTTAAATCCTGAAATAGACATTGATGTCACTAGAGAAAATCTCTCGGATGAAATTAAACCTCGGAGGAATGATGATGATACTTGTGCAGACCTTAATTTGTATTCTCGTTGCTGATTTCTTGTCGGGATTGTTGCACTGGCTAGAAGACAACTATGGCCGTGAAGATTGGCTAATAATTGGAGATTTTATTATCAAACCAAATATTTTACACCATGATAATCCTAGACATTTTATTAATACTTCTTGGTGGATAAGAAATCGGGTTTTATTTTTTCTCGCTATGAATACTTTGTTTATTGCTCATTTATGCCACTTTCTTATTTGGCAAATTCTTCTGGTCATATTGATTGGCATAAGTGCGAATGAAATTCATCGCTGGGCGCATCAAACTCCCACAGAGAATGGTAAGATAATTTGCTTTCTCCAGAGCGCAAAAATTATTCAATCTCCATCTCATCATGCGTTGCATCATTGTGGACATAGAAATACTCACTATTGCATAATTACAAGTTGGTTAAACCCTCTACTAAATGCTGTAAGATTTTGGCAAATTATAGAAATTTTACTAGCTAGAATATTAGGAATTCATTCCCGGTCTAGGCACTTAAATCATTCATTGGATATACAGCCATGAACATAATTTTAGCGTCAATTTCATTCATTATTATTCTGGTATTTTCTGGTTTGCCATTTCATGTTAGTGTGAATAAAGGATTTCTCATCTTTGATGTTACTCATGTTCTTGCTTTTATTTAGGGAGAAAATACCATGATTGCCTTTGCAGAATACGCTCGTTACGATGGCTTAGGTTTGGCTGAATTGGTGAAATCTCGTCAGATTAGTCCACAAGAATTGTTGGACGCAGCAATTACTCAAATTGAAAGTACCAATCCTACGATTAATGCGGTGATTCTGAAAATGTACGATCACGCTAGGGCTTCTATCGTCCAAGGTTTACCTAATGGCATTTTTTGCGGAGTTCCTTTTCTGCTAAAAGATTTACGATCGAGCTATGCTGGTGTTCCTACCAGTAGCGGCAATCATTTACTCAGCAAAATCCCGATGCATCGAGATAGCGAATTGGTAAGAAGATATAAAGCGACAGGAGTTGTAATTCTTGGTAAAACAAATACCCCTGAATTTGGCATCACACCCTATACCGAACCGAAATGTTGGGGGGTCACTCGTAATCCCTGGGACTTAACCAGAACGGCAGGCGGTTCTAGTGGTGGTTCAGCGGCAGCGATTGTATCAAGAATGGTTCCCCTTGCGGGCGGCGGCGATGGTGGTGGTTCGACTCGGATTCCTGCTTCTTGTTGCGGTATTTTTGGTTTAAAGCCTACTCGTGGACGCATTCCCACTGGTCCAAATGTCGGTGAAATCTGGCGGGGATTTTCTACTGAAACCGTTTTAAGTCGTTCAGTGCGAGATAGTGCTGCGATGTTGGATACCATTAGTGGTTCCGATGTTGGAGCTACTTATTTATCCCCGCCACAATACCAGTCTTATTTAGAAGCTGTATCTATTCCTCCAGCTAAACTTCGCATCGCTTTTACTTCTGATCCTTTTTTGGGTAATGAAGTGCATCCAGATTGTTTGAAAGGATTACACATAACGATTAAACTGTTGCAAGAACTAGGGCATGAAGTCATAGAAGATACTCCTAAATTCGATGGCACAGACTTCGCTTTGAATTTCATGAAAATAGTCGTTTCTGAAACGAGGGCAGACATTGAATGGGTATCGCAATTGGTTAAACAAAAACCTAGACTAATGAATTTTGAGCTAAGTACTTATTGCTTAGGACTATTAGGAGAAGTTTTGAGTGCAAGCGAATATGCTCAAGCCGCAAGAGCCTTACAAATTGATGCCAGAAAAATTGGTGAGTTCTTTGAACAATATGATATTCTTTTGACGCCTACCCTATCCCGACCACCTATTCCTATTGGTTCACTTCAACCTTCAGCAAGTAAGCAGGTATTGATGAACTTAGTAGCGAGAACTAACTCCAGTTGGTTACTTAAATCTATGCACACTATAGAAACTCTTGCTAAAGAGGTTTTCAACTTCACTCCCTACACTGCCCCTTTTAATGTGACGGGGCAGCCAGCAATGTCTGTGCCACTCTATTGGAATGAATCAGGTTTACCCATCGGGATGCAGTTCGTAAGCAAAATGGGTAGGGAGGATACTTTATTTCAATTGGCAGGACAATTAGAATCTGCCCGACCTTGGGGAGAGCACTATCCAAAGCTAAACGAATGAATTACTCGCCACGATATGATAATTTGCGAATGATTCTGACCCCATTTATCTCCACCGTTGCTGGACAATAGCGCAAAAATTCTCAAACAACCGTCGGGCAATCGGGGTCATGGCGGGCAATTCGGCGTTCACCGCATGAGCCAAGGCTTCACAGCCCGTCGCTCCCAATGCCTGCTCTAACGCCGAGCGATATTCCGGTAGTTGGCTCCAGTCCGTCACCGTATGTGCCTCCACCTCAGAATGAAACTGAATCCCAAAGGCGTATGCCCCCACAGCGTAGGCTTGCACCCGGCAGTGATCCGAAGAAGCAAGCAACACCCCCTGCGCCGGTAAATTTTTCACCTCCTGCCCATGCCAATGCAAAGCCAAGAACTGCCCCGGCAATCCTTGGAGTAAGGGATGTGCCACCGCCGGTTTGGTTAAGTACACGTGCCCCAACCCCACCTCCGGGGCTGACATGGCTCCCACCACCCCCCCCAGAGCATCCGCCAGGAGTTGCGCCCCCAAACACACCCCCATATAAGGAATCTGCAAATCCTGCACCACCTGATGAATCCATTGTTTTTCCACTTTTAACCAGGGGTAATCCGCTTCATCCGCCACATTCATCGGCCCGCCCATCACCCAAACGGCTTGGTAATCTCGGGCATCGGGTAGGGTTTCCCCCCGTTCCCATTCCACATAATCCACCTCAATCCCCGCCTGTTCACACCACGGGGCAAAAGCACCCAAACCTTCCACCAACACGTGTTTAACAGCTAAAAATCTCATCGCCGACTCCGGTTGAGCTTTTGATGTATATGAGCGGATTTCCATACTAGGGCACTTCTCGGCATAGCGGTCGCAGGGGCGCAACCCTTCTGGTTCCCGGTAATAATGGCTACGCCACGCAAGCTAATGTCGCAGAGCGACACGCAGGCTATCGGACACTCAGGCTATTGGTAATGATAGACATTCCAGCGAGATCATTCTTGGTTCGTTCCAGTAATATAGAGATACTCTGAAAGTTATGACCATGTTCTAAAATTACAACAATGTATTAATCAGCCAATCCTCTAAATTACGGAATTTTTGCCAGCGGGGGGCAGCAATCGGTTCCACCAAAACGGTGTACATTCCCAGCCGATTGCCCGCCAGGATGTCAGTTAAGCGGCGGTCGCCAATCATGGCGGTTTGGGCAGCGGGGAGGTTCATCCCTTGGAGGGCTTGGCGGAGTTTGCGGCGGGAGGGTTTACCAGCCCCAGCGATGTAGGGACAATCTAATTGCTGGGCAATATCCCCAATCCGTGACACCAGGACATTATTGCTCACCAGCCACACCGGACCGAGGGTTTTAAGTTGGTCAATCCAGCCCCCCACACCGGCTGGAATCGCCTGTTCATGGGCAGGTACCAGGGTGTCGTCCACATCCAGAACCACCCCGCGCAGGGCTTGGGACTGGAGCCAAGCCACATCTAAATCGGTCACCGGTCCTGGGTGCAGAAGGCGGGGATGCAGGAGGTCTTGCCAGGGCATTGGTGAAATAGCTTGCTAAACTATAGGCTAACCGAGTGTGAGGATAACACTTATGATGTCATCAGTTGTAACCGGCACTCCCCCCGGCCCCACGCATCGGAGCAGCTTAGGGCAAAGTTTTTACTACGCCGGACAGGGCTTACACTACGCCTTGACCAGTCAACGCAATTTTCGCATCCACGTGGGGATCGGCACCCTAGCTTTGCTTTGGACTGCGGGTGTGCATCTCCCCCTGCCGCAAACCGCCATCATTGTCCTGACGATTGGCTTGGTGTTGGCGTTGGAACTGGTCAATACGGCACTGGAAGCGGTGGTGGATTTAACCGTAGGGCAAACGTACCACGACCTGGCTCGCATTGCTAAGGACTGTGCCGCCGCCGCCGTCTTCGTCACTGCCCTCGCCGCCGTGGGCGTGGCGGGGCTATTGCTGGTGCCCCCGTCTCTCGCCTGCTGGCATCACGGCTAATCGGCGGGCAGAAAGCGCCCCTGCCACCAGAGCAATCCCCCGGCCACTGTCACCTTGAGCAATTCCAGACCAAAATAACCACCGTGCAATAGGTTCATCGTCGTCGGTACGGCGATCTCCTGCATCTCCTGGTCGAGCCAGTCTAGGGACACACCGGTTTCTCCCATCCACGGGGTCAAAACGTAGGTGTAGACCAGAACAATCGCCACCAAAACCCCGGCAAACAACAGCCCCGGCCAGTATCGCTGGGGGTGCAGGAGGGTTTGCGCCAACACACTGGTCATCACCAGGGCGGCACAGAGCAATTCCGCATGATTGAACCAGCTAAATAACAAATAACCAAAACTGGCAAACCCGCTCTGGTGCATCATGCCGCCCCAGTACAACCCCGGCATCACCAGGACATCCAGCACCAACGTCGCTCCTAGCCAAAACATCAGGGTCAAACTCACCACCAGCGGCCAGTAGTTGGTGGGGGTAAACAGACGTGGAGTCATGGGGTATGTATGCAATGAAGATTATTTTTATTTTCAGGGGTAAACCCGCCCCTGCCCAGACTTTGTAAAGCGAGTGTCGCTAAAGTTACCGCTTGTTTACAGTGTTTTGAATTTTTAATACTTTCTTCAACTTTATCTTATCGGTTTTGCCCATCGGTTTTGCCGGTGGTGGCGGTCATTTCCCCCTAAGATAGAAATATAAAAACATTCTGGAGTAGTCATTATGGCTCACCCAAAATCCGTCGGTCCGGCATCCCAACCCGTGGGCACCCTACCTGCCGCCCCGGAACCAGCGGGGGCTTTAGTCAAACCCAGTAAGGTCGTGATGGGGCGACCCGTGGCTCCCAACCAAGTTGACCCGCCCGTGGCCGATTTAATGGGTTATTTGGACTAACCTGGCCGGTTCATGTCGTACACCACCAGCGAGTTGATCCAGATTCTGGAACAGGAATTGCAGGCCAATTGGCAAGGACAACGCTGGCTCCCGTCCGTGCGGGAGCGGGTGGGTCATACGGTGGTGGCTCTCGCCATTTCCCCGGAGCGGCTGAGTATGGTGTTTGCCTTTGAGGATTTCCGGGCGCAGGTGCATGACTACCAACGCCAGCATGGGGTTTCTGGGATCGTCTGGCGCACCTGCCGGTTTCGGGAGGGGGTGATTGAAATACCGGAAGTGCATGGGCAGTTGTGCGCCATTGGTGGGGATAAGGAACGCTTGATGCAGACAAAACCAGCCATGGCGGCATTTTGGTGGGGGCAAACTCAAGGGTTGCAGTACTGGTGGGTGCATCCCCACACCCGGCCGGTCACCCCCAAAGAATTGAGCCAAGCCCTGACCCAGGCGGAATGGTTGGAGTTGGATGCCACCCGCACGGAACTCTACCTAGGGTTGTGTTGGGGCGACCCCAAGGAGTACCGTTACCAATGGGCACGACCGGCTTCCGGGTGCGACCGGGTGGTGGCGGCGGTGGCCTTACCCCAAGCCATTAAAGTTTAGGTGTGCAAATGACGCAGACAACCGATATGCCCGTAGTCATTGCCCATTTTGGCAATCAACCAGAGTACTTAAAGTTTGCTCTCCAATTAGCCGCCCAGTGGAATCAAACCGTTGTTCTTCTGGGGGATGATCAAAATAAGAATTTTTGGCCTCACCATGCGAGTATTACGGGCGTTGAACTGCCCAAATGGCAAGAATTTCAACAGGTTTATGTCAAATTATCTAATTATGGTGAGTTTTACGAAACGGCCTGTTGGATTCGATTTTTTGCATTGGAATTCTGGATGCAAAAGCATGGTTACCAACAGGCATTTTTGTTGGATAGTGATGTAGCCACTTTTGCGAATTACACTAAAGAATTACCCTCTCTGTTATCAGACCATTACACCTCTGGACTAATGATTCCCCAAAATCCCGGCAATTTACTTTGGATGGCCTCCCCCCATTTCTCCTATTGGACACAAGCGGGGATCGCTGACTTCACGAGTTTTTGCATTCATGCGTACCGTGATCCCGAATATTTGGGTAAATTCCAAGCCGTTTACACCGAGATGATGAATCTGAATCTGGGCGGTGGCATCTGTGACATGACCTTGCTTTATGAATGGAGTAAAAATAACCCCAAAGTGTTTAATTTTGCCCAGATTTTTCAGGATATATCATTTGAACATAATATCGCCTTGGAATCCAATCATCAAGAACAGGAATACAGGACCCAATTTGGGTTAAAAAAGTTGCGATTTAAGGACGGTCAACCCTATGGATATAATCAGATTCATAAAAAATATATTCGGTTCTTGGGACTGCATTGTGCTGGGGGCAACAAATGGTTAATCAAGCGGTTTTTATCCCCCCAAGGGCGGCGTTTCTATCTCTGGGAAACGGGATTGAGGAAAGCTCGCTTCCGGTTTAACCATCTCAAAAATCGAGTTAAAAATTGGTTGCAAGGCTCGTAACGTTGCCATGTTTCAACAACTGCGTCGGCGGTTGGCGCTTTGGTACACCGGGGTAACGGCGGTTTTGTTGCTGGTGTTTGCCCTGGCTGGTTATGTTTACGTGCAAACGACCCTGAGTGAACGGATTGATGACACCCTGGATCATGTGGTGGAGGTGGTGGTGGCGACCCTGCCCAGTCAACCGCCCCGGTGGCCGCAGGATGTGGAAGAAGACCGGGTGGCGCTGGAATGGTTTGCCCCGACCGGGGAGCGCCTCTGGAGCACGTTGGATATGACGGTGGTGCCCCGCCTGCATCCGGGGGTGTGGCGGGAAACGGTTACTATTAGCGGCGATGAAGCCCTACGGCAGGTGACGCAACCGGTGTATCAAAATAGTATATTGTTAGGCTATTTGCGGGTCAGTCATCCCTGGTTTGAGGTCACGAAACCGGTGCGCCAATTGCTCCGGGATTTAATCCTGGGGGGGGTGGTTTCCCTGGCGTTGGTGGCGGTGGCGGGTTGGTTCCTGTCGGGTTTGGCGATGGCACCGGTGCGCCAGTCCTACCAACGGTTGGAACAATTTACCGCCGATGCGTCCCACGAGTTGCGGAGTCCCTTGGCGAGTTTACAAATGAATTGGGAATTATTACATACACAGTACAATCATCAACCCCAGGTGCAGGCCATGGGGGGGTTGATCCAGCGTTTGGGACGGTTGGTGGATGATTTGTTATTTCTGGCACGCCAGGATACCCAGGGGGAGGTGGGGGGAGAAGCCTGCCCGCTGGATGGTTTGGTGATGGAAGTGACCCAAGAGCAACAGGGGTGGGCGCAGGCCAAGGGGGTGACGATGCATCTGGTATTACCCACGGCGGTGCATCCCGATACGCTCACGGTCTGGGGCGATTACGGCCAGTTGGGGCGGTTGTTAACGAATGTGATTCGCAATGCTTGGCAATACACGCCGCCGGGGGGGCAGGTGTGGGTGCGCCTCAAACCCCAGGGCGAGACGTTCACCATTGAAGTCCAGGATACCGGCGTGGGAATTGCGGAAACCGATTTACCGCAGGTGTTTGACCGCTTTTTTCGGGTTGACCCGGCACGGGGGGCGGGGGGCAGTGGGTTGGGGTTGGCGATTGCCCAAAGTATCGCCCAGGCGCACCAGGGCACGATTCATTTAACCAGCAAAGAAGGTCAAAGTACTTTAGTCGTCATTACTTTACCTCGCCTCAAAGAGCCAACTCATCGGGGGTAGGCAGTCCGGCGGTGACCCCCAAATTTAGCAAGGCACTCCAGCTATCGTCGCGCACCCCCGCATCCCCATCCTGCAAACCCTCCCGCAGGGCTTCCACAATTTGTAAGTACAGATTTTCCGGTAAATGTTCCACAGGAATCTGCCCCAAAGCCCAGGTGCAGTTGCTCCGCACGGCGGCCACCGGGTCCTGGTGGAGAGTGTGGCAAAGCACCTGCACCACCTGGGGTAGTAATTCTGACTGGGCGGGGATCAGTTGCGCTAGGGCACTGGCCGCCCACAACCGCACCGCCGGAATATCTTTTTGTAATGCACTGATCAACACAGGAGCCGCCTGGGCAGAGCGACTGTAGCCCAAGGCCCAAATAATGCCTTTACGGACATAGCCGTTGGCATCGTTGCGCCATTGCTGGATTAAAGGCTGTACCGCTGCCGGGGTGGGGTTGCGCCCCAGGGCGTAGGCCGCACTCAAGCGCACCAGGGGGCAGGCATCTTGCAACAAAGGAATCAACCGTTCCCCTACCCGTTCATCCTGGAGTTCACAAAACGCCCTGGCCGCCTGCATCCGTTGCAACGGGTCACGGGCTGTCAATTGCGCCAGCATCAGGTTCGGGTCGGGTTGGGGTGCCTCCTGCCAGTCATCCAAGGGGCTGACGAGGTTGGGTTGGTCGTCGGTGAACATGGTCTTTTATCCAGTTAATCCCCGTTTTGGGGATAACTAAGAGTCTAACCCCGCCGTATCCCCTTTGCACCCTAGGGGTTTACCCGGTCGGTTGCCATTGGTAATCCGGCAAACTGATCTTCCCGTTGGCCGCAAACACCACCCCCTCGGCTTCTAATAAAACTCGCTGTAAATCGTCATCCCCATGTCGAAACGCATCGTAGGAAATTTCACCCTTGGCATTGATCACCCGATGCCAGGGAATGTCCGCTTGACGACTGGGGAGCCGATAGAGGGCATACCCCACCAGCCGTGCCTGCCCGGTGAGATTTGCCAGCCGAGCGACTTGGCCGTAGGTCGCCACCTTACCGTAGGGAATCCGTTGGACGACGGCGTAAATACGGGTGTAGGTATTCATCTGACCAAGTGGGAATAGGTGCGAACCCTCAACGTGATCTAGCGTCCCGGTTGACCTGGGGTGCCCGTCCAGACCCGAAAAATCTGATAAGGAGGTACACCCCCATCCACGGGTTTACCAGTAAAAATTGGGTTTCGGTGCAACTGGTTAATGTTGATGTACAGCCAGGAATCTGCCCCAAATCGCACATTATCCGCCGAAAACGATATTTCATGGTCAATATTCCTGCTGATCCGTGGGCTAGGCACAGGTGCGTAAAATTTGGGTTACTGCTTCTGCCGTCACATCCTTGCGTTCACCCAGGGGCAACATCCCCCGTTCATGCAAACGTTCAACAATTTTGGGAACCGTTGTTTCGGCCACCCCGTAGGCCGTTAGGCGGGTTGGCACCCCCACCGATTCAAAGAAATCCCGGGTCTTTTGAATAGCGAGTTCAATCCGTTCTGCGGGCGTTCCGGTGGTTATCCGCCACACCCGCTCGCTATATTGCAGGAGTTTTTCCCACTTTTGCGGTTTTTGATGCGCCAAGACCCCCGGCAACACAATCGCCAAGGTTTGGGCGTGATCCAGACCGTGGAGCGCCGTCAATTCGTGGCCAATCATGTGGGTTGCCCAATCCTGGGGAACCCCCGCCCCGATCAACCCGTTGAGAGCCATCGTGGTACACCACATGATATTGGCACGGGCATTGTAATCCGTGGGATGCGCCAAGGTTTTGGGACCCTCCTCGATCAGGGTTTGCAAAATCGCTTCCGCCATCCGGTCTTGCAACGGCGCATTCACTGGGTAGGTTAAATATTGCTCCACGACATGGGTAAAGGCATCCACAATGCCATTGCCAATTTGACGCGGGGGGAGCGAAAAGGTCGTTGCCGGGTCGAGGATGGAAAACCGCGGAAATACCAGTGGACTACTAAAGTACAGTTTCTCGGCGGTTTCCCCCTTGGTGACCACCGCATTGGTATTCATTTCCGAACCGGTGGCGGGCAGGGTTAAAACCGTCCCCAAGGGTAAGGCCGATTGCAAAGGGGCTTTTTTCGCCAAAATATCCCACGGATCGCCTGCGAAGGGAACCGCCGCTGCGATAAATTTGGTGCCGTCCAACACCGAACCGCCCCCCACGGCCAAGAGAAAATCCACTTGATTTTTTCTGGCTAAGGTGACCGCCTGCATCAGGGTTTCCAGGCGGGGATTGGGTTCAATGCCGCCAAATTCTAAAAATTCTCTCCCCGCTAACGCCTCCATCACCTGGTCGTACACCCCATTTTTTTTAATGCTCCCGCCCCCGTAGGTGAGCAAAATTTTGGCCTGCGGGGGTAATTCCTGGGCAAGTTGGGCAATTTGACCTTGACCAAACACAATTTTTACCGGGTTGTAGAAGCTGAAGTTAAACATGGTGCATTTCTCCAACAATTGGGGTTAATAAATGTTCAAAAGTAATCGTCACAAAAGCATGGAGCGGGTCGGTATTTTTCGCCGTTTTCATGCGGAGAATTGCCCCCTCCCAACCGATAATGAGATACTCGGCCAATTCTTGCGTATCCCAGGTTTGGGCAAGTTCTCCCACCGCCTGGGACTCCTGTAAACACCTGGCTAAAGCCGCTTGCCAATCCCGAAAAAATTGGTCAACCTTGGCTCGAAATACCTCGACTTGATCCGCCAATTCCTGGCCTAAATTAGCCATCAAACAGCCCTCACGACAGCCCTGGTTCTGGAACTCGTGACACTTCATGGCAAAATAGCGTTGCAGCCGCTGCCGGGGGGAGTAGTTGGGGTCTTCTAAATACTGGCGGAGTTGCCGGTGATGGCTCACCGCATCCTGGTCAAGAATTTGTAAACAAAATTCCTCCTTGCTCGCAAAAAAATGGTAGAACGAACCCTTGGGCACCTGCGCCCGCTGCAACACCTCCTGGATACCCATGTGGTGATACCCCTTTTGGCCCAAGAGCTGCCTGCCCGCCTGCAACAAAATTTGACGGGTGGGAGGCTTGGTCGGCTCAGGGGAGGGGGGCATCGGTCGGTGAAACCAAGAAATAGACCAGTCGGTTTAATTACATAATAGACCGGTCGGATTAATTCGTCAAGGGCAAAAAATTCCCGCACCCCTCCGGCATGGCTGGCCTATCCTCTGCGCGCCCCCCGGTACTGCATTTGTCGTTTGAGGGTGAAATTCTGCGCCAAACTGGGCATATCACTGCGATGTCCCACCACGATCAACGTATCTCCCACCGCCACCACCGTATCCCGGTCGGGATTGTCCACCAAGGTTCCATCGGCACGCCGCAGTGCCACCACAATAAACGTCCGGTCCCCCCGCACCTCCACATCCCCCACCGTCCGGCCAATCAACGGAGAATCCTCCGGCACCAGCAGTTCATCCATCCGCAAGCTGATCTGATTGAGCATCTCGTTAATTGTACTGCTCCCATCATTACGGTCTAATAGGTCAATCGTGGCGGGATGGGTAATCAAATAGGCCAACCGCATCGCCCCAATGGTTGCCGGTAGCACCACATGATCCGCCCCCGCCAAGCGCAATTTGCGTTCCGTCGCCGGAAATTCCCCCCGCGCCAGGATAGTCAACCCCTCGTTCAGCCCCCGCGCCGTCAGGGTAATAAAGACATTCAGAGCATCATCGGGCAGTACGGTTGCCAACGCCCGTGCCCGCTCTACCCCCGCCAAGATCAGGGTTTCCTCATCCTCCGCATCCCCCACATAGGCCACATAGCCGTGTTCCGTCGCCTCTCGCATCCGCTCGTCGTTAATATCCAAGACGATCAGGGGCAGACCCGCCCCCCGCACCCGTTGCGCCAGGATTTGCCCCATGCGGCCATAGCCACAGATGATCACATGGTCTTGCAGTTCGGCAATTTTTTGGTTCATGCGTTGGGACTCCAGGACGTGTTTAATTTCCCCTTCGGTGACAAACTGCACCAATGCCCCCACCATCCCGACCACGGCGGCACTACCCAGAATGATAATTAGCATGGTAAATGCACGCAACAACGGGGTATTTAAGGGGCGCACCTCCCCGAACCCCACCCCAAAGATGGTAATCACCACCATGTACAGGGCATCCAGAAATGACCAGCCCGCAAATACCCAATAGCCCAGGATGCCGACCAGAAGCACCCCGGAGAATACAGCCATAGCAATCAACAGGTTCCGCAGACCGGGGGAAACCTGCCAGTGATCCCGCAAAAGGGTGGCTTGGTCAAGCAGTTTGGGAATTGTGCGCCGGGGCACGGGCAGACTCGGGGGAGGGAACAAGACCTACTATGATGCTAACCCCTGGGCACGGTAGTCGCCGCCAATACGAATTAGGGTCATTTAGGTGACACTGCGGCGGTCATAAATTTTCCAAGTGTCCCCCACCCGGCGCAGGTCAAAGCGATAGGTATCCCGGTCGGTTTTGCTTTGGCGCAGCCGACCATCTTTGTAAATACTTAATTGCTCTTGAATGTATAGAATCCATTTGACATTTAATTTTGCGTAAGTCTGATGAGCATTACAGAGATTTATAGCAATACGATTCGATTTGCGAACAAAGATTCTGGAGAACCAGTGACGGGGGGTGCCCCCCTGCGACCGCCATTCTAAATTCAAATCATACTGCTATAGCTTCGTTACAGCATTAAACAAAGTTCTCTCAAAGTTTTTAACTAAGATTTTACATCGCTCAACCCAAGCATTTGTTCTCTCAATCACCCATCTTGCTTTTACAGGGATAGATCCAGACTTCCCTCTGGCGGCTTTTTCCTCTTTACTTGGCTTGTCTGATAATTTAAACCTGATTTTACTCATAATCTGAGGATAAATCTTCTCTAATTCTTGTCTGATTTTTTCGGGATGGTAGCCATGGTCGAGCAGAATCGTAATTTTAGGAAGATTCATCGGCTTGGATTTAAGGTAGTGCTATGTAAGTAATGATTCATTATAGTGGTGAATGAAGTTAAATATAAC
>CAYZTU010000038.1:0-25351 GCA_964481635.1 uncultured Synechococcus sp.
CACTATTGGCGTATTTGATCAGTATGTCTCTACGAGTGGTGGAAATTCATCGGGTGTTGAAACCAACGGGTAGTTTTTATTTGCATTGCGACCCGACGGCTTCCCATTATCTCAAGATTGTTTTGGATGCGGTATTCTGCGCTCATGGGGGGGATTTCAAAAATGAAATAGTTTGGAAGAGGACTACCGCACATAATGATGCCACTCAAGGGTTAAAGAGATTTGGCAAGAACCATGATGTCATATTCTTCTACACAAAGACTTCTAGTTTTATATGGAATAATACTTTTATTAATTATGACGAAGATTATATTAGAAAAAACTATGGTAATTTTGAAGAACAGACAGGACGTTACTATAAAACAAGTGATTTAACAGCCGCAAAACCTGGTGGAGATACATCTTATAAATGGAAAGGAATGTTTCCAAGTAAAGGTAGGTATTGGGCATACTCAAAAGCTAATATGGAAAGATTTGATCTTGAAGGTCGAATTGTTTATACTCGTAACGGAATGCCACGACTCAAGCATTATTTAGATGAAATGCCTGGTATATCATCTCAGGATACGTGGATAGATGTTCCACCTATTTCCGCAAAGGCCAAAGAACGCTTAGGTTATCCCACCCAAAAACCCGAAGCACTTTTAGAGCGAATCATCAAAGCATCGAGCAATGAAGGAGATGTGGTACTTGATGCCTACTGCGGCTGTGGTACGACCGTAGCGGTGGCGCAAAAACTCAACCGTCAATGGATTGGCATAGACATCACCTACCAAAGCATTAGCCTCATCCTCAAGCGATTAGAAGACACCTTTGGCAGGGGAGTTTTAGATACGATTAACATCGCTGGCATTCCCAAGGACATGGCATCCGCCACAGCATTAGCCAATAAAAAAGACGACCGCACCCGCAAAGAATTTGAAAAATGGGCAGTCCTAACCTACTCCAACAATCGAGCCGTGATTCAACAGCGCAAGGGCAAAGACCAGGGCATTGATGGGATTGCCTATTTCAGTGCCGATGCAGACCAGCAAGGTAAGGTTATTTTTCAAGTCAAATCGGGAAATGTCAAATCCGGTGATATTCGAGATTTACGGGGAACGATGGAACGAGAAGGGGCGGCGATTGGTATTTTTATTACCCTGAAACCGCCGACCAAAGATATGATCCAAGAAGCAAAATCTGCGGGCATTTACCAAAGTATTTACATGAATCAACCCGTGGATAAAATTCAAATCGTGACCGTACAAGAAATCATCGAAGCACAAAAAAGATTCAACATTACTATGATATTGGAAGTGTTAAAATCGGCTGAGCAAGTCACCGAAATTGGCACCCAAAAAGAACTGGATTTGGAATAAGGAAACCCTTTTCTATCCTCAATATTCTAGAATCTTGGGGCGACAAACTTATTTAGTTTGGCTATAATTCTTGTGTATCTACATAGTTGGTATGCAAACCGTATTCGGAATTCCCTTATTACCATTACTTGGGGGCTTTCTCTTCCTCAGCCGCTTTAACGTATCTTCTCCTAGGACTATTCGATATGATGGCTATAAACTATTGTTCTACTCAGCATCAGTTGGTGTTGTAGCAGAATTGATTCTTAAAATTACCAAAAATCTTTTCATCTTTATTGACGATACTTTACCAGAAATATCTACGGTTACGTCTGCTGTATTCTTGAGAATTGTTGAGCAGGGTCTAGGCTTCATTCAGATTGATCATCAATTTTTTTTGAATCGTTTATATGAAACTATCAACAACATGAATCAGATGATAGACATTGGAAATTCTGGTGACTTATGTACTTTTATCATTCTACTCCTTTTACCGTGGATACTAAACAGGTTTTTCAATCTAGTAGATAGTGTTGAAGATACCATAATTAACCTAGGCTCTGAACTTGAAAAAACATTATTAGAAGCCCAAATAGCCAAGCAACTTATTTGTGTCACCCTAAAAAATAGAAAAATTTATATTGGCTATGTTTTGGAGCCTACTTTACAAACTTCTAGGTTGAATACGACGAATAGTTATTTAGTGATTCTACCCGCATTCTCAGGGTATAGGAGTGATGAAAATCTAAAAATAACTATTACTGAAAATTATCTACCTGTTATTAATGACGTAAATTACCTAAAAGAACTGAACCTGAGTGAGGAAGATTTCTCTATTGTTATCTCAGAGAGTGAAGTAATTTCTGTCAATAAATTTGATGAAAGAATTTACCAAGGATTCAACTCAAATGATAAAGAAGATATTTGTCCATCAGAGGATAGTTACCTGGCGGATTCAGATTGAGTTGGCTTATTCTGTCTTCTTTTGTACGGGAACATCAAGCTCAATCTTCTAAGTTGTGCCTTAACTTTCTCATCACGCAAAAGGGCTTTGGCTGAGACAACGATAGTCCCCCGACGAACTGAAAACATTTCTGGATTTTCAGAAGCACGCTTCCGTAAAGCTTTAGTCATCAGTATTTGACCTCTTTAACTTTAGCTTAGAATACTATAGCAATATTATCTGATTGGCGAACAAAGATTCTGAAGAACCATTGACGGGGGGTGCCCCCCTGCGACCGCCATTCTAAATTCAAATCATACTGCTATATATTATCTTTTGAGGTTAGGGTAGGCAACAAGTGCAGTACAAGGTTATCCTAACTCAGCGATTGTCCAGCCTTACTCCTTTGCCATTTGTCAAACCCCTTCGCCTTGGTTTATGGTGAACCCTGTAGCCCTTTTCACCCCGTCCTTTTCACCCCATGACACCCCCTGCCCTCGCCCTCCAGACCCAAGATTTGACCAAGACCTACCGCACCGGGTTTTGGTTGCGCCAAAAAGTGACATCCTTAAAACAAGTTTCTCTAACTGTTCAAGGGGGAGAAACCTTTGGATTATTGGGGCCAAATGGAGCGGGAAAAACCACATTTATGAAACTAATTTTGGGTATCATTCGGCCAACTTCTGGGGGCGGAACGGTGTTGGGGCGACCCCTGGGGGATCGGTTAATTAAAGCCAGGATTGGTTATTTACCTGAAAATCCCTATTTATATGAATCGCTCACGGGTTGGGAATGCTTAGAATTGATGTCCACCCTGCATCAAGTCCCCCGTTCGATACAGAAACAACGTTTACCGGAACTATTGGATTTAGTGGGACTAGCGCAACAGGCCGCCCGTAAAAAAACCTTGCGCCGCTACTCCAAAGGGATGTTGCAACGGATTGGTTTGGCGCAATCGCTGGTGAATGACCCGGATTTGGTACTACTCGATGAACCCATGTCGGGTCTTGACCCCTTGGGACGCTACCAGGTGCGGGAAATTATTTTGCAGTTAAAAGCCCAGGGCAAAACCATCTTTTTTAATAGTCACATTCTCTCGGATGTGGAACACCTGTGCGACCGGGTGGCGGTGTTGGCACGGGGGGAACTCTTGGCGGTGGGCACGTTGGATGAATTGTTAGGGTCAGGACAAACCTACCATGTCCAGGGACGCGGGGGAACGCCAGAACATTTAGCGCAATGGTTAGAGAATTTAGAATACCAAGGGGGGTTTTGGCAGGGGCAACTCCGCATCAGTTTGCCGGAATTTGTGCAAAATTTAGCCAGTATCGAAGCCGAATTGCTCAACCTCAATTTGGAACGGCAATCCCTAGAGGAATTTTTTGTGCAACAACTGCGCCAACGGGGTTATACCCAGAGCGTTTAAGACCGGCTGGGAGCCACCAACCGGCTAGTCACCTGGGCTTTGGTGAGTTCCCGCACCAACCGTTGCGCCTGATGGCGGTAGATCGGTTCCGGGAGTGTACTGGGCAGTCGCTCCATGACTTGACGGCAGAGTTTCAGGTCAAAGCCCGTCACCTGGGAAATGACATTGCCGCCGTAGAAAATGGCATCCTTATTCATTGCTTTTTGCACCTGTACCTGATAGCGGGGCGGCAGTCGTTCCCCCAGTTCCACCCGTTGTACGCCCCGACTGGTGGCGAGAACGATCAGTTTGTCCCCCGGATGCAGGCGCACATCATCCGAGGGCATGGTTTTGGTGGTCTGTTCGGGAGCGGAATGATGGTACACGGGCACCACCCCGTAGCCATAATTCACCTGCGCCAAAAGCAAGCCATCCAGGGTATCCCCCGGCTCGACTTCATATTCCACCACCAGAATCGTGCGCCCATCTAGGCGGAACAACCCCAGGATATTTTCCCCAAAAGCGGCAGCGGCGAAGGCTTCAGCAGCAATTTCATTGGCACACAACACCTGAGCGAAGGGAAACAGGCGGCGCACATTATCGCTAAACATGGGGTCAAAGGTGCGAATCACCACCTGGCTCTGGGCATTGGTTTCCCGGGTCATCAGGGCGATTTCCAGGTTTTCCAATTCATCATCGGTGACAGTGACAATACTTTTGGCGGTGGCAAGATTCACCCGAGGAAGCAGGGTAGCGGTCGCCCCACTAAAAATCGGCACCTGGGGCAGGACTTCATTGCCCACTTCCAAAGAGGTAATCACCGCCAGGGGTTGGCGAAATTCCTGGAGCAGGCTGGCGATTTGGCGACCCACCCGCCCCAACCCCACGATCACCACATGGCCTTGGGTGGGCACCGGCGGACGGCGTTGCAGAAATTGAAACTGGGTCGCCAGCAATTTTTCCGTTAGCAACGCATAAATCACCCCCGTAAAGGCAATCCCCGTCAAGCTCAAGCCCAAACTGAGCAGGCGCAACCACCAGGGCAAGGGCAAGTCAAATCGTTCCAAACCGCCAAACACATCCCCATAGCCGCCCAACAGCAAAATCATCGTGGTGTAAAACGTATCCGGGAAATTCAAGTCCGGGTAATACAGGTCGTACAGCAGGGTGCCGAGTAGCAAAAGCGTCACCATCAGCCCCGCCACCACCAGAGCCACCCGATGCGTGCCCCCTTTTTCCCACCATTCTCCAAGCCGTGCCCGCCAATGGCTCCAGCGCAACCATTTTTGCCATTGCCAACCGGGTTTGGGGGGTTGGGGGGTGGCTACGACTACGGGGCTAAAGCTACTGGCCGACTGCAATTCCACCGTAATCAGGGTATCTCCGGGGTAGGCCAGGGTCTCCGGGTCCCAACGATACAGGTACAGTTCCTCGGGCAAAGCGGGGCGGGTACTGGATTGGTAGCTCAACACCCGGCGACTGCGGCTGTACAGTTCATAGAGGGTGCGGGAATTAGCCCAGGGGTCTTGCGGGGCAATCACCCGGCGATGCACCTGAAAGAGCTGCGCTTCCACCCGAAAAAAGCCAATAATCTCCTCCCCCAAGGCCGCCAAGGTAAAGGGCACCGCCGAGAGTTGGGTGGGTTCGTAGGCGACAAAGTTATCTAATTCCTGTCCCAGGAGTTCGGTTAAATTTTGCTTGGCCGAGCGCACCACCAACCGCACCTCAGGATTCAGCAAGCGGGCAGCAAATGCGATTTGGATATTCACCCGCTCATTTTCCGTCACCGCCAGCACCGCCCGTGCCTGGGCGACCCCCGCCCGTTCCAGTACCTCGGTTTTACGGGCATCGTCTTCGATTAATTGGTCAAGCTGGTCATCCAATTGACTCACTTCCCAATGTTTGGGGCATTGCAGGTCAATCCCCGTCACCCGAATACCAAAATTTTTCAGATTGACGACACAATACTGCCCTAAACTGCCCAAGCCACAGACGATACAGCTATCGGGGGCCGCCGTCATTTCCGGCGTAAACACGATCCGGGAAACAGTCATAACGGGATGACGGTGGGGTGGTTAGCATCGTCTGCCCCCAGTGTAGCCCCGAAGCTGGTGTTCGGGTAGAATTGTGCAGTACCAGGGATGAAAATTTTTACAGGTTCACATCGGTCTGCTTGATACAAATGGACATCTCTTTAGCAATTACATTCAAATTGTGAAAACCTCTATTTATTGGAGCCAGCAAAAAATCATCTCGCTGGAATTCTGACATAACGGAGAACCAAAGACGGGGGAATGCCTGCGGCACACTGCGTGGAGCGCCCCTGCGACCGCTGTTCTAAATTCATTTAGGATTGCCATAGAGGTACCCACTTGAGTAAAGTTCGGTTTCTCCCACTGTAGCTGGCGCAGGGGTTTGTTAGCCTGAGCATAAGTTGTTATGGATTGTTCTCACCCATGTCTGAAGCTACCGAATTGGAAACCAACCATCTTTGGGAGTATGTCCAATCCCTCGCCCCGGAGGTCGTGGAGCGATTGTCCCGTCCCACTAGCCCAGAAGCCCGTCAGGTCATGGAACGGAATATTTTGGGGCTATTGGGACATCTCCCGGCGGAACATTTTCAGGTGCAAATTACTGTGGATCGGGAACATCTGGGGCGGTTGTTGGCCTCAGCCATGGTGAGTGGTTATTTTCTACGCAACGCCGAACAACGCTATACCCTCGACCACTCCCTTACACTTCAGGAATCCAACCCCTCTTGACTAAATTCCTGCAATGCCCGCATCAATTCCCCATAGGCATCGGGAGACATCCGGTCGGCCAGCAGGGTAAGCAACGGGTGGAATGAGGTTTGTGGGTGTGCCAAGGCTTTGCGCCCCAATTCACTCATCAGTTGTACCAGATGGGAAATATCCCCCAAACTCCAATTCATCGGTTCGATAATCACCGTTTTGCCATCTCGAACCGTGCGTTGCCGAGTCACAGGCAAACTCAAAAGGGTATCCACTTTGCGTTGTAATGCCCGCACGTAGTCCCACTCGGTTTCCCGCCACTGTTCCCGCCGTTGCCGCCAAATATCCTGCTGGTGCTGTTGTTGGTCGTGGTAGTGCTGTTGCCATAACATCGCCAAATACTGATCCCAGGCGGCAGCCCGCTCGACCCACTGCCAACGGTTGAGCCATTTGGACAACTGTTCTTGGGGATAATCCTGACCCAGGGGTTCCAACCGCCGCTGGGCACCCATCTCTCGGTAACGGCAAAACATCCGGTACGCCTGATGGGGTTCCCGGGGTTGCCGCTCCCAGGCCGGTTCGTGTAGCAAAGGTATCATACTCCCAGTCTAACCAGAAAATTCTCTCCCTCAAACGGTACTTTTACTCAGGGGCGGGTAGGCTGTGCAAAAAATGTAAGAACATTTGAGCCTCTGAAGCGGTGAGTTGATAGCGAGATTGTTTAGGGCACCTCTATTAATAGACTACGCCACGCAGACTATCGGTAATATGGGCATTTCAGCAAGATAATTTTCTACTTATTCCAATAAATAGAGGTGTCCTTATGCTTTTGTAAAAGGGCAATAAAATTCTCTAAACTATGCTGAGAATGTCCAATCGTAAACAGGGGTTGCATCGTCTGACCAAAAAATTTTCATCCCTCATATATTAGCGGATCAAGCCAACCCGTCTTGGGACAAAAATACGCGATCCATCGGCAGGGGAGCGACCGGTTCGCTCAAGGTAAATTCCCCCCGCTCGATCCAGGATTTGAGAATTTCCGCCACCTCAATAGACCAGGAAATACTGGCGAGGGGGGCGGTACGGACTTGCATCCCATTGATGCTAATCCGCCCGGATTTGAGTTGGGCATAATTTACCAGGCCAAAACTGGGACGCACCCGCCGGGGAATCGCAAAATCCATTACTGGTACGACAATATCTTCATCTTGTACTGCACAGGCCACCAGCACCTGCTCATCCAACACCGGCAAGGGCACCCCCACCCCCAGATATAAAGACGACCCATAGTGCTTGAAATAACAGCCCCGCACCCAGCGGGATTGCATCTGTTGGGCATCGCCAACCAAGGCCACCGTCGCTGCCGGACCAATAGGTACCCGGTTCGGGAGCCGTTTTTGCAAGGGGAAATGTTGCGTCCCCTCCCAGGCGATGTAGCCCACCCCCCCGCCCAGGAAAATTTTGGTACCAATCCCCACACAGCGCAAATCCGGGTCATTCAACAGGGGGGATAGGGCACCCGCACAGGCGTACACCGCATTGCCCAACTGGGGTAACAACGGCCCCAAATAGGTATAGAGCGTCCGGTCGCCCCCATTCACCCCGACGATAAAATTTTGGTACAAATTACGGGGATTGTACAGATAAAATTGGTTAATGGTGTCTTTGCTAATCCGAGTTTCCAGCGTCGGACGGGGATAACAGTCGGTACTTTGCCCCACTGCCCTGAGGGCAATGGCCTGCCCCGCAATCAGATCGGCAATCACATGGCCACCACCCCGTTCCGTACCCTCCTCCTCCGAGAGTTGGGACGCACCAATCACCACATCCACCGCCCCAAACCCGGTGTAGGCAGGCACGCCATCTAACCAACACCGTTGCAGTTTAATGGGGGGGTCGGTCTGCCCCAGGTTCAACACCGCCCCGGAGGCTTCCATCGGCTCAAACGTACCGGTCGTAATGACATCCACAGTACGAGCGCAACGGGCGACCCCCCATTCCTTGACCCGAGCTTTGAGTGCCGCCGCCGTCCAGACTACCGCTTGTTTGGCTTGGATTTTGGCGTTGATCTCCGCTAGGGTTCGCTGGGTCATTGAAGCAAAAATTACTCCGTAGCGGGAGCCAGTTCTGTACTGCCTTTATGCCGCCCACGGGTAATAGTATTGTAAAGCATAATACCGATGGCTTTGACCAGATTCCCTTCTAGTTCCTGGAACATTTTCATATTCAGGCCAAAGGCCGCATTGGCCTCTTGCACAATCGCTGGCACGGTCGCCTCATCCACGGGTAGGGTGTCCAAAATTTCCCGGTAACGCACTTTGAAGGCTTTTTCATCGGAGATTTGCTCAAAGCGGTAAAAAGCCACCCCCTCTTCCCCCAAATTCATCGCATTTTGGGCAATTTTTTTCAGAATTTGCCCGCCCGACAGGTCGCCCAGGTAGCGGGTGTAGGCGTGGGCAACCAGTAGTTCCGGTTGGGTACGGGATAATTCTTCCATCCGGTGGACATAGGTTTGACCGGCGGCGGAAAGGCGAATTTCCTCCCGCCATTGGGCACCGTAGTAAAAGGTCAAATCCCGCTCCAGAGCCGGTTGCCGCAGTAGTTCTGGGAAATACAATGGGCCAACGACCGGATGTTCCCGGTGCTGAGCCATCGCCGCTTCCAACGCCCCATAGACGAAATAAAAATTCGCCACTAATTTGCGGTAGGACTGTTTTTCCACCACCCCTTTGAGAAAACAGCGGACAAAACCAACATTCTCCGCCATCGTATGGGCTTTCTTGGTGCCTTCGCGCAACGCTAATGCCAATTGACTACTCATGTTAAGCATCCGTTATGATGTGAACAGGAACCAAAACTTGGATAAGTGTCTCAGTTCTCCCCCATTTATTAAAAATAAAGCCTGAACTCCCCCCGTACTATTAAAAATCGTTAAGCATTATGACGCAGAGCATTCTTCACCTTGGGCATCCCACCCTCCACCAACCGGCGCAACCGGTCAGGGACATCGCTGACCCGGCCATCCAAAAACTCATGGGGGATTTGGTGCAAATTTGTCGGGAGTCGAATGGGGTGGGCTTGGCGGCTCCCCAGGTGGGTATGTCATTACAAATGCTGGTGGTGGCTTCCCGTCCCAATCCCCGTTATCCCACCGCACCCCTGATGGCACCGCTGGTAATGGTTAATCCAGAAGTTTTAGCAATGGCGGGGGAGCCGGTGTGGGGCTGGGAAGGATGTCTGAGTGTGCCGAATCGGCGGGGTTTGGTCGCCCGGTCGCCCTGGGTACAGGTGCAGTATGTGAATGTCCGGGGCATGGTTGTGACGCAAGAGTTTACGGATTTTGTCGCCCGCATTGTCCAGCATGAATCCGACCACCTCCAGGGCAAGGTATTTTTAGAACGGCAACCGCAACGATTGCTCACGGAAGCGGAATACCAAGCCCAAATGATCGGCACCTGATCCCAAAGAATTTCTGTGGTCTGGGAAGGATGGGGATTCCCTATGCCATAGTGACAGTCAATCTATTGTGATGCGACCGCCCCCATGACCCCTGCGTTAATCTCAGCTTTATTTGTGTTCGTCCTGGCTTCGTTTGCTGGATTTGAGGTGATTAATAAGGTACCCCCGACCCTGCATACGCCCCTGATGTCCGGTTCTAATGCCATTTCAGGGATTGCGGTGGTGGGGGCGATTTTGCTGACGGGGGCGGCGCAGGATACCTGGAGTGAAATTTTGGGCATCACCGCCGTTGCCCTGGCGATGGTGAACGTGGTGGGTGGTTTTTTGGTCACCGACCGGATGTTGCAAATGTTCAAAAAGTAAATGTTCAGGAAGTAATTGCTTAATTATTGAATTTATTTGAGCATTGCTTTAGATAACGGTTCGACCCCTACGGATTCAGGAGCCAACCCCCCATGAATTTAGCGAGTTTTCTGCCCACGGGCATCGAGTTGACCTACTTGGTTGCCATTTCTTTATTTGTGATTGGCATTAAAAAACTGGGTTCACCCGCTACCGCTCGGATGGGCAATATCTGGGCAGCGGTGGGGATGCTGTTAGCGGTGGTAGCAACCTTACTCCAACAGCAGGTGTTGAATTACACTCAGGTTTTGCTGGGGTTGGTGATTGGCTCGGTGGTGGGAGCCTGGATGGCCTACCGGGTGGAAATGACCGCCATGCCCCAGATGGTGGGGTTACTCAATGGGTTGGGGGGGGCGGCTTCGGTGCTGATCGCCGGGGGGGAATTTTGGCGCAGTTCTTTGGCGGGGGAACCCTTGACGACGGCGGCGTTGGTTTCGACTCTCTTGGGAGTGTTGATCGGCGGCGTGACGTTTACGGGGAGTTTGTTGGCGTTTGCCAAATTGCAGGGCTGGGTGACGGGCAATCCGGTGATTTTACCCCTACAACGCTGGGTGACGGCGGGGTTGGCGGTGATGACCTTGGGGACGAGTGCATTTTTGCTGGTCACGCCCCTGGATTTAACGGCCTTTGCGGGGGTGGTGGGGCTATCGTTGGTGTTTGGGGTGTTGTTTGTCCTGCCGATTGGGGGGGCGGATATGCCGGTGGTGATTTCGTTGTTAAATTCCTTTTCGGGTTTGGCGGCGGCGGCGACCGGATTTATCGTGCTGAATGATGCGTTGGTGGTCTCCGGGGCGTTGGTGGGGGCTTCCGGGTTGATTTTGACCCAGATCATGTGTAAGGCCATGAATCGCTCCCTGGCGAATGTGTTGTTCGGGGCGTTTACGGCCACCCAGACGGCGGCGGCGGGGGCAGGGGCAAGCGTGGCGGGAAGCATTCGCCGCACGGACGAGGAGGAAACGGCGATGATGTTGGCCTATGCCCGCTCGGTGGTGATTGTGCCGGGGTACGGGATGGCGGTGGCGCAGGCGCAGCATACCCTGCGGGAATTGGCGGATGCCCTGGAGCAACGGGGGGTGGCGGTCAAGTATGCGATTCATCCGGTGGCGGGGCGGATGCCGGGGCACATGAATGTGTTGTTGGCGGAGGCGAATGTGCCCTACACCCAGTTGTATGACATGGAGGCGATTAACCCAGAATTGGAGCGTACCGATGTGGCCTTGGTGGTGGGTGCCAATGATGTGGTGAATCCGGCGGCACGTCATGACAAAAATAGTCCCATCTACGGGATGCCCATCTTGGAGGTGGATAAAGCCCAACGGACGGTGGTGATCAAACGGGGCATGAGCCGGGGTTATGCGGGGGTGGAAAATGAATTGTTCTACAAAGACCGCACGGCGATGTTATTTGGCAGCGCCCGGGAGGTGATCGCCCAGTTGCTCAATGAGGTAAAACAGTTGGGGTAGCCGAGTTGCTCCGGTGCTGTAACCCAGGCCACGATTGGAAGCAGGGCAGTTCATGGCTGGTTCGTCCCCTGATCGGGAATAGGGAGGCAACAGCGGTACAATAATTGGACTAATTGATGCAACCGCCCCATGCTTAAAAAATGGGTTGATCCAATCCGCACACCCGACCATCCCTACACGGTGGCGGTTATTTTTTTTGGGGTGATTTTGAGTTTGTTGCTCCTGCGTTACGGCACTTTTTTCGCCACCTATGACCAGGGAATTTTTAACCAACTGTACTGGAATAGTCTGCACGGGCGTTTTTTTGAAAGTTCGCTCTCCTCCGGTTTATCCGTAGCCGTGCGGTTGGATGGGGATGTGGCCAGCGTTTTTTACCACCGTCTCGGCCAGCACTTTACCCCCGCCCTGATGCTTTGGTTACCCTTGTACGCCCTTGCCCCTTCACCGGTCACCTTGATTATACTGCAATCGTTATTACTCACCTGCGGGGGAATTGTCCTGTATTTTTTAGCACGGCATTGGTTGGAACCCTCCCGCTCCTGGTGGGTGGCGACCAGTTATTACGGAGCGGGGGCGGTGATTGGGCCAGCCTTAGGCAATTTCCATGATGCGGTGCAGTTACCCCTCTTTTTATTTGGCGCAATTTTAAGTCTAGAACGCCGGTGTTGGTGGCTCTTTTGGCCGTTGATTGTATTAACCTTGATGATTCGCGAAGACACGGGAATTGTGGTGTTTGGTTTAGGCGTTTATTGGTTAATCAGCCGCCGGTTTCCCTGGGTGGGATTGACAGTTTGTGGTGCCAGTTTTTTGTATGTTGTCTTAGTTACCAATGTCTGGATGCCCCTATTTTCTGAGGACTTAAGTCGCCGTTTTTTGCCGGGATATTTTGGTCAGGTGACCGGGGATGAAACGGAAGCCACCAGTACCTTGGAAATTCTCAAAGGTATCCTCACCAACCCAGTGCAAATTTTATTCATTCTTGGCCGCCGCCCCCTAAGAACTGTACTGTATCTTTTAGGACATTGGTTGCCCTTGGCATTTGCCCCCGCCCTCTCCTGGCCCGCGTGGGTGATGGTGACCTTTCCCCTGGGGCAGAGAATATTACAAAATTCACACATTGCCCTGCTTTTGAATGTCCGTTATGCCATCAACCTGGTGCCAGCGATTTTCTATGGGGCAATTTTATGGTGGGCGAATCATCAGGAGTGGTTTGGGCGGCGATTGCGGCGGTTTTGGGGGTGGTGTATCGCCGTTTCGATTGTGTTAATCATCCTGGCAAATCCCAACAATAGTTTTTCTTGGGTACTGCCAGATTCAGTACAGCCTTGGGTCTGGATTCCCCTGCACCAACGCTGGCACCATCGGGGAGAAATCCGCACCCTCCTCGCCCAAATTCCTACTGATGCGACGGTGGCCGCCACCAACCAACTGGTGCCGCCCTTGTCCGGTCGCCGGGGGGTTGTCCGTTTCCCCCAGTACCAACTGCGTCTGGACAATAATCAAGTACAAATTGTGGATTATATTATTACGGATTTGTGGTACTGGCGCAGATTTAGTTTGCCTTGGAAAAACGCGTGGGATATTGGCGAACTGAATCAGCGGATTGACCAGGGGGAATACGGGGTGATTGATATACAGGATGAGGTGGTTTTGTTGCAAAAAGGAGCCAGCACATCCCCACAATGGCAACAACAATGGCAGCGTTTATATCAAGAATTAATGTCTTTGTGGCAACCATGACCCCCCGCCCCCGCAAATCCTTTGCCCAGTATTGGTTAAGACGGGAGGATATTCTCCAAAAAATTGTGCAAGCCGCCGAATTAAAACCCACCGATAGCGTTTTAGAAATTGGCCCAGGTACGGGTAATTTGACCCGCTATCTACTGCCCCAGGTGGGGGGATTACTCGCCGTAGAATTAGACCGGGATTTAGTTCATTTTCTGCAAAAAAAGTACGGTCATCATCCCCATTTTTGGTTGGTCTCAAGCGATATTTTGGCCTTAGATTTACGGGTAGAATGTGCGAAAAATCCCCGATTCCCCCCCCCCAATAAAGTCGTTGCCAATATCCCTTACAACATCACCGGCCCTCTGTTGGCGCAGTTGGTGGGTTCCCCTAGCCGTCCCTGGCCGTGGCCGTTTGTACGCCTGGTGCTGTTGGTGCAAAAAGAAGTCGCCCAACGGTTGACGGCCAAACCTGGAGGCAAAATCTTTGGGGCATTATCAGTACGAATGCAGTATATTGCTCACTGTGCTTGGGTGTGTGATGTTCCCGCTAGTGCCTTTTACCCCCGTCCCCAGGTGGATTCTGCCGTGATCTGTCTCACTCCTCGAACGCCTGACCCCGCCGCCACTGCCCCCCGCCGCTTCGAGCAGTGGGTACAGCAGGGTTTTAGCCAACGCCGGAAGATGCTACGGAATAACTTGCCGGTGGCACCGGAAATTTTAGCCCCCCTCCTAGTCCAGTTGGGTTACCCGGAAACCGTGCGCGCCGAAGCCATCAGTAGCCCGGATTGGGTACGGTTAGGCAATTATCTATGCGAACAATTGCCGGATAAATCGCAAATCCACCAAGCCGAAGTGGAGACTGAAGGCCAATTTGACATTTTCGAGGATTTTAATTAACCAGCGCACCTGGCCTTGGGCTTGGTCAGCGTAGTGATTAAACAGCAAACAAATCAGACGCTCCAAATAACCTTTCACCTTTTTGCAAATCAGGACGATTTTCAGCAAAAGACCCACCATTTTGGTCGGTCCCAACTGGCAAATTAGGTCAACAAAGGTTTTGTGGTTGGCATCTTTTTTATTTTCAATGACCAGGAAATTGAGCAAACGGCTACAGGTGCGGGTCATGAGAAAATCATTCACCGCTTGGTCATCAAATTGGGGGAAAAGCTCATCCATAAATTGCCGCAATTTGCGCTCAAAGGTATCCCGATCCGCACTGGGCGGCATGGCAACGATGAGATAATCAGCTAAATTACGTTTGTACAGCCCGTAATTTTGCCCCTCGGGATTGTCCCGCAAAAACTGCTCCGCCCGCTCCTGATAGGTCAAGCCATTATCCACCTTAGCCCCAAACAATTTGAAGGCCACGAATAGCTCTTGATTGTTGAGCATAGTGGGATTTTTCACCGGTTCTAAATTCTTCGCTGAACCCAAGGAACGCCGGTATTCGTAGGTCACATACCGACCTAAATGATGCTCAAATTGTTGTTGCACCTGGGTTTGCAAATTATGGACAATTTCTAATTGCTCCTGGAACTGTTGGCGGTCTTCCGCCCCCGCCAATTGCGCCTCGTAAAGATAGGGGTAACGGCGCAACAAACAGGCCAAGGGCTGATCCTCGGCGGGTTCCTCCGTCGCTTCCAGCAGGGCAACCGTTTGGCACAGCCGCAGGTACAAATCCGTCCCCTGGAACGCCTGGAACAAGCGACGCAGGGTGCCCACCGTCTTACCCCGGTCTCCCCCCCGCAGGGGGGTGGGGGTCGCCAGAATATCCACCAAATGGCCGATTGCCCACTTGTGCTGAGACTGGTTTTGCCACTGGTTGACCAGGATGTAGCAACTCCGGTTGAGGATGAACCGGAACCGCTGGCTGGCCTCCGGGCGCAGGATCAGCCCTTCCAGGGTACCAACCACCGTGGGGTTGCCGCATTTCAGTTCGGTGAATAATTCCCGAAATCGTTCCAACACCGACGTGGGGGCTTCCCGCTGCACCCACTGATGAATCGTGTTATAGATCAGCTCCTCTTCGGGACTGCTGATAATATCCACATAGGCGGCCATTACCCCACCTCCTGAGAAAACAATCGGGACGGCACGACGGTCATCAGTAATAATACGGACATTTTGTATGACATTGTTTGGGCATTTAAGTAAAATTACGGAGGGTTGAAGTTAGCTGGTGAGCGCACTTTCCCCTGTTTTTTATTAGAGCGGATAAAAGTAATTTGCTGTGTAAGTTAGATCACAGGGGTCAGGCGATCTAAGCCACTACTGGGGCTGGGGGGCTGGGGACGTTGCTGGAGCCACCACACCCCCCCCACCAGTGCCAATCCCAGTGCAGTTCCCAGGGCAATCCCCAACCAAGGCAGTTGGGGGCGGGGGGTGGCCAGGTGTTCCGGGATGAGCCGTTGGGTGGGACTGTCGGCATAAACGGTGGCGGATTTTTCCACCATCGGCAGTTTGATACTGCGAAATTCGGCGGCCTGGAGGTACTCTCGCATCTCGGGGTCAACGGCAGTACGGTAGTGGTAGGTGGCGTGGGCATCGGCAGAAAACTCTACCACGTCCCCATCCGTGAGGGTATGCCGGGGCACGGGGGTGCCATTGATTTTAATGCCATTAGTACTGGCCTTGCCGGTGGCATTGCCGTCCACGATTTGGTAGTGATATTCCTGGGAAGCCGGGACGGGCACTCGGAGCAACAGGGCGTGTTGGCGGGAAACGGAATCGGCGTGGAGAACAATCGCACTGCTGGGGTCGCGCCCGAGGGAATAGGTGGCCGCCTCCAAGGCCAACACTCGCCGCCCCTGCGTATCCTCAATAATTAGGATATGCAAGCGTTTGAGGGTATCATCCGATGGCCGGGGGGCTGTCATATAGACACGGAAGCGGTTTGCCCCATCTTATCAAGGGTCGTTACCGAATTTCCCCATCCGGCCACCCCTAACCTTAAAATAAAAGATGTAACGAAACGTTAAAAGTACGGTTCCATGACCGCAACCGCCGGGGAAATCCAAAGTCAATATCGCACTTGGCAGGGGTGGCGCACCCACTGGGTACAGGCCGGGAGCCACGGACCAGCGATTTTGCTCATCCATGGGTTTGGGGCTTCGACGGAGCATTGGCGGTATAACCTGGGGGATTTGGCGCAGGATCATCGGGTGTGGGCGGTGGATTTGTTGGGGTTTGGCCGCTCAGAGAAGCCACCCGTCCTTTATACCGGGGAACTGTGGCGGGAACAACTGCGGGATTTTGTTACCCAGGTGGTCGGGGAGCCGGTGGCGCTGGTGGGCAATTCGTTGGGGGGCTATGCCGCCTTGTGTTTTGGGGTGGATTGCCCCCAATGGACGAGCGGGGTGGCTTTGCTGAATTGTGCTGGGCCGGTGGGGGAAGACAGCATTCGTCCCAACCCAGTGCAACAGTTTTTATTCCAAATGCCGGGGGTGGTGGAACTGGCGAGTGCCGGTTTGTTTCTCTATATGCGTAACCCCCAGGTAATCCGGCGTACCTTACAACAGGTGTACAAAGACCATACCAACATTAACGACGAACTCATCGAGAGTATCTACCGCCCCGCCTGGGATGCGGGGGCTTTGGGGGTGTTTCGGGCGGTGTTTAAGTCCCCCCCCGGTCGCCGCCTCGACCAATTGATGCAGGGGTTGACCGCACCTTTATTACTCATTTGGGGCACCAGCGACCCCTGGATGACTGTGGCACGGGCACAAAAATGCAATGCCCTAGTGCCCCAGGCGCAGGTGGCATGGCTGGAAGCGGGGCATTGTCCCCACGATGAACGCCCGGATTTGGTTAATCCGCTCCTGCGCCGCTGGGTGCAAACCTGCGTAAAATCACACTCGAACGGGGATTCACCCAGTATTGGGACGTTGTGATCCCAGGGCCGGTGGGATTAATGGGTCGCCATTTTGGTATTGCCCTTGCGTAGGATGTGGAATTTTTGCCAAAGTACACCAACTGGTTGGTTAGGTTCGCATCTGCCACGCCTTCGGATTTCTGTGTCCATGAAAAACGGCAATTACTATCACTCGACTAGAGACAATACGGTAATAAATGATATAGGGAAAGTGCCGTATCACACTGCGACGAACATCACGATAAATAACAGGGTAAGAGTCTGGCATCTGGCAGATTCGCTCTAAAGCCTTATCAATTTGTCCCAAAAATTCTTTGCCTAGTCCTAATTCCTGGCTTTCATACCAACTATATGCTTCGTCAAGTTCATCACGAACATCTGAACGAAAAACCAATACATATTTCATCGTTGTGCTTGAACTGAAGCCTTGACTTCTTCCCAAGTCAGCACGTCATCAGGATTCGCTTCATAGTTGTCAATTCGACGGTCTAGTTCTTGCTTTTGAGGGTTTGTGAGGTTGAGATAGTCTTGCTCTGCCGTAATACTATCCAGGATTGCTTGCACAAGATGAATGCGGTCTGGAATGCTTAAGGTGATGATTTGATTTAGGGTAGCTTCAATGTTCATGTACCGGCCTAATGCGTTAATCACGTTAGTTAACATCTCAAATATAGCAATTGCAGACAATGCCCTAGTGCCCCAGGCGCAGGTGGCATGGCTGGAAGCGGGGCATTCCACGATGAACGCCCGGATTGGGTTAATCCGCTCCTGCGTCGCTGGGTGCAAACCGCCGTAAAATCACGCTCGAACGGGGATTCGCCCAGTATTGGGACGTGGTGATCCCAGGGCCGGTGGGATTAATGGGTGCCGGGAGATGGGTGTCCAGGAGCCGCTGCCAGGGGTGGGTGGGCAGGGTAAAGGGCAACGCTTCCCAATAGCTATTGAGAATGACGTACAAATGTTCTCCGACCGAGGGATAGACCATCTCCAGGGCGAGGCTGTGGCTGTCGTGGCTCCACCCCTGTTGTCCCAGTTCTGTCCCATGCCAGACAATGTAAGGATGATGTACCGGGTGATTCACAGGGTAGGGTTCGACTCGCAGGCGGGTTTCCTCTTCAAACAAGTGTAGGGATTGCATCCAGTGCAGGAGTTTTTGCCAAAAGTGCAACATTTCCTGGTGTTCGGTCACGAAATCCCAATCGAACCAACTGATGTCATTGTTCTGGCCGTAGGCATTATTATTGCCCTGTTGGGTGCGCCGCACCTCATCCCCCATTAGGATCATCGGGGTGCCCTGGGCGAGGGCGAGAATCACCAGGAAATTTTTCATCTGTTTCACCCGCAGCGCTTCGATGTCCGGGTCAGCGGTCGGGCCTTCCCCGCCACAGTTCCAACTGTAATTGTCATTACCGCCGTCCCGACTGTCCTCACCGTTGGCTTCGTTATGTTTCTCGTTGTAGGAAACGAGATCATTGAGGGTAAACCCATCATGGCAGGTGACAAAGTTGATGGTGCGGTTGGGAATTTGGTGGGGGTCACGGTACAAGTCCGGGCTACCCAACAACCGGGCTGCTAACCAGCCCAGCATCCCCCGGTCGCCCTTGACGAAACGGCGTACATCGTCCCGAAACGGGCCATTCCACTCGGCAAACCGTTCCCCAATAAACGAACCCACCTGGTACAAACCGGCGGCATCCCAGGCTTCGGCAATGATTTTGGTGCCCGCCAACACCGGGTCGGATTCGATCAGCCAGGGCAGGGGAGGGTCGGCCAGGGGAAACCCGGTTTTACTGCGGGATAAAATGGAGGCCAAATCAAACCGAAACCCATCCACGTGCATCACGTCCACCCAGTAGCGCAGGGAATCCAGAATCAGCCGCCCGACAATTTCGTGGTTGGCCTTGACCGTATTGCCGCAACCACTGTAGTTGGCATAAAAAGCCGGGTTAAACGCTTCCAAAATGTAATAGGCTTGGTTTTCAATCCCCCGAAAGGAGAGGGTTGGGCCTTCATGATTACCCTCGGCGGTGTGGTTAAATACCACGTCTAAAATGACCTCGATGCCCGCTTGATGCAGGGCTTTGACCATATCCCGAAATTCATTGACCGGCCCTAATAACGATTGATCCGAACTGTAGGCACGGTGGGGGGCAAAAAAGGCCAGGGTACTGTAGCCCCAATAGTTCACCAAACCGGGGCGGGCATCCTGTTCATCAAACTCGTGGATGGGCATCAACTCCACCGCCGTGACCCCCAGGGATTTTAGGTAGGGAATTTTTTCCACCAAACCCGCATAGGTACCCCGCTTGCCCTCGCTCACCCCGGAATTGGGATGCACCGTAAACCCCTTGACGTGCATTTCATAAATAATCGTGCGGGCGTAGGGAATTTCCAAGGGCACATCCCCCGCCCAGTCGTAGCAACAGGGGTCAAACACCACCCCCCGCAGAGCCGTGGCGCAATTATCCCCCGCCTGGGTGGCCGCCGCCCGGTCATAGCGTTCCCAACCCACTACTACCCGTGCGTAGGGGTCAAGCAGGACTTTACTACCATCAAACCGATGGCCAAGTTCCGGGGCAAACGGGCCATAGACCCGGTAGGCATAGACCTGTCCATGCCCAATCCCGACCACAAAAATATGCCAATAATTGGCCGTGCGATGGGTGGGAGATTCCAGAGCAATCACCTGGGCGGGGCGGGGGTCGTCGGCCTGGTCAAAGAGCAGTAATTCGACCCGCTCGGCGTGTTTGGAAAACAGGCAAAAATTCACCCCCCCTGGGACAACGGTTGCCCCGAGGGGAAAACTACGTCCCCGTTGTGTTGCCACCATGATGGGTTTGCCTCAGGACTCTCACCCCGATTATCGGGGAGATTGCCCATCCAGACTCTGAATTAGGCAGAAAGATTAATGAATGGCAGGGTGAGGCGGCAAGACATCAGGAGTCACTGTGACAGGCGAAACGCCTAGGACATACTGCGGGGAGTACCCCAATAACCGCCATGCATAATTCAATGAGGATAGCGATAGGAAGTACCCATCTATGCCACACCGGCATACCCTGTGGCAATTTCAGTTAAATTGGGAGCAATCCAGCGGATGGAATGTATCGCCATGTCCCCCGCTCCCCCATTGGTAGCCAACCCCACATCCGTGTATCTCTATTTGCAGACCCATACCCAGGAATTGTGGCTCGGTGCCGTGCGACCCCTAGCACTGTTGGGGCGAAATCCCACCAGTGACTTGCTGGTAGATAACGGCTACGCCTCCCGCAACCACGCCCGGATTGAGTATCGTCATCAGCATTTTTATCTGCGGGATGACAGCCGGAATGGGACGTTTGTGCGTCTGGGGGATACCCATCAGGTGGTGCATCTGCGGGGGGAGGAAATGCCCCTGGGGGAGTGGGGAGAGATTAGTCTGGGGTGCCAGTTTGACCCGGAACCCCGGGATGTGGTTCAGTTTCGCCACCTGGCCAACTTACCCCCCCATTTGGTAGCCCAAGCCAATCTGGCCACGGCTCCTGGGGATGAAACGAGTGCGGTGCTGCCCATGCCCCCGCAGGCGATGGCGCAGATACCCCCGGAATTGAACCTGACCCGGGTGCTGGAATCCGTGGTCGAGGGGTTGCTGGTCATCCTCAGTCCGGAGGGGCTAGTCTATTACCAGAATCCGCCTCTTACCCGTCTGCTAGAAAAAAACCTTACCGAGGTGTTGGGGCAAGATTTTTTGAGTTTTGTCCATCCTGAAGACCGGCAGGCATTTTTAGATATTTCCACGCAAGTGTTATTACAAAATCCTACTCCAGCCCCCACCTTGTCCGGGCGTTTACGGGGCGGGAATCAGCAATGGCAATCTTGCCAATTTACCGTGCGCTGTCTGCCGCCGACGGCGGGGACAACGGGTTTGCTGCTCCTGGGGGAAAACCAAAGTCAACCCCATTCCCCCCCCAAACGCCAAGAACTGATCGGGAAACGGTATTTCCGGCAACGCAGTTTGGCCACCGGGGGGTTTTGTGAAACTTATCTGGGGCGGGATACCCAGCGACCGGGGGAACCCCGCTGTGTAATTAAGCGGCTCCGGTTGGATAGCCATGACCCGAAGGTGTTGACCACCGCCCGCCGCCTGTTTGCCACGGAAGCCGCCACCCTGGAACGGTTGGGTCGCCACGACCAAATTCCCCTGCTGTTGGCCTATCTGGAAGAGGAGGAAGAATTTTATATTATTCAGGACTTTATTGAAGGGCAGGCACTGAGCCAGGAACTGGGTTTAGACCGTCCTTGGGAGGAAATGGCGGTGGTCTGGTTGCTTTGGGAATTATTGATGATTTTGGATTTTGTCCAGAGTCACAAGGTCATTCACCGGGATATTAAACCGGATAACGTGATTCGTCGGGATGCGGATCGCAAACTGGTGTTGATTGATTTTGGGGCGGTGAAGGTTTTGCCATCGGCTCTGTCTGGACAAATCAATGCTCCAGCTCAGAAGCCCGCCGGTCCCACGATTGCCGTCGGCACCCCGGGGTATATGCCCCCGGAGCAAGCCTGGGGGCAACCCAACCTGACCAGCGACCTGTATGCCATCGGCGTGATGGCCATCGAAGCTCTGACCGGTCACTCCCCCCAGCTTCTCCCCAAAATCCCCAACACGAATCAATTGGACTGGCAAGGGCAGGTCAGTTGCAGTCCCGAATTGACCGAAGTTCTGACCCGCTTGCTGGATGTGGATTGGCGCAAGCGGTTTCAGTCTGCCCGTTTGGCCTTGAAACGTCTCGATACCCTGTTTGGCCCGCCCCCCCGGAATACGGATTTTCTGTGACCGGGGTTCGGTAGTCTGGAGATAAAGCGGGGAGGTCTATGGCGGAAAAAAGTCCTTGGGAGCATTGGGTGCGGTGGTGGCATTCCCCCCTGCCGGTGGTGCTGGGGGTGGGATTGGGGATTGGGGTAGGGATGGGGGTGCCCGCTTTAGCGGTTCGGGTACAGGTATGGGGCGAGGTGTATCTGGCCTTGTTGAAATTGTGCGTGTTACCGATTTTGTTAGCCGCTGTCACCATGAGTGTCAGCCGACTGGCGAGCAATCATGAGGTGGGGCAATTTTTGCGGCGGTTGCTGGCGGTGTTTGGGCTGGGACTGGTGGGGGTGAGTGGCGTGAGTGTGGTGGTCGGGGCGTTGGTGCAGCCCGGGGTGATTCGCAACCCTGAGGTCTTGGCGGTGCTGGGGCGTTACATCCAAAATACGGGGGTGGATGTAGAGTTGGCTTTGCGGGCACCGGCAAGTGTTCCACCCCCCTCGGTCCTGGTGCAATTTGTGCGGGCGTTGTTTCCTGAGAATATTTTCGCCGCCCTGAGCGAGGCCAATGCCTTGCAGGTGGTTACTTTTGCTGTTCTCTTGGGTATCACCCTGGGGGTGCTGAATAATGCGGCCACCTCCCGGTTGTTGCGGGGGTTGGAGGGCGTTTACGAAACCTTTAATGCCCTGATCCGGGGCATTACCCTGATTTTGCCCTTGGGGATTTTTTGTCTGATTGCGCCTCAGGTCGCCAGTACGGGGGTGGGGCCGGTGTTGGCTATTTTGCGGTTTGTCCTGACGGCGGTGTTGTTGTTGGTGGGGCTGTTTCTGGGGGGGACAGCGGCGATCCTGGGGCGTTCCGGTTGCCCGCCCCGCATGGTGTGGCAGGAACAGGCGGCGGCGGCGGTGTTGGCCTGGACGACGAGCAACAGCTTGGCCTCCCTCCCGGCGGCGATTCAGGGCTTGTGTCACCTGGGGTTTGACCGACAGCAGGTGAATTTGATTGCGCCCTTAGCGATTACCGTCTGTCGGTTTGGGGTGGTGGGTTATTTTGCCCTGGTGAGTGTGTTTACGGCGCAATTGTACCAGCAGAGTTGGGAGTGGCAAGCCTGGTTGGTGGTGCTGTTGGGGGCGGTGCTGGGGGGGGTGGCGACGGCGGGGGCGGTGGGGGTCGCCACCCTGGCTTCCGTGGGGATTGTCCTGCAACCCTTGGGCTTACCCCTGGACGGGGTACTGGCCCTACTGATCGCCGTTGATCCGATTGTGAATCCTTTTCGGGCGTTGGTGACGGTACACGGGGGCATGGTCGCCACCGCTCTGGTCGCTAAATCCCCGCCCCATCCAGAAATTCCCCAATCACCCGTTGTTGTTCCGCCACCGTGACGGGCGTGGGTTCCGTGGGGGGTTGGCCTTGGCGCAATGCCAAAATTTGCCGTTCCAATTCATCAATCCGATCCACTAGCACCCGAATCGCCTGGGCTTCCGAATCCGGTAGGCGGCCATGTTCCAAGGGTTCGAGGGTCGCATCTTTGCAAATCAAGCGACCGGGAATCCCCACCACCGTGCAGTGGGAGGGCACCGGACGCAGGACGACGGAACCCGCCCCCACGCGCACATGATGCCCCAGGGTGATATTTCCCAACACCTTCGCCCCCGCCCCCACAATCACATGGTCTCCCAGGGTGGGGTGGCGTTTCCCCTTCTCTTTCCCCGTTCCCCCCAGGGTCACGCCCTGGTAGAGCAGGCAATAATCGCCAATGACCGTAGTTTCCCCAATCACCACCCCCATGCCATGGTCAATGAAAAAACCCCGGCCAATGTGTGCCCCCGGATGGATTTCAATGCCGGTGAGCAAGCGGGCGATGTGGGAAATCAAGCGGGGAATCAGGGGCAACCGCCATTGGTAGAGGGCGTGTGCTAAGCGGTACAGGACAACGGCGTGCCAGCCCGGGTAACAAAACACCACCTCCAGGGGGTTAGCCGCCGCCGGGTCGCGTTCAAAAATAATCCGAAAGTCAGCAACCAAGGTTTCCAATACCCGCATCGCTCCCCCTAATTGACAACATGACCCTTGACTTCATCATAAGCAATTTCTGCCCCCACCCTCTTGTGACCGGGGGCAGTTTTGGCTACAGTCATGGGTAGAGACGCACGAGGTTACCCATGAGTCAAACTCCCTTGCCCATCTTGCCCGGTTCCCCCGTGCGGGTGGTGAACCCCGGCGATATGTATTACGGATTTCAAGGGCAAGTGCAACGGATCACCGATGGCCGTGCCGCCGTCCTGTTTGAAGGGGGTAACTGGGATAAATTGGTGACCTTTGGGTTGCAGGATTTGGCCTTGGCGGATGCGACAACGAAATAAACCCTCAAGGAATAGTAGTGGTTAAGGCATTAGTGAATCAGGCAGTTGCCCAGCGTATTCGGGGTGGTATCGTGAATAGTCCGTTTTTATCGATAGTTATCACACTTAACCTGTGAAAAACGTTCACAGGGATGCAACAATTCTACCTTTACAGAGCAGTACAATGTCATATCATAAAAATTGGTTAATACTTGTTGGAAAAGATAACTTGTTTAGGGCTAGTGACCTCTATTTCAAGCCGTGAATTGGGTTGCGTACCATGTACAGAAATTGACTGATTTTGCCAACCAGGTGGAGGCGGGAAATCACCTTGATTTAGTAGTAGCCGAGAGATTATTAACTTATATCGTTTGTTTTGATTGTTTACCAGGTAAAATACAATTCGATTATCATCAATCAAAGAAAACCCATTAACCTTACCATGAATCCGATTATCTTTGCTAGAATTAGGTATGTCAGGGCAGTATAAACGAATAAAAGATTGACTAAAATCACTACACCCTACCAGTTGTTCGGTTCGGCGTGCTATCTTACCAAACTCGGTATAGTCTAGTTCGTCAGCTTTACCAAAATTTGCTTCTTCTTGTATCTGTTCGGGAGTATTAGCTAAAGTTAGCTTAATCATTTCTTTCTGTGTTTCGGTCAGACTAGGAGACAAGTAAACACCAGAGCCGGGTATTTTACGGCTAATGTGAATCACTCTAAATTCATTGTTACCTTTAACAAAAGCATATGCACCAGCACCGACATCCGCCTCTCTATTTAATACCATTTCTTGAATTTTACTGCCTCGATTGCCCACATCGATTTTTAATCTCTGCGGGTCAATTCCCCGCCGCTCTGCGGCGTAAAATGCAGAG
>CAYZTU010000039.1:0-23831 GCA_964481635.1 uncultured Synechococcus sp.
CATCTCTGCATTTTACGCCGCAGAGCGGCGGGGAATTGACCCGCAGAGATTAAAGCACAACCAAAATCCGAGATTCCAGTTGGGCTTCGGTTAGTCCCGTTTGCAGAGTAGCGAACTGCCCACCGGTTCCCAGGCCAGCAGTAGCTTTATTTTGGTTGTAGAACAGGTTGCCTGTCGAACTTTCATAGACGATTAAGCTAGTTTGATTTCCCGCCGCCGTTGCTCCCCCGGTGGTAATCACGCTAAATTCACCAGGGTCTATGGCTTTACCCGTGGCAGCAGCGACTTTCGGCAATCCGCTCCAGCCAGGTTGTTATGCAATGATCGCTTACAAGTGCTTAACGAATAGTACACGATGCTCTGCTATACCGTCATAGTCCAAATGATAGGGCACACCATCTTCTTGAGTCTCACTTGGTTCAGCCTCAAATCCCATACGCAGATGATAAGCAATTGAACTTTTATTGACTGGAGAAGTAACACATTTAATTCGGGTACGACCAAATTCTTGAGCAGTTTGGAAAAACTGTCTATACAGTGTACCCCCTATGCCTTGTTTTCTAAATTCAGGATGAATACCCACAAAGTGAATGTACGCTTCTTCCAAATTAGACTGTGACAAAAAACCGATTAAAAAACCAATTATTTTGCTGTCTAACTCTGCGATAAAACTTGTCTCATAAAAATGGGTGAAAAAGAGCCTGGGAAGCATATCGCTCATTCGCCGTCCTCCCCACCATGCATCAAGAACGCTAATGATGGGGCTGTAGTCACTAGGGCAAGCGTTACGAATCCTTACAGGGACTCCCATACTATCTCTCATCGGCAATCTTTAGATACTGCCCCAACGATAGCTTAAGCTACATAACGTTCCCGTTCACCGGACATAGACAACCTTTGTATCCTAACCAACTAAACTCAATTGTTCCGGTGCATCGGGATTGTTAGACATTTTCCAACTAAACTCTAACAAGTTTCATCAGAGGTTCAAACGAATATAGAGCTGGTCTTCTTCCAGATGCTTCTTCTAGTGTCATAAGAAGGTTTTTTCCCAGAAGTATTCTAGTAAATCTTGCAGCAGTAGCTGATGGAATGCCACTATTAGTTGTAAATTTATTGTTCCTAAATACTGGATTGGTAAATACAAAATCAAGAGCAGTTAAACTCCATCTTGAGGATAGATTTTCTGAAAATACATTTTTCATTTCCTCATATAAATGCTGTATATTCTCTGCAATCTCAAGATTTCTAATTGCCTGTTGTTCAATTGCCTCTAGAAAGAATTGGCACCATCCTTCCCAATCATTATTCTCAGAGACATTTCTCATGGCATCTATATATAGACCTTTGTTTTCTTCTAAATAACCACTAATATAAAAATGAGGTTCTGAGATTGTCCCAAAGAACCATAACATCAACGTGATTAACATCCGACCTATTCGTCCGTTACCATCTTTGAAAGGGTGAAGCGCCTCGAACTCAATATGTGTTATGGCAGTTTTAACTAAAATTGGATGGTTGCTCTGCTCAATATACTTAAACAGTCCGTCCAACCCATCCTGTAGCTTTTCAGGACTAATCGGGATAAACAATATATTCCTTTTCAAGGTATCAGCTATATAATTTTGCTCTTTCTTAAATTCACCGGGTAATTTTGATGATCCTCGACCAAACCACAATAACCTATCATGAATTGTTTTTACTAAAAATTGAGAAAGAGGATAGCCGTCTTTCATCATTTTTTGAACCGACTTTAGTGCTCTTTGATAAAGTAGAGTCTCGATAACTTCCGATCTAACGTTTGGGGTAATCTCCAAATTGTCATCATGATCTGCTTCGTACTTTAGAATTTCATCCATCGTACTAACAGTTCCCTCCATTCTTGAGGATATAACTGCTTCTTGATTTCTTAGAGGAGCTAAGAGTATTTCGCTGTTATACATATTCTTTAGCATCTGGTCATATCGAGCTACAGCATCAGTTGCTTTTACTAATGAACCTATAAATTTTTCATAGTCTAGACTACCCGGTGGAAATTTACCGTAGTGGTAGTTTACTGCATTATCTAGATTGAGTTCCACTGCTTTACAACCTCAGGTGCTCCAACTTGACGTTAATATACGCTCAAATTTTAACATCAATTTAGCTAGATGTCAATTTTAATAAAAAAATGAGAGACAAAAGGGCTAGACATGCATAGATGTATCTCAAATAGCTTTGTCTACCATTTCTCCCTTGTTCTGAGAGACAAAAGGACTAGACATGCATCTGTATAGGCTTCAAGGAAGCGAAACTCTTGTTGTCTACGAAATGTTGATTGTATGTCTAACGGCTCAAATCAGCGGCGGCAGATAACCTCGAACTCCAACCAATAACCTCTCGACGGTCGGTGTGCATGGGCATTGTTAGGCAGAACAACCAGATCGGCTTCCTTATAACTCATGTAATAAATTTCATTGTTTGTCATGAGATTTTCTCCCAAACTTGCCTTTTTTCTTCATATACTCAGCGTTGATTACACTAGCTTCGCTCTTAGTTAACCAAGCGCAATTTTCTGGGAAGAAACCTTTATCTTTGTCTAGTCTAGAGAATGCCATGCTGTCTTCAGGCGGATTACCTACCTCTTTGAGAAATTGTTTGAAATCACGCCATTTAGGATAAATATCTAATCCGGGTATATATTCTTTAGAGTTAGGGTTAAGTGCTCCATGAATAATTCGGCTCCAAGCTTTGTAAGCTTTGGTTTTAACTAGGCTTTCACCCGGCTTTGCAGGTGTTTTAACATTAATATTATTCTGACTTATTCTTTTCTCGGCTGCGGAAAGACTGATATCACGAGTCTGAGAGAGATATGCCGCCGCCGCTTTTACGCTCTCAAAGCGTATATCGTCAATATAAGTACTCTTTTTGTTTGACCCGCCGCTTACTCCCCCTGTAGAAATGTTGTAACCGTGAGGAGCCAAAGTTTTTAGCTCCTTAATCCATTCCTTCTCTTTTTTTTCAAGATCCTGCTTAGAAGTACCTCGATCTATTTGAGATATTTCAAAAGCGTCCGAACCATATTCTCGAATTGCATGATGTAATGATTCATCTCCCTTTATATGTCCAGCAGAAGCCTGTTCTACATGGTATTTCCATCGCCGTTCTAAAGACTGAATTGTCAAGCCAACATATTGCTTGCCGGACTCTTTATGAGTGACCAAATATATAATACCTTTAGCATAGCCTGGATTAGGAATACGATTAAAAGCATCTTCAGGAGATATACCCTCTCTTATCCATCGAGCTATAGTGTGAGTGCTAGCTGGCGGATTTAAACACCTTACCGCTTCTTCAAGATTAGGATATCTGACTCCAAATACTATAATTTCTCCAGTTTTTCTTAGGCTGCGGACATATTTTTTATCAAAGATTATTTCTTCAGAGAGTCCAGCCTCTCGCCTCTTCAAAGCTCTCCAATAATCTACGCCTAATTCCTTACATTTGTTTTTGAAAGTGGTTTCTTTTCGACTCTCGTGAGAACATTTTGGGCAACCACTGCCTCTCAAATGATTGCTTGGTGATTGCCAAAATACACCGTGTTTCAGACATAAAATTTCCCCTTTTTTACTTGAGCTTAAATACTCAAATTTGCTGTAGTTATACTTATTACCATGAATAATCCTAGCTCGTTCAACAAACTCAGTAGTTAAATTTCCTTTCGCTTTAATTTCGCCCCTTTTTTCTTGGAATCCAGATAACCTAAGTGATATGCACACAGGACATCCTGTATGTCCTCGCGCATGATTTCTTGGTTCTTGTAAAAAAAATTCGTTATGTTCTTTACATAAAATCTTGATTTGCTCACCATTTTGAGGCAACTCATCAAAAAGTGAATAGTCATATCGATCTCCAAAGTGCTTCTGCACCCGATGAATGAATGCTTCCTTTGATATCCTCTGAGACGCAAAATAGCACTTACGACATCCAACTCCATTTTTATGGTGTTCAGGAGTAATTTGAAATTCACCATGAACAGGGCAAACTACTCTTACCTTTGTCGAAGAGTTTACGTATTCCACTAGCGAGTAATCGTAATAGTCCCCATGAGCTTCATAGAACTCTTCCAGTAGCTGCTGTTGTGTCTTCTTGCTAGGCATTCAAGAAATACTTGATTAGTACCGTTTAGATTCTGACATAGAGAAAAACTTAAATTAAACAGGCAAGCTCCAACTGCCTAACGGTTGAACTCACCCGCCGTCAATAACTTTGGATGTTGCAGACACTTTAGCATACGGTCGGGTGCAGTGATTTGTTATGTTGTGTAAATTTTTCCATTGAGTTGCCCATCCATCCCCACCGATGCCAGCGCCCCTTCACCAATAACCTCGCCCACTCACGACCCTGGCGCTGGCAACATAACTATAAACTACACCACTATTTTCCACCTAGCAACCCTTTTGATACAAAATTTTTGACTGAATCGGATTTTTTCGGTAAAGTCTACTGTAACGATTTTTTCGGTATAGTACGCTCCCAACCAGTGCTAATACACCTGTAGTTCAGGGAATTTTTGTGCTACCTGCGCCCGTTCGCCACAGGTGCGGGGCGTGGGGAAAATTTTACTGGGATTCGCTAAATGATCCGGGTCAAAAGCTTTTCGTAATGCTTGCATGGTTTCCAAATCCGTGGGCGAAAACAAATCACTCATATAACAACGTTTCTCCGCCCCCACCCCATGTTCCCCAGAAATTGTTCCCCCGGCTTGAATACAAAGCTTGAGAATTTCCCCCCCCAAATGCTCCACTTCCTGCAATGCTCCCGGCACCGATTCATCAAACAAAATCAACGGATGCAAATTCCCATCCCCGGCGTGAAACACATTGGCAATCCGATAGCCCGACGCTTGGCTCAACCGTTCAATTTCTGTCAAAATCCGGGGCAGTTGACTGCGGGGTACCACCCCATCCTGGACGTAATAGTCCCGGCTCATTTTACCCATCGCCGCAAAGGCCGCCTTCCGTCCCTGCCAGAGTTTGTAACGCTCCTGGGCATCGGTCGCCACCTGAATCCCCCGTGCCCCCTGTTGTTGGCATAATGCCTGCACTTGCCCCATGGCCTGCGCCACCTCCCCCGGCAGACCATCGATTTCTACCAGCAAAATGGCTCCCGCATCCCGTGGATAACAACCGGTAGCGACCACGTCCTCGACTGCATTAATACTTAAATTGTCCATAATTTCCATACCGCCGGGAATGATGCCAGCGGCAATAATCGCCGACACTGCCGCCCCCGCCTGCGCCACGGTCAAAAAATCCGCACACAACACCTGCACCACCTCCGGGGCTTTGAGGATATTCAGGGTCACTTCCGTGACAATCCCCAGGGTGCCCTCGGAACCTACCACCACCCCGGTCAGGTCGTAACCGGGCATTTCCGGCACCATCCCCCCCAGTTCCACCACCTCGCCCAAGGCGGTGACCATTTTTAAGCCCAGCACATGATTGGTCGTCACCCCGTACTTGAGACAATGCACCCCCCCGGAATTTTCCGCCACATTCCCCCCCACGGAACACACGGTCTGACTCGACGGGTCGGGGGCATAATAAAAACCCTGGCCACTCACCGCCTGCGTGACCCAAGTGTTAATCACCCCCGGTTGCACCACCACCCGCCGGTTCGGCACATCCACATTCAGTATCTGGCGCATCATGGCCGTCACAATCAGTACCGAATTTTCCTCCGGCAGTGCCCCGCCCGACAACCCGGTTCCCGCTCCCCGGGGCACAAAGGGAATCCCATACTGGCGACAGACCTGAATGGCCGCCTGCACTTCCGCCGTTGTCTTGGGCAAAACCACCAGTTCTGGCCGCTGGCGATAACTGGTCAGGCCATCGCATTCATACACCAGCAATTCTTCCCGGCGCCGCACCACCCGGCGGGGTTCCAAACAACGGGTAAATTCAGCCGCCACCCGCCCCCAGTCCACCATCTAAGAAACCCCGGTTAAATTGGCCGGGTCATACATAAACCGCACCACATCCTCTTCCAAACGATGCACCAGATAGGGTTCCAAATCGTTACTATGACGGAGAGCGGCCAAATAGCCATCTAAGTACAAGCGCAATTCATCCAGAGAATAACCCCGCTGGCGCAATTCCACCAAAGCATCCGTTAACCGCTGATAAAAACGAATCGCCCGTGTGTCTTGCAACATCCCTACCCTCCTTACAACGGCATTTATTCCCCGTAACACTTATTGTACTGAATTTGATCTTCACGTTTGGTGACAAAACGCTAAGGTTCCCAGCCAACCGGTGCCCAGGGCTTGCTGTGCCGGGGTGGGTTGCGCCATGGGCTGAATCTGATACCGCTCTGGGACGGGTTCACCCAACGTTAACTCGTCATAACAAAGTACTCGATTTCCCCGATACACGGTCAAAGATAATGATGATTCCCCATCGAGTCCAGAGTTGGGTCTCACGTCCCCTAACAATTCTGACCAATTTTCCGGTTTCACCCGCTGAGCATTCAAAGCCACGATCTCATCCCCTACTTCGATACCCGCTCTCCATGCTGGCGAATGGCGTAAAACGTGTTTAACAACACAACGACCTGGTTCTACGATGATTCCCAAGAACGGTATTTTCCCAGGAATTTCTTGTAATTCTAACCCGAAGTCATGCAACGTTTCTGCCAGTGGCAAAGGAGTTAATCCATTGATATAATTTTGCCAAAATTCTGCTAAATCTTCAGCCAGGACAGCCTCGATGGTTTCGTATAGTTGGGTAGGGGAAAATCCCACCTCTTCTCGACCAAAATCTTGCCACATTTTCCGCATCACATCATCAAATGAGTTTTGATTCTGATATTTTTTACGAATTTTTAAGTCTAGCAAAAATGTTACTAAAGCCCCTTTCAGGTAATAGGAAATTTGACTGTTGGGGCTATTCCCATCCCGGCGGTAGTATTTAATCCAAGCATCGAAACTCGCTTCGCTCAAAGTTTGTACTTCTCTCCCCGGCGTTTGATAATAACGGGTGATTTCTTCTCCCAGTAATTTGAGAAACTGCTTGGCATCATAAATTCCCGCCCGCCAGGGGATGACTAAATCGTAATAACTCGTCGTCCCTTCGCAAAACCACAGGGATTCCGTGTAGTTTTCCTGGTCATAATCATAAGGGATAAATTCAACCGGTTTAATGCGTTTAACATTCCAAAGATGGAAAAACTCGTGGGCAACAAGATTCAAAAACCGTTGGTATTTTTCGAGAGAACTTATACCTTTTTCGCTATAAATTAAAGAACAGCAATTTTTATGTTCTAATCCCCCATATCCTTGCGTTGTTAAATGTAAAAGGAATAGATAGTTATCATAGGGTAAATCACCAAATAATTTGGCTTCAATTTCAATTATTTTCGTTATATCCTGCGTCAACTTATCCACATCACAATTTAATTTACCCCACACCGCTAACTGGTGAGGAATATCCTGTACAGTAAATTCATAAATTCTATGAGTACCTATTTCAATGGGACTGTCTACTAACGTATCATAATCTAAAGCTAGAAAGCGATTTGCCCCAAAGGGTTCTAAAGCAGTGGTTATCTGCCAATCTGTATGGGGGGGGATTATTTCTAATTCACTCGATAAAGGTCGCCACCGAGGAATATACAAAAAGGTGGCTGCTCCATTGATGTAAATATGTTGTTCATCCACATGATTGGTGCGTACCGAGAGTTCGTTTGCATACACTTGATATTGAACCGTAATGCTATCTATCCCTGGGGTTTGAATCTGCCAATGATTTTTACTCATTTTCCGCCAAGTTAACCCCCCATTGACTTGGAATTGTTCTAAGTGACGAGCATATTCCCGCACCAAATAGGAACCCGGTGTCCACACGGGTAATTTTAGGTCAAGTACATCCTGATCCCAAAGACTAATATGCATTTTCACTTCAAGATAGTGAGTCGCTGGATGAGGCGCAGAAATTTGATAATAAATTTGTAATGGCATGGGTAGAAATTGAAAGTATTTTAATCATTGTACAACAATTTTTTTAAGGACAACTCTATTGATGGGAACCAGCAGAAAATCATCTCGCTGAAATGCCCATAGCCTGCGTGTCGCTATGCGACATTAACTTGCGTGGCATAGCCATTATTTTTGGAAAACTAGAAGGGCTACGCTCCAGCGACCGCTATTTTTGTTAACTTATGTGGCGTTGCTTATTCTTAGATGTGCCAGAATGTGCCAAAAATAGACTCTAATTATATTCTGCAATCTAGGGAACTTAGGTTAAAATCTATTTATACTTAGTAACTAAGTCTCAGGGGATCAAGGTCATGGTCAGGTATGCGGCGACATGGCGGTTACGATTGTTCATGGGTCTGCTGATTTGGCTTGCAGGCATGGGAGTCACCCAGGCGCAACCCAACCCCTTTTTAGCCAGCGTGCGGCAACAATTGCGGGAGGCTGGACGAGCCGCCGAGCAGGAGGGGTATCGGTTATCCCACGACCCATTCACGGGTAAATTGCGTCCCAAGGAAGGGGAATTTATCACCATTACCTTGCAGGCGGGTGTGAGTTATCTGATCGTTGCCGTCTGCGACCAGGACTGTCGGGATATGGACTTGCGTTTGTTTGATGAAAACCGCAATCTGATCAGCGAAGATATTAGTCCAGATGCGATTCCGGTGGTTTCGGTCACGCCCCGGCGCACGGCCACCTTTCGAGTTCGGGCGATCATGAGCCATTGCGCCGCTAAGGAATGTCTTTACGGGGTGGGTGCTTTTGCCCGCTAATCGGGGGTTGAACCGCCCCCTGGCCGCCCTGCTGCGCTGGTGGATACAACGGCAAGTCACCCAGGTTGCTGAGATTAACATTGTACTTCAGGGGGCATCCCGGGTCTGGCGGTCGGGCTGTTTGTCCTACGTGCAAGTCTTTGCCCAAAAAATTATCTACCAGGATATCCATCTGGAACAGGTGGCTTTAACCGCCCAGGATATGCGGTTTCATTTGCCATTTTTGCAGAAAAAAGGCGAGCCATTTTTAGAACCCATCACGGTGCAAATCCAAGCGGTAATCACTGAAGAAAATGTGCATCACTCCCTGCCCTATCTCCAAGAACCTTTGCGTCCCTATCTACAAAAATTAGATTCGGAAATCACCGAAATTCAAGGGATAAAAATTCACCCCTATGGTATTGATTGGTTGACCAATAAGGGCGCAGAATATGCCACCCAAATTAATTTGATTGCCGCCAATCAATTAACATTAGTATCTGCCTGTCAATCCCATAACCAAGTTCTTATTGATTTAGGTACGGATGTGCAAATTCAGGAGTTAAAACTAGAACCCGCTGCTATCAAGTTATCCGGGAATTTAATTATCCGACCAGGGGCACCAGCAACGTAACAAAATAATAGGCCAACGGTGCCGTAAATACATAGCTATCCGCCCGGTCTAAAATACCCCCATGCCCTGGGATTAAATGCCCAGAATCTTTCACCCCCGCATCCCGTTTCATCATAGATTCGGTCAAATCTCCCAACAAACTGGCAATTCCCGTCATTAAACCTAGTGCCATCCCTAACCAAAACGGCCAGGTTAGTTCAATTGCTCCCACTGTCCCCACAACCATGCTTGCTAAGACCCCAAACACCGCCCCTTCCACGGTTTTTTTCGGGCTAATTTCCGATAACTTAGTTTTACCGTAGGCTCGCCCGAAAAAATAGGCTCCAATATCCGATGCCCAAATACACATGAAGGTGAGTAATGTCACTTTTAACCCCAGCGGCCACCCCTCCCCCTGCGGCCAAAAACCCAGTAGGGGTAAATTACTGAAATCCGTTTGTTCTAACCCCCGCAACCGCACCCAAAAACTGGGCAAATAGCCCCCGTAAAATAGACCCAAAATGGAGGTAGCAATATCCGCAATGGTCGCCAACTTGGGTTGAAATAGTAAATAAAAGCAAATCCAACTGCCCCCCATCGCCAAAACCGGGTCGGCCAGTTGGGGGGCAACTGTAGCCACAAAAACCAGAATTTGACTGACCACTAGGGTGGTTTTTGTAGCGGGCAAAATCCCCTTGATGCGTGCCAATTCAAAATATTCCCGCTGCCCTAGAAAAACCATGGCGGCCACCCCCGCCGTGAACACCCAGCCGCCTAACGTGACCCAACCCAGTGCCAGCACCAGGGCAACCGCACCGCTCACAATCCGAATCCAGGGCATAGCCACCACGCACGTCATCCTGACTAATCTAGGCGATCGGGCGTAAGTACGACAAACCCTAGCTCACCTTAAATTGCGCCACATTTTCCTGGAGTTCGGCGGCCACCCCCAGCAGGTGGGTGAAGGAGTCGGCTACCCCCACGGATTGCAGGGAGGTTTGGTTGGCAATCCCCGCCACATCCTGCATGGTGCGGCTGACCATCGCCGAGGTCTGGGACTGGGCTTGGGCGGCCTGGGCAATTTCCCCCACCAGGGTACTGATTTGGCTGGTCACCGTGGCAATCTGGCTCAACCGTTGGCGGGCATCCGCCACCAACTGGGTACCCACCACCACCTGCTCCGTCCCCGCTTCCATAGCTGCCACCACCTCGTTGGTTTCCGCTTGAATTTCCTCCACCAACTGTTCAATTTCCCCCGTGGCACTGGCGGATTGCTGGGCGAGGGAGCGCACCTCCTCCGCCACTACCGCAAACCCCCGCCCCTCTTCCCCCGCCCGGGCCGCTTCGATGGCCGCATTCAGAGCCAGCAAATTGGTTTGGGCGGCAAAATTGCTGATCAGGTTCACCACGCGGGAGATTTTTTGGGAGGCTTCCCCCAAGCGTTTCACCTTTTTCGCCGTGGCGGCCACCGTATCCCGAATGGCCGAAATCCCCGCCACCGTCCGGTTCATCGCCTCATCCCCCGCCTGGACGGTTTGGTTGGCCTGCTGGACCTGCAGTTCCGCCCCGTGGGCATTGGCCGCCACCTGCTGGATGGACTGCACCATCTGTTGAATTTGATCCAAGGCCGCCCCGATCGCCTGCGCCTGCCGTGCCGCCTCCGAAGACAGGGCATTCACCGGCGGGGCACTCCGTTGCGCCGTATCCGCCACCGCCTGGGCTGCCGTCTGCACCTGTTGCACAATCTGCTGCAAGCTCTCCACAATGGCATTGAAAAAGTCCGCCACCGTGCCCATTTCCCCGGACGTTACCCGCGCCCTTACCGTTAAATCTCCCTTGAATGCACCCTCAATATCCCCCAAGAACTGCGCCAACTGGCCTTGAATTTCCTCCCGCTGCCGTTTTTGCTCCTCGGAAACCGCCTCCGCCTGCTGCCGGGACTGTTCCACCTGCTCCAGCAAAATCGCCTGATCCAGGGCAAATCCTACCTGGGCGGCCACTTGGCGGACAAAATTAATTTCGCTCTCTTGCCAGTGCCGGGGGCTGCTACATTGGTGGGCGATCAGCAACCCCAGTAATTTCCCCTCAGCCAAGATGGGAGCGACCAAATTGGCCTTGACCGCAAAGGGTGCCAACTGTTGCAAATGACATTCGGTGAGGCCAGCGTTATAAATATCGGGAGTCGCCTGCACCCGTCCCCGTAGGTATTTTTCCACGTATCGATCCGCAAAACAGGGGTCGGCAATCTGCGCCCCCAACGCCCTCGGCCACGCCCCCGCTACGGATTCGGCCATCACCGTGCCTTTCCAGGTTTCATCGAATAGATACACCACACAGCGGTCGGATTGCAGGGCTTTGCGTACTTCTTGCACGGTGGTATTGTAAATGGCGGTACGTTGCAAACTTTGGCGAATTTTCGAGGTAATATCATTCACCAATTGCGCTTGGGTGGCGGCCAACTCCTGCTGTTGCCGCAGGGTTTCCTGCTCTTCCAAAGCCACCGCCTGATCCAGGGCAAACCCCACTTGTACGGCGATTTTGCCCAGGAAATCAATTTCCAATGCTGTCCAATTCCGGGGGGCATCGCATTGGTGGGCAATCAACAGGCCAAACAGTTTATTTCCTAACAGAATGGGGGCGACCAGATTGGCCTTGACCGCAAAGGGTGCCAACTGTTGCAAATGACAGGGCGTTAACCCAGCATTCTCAATATCCGGGGTGGCTTTCACCCGTCCGGCTCGGTACTGCTCCACATACTTGTCCGCAAAACAGGGGTCAGCAATCAACGCCCCCAACGCCGGGGGATAACCGGGAGTGAGGGCTTCCGCCACCACCGTGCCCTGCCATTTTTCGTCAAACAGATACACCACACAGCGGTCGGATTGCAGTGCCGTTTTGACTTCCCAAACCGTAGTTTCATAAATGGTGGTGCGTTGCAGGGATTCGCGAATTTTAGAAGTAATCCGGTTGAGGAGTTGCTCCTGTTCCGCCTTGGCTTTTTGTTGGGCAAGTAAATTAGCTTGATCCAGGGCAAATCCTACTTGCACTGCCACCTGTTTCATCAGTTCGATTTCCCCATTTTGCCACTGGCGGGGACCGCTACATTGGTGGGCAATTAACAGGCCAAAAAGTTGATTCCCTAACAAAATCGGGGCGACCAAATTGGCCTTGACCGCAAAGGGTTCGAGTTGCTGTAAATGGCACTCGGTCAACCCTGCTCGGTAAATATCGGGGGTGGCTTGCACCCGTCCCCGTTGATATTTCTCCACATAGTTATCCGCAAAACAGGGGTCGGCAATCTGCGCCCCCAATGCCTTCGGCCACCCCACCGCTACGGATTCCGCCATCACCGTGCCTTTCCAGGTTGCATCGAATAAATACACCACACAGCGGTCACTTGCGAGGGCTTCGCGCATCTGTTGCACGGTGGTTTGGAAAATGGCATCCCGGTCGAGGGATTGCCGAATCCGTAGCGTAATATCATTTAACAACTGGGCTAAATTTGCCTTGGTTTCTTGCTCTCGGCGTAGGGTTTCTTGTCGTTCTAAGGCAATCGCTTGATCTAAGGCAAATCCCATTTGTAAGGCCACTTGTCGCGCCAGTTCAATTTCTCCGGTTTGCCATTCCCGTGCCCCACTACATTGGTGGTTAATCAGTAATCCTAATAACTTTCCTTCGGCAAGAATGGGGGCAACTAAATTGGCTTTCACTTGGAAGGGTTCCAGTTGTTGCAAATGGCATTCGGTTAAGCCCGCATTGTAAATATCCGCCGTGGGTTTGACCCGCCCCGCCTGGTACTGAGTCACATAGTTATCCGCAAAACAGGGGTCGGCAATTTGCGCCCCCAAGGCCTTGGGAAAACGGGTATCCACCGATTCCGCCACCACGGTGCCTTGCCATTTTTCGTCAAACAAATACACCACACAGCGGTCTGATTTTAAGCCCTGACGCAGTTCCCGCACGGTGGTGTTGTAAATGGTTGGGCGGTTGAGGGATTCGCGCATTTTGGCAATGATTTGGTTCAACAAAGCCGATTGGGTGACTTGGATTTGTTGGGTTTGCCACAACTGCGCCTGATCCAGGGCAAACCCCACCTGCACGGCCACCTGCGCTAAAAATTCCTGCTCCCCGGCTGGCCATTCCCTCGGTTCGCCGCATTGGTGGGCAATTAACAATCCCAGTAAATTTCCTTCTACCAAAATCGGTGTGACCAGATTGGCTTTCACCTGGAACCGCTCCAGGATTTTAATGTGGCAATCCTTTAGGCCAGCCTGGTAAATATCCGCCGTCGCCTGCACCCGCCCCGCCTGATATTGGGTGACGTATTCCCCCCGGAAGCAGGGGTCGTCAATTTTTTCACTCAACGCCTGCACCCAGCCCCGCCCCACGGATTCCGCCACCACGGTGCCCACCCAGTTGGGGTCAAAACGATAGACCACCACCCGGTCGCATAAAAGTACCTGCCGCACCTCCCGCACTGCCGTATCCATGATGGTTTGCGGGTTTTGGGTCTGCCGCAACTGCCGCACCAGTTCCCGAAATTGGTACGCCCGCTGGGTTTCCGCCTGCTGTTGCTCTTGCACGGCCTGCAATTGGGTGGCGAGGGCGTTTAATTCTTGCCCCACCTGCGCCAATTCATCCTCCCCCGGCAAGGAAATGCGTGCCTGCCAATCCCCCCGCCGGAGCCGTTGCGCCATCTGCATCAGGAGTACAGCCGGTTTGGTCAACCCCTGCCCCAGCAAAGCCGCCGCCGCTAACCCGATGAGCAATCCCGCCAAGGCCGCCGCTCCCCCGGCCAGGGTCTTTTGCTCCACCTGAGTACCTTGGGGTGATAAAGCGTTGTAGGTCACCACCCCACTCACCGCCCCACACAGGCCGGTGATCATCGCCAGGATCACCAACCGACCACTCAAGGAACGCACCGGAGCAGAGGGTTGCGGGGTCAGAGCCGTGGGGGTGACAGGGCTAGAGCCGTTGGTGTTGATGCTGGTCGTGGGGGCAGAAACCGTGGGTTTGGTCGGGGTGCGGGTCATAGGTGATCCTGGGGTAAGGAAGGTACAAATCAGGAGTTAATCTTTTTCCATGATGCCGTGTTACGCTACCCTCTGGCGGGCAAACATGAACTTTAATGTACGTCTAGGGGCTAATCACCCACAGCTTCACTAGCTTATCCACACTGCCGCTGGCGAGCAGACGACCATCCGGGCTGAAATTGATGCCATAAATCCAGTCCGTGTGCCCCTGCAGTTGGGTGATCTCTTGGGCTTGGGTCAAGTCCCAGAGGCGGATGGTTTGATCCCGACCGGCACTGGCGACCCATTTTTCGTTGCGGTGCATGGCGACCGTAAAGACTTCCCCCACATGGCCGGTGAGGGTTTTCACGACCTGGCGGGTATTGAGATTCCAGTACTTGAGGGTGGCATCCCGGCTGACGCTGACGAAGGCTTGGCCGTCGGGGGTAAAGGCCAACCCGTTCACATCGCTGGTATGCCCGGTGAGGGTGTGGCGCAGTTGCCCCCCCTGCCAGATGCGAATGGTGCGATCCACGCTGGCACTAAGCAGGGTCTGACCGTCGGGGCTGTAGGTCGCATACAGCACGATGTCCCCGTGCCCCTTCAGGGTATTCAGGGGTTTGCCGCTCATCGCCCACAGACGCACCGTGCGGTCATAGCTGGCACTGGCAAAGGTTTTGCCCTGGGGGTGCATGGCAATGGACGTGACCCAATACCCATGTCCCCGCAGGGTTTGCCGCTCCTTACCCGTCGCCACGTCCCAAATTTTAATGAGTTTATCCTTGCCGCCGCTGACCAGGGTGCTGCCGTCGGGGGTGACCGCCATACCCAAGACTTCCTCCCGATGCCCCACCAGGGTACGCACCGCCTGTCCGGTCGCCACCTCCCACACCCGAATCGTTTTATCCTCGCTGGCACTGAAGAGATAGCGTCCGTCTGGGGTGAAGACCACTAAATTGATGTACCCGGTATGGCCGGTCAGGGTAGCCCGCAAATGCCCCACTGAAGCTACGGTAGGGGGATTGGCCGGGTTGGGAATCGGGGTGTTGGCGGGTACCTGGGATACGCTTGAGGGGTTGGGCTGGGTGGCATACCAATAGGCTCCGGCTCCGGCCAAGGTAGCCAAAAAACCCAGCAGTAGCATGGGCAGGGGAGAGCGTTTTTTTAGGGAAGAATTGCAGATTTCACAACGGCTGGCACCGGCAGGGTTTTGGTCATAACCACAGCGGGGGCATTGGACAGGGGGAGGACTCCCAAGGGTCATGGGGAAAAAAGTTAGAGGTATTCGGAGTGAACCGCTACTGGCTTGATTCTGAATCCTAGAGATACCTTAACATTTCCCCCCCATGCTCCACCCGCTACGCCGAGGTGATCCCGGCAATGCGTCCCCCTTGGCGGTGGATTTGTTGCATCCGCATTAGTAGTTGGTCGTAGGGCACCAAAAAACTGGTGGTTACCCGGCGCACCTTGGGATAGCCAGGGCCGGCCAGACCGCTCACTTCCACCCGGTACATCCGCCCATCCTGGCCGAGGGTGGGGCCTTGACGGGATTGGGTGACGCTATTTTGGGGGGCACGGTACGCCCAGGCATCATTCACCCCGGCGGGGCCGACAACGGTGCTGGCTCGATTCTGCGCCAATTCCCAATTCAAGCGGGGGCTGGTTTGCTCCAGTTGGCTCCGGTCGCTGTTGGCATAACCCCGGTACAGGCGGAAAATGCGAGTAAATCCGGCGATTTTTTGCCCCGGTTGCGTCCAAAATCCCCGATAGGCCGGCACCGTATCTTCCCCAAAATTGGCCTGGTATTCCGGGCTGTCGATGTAGCTATCTATTTCCACATCGTAGCCCTGGTTGTGGTACAGGTCGAGGTGGAACGAAATTTCGCTTTGGTCGTAGGGTGCCCGCCCCAGGAGGTGTTTGTAATTCAGTTCGATAAAACGGTTGTTGGCGTTGGGGTAAAAGAATTTTTGTTTATACAATTCGGATTTGGCGAGCGCCCGGACAAATTCCCGCACGGTGATGTTGCCGTTGCGGAGTTGGGATTCGGCGTAGGTGAGCCGCTCGCTTTTCATCAGGTAATCGTTGCCCAAGACCTGGCGGTAAACGGTGCGGATCACCAGGTCGGTGTCGCTGGGACTGCGCCATTCGATGCGTGCTTGCGGGGAAAAATCACTAATACCCAGATTTTGGGCGGAGGTGGATTGGGTCATAACAACTCCAGACGGGGTTCGGTTCTGAATTTTCTAATAAAATTGCCGAAAAATTCACAAATACCCCCGGTTCTCGCAATAAAATGTAGTCTGGCGTAGTAATTATTGATGTTTGGCTAGAAATGACCGTAACCAATAGGTGTTATGTGCGGGCTGGTTAAGATGGGGGATAGAGCCTGTTTGAGCAAGGACGCATGAGTGGGTCGGAACCGACGGTATGGGGTATGTGGGTCTGGGAAGCGGCGGGTATTCGTTGTACGCCGGAGTTGGCCGCCAAGTTGGATGTGAGCCGGGAGGTTTGTCCCCTAGCGCAGTGGTGGGAGCGGGTTCCGACGGGGGAGCAGGCGCAGGTACAACAGGCTTGGCGGGCGTGGTTGGCGGGGGAAGGGGAGGATTTGCGTGTGGGGCATGGCTGGGTTTTGCCCCGGGGGGGATGGCGGCAACTGTGGGTGTATGGGCAGGTTTGGCAGGGTCAGCGGTTGGGTTGGGTGCTGGATATGACCACCCTGACCGCACCGGGGGGGATGGAGCGGGATGAGTTGCAAATTGTTTTGGATGCTTTTCCCGGCACGGTGTCCTGGATCAGTCAGGATTTGCGGTATCTGGGGGTGAATCGCCAGTTGGCACGCTCGTTGAATTTGCCGGTGACGGCGTTTCCGGGGCAGGAGGTGGGGTTTCTCAGCCCCAACCCGGTATTTAATGAATTTGTCCGGGGGGTGTTTGCCGACCCGGATCGGCATTTGCAACGGGAGTTGGAATTGAAGGTGCCGGTGGGGGAAGGAAGTTATAAAACCTTTTTGGTGATGGCGCAAAAATACCAGCAGGGGAGTGCCGCTGTGTTTGTGGGGGTGGATATTACGGAGCGGCGCAGGGTGGAAGCCCAGTTGCGCCACAGTGAAGACCGGTTCCGCCGCTTGATCGAGGAATTGCAGGTGGGGGTGCAGTTGTGGGGGCCGCGGGGAGAGCATTTGTTGAGCAATCGGGCGGCTCAGGAAATCTTGGGGTTGGGGATGCGCCAGATTGATGAGTTGGGGTTGTCTGGCCGGGGTTGGAATGTGATTGATGAGCAGGGGCAACCCCTATCAGCGGCGGATTTTCCCGTGACACGGGTCTTGGAGTCGGGGCAAAGTGTCCGCAACCTGGTGCTGGGGGTGTACCGCCAACGGTATCAGGACCGGGTGTGGTTGTTGGTGACGGCGGAACCCCAGTGGGATGACCAGGGGCGGGTGGTGCAGGTGATTTGTACGTTTAGTGACATTACGGAGCGGCGCAGGGTGGAGCAGGCGTTGCGCGAGAGCCGGGAGCGGTATGCCCTGGCGGTGGCGGGGGCGAATGATGGCCTGTGGGACTGGGATTTGAGTGCCAACCAAATGTATTTTTCCAGCCGGTGGCAGGAAATGTTGGGCTACCAGGCGGGGGAAATCAGTCCCAACCCGGATGAGTGGATTGACCGGATTCACCCGGAGGATCGAGACCGGGTGCGAAATGAGTTGTCGGCGCATTTGACCGGGTTGACCCCCCATTTTGAGAGCGAACATCGGGTGGTACATCGGGATGGCCGTTACCATTGGATGCTCTGCCGGGGATTGGCGGTGCGGGATACGGACGGGCAGGTGTACCGGATGGCCGGTTCCCAGACGGATATTACCCGCCGTAAGCAGACGGAATCCCAGCTGCGCTACGATGCCACCCACGATTCGCTGACGGATTTGGCGAATCGGGCTTTATTTTTGGAATGTTTGGAGCAGGCGTTGCGTCGTGATTATTTTGCGGCAACCGAGGGGGTAAGTTTTGCGGTTTTATTTTTAGATTTAGACCGGTTCAAAATTGTTAATGATAGTTTGGGGCACATGAGCGGTGACCGCTTGTTGGTGGCGATTGCCCAGCAATTGCGCCTGTGTCTGCGCCCGGGGGATGTGCTGGCTCGCTTTGGCGGGGATGAATTCGCCATTTTACTGAACGGGGTGATCAGTGCCTTGGATGCGACCTTGATCGCCGACCAAATTCATCGAGTGTTCAAGGAACCGTTCCCGTTGGGCGAGGATGGCCTGGAGGTGTTTGCCAGTGCCAGCATCGGGTTGGTGCTTGGGCCGGGGCACTACAGCCGCCCGGAGGAGGTGTTGCGGGATGTGGATGCGGCCATGCACCAGGCCAAATTGCAGGGGAAAGCCTGCACGGTGGTGTTTGACCATGCCATGCACGTCCAGGCATTGCGGCTACTCCAGGTGGAAACGGATTTGCGGCGGGCGATTGAGCGGCAGGAGTTGTGCGTCTATTACCAGCCGATTGTGTCGTTGGTAACCGGTGCCCTGACGGGGTTTGAGGCGTTGGTGCGCTGGCAGCATCCCCAGTGGGGTTTGGTGTCTCCCGGAGAGTTTATTCCCTTGGCGGAGGAAACCGGGTTAATCCTCACCCTGGGGCGGTGGGTTCTGCACCAAGCCTGTGCCCAAATGCGGTGCTGGCAGACCACCCTGCCGGGGGCTGACCTGCTCAGCATCAGCGTCAATCTTTCGGGGCGACAACTGTTGCAACCCCATTTGGTGGAGCAGGTGGCGGAAATCCTGGGCGATACGGGGTTAGACCCCCAGTTTTTGCGCTTGGAAATTACCGAGAGTGTGTTGGGGGATTATGACGAGGCGGTGACCATTTTGAAAAAGCTCAAGGATTTGGGGGTGGATTCCTGTATTGACGACTTTGGCACGGGGCATTCCTCCTTGAGCCGGTTGCATCGCTTTCCTATTGACCGGTTGAAGATTGACCAATCCTTTGTTTCCCAGGCGGAGCATGACCGGGAATCCGGGGAAATTATCCGCACCATCATGTCTCTGGCGCAAAGTCTGCACATGGATGTGATTGCCGAGGGGGTGGAGACCCGGGCGCAACGGCAATTACTGCAAACCTTAGACTGTCGCTATGCCCAGGGTTTTCTTTTCTCCCGGCCTTTACCCAGTCCCCAAGTGGAGGGGTTGATCCGGCAGTTGCCCCATTGGTGAATCCGGGTACAGGACTTCAATCACCGTATGCACATTACCCCGGGGGTTGAAATCCGCTTTTAATCGTACCGCCACCGGTGCAGCGACGGCCACAAAATCATCCAAAATTTGGTTGGCGACGGCTTCATGGGCAATTTGTTGATCCCGGTAACTGTTGATATACAGTTTGATGGATTTGAGTTCCACAACCCGCTGGTCAGGGATGTAGTCCAAGTAAATCGTGGCAAAGTCGGGATAGCCGGAAAACGGGCATTTACACGTAAATTCCGGTAGGGTGATGCGAATCCAATAATGCCGACCGGGACGGGGGTTGGGAAACGTAATCAATGCCCCTTCTCGGATCAGTCGTTCGCCGTAGGGTTCAGAAGTGATGGTCATGGATGGGAAGGGAATCAAAACTACACATAAATGTATGTTTACTATAGCGAGATTACGGCATGGGTGAGGAGATAAAGACGCTATGGAACCAATGCGTGGCGTTGCCATTATTACTGGGAACCAGAGAGAGGGCATTGCCCTACGACCGCTCGTTTGCAATTTGATAAAAACGCCCAGAAGCGATGACTCTCGTCTGAATTTTATTGTGTTGTTAGGAGTGCCAAACGCAGAAACAACCCCACCAAGCCAACGGCAGAAGTGACCGCCAATCCGGCACTAATCCCACCCACCCACTTCACCACATCCCAGGTGCGATCCTGCCATTTCTGGGTTTGCGAAAGGTCAGATTCCAGCTTACTTTCTAGGTTATCCAGTCGGATAACAACGTACTCCCGGAACTGGGCATTGATGAAGGCCATGATTAGGATGTCCGGTACAGACGGAACAATCGTATCACGCCAATTTGGAGAGCGGTTTTATAACACAATCAGGATGCTCGCCTCCAATTGGGCTTCGGTTAAACCGGTTGGCAGGGTAGCGAACTGACCACCACTGCCCAAACCATTGGTGCCTGAGGTGCTACCACGGTTTTGGTTGTAGAACAAGGCTCCTGTATCTTGGATATACACAATGGCGGCGATGGAGGCTCCCGCAGTAGCCGCAGTACCAGTGTCTAGCACCGCCAAGTCAGCCCCAGCAATCGTTGTACCCCCACTGGCCGCATTTCCGCTGGCCGCACTTGCAACAAAGGCCGTAAAGGTAGTGCGGTCTAACACGATCAAGTCTTCCGTGGGATTGAAGTCCGTAATCGTGTCCTTACCGATCGTGCTGGTGCTGAAGATGGCATTGGTATCAAATACAAACCGGTCACTGCCCACACCACCGGTCAACTTGTCATTGCCCAATCCACCAATCAACACATCATTATCGGCACCGCCATCGAGAATATCTTCGCCAGAACCCGCACTGAGGAAGTCATTACCCAAACCACCAATCAAAGTGTCATTTTTAGTGCCCGTGAAGATAAAGTCATTTCCATCTCCGCCATCCACCACGACACTGCCCAAGGAAAAGCCCGTCGTAGAGATAAAGTTATTGCCCACACCAGCGGTCAGGTTTGCCTGCTCGATCGAACTCAGGGTGTCATTATCCACCACAATACGGGCAGCGCCAGTCAGTCCAGTTAAACCACTATTGGTAGCATTCGCCTTGAAGAGCGTTCCCTGCGTCAGAGCAGTATTGGTCAGTTGAAAGTCATTGTCTCCCTGGGCAATCACCGTATCCGTACCAGCGTTACCAAACAGGGAGTCATTGCCGGCACCACCCTCAAGCAAGTCGTTACTACTGCCACCCCGCAGGGTATCCTTGCCGCCACCTCCGATGAGCGTCGCCGAACCCAGGGTGAACTTGCTGGCATCAATGATGTCATTGGCAGTCCCACCGGTGAGAATCGCTTGCTCAATGTTGGTCAGGGTATCCGTACCCAACCCTGTGCCCGTAAAGCTGGTGTTGGTTAAGCTGAAGGTAACAGGATTGGTTCCCGTAGCAATCGCCCTCATGGTGTCCATGCCCGAACCACCGTCCAAAATGTCATTATCTGCCCCCCCCTCAAGGATGTCGTTACCGGAACCGCCGTTGAGGAAATCTGTACCAGCTTCACCGATGAGGATATCGTTGCCCGAACCGCCATTGAGTTGGTCGTCGCCATTGCCGCCCGTGAGGGAATCATCCCCCGCGCCGCCATTGACAATATCATCGCCATCGCCCCCTAGAATGATGTCGTTAGCCGGACCACCGTTGATAATGTCATCACCAGGACCACCATTCAAATTGACGGTAATGACTTGATCGTCCACCAAGGGAACGACCAAATTATTCCCCGCCACATCACTAATCACCACACCTGTCGGAATCTGTAATTGCAGTGTGCCTGTAGTGGTGGGGGTGATGACTACCGTGAACACCCCTGGACTGGTTTCGGTAATCGCACCAATGTTAATCGTGGCCGTCCCGGCATTGCTGAAGTCTGCACTGGCTAGAGTAGCGGCGTTGATATCCTCGCTAAAGGTAATCGTGTAGGTCAGCGCAGTGTTCACAATCACGGTATTGTCTGCATCCCCATCCTCGATGTTGATAACAGTGGGAGCAAGAATGTCTGTAAAGGTTCCATCTGCGAAGGTAAAGTTCTCTACATTGATAACTGAATCTGTACCATCAGGTGAACCACTGCGAGTATCAGTGATTGTATAGACTCCATTAGTGAAAGAAACTTTGTAGTCACTGCGATTTCCTGTTAAAACTACTGTGTCATTCCCAGAGCCGCCGTCAATGACATCATTACCCGCTCCACCAGTGAGGGTATCGTTCCCACTTCCACCGTTAAGAATGTCCAGTCCATCTCCACCAACTAGGATGTCATTGCCAGAACCACCATCGATCAGATCGTCCCCATCCTCACCAGAAAGAGTATCGTTACCCGAACCCCCGTCAATCTCATCATCCCCTTCGCCAGCAAGAACCGTGTCGCTACCACCGCCCGCATCAATTTCGTCATCACCGGCGAGAGCATTGATAATGTCTGTATTATCAGTACCATCAATCTCGTTATCACCATTGGTACCAAAGTTAATGGACACTTTACCATCCGCAAATTGGAAGAATTCGATATCACTCAGAAGATCAGTACCATCGGGAGAACCAGAGCGATTATCAACGATTTGCAAGCCCCCCATACCCGGAGTGATAGTGTAGTCGGAACTATTGCCACTGAGGACGATCGTGTCGTTCCCTGCTCCGCCATTGAGGGTGTCATTGCCCCCGCCACCATTGAGAGTGTCATTACCATTGCCACCATTGAGAATGTTGTCCCCAGCATCACCGGTCAAGGTGTCGTCAAAACCCGAACCCGTCAGATTCTCAAAGTTGCTAATGGTGGTTTCTTCGACCGCACCAAAAATATTTTGTTTCGACGTGATAGACAGATCAACTGTCACACTAGATGCGGCATTGGCATAACTGAGGGTATCATTTCCTAGACCGCCATCTAAGGTGTCGTTGCCCACACCGCCTGCAATCGTATCGTTACCAGCACCGCCAAAGACCATAAGGGTAATTGCCGTATTGGTCAGGCCAGAGGCGTTGATATTATCATCACCATCTAACCCATTGATCTGAATCATTTCTACATTGCTGAAGTCGATCATGAAGGGAACTAAATTAGTGCGGGCAAATTGCGTATTGTTGAGGGTAAAAATATCTCCGGTAGCACCAGTAGAGCCGTTAATCTGAAGAAGATCGGTATCATCACCACCATCAACCGTGTCAGAGTTATCGCCGTTGTTCCAGATGATTAAATCATCACCGGCATCACCATTGATGATATCGTCACCCCCCCCACCGATGAGGGTATCCTTGCCGCTACCACCAGTGATCATATCCTTACCGCTACCACCAATGATGGTGTCAAAGCCATCGCCACCATTGACCGTCAGCGTCGTTGTCGTATTGGTCAGGCCAGAAGCATTGATATCATCATCACCATCTAGCCCATTGATCTCAATCCGCTCTATATTGCTGAAGCTGATCGTGAAGGGAACCAGATTAGTCCGTTCCAGTTTGGTATTCGTAATTACGAAAGCATCGGGAGCCGTATTGGAACCATTCACCTCTAGGGTGTCGGTATCGGCACCACCATCGACTGTGTCGGAAGCATCGCCATTGTTCCAAATAACCAGGTCGTTGCCTGCACCACCATTGATAGTGTCGTTACCCGCACCGCCAGTAATCGTATCCTTGCCACCCAAGCCAATGAACTACCCCGCCGCAAGCGGACGGGGTATCAGAATCAAAAAAGAGCAAG
>CAYZTU010000040.1:0-22569 GCA_964481635.1 uncultured Synechococcus sp.
TCAACTCGCTTTCTCTCCCAGAATAACGTCTTAACTAGACTTTGTAAAGCTATATAGCAAAACCGTTACGTTATGACTTCTGTGGATGTACTCGCTCATCTCTGCATTTTACGCCGCAGAGCGGCGGGGAATTGACCCGCAGAGATTAAAAAATAACGGTCGTTGGGGGCACCCCCCTTGATTCTCAGTGATAATGGCTACGCCACCCAGGCTAGGGGCATTTCAGCCACCAGGCATCCGATTCGCTCATTCCCATCAAGGTGCCGCATCGTGCATCTTCAATTTGGTTATCCTAGGATTACTTGGTTGATTTGGCTGGCATGATCCCTATATTGGCCGTGTTGGCGGCGGCGGCAGCGGGCGGTTTTCGTTTGGCCATGCCCTTGCTGTTGGTCTTGGTTTTACGGCGGGAAGATGGTTGGGAACAGGTGCCCGTTTTGGGGCAGTTTTCCCCGGCGGTGACCTTGGGCATTTTGAGTAGTTGGACGGTTTGGGAATTGGTGGCACCGGTACATCCGTGGGGGGTGCGATTGGTACAACCCTTGCAGGTGATTCTTAGTCCGTTTGTGGGCTGGATTTTGGGAGTGGTGACGGCGCAGGTGGTGGGGATTCCTACGGGCGTGCGAGACCTGATGGGACTGATGGGAAGTGCGCTGGCGCTCCTGTTGCAGTTGGTGCAGGTGGGGTGGTTCTACCGTTGGGGACGGTTCCCCGCCTGGGTGATTTTGGTGCAGGATGGGTTGTGCGGTTTGTTGATTGTGTTTGCCCTGCAAGCCCCGCAACAAGGGGGACTGATCGCCCTGATGTTACTCTGGTTGGCTCTGCGGATGTCCAAGGATTGGCAACGGCAGTTTCAACGCCACCGCCGCCCCCAGGTGCCGGATTAGTTCCTTACCACTGGGGATAGCCGGTTTTGGGGTCCATGGGTTGATAGCGTTCCGGGGGGGGTAAATCCCCGGGTTTGGCCACGTGCCAGGCCACTTCTCCCCGTTTTTTCCCCACCCGCACGAACACAAACCCGGAATCCTCAAAGAGTTCCCCATGTTCCGTGATGGTACGGGGGGACACCCGCAGGAGATGTGCCACCTCCGAAGTGCTCAAAATCCAGCCGTTGCGATGGGCTTCTTCCAGGGTGCGGAGGTATTCTAGGGGGTCGCTGGTGGGTTGGAGTTGGGTCAGACGACTGGCCACCGCATCGGCAATCACGCCGGCGGTGGAGCGCATACTGGTGACGACGGCTCCCGCCACCGCATCGGCCACGGTGCCAATCAGATTGGTGAGATTGACGGGAATTTCCGTGCGGTTGAGACTCAATTCGTTGGGGGAGGCGGGTTCCTGGGCGAGGAAATCGTTGATGGTACCCCCCTGTTGGAGATGGGTATGTAATTGATCCAGCCGCTCCAATTCTTGAGCGGTAATGTACGCCCGCCGACTGACTTTGAAGGGTTTGACCCCCAAGCCTTTGAGCCGGTTGTAGAGGGCGTTATGCCCCAATTGGTAGCGGTCTTCTAATAACTCTACGGGGAAACTGTCAATTTGGGTGTCGGAATCAAAGGCAGAGGGGTCAACAGCGTTGACTGGGTGATGTCCGTTCGGGGGGGCGGTCATGGCACTCCTCGGTTGGGTAGGGATCAGGCGGCCAGCAGATAGGTAATGGGAATTCCCATGTTGTTTCCCACCATCTTAGCAAGTGGGGGAGAATCTGCCAAGATGGGGCGATGGCAATGGTAAAGTGAATCCAGGAAGATGCGGGGATAGCCATGCCGTTTTCGATTGCTGAATTATTAGGAAACTTGCCTGAAGATAAGTTAATCGCCCCCAAGGTGTTGGCCAAAAAGCTCTTTTGTGAGGATGAAACCGACCGGGCACGTTTGAAAATCGCCCTCGATGCCTTGACCAAGTTGGAGTTGGTGACCGAGGAATTTGGTAAATTCCGGCGGCTGGCCTTGCCGGATGTGGTCAAAGCCCGGTTACGTTTTTCCCGTGGGAGTTTTTGGGCGATTCAAGATGAGCCAGGGGCAGCGGATATTTACATCCCGGCGCGGTATCTGGGGACGGCTTGGCATGGGGACCGGGGTTTGGTCAAGGTGATGCGGAAGGGGCGCAACCGCCGCAGTCCCGAGGGGGAAGTCTTTGTGGTCTTGGAGCGGGCGATTACGGCGCTTTTGGCGCAGGTGCAGGCGACGGAGACGGGCTACGTGGCGAAACCCATGGATGAACGCTTGAATATCACCGTCACATTGCCAGATACGGTGGCTGAACTCGCAGAGCAGTTGGTCTATGTGACCATTGCCCGCTATCCCCTAGCGCAGCTACCGGCGCAGGGTGTGGTGAAACGGGTTTTGGGGCCGGATGCCGGTGCGGCTGACCCCGCCACCCTGGTTCTATGTAAACACAACCTACTGCCAGAGATATTGCCGACCACCGGCGCTGAGTCAGGGCGTGACCTGCCCCGCCAGGACTACCGGCAACGGGCGGTGTGGGGGCTGGGGCAGTTGGCGGTCTCCTGGGACGTGGGTGAGGACGGGGGACGGGTGCTGGGGGTGCATATTCCCGATGCCACCGGCAGCATCCCCCCGGAAACTTTGGTGGATTGGTATGCCAGCCAGCAGGGGGCGAGTTTTGGTTTGGGGGATACCATGACTCCCATGACCCCTCCTCTGCCGGTACGCCCGGAATGGCCGAGCATTTCCTTGTGGGTGGAGATTGATGGGAATGGTGAGATCGGCACCTACCGGATCGAGCCGGGTTGGGTGCGGGTCGGGGCGGCCCCCCCGCCGGAGTTGACCCAGGGGGTGACGGAGTGGGTGATGCGGACTCAAAAGCGACCGGGCTTGACCGTGACCGAACCCCAACTGACCGCCGATGAACACCCCACCGGGTTCCCCTTGGCAGAACCAGCCGGGGACGGGGCGGTGGCACAGCGGCTCGCCATCCTGGCCAATCATCTGCTGGCACGACATATGCAGGCGTTACAATTGCCGGGGCTGTTCCGGGTACAAGCCCCGCCGGATGGGGAAGATTGGGAACGGTATCACTTCCTCCTGACGGCGTTGGGGCTGACCCCACCGACGGAATTGGCGGTAGATGCCCTGCTGCCGATGATTCAGACCCATGAATTTGCGCCCCTCCTCCAGGACTTGTTCCTGGAAATCCTCAAGCCCCCCACCGATAGCCTGCAACCGGGCGGGCATTTTGGCGTGGGTTTGGAACCGTACCTGCATGGGGTGGCGGCCTTTGACCGCTATGCGGATTTGTTTAACCAACGGGTGCTATGGGCTTTGTTCACCCAGGGTAAAGACCGGAAAAGTGCCCGCTCAAAAGAGACCATTGACCCCCGCAGTAGCACCTGTCATGGCCGGGTGGATTGGCCGGTACTGCCCCCGAGTGTCCACGAGGAGTTGCAAAATCGGGCGCAACAAATTCTCCCCCAACTGCAAGAGCGAGAGCGGGCGCACCGACAGGCGCGGGAGGACTATCGCCATCTGGTGTGGCTGCATCGCTGTCGTCTTAGCCCCGGCCAAATGGTGCGGGGGTTGGTGGTGGGGGTGGAATCCTACGGCTTTTTTGTGGCAATTGAGCATACCCCCCTCCAGGGGCTGGTGCATGTCACAGCGTTGAAAAATGACTGGTACGAATTTCGCCCCAAACAGCAGGCACTCGTGGGACGGAAAACCAATGCCACGTTTGCGGTGGGAGCGGTCATGGAGGTGGTGGTCAAAGGCATTGATTATTACCGACAACAGGTGGACTTGATGCTCCCGCCGGAAATGACCACGCCCACGGAGCCGCCCGATGGCATTCCCACAACCGATGAATCCGCTGAGTGAGTGATGCTGGCCATCGGCTAAAGTGAAGACAGTTTCGTCCCCAGGAGCTTTTCCCATGCTTGAGCGTTTCAAGGGGTTCTTGCAAAAAACGCCCCAACCGGCGGCGCAACCCCAACGGGAAGCCCTGGTGGATTTGCTTTTGTTGGGGATGTACACGGATCATTTACTTTCTGTGGCGGAAGCGGATTTATTGGAGGAAAAACTGTGGGATTTGCCCTGGGAATCGGGGCAAGCCCTGAGCATTTATCTGCAAGTCAATATGCCAAAAATTCGCATGGCCTACGAAAATTTGTCCAACCGCTTACAACTGTTGCAATCCATCCGTGACCGTTTACCGACCCCCCAAGCCCGCCAGGATGCGTTCCAGAAATTGCAGGAATTTTTAGCTGTTGATGGGGTCGCTGGCGGCGAGCAGGAATTTCTCACCCAGGTGCGGACGGTGTTGGGGGTGTGAACTGCCGCTGGGGCGCATAGGTCTGTTCCTGGCGGGGCGGTTCCGGGGTGTCTTCCGATTCGGAGTAGGTCATCGCCCACAGACCGATCCCCGCTAAGACCAAGCCCAAAATCACCGCCAAGGTCACCTTCCAGATACTCAGCGGGTAATCCCCTAACATTTTCCCCGTCACCCCGCAGGCCAGCACCTGATAGGACTTGCCCCGATAGCGATAACTGAACATCCACACGGGTAACAAAATATGCTTAAACGTAATGGCATTGTAATTAGTTCTGACCGTGTGAATCCGTTGTTCATCCCCGCCAATATCCTGCCGCACGTCCTCTCGGATCACCGCATCCATCTTTTGTTGCGCCTGGGCGAAGGCTTCCCGCAGGACGACCTGATACCGTTCCACCCGATAGCCGGTTAAAAAACTCGTTTCATACCCCTTCAACCCCTCCGGGGCATAGCCCAACCGCACCAATTCCTCCAAACGGGGGATGGGCACCGAGCGGGTGGCGGCCACCAACACGTCATCAAAAAACCGCTCCACCCAACCCTGGGCATCGTACCAACGCACTTTGCGGACTTCCCGCGTCTGCTCGTCCCCGTTGCTATCCCGGTAGCTCTCCGTCACGTAGTAGGCTTCCCCCCGCTCCCCCCGGTAAAAACTGCGGGTATGGCTATCAAATGTCCAAAAAGGCAGGTACATCCCCTGGAGATTCTCCGGTTGCGCCAATTTTTTCAGGTCGTTAGGGGCGAACCAATTTCCCCCCAGCCACCGCAAAAGCTGGGTAAAAGTCTGTTGACGGGTCGCCACAAATGGCCGTACCCCCTGGGGTGCCAGCATGGGGTTACTGGCCTGGGGCTGGACGTTCAAATGGGTGCCACAAAAGGCACAGCTATCGGCCACATTCTGCGGGTCAAAACTGGTCACCGCCCCACAGCCCGGACATTTAATTTCCTGCGCCGTTAAGGTCACCTGCTGCGCCGATTCCTTCTGCAAAAAGGCTTCGTAGGACTGCTCCGCAATATCATCTTCGGTTTGCGGGACTTCCCCCTGCCAGCCACAGTACGTACATTGTAGTTTTTGCAACTGGGGGGCAAACTCCACCCCCTTGGCACCGCATTGGGGGCAAGTGTGATAGGTCGGGGGCGTGGCCGTATCCATTAGGCGGGCGGCGGGGGCGGGGGCATCAGGCTCAGGCGGCTGGCCAATTCCGGCACTTCACTCGCTTTGACCCAGGCACTCATCCCGGCTTTCCAGACATGGGTATCGGGGGTCAAACCTTGTTGGAAGAGCTGCTCGAGGGGAAAAGGGCCAAAATTTTGCCCGCCCCGGGAAAAATGCCACTGCTCCACCGGCGGTGGCGGGGTGGCCGGGTTGGGATTGGCGTTAGCCTGTCCCAGACTGTTGGTTAATTGTTGCGCCATCGCCAGACCCATCCCCAAATCCAAAGCCGGATTGCCGCCGCTGGGATTGCTGGCCGAGGCTTCGATGGCATTAGCCGCCTGGAATTGGGTGTACTGGTTCAAATTTCCCAAAATTCCCATCGAGGTGCGCTTATCCAAGGCGGTTTCCACCTCTGGGGGCAGGGAGATATTTTCGATTAGCAGTTGGGTGAGTTCCAAGCCAAAGCGTTCGATGTCCGGTTGAATTTCCGAGCGAATTTTTGCCCCCAAATCCCGGTATTGCGCCGCCAAATCCAGCACAGGAATTTTGCTTCTGCCCACCCAGGAAGCAAAACTAGAGACAATTTCGTTGCGAATTTGGTTGCTGATCTCATCCACCTGAAATAGGCCATCCGTACTCACCAATTGTTCCAGCATCTCTTTGGGAGTCTTCACCTTCATGGCGTAGGTGCCAAAGGCGCGCACCCGCACCGGCCCGAATTCCGCATCCCGCAGGGTAATCGGGTTTTGGGTGCCCCATTTTAAGTTGGTAAAATTACGGGTGCTGAAGAAATAAACCTCGGCTTTGAAGGGGGAATTAAACCCATAGGACCAGGCTTTCAGGGTGCTGAGAATTGGTAAATTTCGGGTATAAAGTTCAAAAGTACCTTCTTGGAATATATCCGCCACTTGCCCCTCGTTGACAAATACCGCCATTTGGCCGGGACGGACGATCAATTTAGCACCCTGTTTGATTTCGTTATTAAACCGTTCAAAACGATAAACCATGGTGGTGTTGGTATTATCCAACCACTCAATCACGTCAATAAATTGACCCCGAAACACATTGAATACCAGTAATGCCATATATCTGCCCCCGAAGTCCTGCTGGTTCCAAGTTTGCTTTAATATATCACAAGGTCAACCCTGGGGTAGCGATGGCTGAATCCGAGCAAATTAGCCTCTTTGACCGCCAACAATGGCGAGCCATGAGTGCGCCTGGAGTTTACACCACCGGCCACCCCCCTACCGACTGGGATGGGGCACAATTCCAGACCTGGAAACAAAAAATCGTTCACTATCAGCACCAGCAAACGCAAATCACCTGCCAACAAACGGATTTATTTGCCCTTCCCACCGAGCCAATCCAGATCAACCCATTTGCCTTGTCACGCACCAGCGACCAATTCTTTCGCTTACCGGGTGAATTGAAGCAGGATGACCCCTGTCTTTATTTTGTTCTGGATCAGGCTGCCCCGTTGATTTTATACATTGGTGAAACGGTGAATCCTCGACAACGGTGGCAGGGGCATCATGATTGTAAAACCTATCTAAGCTATTATCTAGATGACCATCGTCGCTATCAATTAGATACCCAAATTCATTGGGCATTTTATTGGCAGGTTCCCCGTGCCACCCGCCCCCGGCAACGGTGGGAACAGGATTTGATTCAGCATTGGTTACCCCCGTTTAATAAAGAAACCTGGACAAAGTGGGGTGCCCCTTGGCGGATTCATTATCGGCCAGATAGGGTTTTATTTTAGGCAAAATTATTAGACAAAATTACAACAAAAAATCAGGGTAAGATCACGGTTTTTAACAATTGTATTTTGTATGGCGAGCAGGTTTGCAAATCGAATAACATGACTATAGTTCTATCCCACCAACACCCCGAACCGTTCCCCATCCCCATGGCGTTATGAATCGTTGGTCATTTCACCCCAGTCGCTGGTCGATTACCACTCGTCTCACCGTGGTGCTGCTGTTGATGGGGCTAGTGCCGATGGGGGTGTCGGCAGTGCTCAATTTGCGGGCGAGTATCCGCCAATTGGAGATCCGGGAGCATCAGAGTCTCGAATTACTCGCCATGAGTACGGCCGCCCGGTTGGATCAGCTCCTGGTTGACCACCGGGAATCCATCGTTGCTTTCAGCCTACTTCCTGGGGTGCAGCAATTTCTCCAAAAACAGGATCACAGACAAGGCGAAGCCAGTCCAAGTATCGTGCAACACCTGCGTACCTTTGAGCAGATTCACTCGGATTTTGACCTCGTGTTCCTCCTGGATCGCAACGGGGTATGCGTGGCCTCCACGACAGCGAAGATGGTGGGGGTGAACTATGCCTTTCGGGAATACTACCGGGGGGCTATTGCCGGGAATGTCGTTATTTCCGGGGTCATTTTTGGGCGGGTGACGGGACAACCGGGAGTGTTTGTGAGTACGCCGGTGCGGGATGAACGGGGAACGATTGTGGGCGTGGTGGCTTTGAAAGTGAATATCGCCGTGGTGCAAAGGATTGTATCGGCGGCGCGGGTCGGCGAGCAGGGTCAGGCGTTTCTCGTGGACAGCCATGGGGTGATCATGGCGCATACCAATCCTGATCTGGTGTTCCAGAGTTTGGCTCCCCTGCCCGCCGCTATTCAAGAGCAAATTATCAATACCAGTTTGATTCCCTACATCACCAGCATCCGCAATTTGGACTTAAGCGTCCTGGCGGACAACTTGATTCAGGCCAAACAACCGGGTTATGTGCGGGCGTTCCGGGATATGAATGGGGAGATGACCACCTTGGGCTATGCGCCGCTGGAGGTGGAACCCTGGGTGGTGGCGGTGGCGGAACCCCAGTCGGAATTTCTCAGCCCGATTTGGCAGTTGGCTTGGCAGAATGGGGTGCAATTTGTCCTGGTCGCCGGGTTGTTGGTTTGTGTGGTGGTCTGGGTGGTACGCAGTATCAGTGGTCCGTTGCAGTTGCTCTTATTGACGGCGCAGGATTTGGAGCAAGGTACCTACGAAAACATCGGGCGGCTGGACACAATCAGCGAAAAGCCCGACGATGTTGGCCGCTTGGCACGGGGACTGCGCCAAGCCTCCGTGCAGGTGCAAGCCCGGGAGGAAAAACTGAAACAGCAGGTGACCAATCTGGTGATCACCATTGACCACCAAAAGAAGGAAAATCATGTCCAGGAAATCACCGGGTCAGACTATTTCCAAAACCTGCAAAACCGGGCGAGAACCTTGCGGGAACGGCGTTAGGAAGCCCGCTGGGAGAGGGTACGCTCCCGGCTCTGTTGGGCATACATTTCCCGTAGGACGATGGCGGGGTCAATCCATCGCCCCGCATGACGCAAGCCCCAATGGAGGTGGGGTCCTGTGGTGCGCCCGGTCATCCCCACCCGGCCAATCCGCAGACCGGCGGTGACCCACTGCCCCTGGCGAATGCTCAAACCGCTCTGGGGGTCAAGCAGATAAACCCCCTGGCTATCCTTGGCCGCCCGCCCCCGCAGGTGACAGTAGATGTGTTCCCACTGCCCCGACTGCACAACGATGCCCGTCCCACAGCCCGCATCGTTAAAAATTTCCACCACCCGGCCATCCCACCAACTGCGAATGTAACTTCCCTCCGGGGCGGCCAGGTCAAGGCCGTAGTGGAAGCGACCCCACCGGGGGCCAAACGGCGACGAATAGGTCTGGAAATTTTCCACCGGGAACGAACCCAATGCCCAGGATTGGGGTTGCATCTCCGGGCGCAACACCGCCACCGGCTCCGGGTTGGCGGCAATACCCCAATGGTCGGGAGCCGTCACCGGACTAGGTTGGGGGTTGGGTTGGGTTGCCACCACCGCCGGGGCATCGCCACCCCGCACCAACATCACCCCCCCCAGGCGACCAATTTGTTGCACCTGTGCCTGCCACTGGGTTTGTCCGGCTGGCACCTGGAGAATGATGCGGGTCACGGGCGGTTGATTCGCCACCTGCACCACCCGGATATTCTGTATCCCCAATTGCGTCAACTGGGGCAACGGCTGGGGTTGATAACTGGGAGAAAGAGCCGTATTCCCTAAGTCAATCCAGACTTGGCGGCCATCGGTACTGCGCTGCACCCGGGTCGCTCCGGTTTGTCCCTGGGTCTGGAGAAAAATGCCGTTTCCCGTCGCCCGTAGCCCCCGGAGGATGGCACCCGCCCCTTGATTTTGGAGTAATTCCGGTTGCACGGGAGCCGCCGCCACTACCCCGCCGGGGAGTTGAATCCGCCAGCGACCCTGACCGACGGGCATCACCTGCACCTGCGGAGCCGTGACCGTTTGACCGGGGTGAAATTCCACCACCACCCGGGTCGTGGTTTCATCAAACTGGGCGACCCGCACCTGACGCACCTGTCCCCGTTGAAAATTCTGAATTTCCCGCCCCACCGGCCACTGGGTACTCGGCAGGTCAATCACCACCCGGGTCGGTTGTGTCAACACCTGCACCCGGGGTTGGGCGGCACTTTCCGTCGTTAATTCCAGTAAATGGGTGTCTGGATTAAATTGCCAGCGGTTTAATTGGGCGGCTTGGGCGGGAACGGCCAGCAACAAACATCCCACCGAACCTGGTAGTACCCAGGTGGCTTTCGTTAGTTTCATAAACTTTATGTCTCCCTATCGCTGAGAAGCTGTGCGGATGAGGGTGAGAAGCTTTTAGAAAAAAATATATTTTAAATCATAGCATGGTTAGTCAAGCAAGCCAACCGCAATGCCAAGAAATGCTTGCCAGCCCATGGTTGAGACAAGTTGCGATAGAAACATTATCCGATTGGCGAACCCAGATGCTGATAGCTTGCGTGTCCGTAGGACATTAGCTTGCGTGTCCGTAGGACATTAGCTTGCGTGTCCGTAGGACATTAGCTTGCGTGTCCGTAGGACATTAGCTTGCGTGTCCGTAGGACATTAGCTTGCGTGACGTAGCCATAGAACCATACACCGCAGGTGCTTCTGTGACAGAGGCAATGCCTGCGGCACACTTCGTGCTGGCGTAGCCTGTGTACCAGACACTCTGCCCCTGCAACCGTTATGCAAGACTCAAATCCTATTGCTAGCGGTATCCCCCAAGGGTTCTGTAAGTATCTCGGATACCGAGAACGGGCAGGCTTGGGGAAGTTGTGCCGGGTCGAGGGGGGTTTCCCGGTTAATTAGGTTCAGGCCATCTCGATAACCTTTCTGGATGGCTTCAGGGAGATAGGGGTTCAGACTGGGATTTTCCTCCAGATGTTCGCTGATGCGTTCCCTTTGTTCCTGAATGGTAGCTCGCCAGCTTTTGGAACGGGCTGTGGGTTGGTACGTCCATTTCAGCAGATGACCCAGTAAAATTCCCAGGCGGTGGCGCAGTTCCCGTTTTTGTTGTTTGCCCAGGGATTCGATTTCCTCACAGAGATGGTCGAGGTCGAGGAGGTGAAATTTTTGGGTGCGGAGATATTCAACCTGAGCCTGCGTCCAAGCGTAAAAATCCCGGTCATAATCGGCGGTGGCGGGCGGCTGGGTCTCCATGGGGAGTATTCTGCGGTAATATCAGTCCATTCCTATGATAATTCGCCTGCATATCCTGTCTTAGGCATCCATGCGACTATTGTGTTTGAGTAATGGGCACGGGGAAGACCGCATCGCCGGGACGATTTTGGCGGCGGTGCAACAGGTGGAGTCGGCGGCCATCCTGCGGGCACTACCCTTGGTGGGGACGGGGCACACCTACCGGCAACTGGGGATTCCCCTGGTGGGGCCGGTGCGGAATTTGCCCTCGGGAGGGTTTTTGCAAACCGGGCTGGCGCAGGATATGCGGGCGGGTTTGTGGGGCTTGGTGGGGCAACAGCGGCGGGCGGTGCGGGAATGGGCGCAAACGGCTCCCCGCGGGCTGGTCTTGGCGGTGGGGGATATTTGGCCGTTGTGGTTGGCGTGGCAAAGTGGCCGGTCGTTTGTTTTTGTGGCGACGGCGAAATCGGAATACCATTTGCGGGATGAGCAGGGGCGGTTACCCAAAACCCACTGGCTGGAGGGGTGGGCGGGTTCGGTGTTTTACCCCTGGGAACGGTGGTTGATCCAACAGTCGGTGGCGACCTTTCCCCGGGATGAGTTGACCACGACCTGGCTGAAACGCTGGCGGTTGCCGGTGACCTGGGTGGGGAACCCCATGATGGATGCGCTGGCTCCGCCGGGGCAACTGCAGATTCCGGGGTTTGAAGAAGCGTTGGTGATCGTGTTACTGCCGGGTTCCCGTGCCCCGGAAGCCTACCGAAATTGGGAATTGATCCTGAAGGCTTTGCCGGGGGTGATCGAGCATTTAACCGCTCCCCAGGTTTTGTTTCTGGCGGCGATTGCACCGGGATTAGACCGCACGCTGATCGAGACGACCCTGCAAAAGTACCGCTGGCCGGTGTTTCCGGGGGTGGGGTTTGGCTATGACCAGGTGGGGTTGGTGGTGACGCAGGTACATTTCAATGATTGTTTGCACTTAGCCCATGCGGGGATTGCTTTGGCGGGGACGGCGACGGAACAGTTGGTGGGTTTGGGTAAGCCGGTGGTGACTTTTCCGGGGGGCGGCCCCCAGTACACCCGTCACTTCGCCCGTTATCAACAGCGACTCCTCGGCTCGTCCCTCCGACTCGTGCCTGAACCAACCGCCGTCGGGCCGGTCTTGCAGGAACTCCTCACCGACCCGGATGAGTTGAATTTCGTTGCCCGCAACGGTCGCCAACGGATGGGGACGGCGGGTGCTAGTGTGGCCATCGCCCGGTTGATTGGGCAATATCTCCGGGGTTAGGTGCCCTCTTATCAACTCAATTCCCGTAGGCTCAGGGACAAATCTGCCCCGTCCAGAGTTGGGGATTGGGGGTGCGGCGACAGCGATTTTGCCGACCGGCGGCCACCAACACCCAGCGGTCTTGGCGCAACCGCATTTCCAAGCGATAACGCAGGGCGGCTACCGAGTCATCCGCCAACCCATCGGTCGTCAATTCCACCACCGCCCGCTCAGGGCTAATATAATTCACCGTCAAGCGTTCCGAGCGCAGTCCTTCGGGAAATGCCCCTTCCCGCTGCCCAAACGTGCGAATGGCCAAGAGCAAAGGGTTGGGGTCGCTCTCGTTGCGAAAGGGGGCAATGTCCACCGGGGCATAGGTGCGGGGGATGGCTTGGGCAACCGGGGGGAAGGTTAATCCCAGCCACAACCCGCCGGCGAGGGGGATCAATGTGTCCAGAAAGGGGCGGAGGTTCATTGCAGCATTGCCGTAAAGAGCCAGAAGGATAGACGGTCACCCCTTGGCACCGGTTCCGGGTGGGATAAGGAAAATCTGACTAGAATACAGGTAATCTGGTTCTACCCCGAACATGATTTCCTGGAGCGGTAGGCTTACCTGACATGAATTTGTATTGTACCCGCCCCGGCTGTCCCGCCCCGCTCAACCGGGTGGATATTGATGAGGAGCAACTCCGTAGTATTTCCCAAATCCATTGCCGTGCCTGCCAGATGCCCTTGATTTTGGCGGGGGCGTATCTGCCGGTTAAACCCCTGGGGCGGGGGGGATTTGGGGCGACCTTTTTGGCGATTGACCGCTATTTACCCAACATGGAACATTGCGTTGTTAAACATTTTCGTCCTGAGGGGATGAATGAGGAAGAAATTGTCATGGCACGACGGTTGTTTGCCCGGGAAGCAACGGTTTTACAAAAAGTGGGCAATGACCACGATGCCATCCCGGATTTGTACGCCTATTTCCCTCTGGAAGTCTCAAAATTCGGCCATTTTAGCCAAATTCAAGAGAATTTTTATCTGGTGCAGGAATATATTGATGGGGAAGATTTGGAACATGAATTACAACGCTTGGGGCCTTACGATGAAGGGAAAATCGTAGAATTATTAAAAGCACTTTTGCCAATTTTGGAATTTGTCCATGGGCGTAATATCATCCATCGGGATATTAAACCGGCTAATATCATGCGCCATCGCCAGGGCAAAATTTACCTGCTGGATTTTGGGGCGGTGCGGGATTTATTTACCACCTCCAAATGGACGACGGTGGGCACAACGGGCTACGCCGCCCCGGAGCAGTATCACGGCGGTGATGTGTACCCCTCCACGGATTTGTACGGTTTGGGGGTGACCTGCCTGCGTTTGTTGACCGGGTTACCGCCGGAAGACCTATACGATGCCTACCTGGGGACGTGGCAATGGCGGGACAAGGTGCATCTCAGCCCCCATGTGAGTGGGATTCTGGACCGGATGGTGCGCTTGGTGGTGCAGGAACGCTTCGCTAATGCGGGGGATGTGTTGACGGAATTACACCGGTTGCCCCGGCGGGTGCAATTGCCGCCGAGTTCCAAGCCCCTGCGCCCCCTGTCCACCCCCCTGCCACCCGCCCCGGTATCCTCACCCCCGTCCCGGCAGCGGGGGGAACCGGCTTGGCTTTTGTCCCTGCGAGCCGCCCTGCTGGGGGGAGAATTGGGTTTGCTGGTGGTGGCTGCGGTGGTGGGGCTGTCCCTGCCCGTGGGGTTGAGTTTGTTTCTCGGTGTGCTGCTGGGCGGAGCCATGTGGGTATGGGGACGGGTCTGGTTGCGGGTTCCCTGGCTGCTTGGCCTGTGGGGGGTGACCCTGGTGGGATTGTCCCTGGTTTTGCAGGTCGCCCTGGGGCGGCTCCTCATCGGTTCCCTAATTTTGAGCCTGATTGTCCTGGGGATGGCAACGCTGACCCGGTGGATGGTGCAGGTATGGCCTGAGTCCTAGAACCCCAAAAATTGCCTATCCTGGTAAGGGGTCGTTTTGGGGGTGGGTTATGGGTTTGTATCGGATGATTTACATCAGTCGGGCGGTGCCGGGATTGGGGTACAACGATTTGCGGGACATCATGGCTAAATCCGAGGTGAATAACGGCCATGTGGGGCTGACGGGGTTATTGTGTTTTGGGAATAGCGTATTTTTGCAAATTTTGGAGGGGAGCCGTCAGGCCATTAGCCATACCTATCACCGGATTTTGCAAGACCCCCGCCATCACAGTGCGGAAATCATCGCCTTTGAGCCGGTACTGCACCGGGAATTTGTGCAGTGGTCTATGAAACTGGTGCAAATTGACGAAGGTAGCCCGGAAAAAATGCGCCGCCTGTATCTGAAATATTCTGGGGAAATGAACTTTGCCCCGGAAACCATGAACCCGGCGCAATGTCTGCAATTTATGATCGACATTGACCCGGCTCGCAGTAGTGTGAAGGTTTGACCCTACACCAGTACCTCTTGCCATTCCAACCGCTCTAGGGTTTGGGAACGCTCCCACGCCCGGGCGAAACTGCTCAGATGCGGTTCAATCGTCAACGGTTCGCCAATCGCCCCCTGCACCGCTTCCTGGGTTTTTAGGCCATTGCCGGTGATGTACACCACGGTCAGGGCATCGGGGTCAATATGGCCGGACTGGGCGAGTTTCTGTAATACGGCTACCGTTGTCCCGCCCGCCGTTTCCGTGAAAATGCCCTCGGTTTCCGCCAAAAGCTGAATGCCAGCGATAATCTCCGGGTCACTCACGGCGGCGATCTGCCCCCCGGTTTTCCGGGCTAAATCCAGGGCATAGACCCCATCGGCGGGGTTGCCAATGGCGATGGACTTAGCAATCGTGTGGGGTTTGACCGGGGCAATGAAGTCCCGCCCCTCGCTAAATGCCTGGGCAATGGGGGCGCACCCCTGGGCTTGGGCACCGTGGCACTGCACGGGTTTATCCGCCACCAGCCCCGCCTGGACAAACTCCCGGAAGCCCTTGTGAATCTTGGTGAACAGGGAACCGCTGGCCAAGGGAGCGACGATGCAATCCGGCAACTGCCAGCCCAACTGTTCCGCCACCTCAAACCCCAGGGTTTTAGAACCTTCCGAATAATAAGGACGCAAATTGATATTCACAAACCCCCAGCCCTGGCTATTCGCTACCTCCGAGCAGAGGCGATTCACCTGGTCATAGTTGCCCTTAACCGCCATCACCGTTGGGCGATAGACCAGCGTCCCCAGGATTTTTCCGGCTTCCAAATCCGCCGGAATAAACACGCAGCACTCCAACCCCGCATGGGCGGCAATGGCTGCCGTGGAATTGGCCAGGTTGCCCGTACTGGCACAGCCCACCGTGGTAAAGCCCAATTCCCTGGCACGGGTCAAGGCCACGGACACCACCCGGTCTTTGAAACTCAGGGTGGGCATATTCACCGCATCGTTTTTGATCCAAAGATTTCGTAACCCCAATCTGCGCCCCAACCGCTCCGCCCGGATTAGAGGAGTCATGCCCGTGCCTAAATCAATGGGATGCTCGCTCTCCACGGGTAAAAACGCCCGGTACCGCCAGATGGAATGGGGTCCCCGCTCAATCGTCTCCCGGGTCACCTGCGCCCGCATCGCCGCCAAATCGTACTTCACCTCCAACGGACCAAAGCACAACTCACAGACGTGCATCGCCGCCAGGGGGTACTGCGCCCCGCATTCCTTGCACTGGAGATGGGAAAAGGTGGCGGTATGGGTCGGGGTGGCTACCATCACGTTCATTCCTGGGGAAACGAGAAATTGTGTCCATCGTAACCAACGCCCCTCATTCCCGTCAAATCATATCCGACTAAAATAGTCGGGATTGAATAGGTGAATCTGCGAATGAGAACATTACGGAATTGTTACATCTCCAACGCTTGGCCTATACTAGGGAGAAGTAGCGGCTTAGGGACGGGATATGCGGGTAGCGATTGCAGGTGCGGGTTTGGCGGGTTTGGCCTGTGGCAAGTATTTGGTGGATGCGGGGCACCAGCCGGTGATTTGTGAGAGCCGGGATGTCTTGGGGGGATTGGTGGCGGCGTGGCGGGATGAGGAGGGAGATTGGTACGAAACCGGCCTGCACGCTTTTTTTGGTGCCTATCCGAATATGTTGCAATTGCTGGCCGAACTGGGCATCAGCGACCGGTTGCAATGGAAACAGCACACCTTGATTTTTAATCAACCGGAAAAGCCGGGGGTCTTATCCCGGTTTGATGTGCCGGATATTCCCACGCCCTTTAATATCATTACTGCCATTTTACGCAACAATGATATGCTCACCTGGGAGCAAAAATTTCGGTTTGCCCTGGGGTTAACGCCGGCGATGTTGCGGGGGCAAAAGTATGTGGAAGACATGGATCAATATACCCTGCTGGAATGGTTACAAAAGCAGGGCATTGATGAGCGGGTGAACAGTGATATTTTTGTGGCGGCTTCTAAGGCATTGACCTTTTTAGACCCGGATCAGGTTTCGGCTACCATTCCCTTGACGGCCTTAAATCGTTTTTTGCAGGAACGCTACGGCTCGAAAATTGCCTTTTTGGATGGCTCTCCCACGGAGCGTTTGTGTCAGCCGATGGTGGATTATATTACCGAGCGGGGGGGGGAAGTGCATTTGTTATCCCCCTTGAAAGAGTATATTTTGAACCCCGATCATACGGTGGCGGGCATGGTGGTGCGGGGGTTGGATGGGCAAGCGGATTATTCAGTGCAAGCCGATGCCTATGTGTCTGCCCTATCCGTTGATCCCCTGAAGGTGCTCCTGCCGTCAGCCTGGAAATCCCTGCCGTTTTTCCAAAAATTAGAAGGACTTGAAGGGGTGCCGGTGATCAACATTCACCTGTGGTTTGACCGCAAACTCAGCGATGTGGATCATTTACTCTTTTCCCGCTCGCCGGTGTTGAGTGTATATGCGGACATGAGCAATACCTGCAAAGAGTACAGCGACCCGGATCGTTCCATGCTGGAGTTGGTGTTGGCTCCCGCTAAAGATTGGATTGACCGTTCCGAAGCGGAGATTTTAGACGTAACCATGCGGGAATTAGAAAAACTTTTTCCCCAGCATTTGACGGGGGACAACCCGGCCAAATTACGCAAATATAAAATCGTCAAAACCCCCCGCTCGGTCTATCAAGCAGTTCCGGGGCGGCAACAATATCGCCCGACCCAGCAGACCCCGGTTGCTAATTTCTTTTTGGCGGGCAGTTACACTCTGCAACGCTACCTGGGCAGTATGGAAGGGGCGGTACTTTCTGGTAAACTAGCGGCGCAGGCGGTGGCGGCTCATTTCTCCCAAACGGCGCAGGTTCCCGTCGCAGTCCGTTGATTCCTATGGCGGTGACCTTTCCCCTTTCCGTGGAACTACAGCCCGATGCGGTGGCACAAGCCTATGCCGAGTGCGAGCGGGTGACGGCGGAATACGCCAAAACTTTTTACCTGGGCACTTTGCTCATGGCTCCGCACAAACGGCGGGCGGTGTGGGCGATCTATGCCTGGTGTCGGCGCACGGATGAGTTGGTGGATGGCCCCCAGTGTGACAGCACATCGTTAGGCACATTGCAGGACTGGGAAACCCAGTTAGAAAAAACCTTTGCGGGTCATCCCCAGGACATTTATGACCTAGCTTTGTATGCGGCCACGCAGGAGTTTCCCTTGGAAATGCAGCCCTTTCGGGACATGATTGCGGGGCAGCGGATGGATTTGTGCCAATGCCGTTATCAAACATTTGCGGAACTGGAAACCTACTGTTACCGGGTGGCGGGCACGGTGGGGCTGATGTCCTTGGCGATCATGGGGGCACGCCAAGATTCCCTGGCGGTACGGCGGGCAGCCGTGGCTTTGGGGATTGCCAACCAGTTGACCAACATTCTCCGGGACGTGGGGGAGGATTTGCAACGGGGGCGAATTTACCTGCCGGTTGCCGATTTAACCGCCTACAGCTACACGGTTGCCGAATTAAAAAATGGGGTGATCAATTCGGCGTGGCGGCGGTTGATGAAATTTCAAATTGAACGAGCCAGAGCCTATTTCATCGAGGCGGAACCGGGGGTGAAGGAACTGTGTGGGGATGCCCGCTGGCCGGTGTGGACGGCACTGATGAATTACCGGCGGATTTTGGATCAAATTGAGGGGAATGATTATGATGTTTTTAACCAGCGTGCCTATGTGTCTTTGCCGGGGAAATTAGCGCATTTGCCTTGGGCATGGTGGCGTTCCTATTGGGGAATTTAATCATGGCATCCATATCCTTGATGGTTCCGACGGATATTAGTTTTGAACAGGGGATTGAACAGACTCAGACTCTCATTACTGCCCGAATTAATCAGGAAATCAATGCCCAAGAATTTGCCCAGGGAGTGGGATTTTTGGTGCAAAGTGACAATGGAGCCAGGGGCTTTTTTGTGACGTATTTAACTTTAGACGATGAACTTGCTGACCAACTGGATGAATTTTTAATTAATGCCCTGCAAAGTTCTCCCGCAATTGTCAGCGAATTGTTAGTCAAAAATCTGGTCATGTCCACCGCTATGGGGATCACCCACCGGCGCAACCAGGATGAAACGTTGGCGCAGGGTTCGGATCAAGTACAACGGCGTACCCAGGGGTTAATTGCACGACTGACCCTACCGGCCATCCGCACCAAAGCCCAGGAATTGTCCCGGAATGCGGGGGGCGAAGCGGGGATTTACAGTAATTTCCTTGACCGGTGGGGCTACGATTTAGAGCAAAAACAGGCCATGCAACGGGTTTTGCAACCTTTGATTTAAGAGCCTCTAAAACACAAAAAACCGCACCACCATATATGCAGTAATTACCACCAATTGCGCCAGCATCACCGGAATACCGTAGCGCAAAAACGTTCTAAACGTGATCCGTCGCCCGTGCTGTTCCGCAATCCCCGCCGCCACAATGTTAGATGAAGCTCCCACCAAAGTCCCATTTCCCCCCAAAGTCGCTCCATACATCATGGCGTAAAACAAAGGCAAAACCACATCGGGAAATTGGCCTTCAAACCCCAGTTGCAACACCTCCGCCGGAGCCAACCCCACACTTACCACATATTGTTTAATTAACGGCACCATCGCCACTACCAGAGGAATATTCGGCACCACACTCGAAATCAACCCCACAAAAAATATCAATACCACCGAACCCAAAAGGATATTCGTACCTAAAATTGCGCTCAAAACCCCGGATAAACCACTAATGACACCGGTCTTTTCCAAACCCCCAATCAGTACAAAAATACTCATAAAAAAAATCAACGTCCCCCAGTCCACATCCCGGAGGATATTATTCACATGATCAATGCCACTGTGATGGCTGAGAAATAGAGCCAGAGCCGCCCCCATCAACGCCACCGCCGCCGGGGAAATTTTCTGGGGCAAAGACTCACCGATGACAAACATCGTTAACACAAAAATGACGATGATAATCCCAATGGCTAACACCCGGGGATGATTGATTTTCGGGTGGGGTAGGGTTTCTAAATTGTCCAATTGTTTGCGCCAAATCGTTGGGAATAAAAAGGGTAGCATCACCACGACCACCCCAATCGCCACCGCCCCCCCCAGACTCAAACGCATCAGATAATCCACAAAACTGAGATTAATAGCATCCCCAACAATAAAGGTCGCCGGGTCACCCACAATGGTTAGCAAACCCGCCGAATTGGCAATAAATACCATGAGAATTAGTAAGGGCACAAAATCCACCCCAATATCCTGGGCAATGGGCGGCAACAACGGGGCGAGCAACATTACCGTCGTGGCATTGGGCAATACAGCACAAATCGGCGTGGTAATCCCCACCACCCCCAGAAGTAAATTCCGGCCTTTCCCCTTACCGAGTAGCACAATTTGGGCGGCTAGATAATCAAAAACTTTGGTGGGTTCAAATGCTCGCACTAACACCATCACCCCAAAAAATAAAGCCAATGTGCCGTAACTTTTACCAATGTAATTAATCGCTTCCCCCAAGGTGACAACATTCAAAAAAACCAGCAACATTGCCCCCATAAATGCTGCAATGACCAGATTTACCCATTCGGTCATTAGCAGGAAAATGACACCTAAAAAAATGCCGGAAGCCACGAACTGTTGCCAGGTTGCCATAGGGACTCCTGAAAGCGATGACACAAAAAAACCAGAGAAAATCTCTGGAGCCATCAGATTGGAGCGATTCTAGCGTATGGGATAGAAATTTTCAACGGCGACCCGGCCAGCGAGCCAAAATTTTATCCGTGAGAAGGACGGTTTCGGGAATTTTACACAGCATGATTGCCCCCGCAAACACCAGCAACCCCGCACTTCCCGCCACCAGTAACCCCCAAAAACTGCCCAACACCCCTTGCGCCCATTGCCACAACCCCCAGGCCACCGCCCCAGATACCCCACTAGCCAAGGTGATTTGTGCCAACACCCCCAACCAACTGCGCCAGGGCAACCCGTTCAATTTGTAGTGCAATAGTATAAACAAAGCGATAAACGTCACCAAATTTACCCCCGCCGTCGCCAAGGCCAAGCCCGGTGCCCCCAGCCAGCGCACAAAAACCCAATTCAGCAGGGCATTGAGACCAATCCCCACCATACTCAACCGAAACGGCGTATCCCCGTCCCCCAGGGCATAAAACACCCGCACCAGCACATCCCGCCCCAGATAGACAAACATCCCCACCCCGTAGGCGGCCAAAATCCCCGCCACCAACTGCGATGCCTCCCCATCAAAGGCATACCGTTCATACACCAGCCGGACAATGGGCAAAGCCAACACCGCCAGCAGTATCCCCAAGGGCATCATCACCAGAGCCACCAGCACCAAACTTTGCCGCAGCCGCTGGGTCAACTCCGGCCAATCCTGGGGGTCGGTCAACCGGGAAAACACAGGCAAATAGGGCACCAAAATCATATTCGACAAAATGCCCAGGGGTGCCTGCACCAGCAAATTCGCATAACCCAACGCCGCCGCCGCCTGCGGAATATAGGACGCAAATTGCAGATCAACATAGACATTGATATGTAACATTCCCGAAGCAAACGTGGCCGGTAATAACACATTCAGTACCGACTGCACCCCCGGATGCCGCCACTGCCACCGCAACCGTCCCCAAAGAATCCCCATCCGTGCCTGGGGACGCAACTGCACCAGCCATTGCCCCACCGCCCCGACCAGGATACTCCCCGCCAGTACCTGCCCCCCCAGCAACGCAAATTGGGGTTCTAAAAGCCGGTTCCCCCACCAGAGCCACGCCCCCCCCAACCCGACCAGCACACTCACACTCGAAAAAATCGGACTAATGGCGGGCAGCCAATACTGATCCCGTGCCGTCAACACCCCAAACCCAATGCCAATCCACCCCGCCAATACCGCCAGGGGAGCCAGGATTTGTAACTGCGCCACCGCAATGGTTTGGGTGACCTGACCCGCAGGACTTTGGCTCAACCCCGGTGCCACCAAATGCATCAACGGCTCCGCCCCCACCACCATCCCCACGCTGAAAACCAGTAAAAACACTGTTACCCAGGTCAGCACCGTTTCCACGATCACCGCCGCCTCTGTCTCCTCGTATTTGCTGACCACACTCACAATCGCACTGTGAAATGGCCCATTAATGCCCCCCAACAAAATCAGTAAAAACCCCGGAATCACATAGGCATAACTGTAGGCATCCGCCACCGCCCCCACCCCAAAAGCGGCAGCAATCGCCTGCTCCCGGAATAGCCCCAGAATTTTACTCAAAAACGTGGCGACCGCCACCAACCCCGCAATCCGAGCCAAGGAACGTGTCATGCGCTTTACCCAGTCAACATACCCAGCCTACCCCGCCAGCGATGACGGGGAATGGGTCAGGAAACCTGGTTTCTTGATAAGATTGAAAATATGATAAAAAATCACATCTCTGATTAGCATAAATTTTATGACCAGTGGATCGGGCAAGCGGCGGGTCACCGTCACCATTGATGCAAAACTGCTGGATGCGATTGACCAGGTCTCAAAGAATCGCTCTGCCGTGGTCGAAGCCGCTTTGAAATTGTGGCGGGTCACCCAAATGGAGACCCAACTGGTGCAGTTTTACCGAGACACCACCGCCGGTGATAGCCATGTGGAAGTTGAGTGGGCGCAAGAGACCCAAGAAGGAGCCATGGGGTCTTGGGATGAGGATTGTGCGCCATCCCCATGAACGCCCCCCATTTTCCCCGACAAGGATGCGTCTATCTGTCAAAAGCCCTGAAACAAGGTGGAGACACGAAAAAGCGTCCGGTTCTGGTGGTTTCTATTGATACCCGGGTAGTGCTATGTAAGTAATGATTCATTATAGTGGTGAATGAAGTTAAATA
>CAYZTU010000041.1:0-22348 GCA_964481635.1 uncultured Synechococcus sp.
AGTTGTCCCCACACCCGTGGGGGTGAACCGATCAATATCCACCCCTGGAATGCCGCTGTATCAAGTTGTCCCCACACCCGTGGGGGTGAACCGAACTCAACCAACCCGGCGATCCTATTACAGTCAGTTGTCCCCACACCCGTGGGGGTGAACCGTGCAGAATCTTGGGAATGTGATGGGGGAATTAAGTTGTCCCCACACCCGTGGGGGTGAACCGTCCTCTACCTTTTAAGTAGGCATCTCTGCCTGCCGTTGTCCCCACACCCGTGGGGGTGAACCGAGCGACCGCATCCTCAAGACGGCACCCCGTAAAAGTTGTCCCCACACCCGTGGGGGTGAACCGACGAGCATCCCACCCACCAGAGCACAGTGAGCGGTTGTCCCCACACCCGTGGGGGTGAACCTCAACCTGTACTAACAGGGCGACCCCTCCTAAACGTTGTCCCCACACCCGTGGGGGTGAACCGCGATGCGCCAACTTGCCCAGAGATTGCGTAATGGTTGTCCCCACACCCGTGGGGGTGAACCGGTGGAGCGGCGGTTTGCGGTGGAGCATGGGGTGCGTTGTCCCCACACCCGTGGGGGTGAACCGATTGATGGGCAAGTGCATTCTTGGGAATGCTCGTTGTCCCCACACCCGTGGGGGTGAACCGGCGGGGGGCGTGTGGCCTGCGGGGGTGGTGCTGTTGTCCCCACACCCGTGGGGGTGAACCGCTGTTGCATCTGATTGGTTCTGATGATTTGAGCGTTGTCCCCACACCCGTGGGGGTAAACCGCGTTTCTGTCGGACTGGGAAACGGAACGGTTATGTTGTCCCCACACCCGTGGGGGTGAACCGTAGTACGCATGGCGGGGGAAGACATGGGGTTGGTGTTGTCCCCACACCCGTGGGGGTGAACCGGGGAACTGTTGGTACGTTGGGACTACGAGGATAGTTGTCCCCACACCCGTGGGGGTGAACCGTTGTCAGGTACAAAATCTAAACCTCATCTAAACCGTTGTCCCCACACCCGTGGGGGTGAACCGCGGACTACAGAGTGTCTGTCGCTCCATACCTTTGTTGTCCCCACACCCGTGGGGGTGAACCGAGCAAATAAAAAGCCTTGGGCAGCCCCACCGTCCCGTTGTCCCCACACCCGTGGGGGTGAACCGCTCAGCCGAACCTGGATGAAACCAGCCGCCGTTCGTTGTCCCCACACCCGTGGGGGTGAACCGGATACCCCTCATGCCCCCCTCATCCCCGAACAAAACGTTGTCCCCACACCCGTGGGGGTGAACCGGTGTGGAGCGAGACTCAAAACCAGTCCCAAGGGCGTTGTCCCCACACCCGTGGGGGTGAACCTGAATACGTGGGGATTGAGATTGTGCCTGCGGTGGGTTGTCCCCACACCCGTGGGGGTGAACCGAATGGCGTTGGAGGAGTCATCAACCCCACCCCCTCGTCTTTCTGTGGCTAAACCCCACAGCTTCGTTGAAGCGAGTAGCATAGTCAGGGGCGGTGACTGGAGCAGGCGGTCTCCCTGTGACTAAACTTCACCGCCCCGTTGAGGGAGGGAATAACTTGACCAACACAGAAACAGAAATCCTGGACATCCTTCGCAAGCTCCCCCAACCCGCCCTGGAGGAGGTGAAACTTTTTCTGGATTTTTTATCGTAGCGGTATCAAATGACCACACCCTCACGCCGAGGAATGGAAGTAGTGGCGACCATGCGAGGTAAAGCGACGGCGGGGCTGACCACCGATGAAATCCTCAGCCTGACCCGGGGGGACGGATGACTGACTTCCTAGTGGATAGCAATGTGCTCCTGTTCAATTTGCGCCAGCTCCGCCGGGGTTAAGCCTGCCAGTTCTGCCCACAAATGCCGAGCCTGCATCAGCGTTTGTTTCAACATTGCCGAATTTACCCCGGCGGCCTGTGCCCATTGTTGGGGGGTGGTTGGAACCAGCGGAAAATTATAGCTATTTCAATTAGTATTGAGACACTTACTGGTTAATAAAGCTGGGAACAATCTAAGCCCCAATAGCATATGCGACGTAGACATTGCTCTGGATAGGTTAATAAGTGTCTCACTGTTATCTGAAACGACTATATCTCGCTGAAATGTTCATACCCTAGAGAACCTGAAGGGTTGCGTCCCTATGACTGTTGTTCTTGTTGGCCTGCGTGGCATGGATTAAAAGCTACCCTGGCATGAACGCCAGAAAAATGGTTGTAACACCACGCACAACCAAACCCCAACCCTAACCCCCCCACATCTGATGCAACAATTCCCGGTGCAGCAGTGCCCGATCCACCCAGGATTGCACCTGTTCCGGCGACAAGCCCTCCCCGTTGGCGTAGAGGTCAAGCCATTGACGGCTCAAGTCACTCGCTTTAGGTGGTGCCTGCCGCAAATCCAGCCCCGGCATGGCGAGTTCCTGTTGCAACTGACTTACCTTGGGGTCGTAGCTGAGGCTAAAACACCGGCATCCCGCCGCCGCCCCCATGACCAAACCGTGATAGCGCATGGTCACCACCAATTCAATTCCCCGAAATACCCCTTTTAATTGGGCGGGGTGGTCGGGTTGAATAATACTCACCCGCTCTCCCAAAAATTGCTGTAGTTGGGTAGCTAAAGCCATATCCGTCGCCGGTTGAAAGGGGACTAATACCACCCATACGCCCGTGGCCTGCTGAAATTGCTGTAACGCTTTAATAATTACATCCAACCAGGCCGGGGTTAGATAGCGATGGGGGCGGAGTGCTACGGCAATCCGGGGGGCGGGCAGGTCACCAAGCGGTGGGTAGGGCTGGTCTTGCAACGCCCACACCGGGTCAGGTGCTAGTAATACCGACCGTCCCCACCCCTGGAGTTGTTGTGCTGCCGGGGTGTCTCGCACCGTCACCTGGGTACAGCGGCGAAACACCTGCCCCGCCAGCCACCGCACCCACCATCGCCGCAATGGCCCGACCCCCTGCGCCCAAGCCAGAGTTTGCCGCCCCAGCCCCTGCGCCAGGGACATTAACCCCAGGTAGTACAAAGGACTGGCAATGCTCGTACTGTCCTGGATCAAACTGCCCCCGCCCCAGATCAACCCCCGACTGCGGCGTAATTCCGTTAGCACTTGCCCCAAATGCCACCGGTCACAGGCATTGACCCCATACAACCGTTGGGTAACTTCGGGTTGCGCCGACAGCACCACCGGTTCCACCTGGGGCGGCAACATTTGCAACAGGGTCACCAGCAGAGCTTCGTCCCCGCCGTTGCCATAGCCGTAATAACCGCTTAAAAGCACCCGCATGGGAACCTATTATCAGCGATGGCGGCAGTCGGGGCAAAACATACCCTACACGGTCGCAGGCGTGGTGGTTTGGGGCAAAGGGGTATATTCCGCGACAATTTGCCGAAATTCGTCCCCATCAATGGTTTCTTTCTCGATCAGCAAATCCACCAAACGGTCAATCACCACCCGGTTCGCTTCGATGAGGTCGCACGCCAGTTGGTAACACTGGCCGACGATCTCCCGCACCTGGACATCCACCAGGGAGGCCACCTCGTTGGAGTAGTCCGACCGAGCCACCAAATCCCGCCCCAAAAACACTTCCCCCATCTGCCCATCCAGGGACAACAGGCCAAAATTGGACATCCCAAACCGGGTCACCATTTGCCGTGCCAAGGCCGCCACCTGTTGCAGGTCATTCCCCGCCCCGGTCGTCACCTCTGCTTCCCCAAACACCACCGCTTCGGCGGCTCGTCCGCCCAGAGTACCCGTCACCCGCGCCAACAGTTGCGCCCGGGACACCAACATGGCATCTTCCCCCGGCATAAACCAGGTCAGCCCCCGTGCCTGACCCCGGGGAATCAGGGTTACTTTCTGCACCGGGTCATGGTGGGGCAACAGGGTACCCACAATTGCATGACCGATTTCGTGGTAGGCGATCAACCGCTTGCTCTTGCTATCCACCAAAGGGGTGCCTTCCATTCCCGCCACCACCCGGTCAATGGCCGCATCAATCTCACTCAATCCCATTGCTTCCTTACGCCGCCGTGCCGTGAGAATGGCCGCCTCGTTGAGGAGATTCGCCAAATCCGCCCCGGAAAACCCCGGGGTGCGGCGAGCGATCATTTCCAGGGAAATCGTGCCGTCCAATTTTTTATTCCGGGCGTGTACCCGCAGTACCGCCAACCGCCCGTTAATATCCGGGATATCCACCATCACCTGCCGGTCAAACCGCCCCGGACGCAGCAAGGCCGCATCCAGTACATCCGCCCGGTTGGTGGCTGCAATCACGATCACCCCCGTATTCCCCTCAAAACCGTCCATTTCGGTCAGCAGTTGGTTGAGCGTTTGCTCCCGCTCATCGTTGCCGCCGCCAATCCCGGCACCCCGTTGGCGACCCACCGCATCAATTTCATCAATAAAGATAATGCAGGGGGCATTTTCTTTCGCTTTTTTGAACAAATCCCGTACCCGGGAAGCCCCCACCCCCACAAACATTTCCACAAACTCCGAACCGGAAATGCTGAAAAAGGGCACCCCCGCTTCCCCGGCAATGGCCTTCGCCAGCAGGGTTTTCCCCGTCCCCGGTGGGCCAACCAGGAGCACACCGCGGGGAATTTTTGCTCCCACCGCCGTAAACCGCTCCGGCTGCTTCAAAAACGTCACCACTTCCTGCAATTCTTCCTTGGCCTCATCCACCCCGGCCACATCCTCAAACTTAACCCCGGTTTTGGCCTCCATCTGAAATCTCGCCCGGGAGCGGCCAAAACTCATGGCCTGCCCTGGTCCCCCGGGCATATTCCCGGAGCGGCGAAATAGGAAAATCAACCCCCCAATCAACACCAAGGGAAAGACCAAATTCCCCAACAACCCCCACAGGGCAGCATTGTTCCGACTGCTGTGGATGTCAAAATCCACATGAGCCTGCCGCAAGCGGCCAATCAAATCCGGCCCCGCCGTGGGCAAATCCACCCGAATTCGCTGAAACCGATTGCTCAACTCCGGGTCGGTAATCTCCACAATCGCCGTGCGCCCGCCCTCGTACAGGTCGAGCCGTTGCACCTGTCCCCCGTCCAGATACTCCAAAAACCGCCCGTAGGTCATCCGCACCGTGGCCGCATTCAACCCACTCTCCCGCCACATCGGCCCCATCATCCCCTGCCAAAAGAAAAAACCGATAATCAAAACCGGTAATAACCACAGCAGTACCACTTTCCAAGACAACTTCATGACACGACTCCTGCCCAGGGCGTAGAGAACCTTAAAAATTTGTTCACTATTCTTAATAATAACCCCAAATTGACGCAACGGAGCAAAGAGATTGCCCGTCTGTCCGGCGGGGCTGGTCATCCGTGGGGATGGTAGCTTAGGATCAAGCCAGGGATGGCTCTGTGAATTCCTTAACCCAGTAATCATGGCCGGTACGAACTACAAGGACTACTATGCGGTGCTGGGGGTCAGTCGGGACGTAACACCGGATGAACTCAAGCGCACCTACCGTCGCTTGGCTCGCCAATACCACCCGGATATGAACCCGGGCAACGCCGTCGCTGAGGCACGGTTCAAGGAAATTAACGAAGCCTACGAAGTCCTCTCCGACCCGGATAAACGCGGCAAATACGACCAATTTGGCCGCTACTGGCAACCTGCCGCCAGCCGCCCCCGGTCGGAAGCAGTCAATGTCCAGGATTTTGATTTTGGTCGCTATGGCAGTTTTGAGGAATTTATCAACGAACTCCTGGGGCGGGTGAATCCGGGTACTCCGTCGGGGCGCACGCAAACCCGTCCCATTCCCCGGGAAGTCCCCATTGCCCTCACTTGGGTAGAAGCCTTTCGCGGCACCCAAAAACGGGTGCAAGTGGGCGATGAAGCCTTGACGGTACGCATTCCGGCGGGGGCACGTCCCGGCACCAAAATTCGGGTGCGTGGGCAAGGCCCTTTCCACCCCCAGACCGGCCAGCGGGAGGATTTATTCCTGGTGGCGGAATTTCCCCCGCATCGGTTTTTCCAGTTCGAGGGAGCCAACCTCACCGCCGAGGTGACCATTACCCCCGATGAAGCGGCTTTGGGGGCGCAGATCGAGGTACCTACCCCGGATGGCTCGGTCACCGTCACCGTCCCGACGGGTATGCGCTCCGGCCAGGTCTTGCGCTTGCGGGGGAAAGGGTGGCCGACTGGCCAGGGAGGTCGCAGCGATTTGCTACTGAAAATCCAGATCGTTGCCCCCGGCGATCTCACCCCCGCCGAGCGGGAACTTTACACGAAATTAGCCAGCCTCCGCACGTTCAACCCCCGCGCTCACCTCCAGGGCTTGAGCCTTTAGGCCGTACAGAGAGCCGCCCCCAACTGTTGTTCACAGGTCTGTTGTTCACTCGCCGTCAGTTGTTTGACATCCCGCCGCATAACCATGCCATTGTGCCCCGTCAAAAACCGGGGGAGCAATTTCTGGTCAATCACCTGCATCGTCCGCATATCGTAGGTGGTGTAGGTGGTCAATTCCGGGGTTTGGAAGCGAATATCTACGATGGTCAGGGTTTTCCAGGGCGGGGTATTGCCCGTCAGCAATGGCCGGGGACCCGCCCCCAAAATCCCCATGTGGAGCAGTTGCAATTTGCCCTTGTGGGCTGGGTAGTAGGCGTGGTGGTGGCCGCTGATGTAGGTATGTACTTTATACTTTTCCAGCATGGCGCGTAGTTTGTCGGCATTTTCCATCACCTCGCCGGGGTCATTCCGCCCGATGGATACGGCATACAGGGGTAAATGGCCGAGTAAAATTCGCATTTTTGCCTGCTGCGCCCGGGGGCTGGCTAATGCCCGTTCCACCCAAGCCAATTTGTCCGCTGGAATGTGGTGGGAAGAACCATCCCAAACCAGAAAGAAAATATCCTTAAATTCAAAAGTGAAATAGAAGGGAAATTCATATTTATCCACAAATTTCACCCCCGGATCATGCTGGGGATTGCGCCAGTAGGCAGCGGCCATATCCCGCTCCTGCTGGAATAAAAATTTCTTCGTCACGCTCAAGGCACTCGACGCGTCGTGATTGCCCAAGGTGAAGCCATAGGGCATTTTGGCTTGCCGCAGGGGAGCCGCCACATTTTTATCAAAAGCCGCCCACATGGCCCGCATTTGCGCTTGGGTCAAGGAGGGGTATTGCCCCGCCACCATATCCCCGCTACAGACCACCATATCAGGCCGCCAAAAGGGCATGAACTTGATGGCTTTGGTCACCTCCGGCGCATAGGTCGTGGAGCCGTAGGCATCGTTCAGGTCGCTCATCACCATTAACCGCACATCCCCCCGGGGTGGGTTGACGAGATTCCCCGCCTGCGCTACCAGTTCTTTGGTTTCGGGGGGGAGTTCCGGGGGTGGGGTTTCGGCAACTTCTGGGCTAGGGCTAACTTGTGGAGATACGACCGGAACTTGGGGCTGAAACACGGCGGCATAAAGCCAACTGGCACCGAAAGCCAGGACAATCCCCACGCCAACGCCCAGGAGCATCTGTACCAAGAAACGAGGTAACCGCATGGTTAGAATACGCACACGTCGCTAAGACTATAGCATTACGGGAGAATGGCGCAAATGGCGGGTCTGGTCATTGTAATTGATGTTGGAACCGCTCCCACAATCGGCTGAATGGGGCGCAGAACGCTCTTGCTCCCGCCATGCCGTAGCGACCAGCCTTTAAGATAGAGTTACCATCTGGCAGTGCCATCTATGCTTCGCCTGGAACACATTCAGAAAATTTATCCCACGGGTGAAGTCCTCAAGGATATTAACTGGGAGGTGAAAGCGGGCGATCGGATCGGTCTGGTGGGGGCAAATGGGGCGGGCAAATCCACCCAATTAAAAATTATTGCGGGGGCGGTCGAGCCGACGGCGGGACACATCGTCAAGCCCAGTCATTTCAAAGTCGGTTATCTCAGCCAGGAGTTTGCCGTTGACCTTACCAATACGGTGAAAAATGAATTTTGGTCGGTATTTACGGAAGCCAATCAGATTCAAGCCGAACTAGCGCAGGTGAATCTGGCCTTGGAGCAGATCAAAGAAGGTGAAGACTTTAATCCTCTCCTGAAAAAATTAGACCGCTTGCAGCGGCGATTTGAAGAACTGTACGGCTACGAACTGGAAAGTCAGATCGACAAAATCTTGCCCGAATTGGGCTTTAGTCCGGGGGACGGCGAGCGTCTCGTGGGGGAATTTAGCGGCGGTTGGCAGATGCGGATCAATTTGGGGAAGGTCATGCTCACCAGCCCCGACCTGATGCTTTTGGACGAACCGACCAACCACCTGGACTTGGAAACCATTCAGTGGTTGGAAGCATACCTGAAGGGGCAAAAAGTGCCGCTGGTGATCGTCTCCCACGACCGGACTTTTTTAGACCGGCTCTGCACCCAAATCGTGGAGACGGAGCGGGGCGTTTCCAACACCTATCTTGGCAACTACTCGCGTTATCTGGAGCAAAAAGCGGAAAACCGTGATGCCCAACTGGGTGCCTTTGAGCGTCAGCAGAAGTATATCGAAAAACAGCAGGTATTTGTGGAGCGATTTCGGGCGAGTGCCCACCGCAGTACCCAAGCCAAAAGCCGCGAAAAGCTGTTGGATAAAATGGAAAAAATAGAAGCTCCCGACAGTCAGGTCAGAACCCTCAAGTTCCACTTTCCACCCCCCTCCCGCAGTGGCAAAGTTACGGTCTCCGTCAAAAATCTCACCCACGCCTACGGGGACAAAATTCTGTTTTTAGGAGCGGACTTAGAGATCGAAAATGGCGATAAGGTGGCTTTTTTAGGAGCAAACGGTACGGGGAAGTCCACCCTGCTCCGGTTTATCGTTGGTACAGAAATGCCCAATGAGGGGGAGATTAGCTACGGCCATAATGTGCAGGTCGGCTACTTTGAACAAAATCAAGCGGAAGCCCTAGATTTGCATAAAACCGTATTCGCTACCATCCAGGATGAATTTCCCGAGCGGGATCACCAAGAAGTACGGAACTTGTTGGGGCAGTTTCTCTTTTCCGGGGATACTGTGTTTAAGAAGGTGCGGGACATCAGCGGCGGCGAAAAGGCTCGCCTTGCCCTTGCAAAAATGCTCTGGAAACCCGTGAATTTCCTAATTTTGGATGAGCCGACCAACCACTTAGACATCCCCGCCAAAGAGATGCTGGAACAGGCAATCCAGGAATATGCGGGCACGGTGGCGATCGTCTCCCACGACCGTTATTTCATCGCCCAAACCACTAACAAAATCGTGGAGATTCGAGACGGGTTGCTCCATGTCTATCGCGGGAATTACGACTACTACCTAGAGAAAAAAGAAGCAGAAAAACGCACGCAAGCCCGCAAAGCCGCCGAACTGACGAAACAGAGCAAGGCCAAACGCAAGAAATAAGCGCAGACCGATTCTATAGGACACCTCTATTTATTGGAACCAGTAGAAAAATGATAGTCATTTCAAATAGAACTGAGATGGATACCCCCTAAATCCCCCTTGACAAGGGGGACTATCAATCCATTTCCCCCCTTAGCAAGGGGGGCTAGGGGGGTCATGGGGTGAAAACTATAGCTAAGTCGGGTAAGGTTGTCGCCTCACGATTTTGGAAAACAAGTCCGGGGCGGTGCCTGCGACCGCTTATTTTCAATTTATGGAGGTGCCCCTATAGTCATTTCAAATAGAACTGAGATGGATACCCCCTAAATCCCCCTTGACAAGGGGGACTATCAATCCATTTCCCCCCTTAGCAAGGGGGGCTAGGGGGGTGAAACCTAATGTCTCAAATTTAATCAAAACGGCAATAACTGTACTGATACGGCTTTGCATAAAGGTATCATCTTGAACAACTAAAACGGGACGACGGTACCCAGGCTCTGAACCTACTGGATCAGGTAAATTCGCCCACCAAATTTCTCCCCGATACACTACCAATCCTCACGAGGGAGAGACATAAATTGCATTTTTGCCAGCATCGTATCGAGTTCAGAAGACTCTTGTGAGTAAACGTGGTTCAGTTTGTGTAAAATTTGGTTGCGATTGTGCTTTTGCAAATACGCTCGCAACGCTTGCGTATAAAGCTCGCTGCGCGACAAGCCCAACCGCTGAGCTAGTGCTTCCGCCTCATCAAAAATTGAATCTGGGAGGGAAATTGCCGTTTTCATCGGCGCCTTGGCGGTAATTCCTACGCTTCAGCTATACCTTGGTTATACCAACACGGCAAGAACCAGGCCAGAATGGTGACCCCTTTGATAAAGGGCGGGGATGAATAAGATTTATGTGTGTAAATTACACTAACGGCACTGGGTACCTGTGCGAATCGTTCCTTCCCGCACGGAACCAACAATCGTTTCGGAGATCACACAGTAGAATGGGCCATTATTTTGCCCTCGGGGGGTGAAGACCAACTGCCGAGCTACTGCCCCTAAGCCTTCCGTATCCCCAATCGGACCGAAGCGAAAACTGTAACCATCGGTGGAATTGCCCAGGGCACCACTGGTGCCGGGGGTACCGGTTTTAATCGCAACGGTATTCCCCCCAGCATCAAGTAGAGGTTGCCAGCTTGTATGATTGGCGCAACTATTAATGTTGCTACTGGGTTGCACTGAGACAGACACGATACCATCCACATCCCGAAAACAGGCTTCCCAAGGGCGAGAAGTCCGCAGAGCTTGGCTTTGGGCTTCTCGAATTTTGTCCAAGGCGTTGCCCCGAGCATCGTAGAGCCGTTGGCGGGTAATCAGGGTGATCCAACTGGGGGCGGCAATGGCGGCCACAATCCCCAAAATTGCCACCACCACAATCAATTCAACTAGGGTGAAGCCTTGCTCCGTACCACGCAAGCGAGTTGTCCGCATCATGCTCTGACCTCCTGGGAACTAATTGGGTACACGGTTGTAAGAACCCCTGGTGCGGACTTGGGTCTCGACCGCAGGGCGGTAGATATTCGTGCCCGTAGCTTCAATATCCCGTAAGCCCGCCCGTTCGGCGGCATTGCCCCGCAGATAGACGAACACATCTTGCACAAAACCCGTGCCTCCCCCCGCTCGTTCCCGGACGCAGGCATAGAAGGAGCGAAACCCCGTATTACTGCCCCCCGTTCCCGTTGACGAGAGATAGCCCGTGGGACAATTCACATCCACCCGAGGCGGCTCCCAATCCACATTGGCAACCAAAATGGCGGTATCCGCATTGGCACCACCCCAATCAGGAATCGTCCCAGGCCAGGTGGGATTTTCCAAGGGTTCTAAACCAGTCAAACGGTTTTCAAAATCGCCTGGGCCAGTACCCCAGTCATACTGGCGGAAATAGCCCCGAGTAATGCGAGCCGGCCCCCGGGGTTGAATGGTGGTGGTAAAGCCACAGTTCGGGCCGGGGCGACCGGGGTTGGGACAAAGGACGTAACTAACTAAAGTGTATTGTGTTCGTACATAGTCCATCACTGCCTCGCAGTCTGGAGTTGAACAACCACTTGCGTAGCTTTCGATTTTGGCCTGATCGGTTGCGCCAGGGACACTATTGAGGAAATTCAGGTCGGGCACTTCCTCCCGCCGCCAAAAGGCTAATACGGTATTCTGCGGTAGTTCCAGACCCGGGCAGGATGCCCCTTCCCCCGTACCGGTTGCCCCCAAGCAATTACGGTCGTAAACCAATACGGCTTCCCGCAACTCATTGGCCATATAGTCTAGGGACTGCGCCATCTCCCGCTCCGTTTCCCCGCGGGCGGTTTGGGTGCGCTCCACCCGAGTCATTTCCACCACCAGGTACATCATGCCCGAGATCAAAAACGCACCGATGGCGGCTCCGATCACCAGTTCGGCAATGGTGAAGCCCGCCTGGGTAAAGCGACGGGTTTTCAGCAGATGAAGGCAGAGGCGTTGGTTGAGTTTGTTCATAGGAAGTTTCCCATAGGTTTAATCTACCAAGGCGCAGGAGGTATCATCGCCCCCCAAGGTGCGACAGATGCTCCCCAAGGAACGGGAAGAATCCGGCACCAAAATCCGACTGTACTGCACAGCCAAGGGGTTGCTGGCCGCTTCCGGTGCCCCCAACCGAGACTGAGCCGGACGTGTCCCCAGCGTACCCGTATAAGTACCCTGGACTACCGCTCGGGGATAAACCCGCACCCCAAAAATGAAGGAAAGGGGTAACCCCGTGGGTGCGGTTTGTTGCTGAATCCGAAAGGCTTGCAAACCAAAATCCGCCTGCCCATCCCCGTCAATATCCAACCGGCAGGGCGGCCCCACGGGAGTAGAAGGATTGTCCAGGTCACAAAAGGGGGCACCACTCAAGGTTGACGCTCCCGGTGGTGGGACGGCATCCACCGAAGCCCCCCCCTCCACCGGTGCCAAGCGGTTCAGATCGTCAACGAAGGCAGGGACGGTTCCCCCAGCCGTCCCCCGTTCCATGCGGAGGCGCACCAAGTCCATGTGACCCTGCGCCAACCGCACCGCCTGCTCGACCCTTTGGTTTTGGGCACGGGCGGCCACCGAGAGGGTCACTACGGGCGGAATCAGCGCCGCTGTTACCCCGATAATGGCCACCCCCACCAGGGCTTCAATCAGACTGAACCCAGCTTGAGCATTGAATCGCATCGGTAACATAACCGCATCTCCACTAGGAACAGGTTTGACCGGGGACAATAAAGCGTTTCATCTGACAGGTGTAGGGGTCATCCGCCGTCAACTCCAGGAAGTACTCGTTCCGGGCATTGGACGGGCTGATAAACCGTTGGGACACCGGCCCCGCCGGAGCGTACTGCAAACCAGGGTCATACCCCCACAACCGTTGCGGTGGGCCGTAGTAGGGGATGTTTTCAGCAGCGGCTCCTACCTGGGTACGCTCGAAGGAGTCAAAGTCAAAGGGAGCCGTACCGTAGTTGCTGAAGGCCAACTGGATCAGCGAACCCTGGATGGTCAGATTATTCCCCGTCTCAATAAAGCGAGGGAAATTGTGCAGACCCCCGTAGGACTGGTTGCGCCGGGAGGGCACCAAGCCGCTTACGATCACCGCATTCACGGTGTAGTTGGTGCCCCGGTTGGGGACATTCCCCCGACCGGTGACGGCATTGTAGTTGTTCACCGGCACGATGGCTTGTAATGATGCTCCTGCACCGGTTCGAGTGCGATGGGTGCCATCACTCCCTAGAATAATCGGTGCCCCCAAATCGTAGGGATTTTCCCGTGCCCAACCATCACGGGCAGGTATCCCCCCCGTCATGATGGGTGTATTCCGGGCGGAGGGGGCACCGGTGGCGCATTCATTCCCAAATAGCCCATCAATGTTGTCCACGTTGCGGATGCCGTGTTCCTGATAGCCATCACAGAAATTGTGGGTGAGCAGGGTGATCCCATCGGCCAGGATTTCCGCCGGTCGCCAGGTCTCGCCAGTCGGGGTGGCAAAGGCCAAATTCCGGTTGGGGCGACCGTAGAACTGGTTGAAACTGTAGGGGAAGGGCAACAGAGTCGTAAACTCTTGGACGGCGGCTCCACCCGCATTGGCGTGGAGATTGAACCCACTGATGCCCCGAGCCAATTCGGTCATGATGTACACCGAATTATCGCTAATAAAGCTCAGCCCAAAGATATTTCGGTCAGCCGGGGCATTGAGGCGACTAATATCATTGCCATTCACCAAGCGGAAGCCGTGATCCCGCCGGTCGGGGTCAGTGTAGTAATCCACGGGTTTACCACTGATATTGATCGGGGTAACCGGGGGGTCGCTAGGGGTACGGGGGTCGGGGTTCATCCGCAGAGCCAGCACCGGCCCATCGGCAAAGTTGGTTTGCCAATCGGCTTGATAGGCTGACCAGTCCGTGTTGGCGGGACGCAGGATGGCATCTTCCCGCACCGCATCTTCCCGGAAGGCGTAGATGATCCCCCCCGCAATCCGAGACGTGGCGGCGGTGGCAATCTCACCTACTGCTAACCAGGCATCATTCCCAAAGGGGGCTAGATTCACATCTCGCAGGAGACCAAGGTCAACATCCATCACCCGACCCATCTGCAACTGCCGCCCGTTGTAGATCGCTTTTTCGGCAAGGCCGGTACGGTAGGAAGACAAACTCGCCCCCCCGGTGCCCGCATCAGCACTGACGATCAAATCCGTTTCCCGTTGGTACAAGGTGCCATTGGTTACCGGCGCACCACTGACCAAGTTCACTGCTGGCAAAGCCCAGTCCGTATCCGGGTTGCGGTCTTGCAAAACCATCGCACTCAAGTCACCGATGGTAAACGCCTCGTAGGTGGCCAAATCGTTGGCGGTTTCAGCGATGTAGGTACTGAGTACGTAGGGTTCAGAGAAGGTTTCCGCACCATTCGTTCCACTACCACTGGGCTGGTTGTAGGGGGTGGGATCGTTGCTGTTTCGCATATTGATCCCAGAAGTGCCGTCATGCCCGTGTGCATCTGGTCCGCCCACCCCACCACTGGAATCCAAATCCCCTGGGAATAGGTAGAACAGGGACGGATGCTTGGGCTGGGTGGGGCAGAGACGGGCTAAAGCCACCATTTCCCGCTCGACCAGACGATTGTTTATGTTGGCCGCATCTCCTGTCACTGCGTAGCCAAAGAAATTGATGTCTTCTAGGCTTAAATCACAGGGTAAATTCACCGTCTGACCAACATCGTAGGGGTCATCCCCATCAATCTCGTTGGAACGGAAGGTGTAGGCCAAGCGTTGATTGTTTGGGCGGGTCAAACCCGTGAGGGGGTCAACTCCAGAGCCTGAGTTGGTGGCAACGGTTTCCAGACCGATAAATTGCCCTGGCACATACTCCCGGAACCCATAGGTACGATCTCGGACAATCTGCAAGCGGGTATTCACCATCCGAGCGAGATAGACTAACCGGTTCCACTGTTGGTAATTGGAGGCTGCTACCGTACTGAACGGCTGATCATCCCTGATACGAGCGAGAGCGGCAATGTAATACTCGGCGGGGATGTTGTAACGCTGGGGATTACCTACCCCGGTACCATTCCCGGTGGCGGTGACAGTACTAAGAATCCCTGAACCAATTTCATAGTTGCTAGTATCCCCATCCTGCAACTGGCGCATCGCACTCGCCAACCGTTGTAAGTCAACTTGGATGTCGGTTGAGCCATTATCCGTCCCCAAAGGCGGAGCATCAGGATTGCCAGGGGTGTGGGGAAGGTTACCATTGTTGCGGCGATAGAAGTCATTACCCGTCCCAAAATAGCCCCAATCCAGATACCACTGGGTATTGGTCGCCAGCAGACCCATCGTACAGCCCGCCGTGTGCAGGTTGGCTTTGTCCGCCGGGGAGAGGTCAACATAGGCTGTCCCCCCATCCAGAGCCGCCAAGGTACGGCGCAGGTTGGAGAAATTTCCCCACATGGTCAGCACCGGGTCAGGGTAAACCTGAGTGCTTCCTGGGGGAGATTGGCGGGGGGGAAATGCCCCATCAGGATCACCGGCAAAATTGGCGAGGTTGTTCAAACCTTTCAGCCACACGGAACCCGCATCAAAGTCCGATTCCTCAAATGGGCGGCCATCGGCATTGACTGGGTTGCCGTATTCCATGTTGGCCGTCCCCCGCCCAGTAAAGAAGTCCGCCTCAGGGAACAGGGCTTGGGAATCCGTGGGCCGCACATAGTTGGCATTCAAGCTGGGATAGCGGGTCACGCCATTGATCGCCCCCGGATCAGCCGGACTCACCGGGTCACCAAAGGTAATGCTATTGAAATAACTCGCTTCCGTCCCCGGATGAATGGTGCTGGAGAGGCACAACATCGGCAGGGTGGGTTCATCCGCCCGGTGGTGGTAAACGGCGGTGGCTTGCACGGCGGCGAGGTTGTCCCGTTGGGTGCGCCGGTGGAGTTGCTCGCTCAGGCGGGTGGCACTGGCTTGCAGACCGGGTACTCCAAGAAAATTATAAGGGCTTGTCCCGCCAAACTCTGTTGCCAAGGCAAACGGGGGATACATCGGGTCGGGTGCCCCAGGTGCAGTTTTTAATCCCTGAGCGGCAGTTGTGGTTGAATTGGGTCGGGACAACAACCCAAAAATTTCACGGGTGTATTCAACGCCCCCATTGTGATAGGCGTTGGTTGTTGGATTATAAACCCTGTTACCCGGAGAGTTGGGAGAAGTTGAACTATTCCATGACTCCCATTCAGTATTACTCCAAGAGCCAGTTTCGGTACCAAACTGCCGCCAGCCGCCCCAGACCCCCACATTCCCCAGTTCCAGCCGTTGGCCGACGATCACCCTCATCCCCTGACCCAGCGACCGGCGTTCCCAGTACCCATCCAACCCGTACTCGTCTGGTGCATTTGCTGGTGCATCATCGTTGATCCATTCCGGACGGGTGGTAATCAGGTCGCCCGCATCTCCTTCGGCTACCCAGGTGTCTGCGCCAGCACAAGTCCCCCGAGCATAGGAAGGTTTGGGTCCCAAGCGATTGTCCGCCCGGAAGGTGTCATCCACATAGGGCGGGGGTTCACACTGATCCACCAGAATCCGTTGCGCCATCCCCCCACCCCAGTTGGTGTCTTCGTAGGTGGAGTAGAGTTCGCTACCCCCTTCCCGCCTGCGTGCCACCGACCGGTTCTCAGTAATCACCGTCAGAGGGTCTAGGGATATATCTATCGGTAAAAAACCATCCGCCACCGCATCCTGAGCATTGATAGTCGAGCCATCTACCCCGGCAGGATGTCCCCCACTCGTTGCCAAACGCATGATTTGCGGGGGGGCGACCCGTTGGGAAGGGTGCAAATGAATCAGTGTATTCCCACCGGGGGTAGTATTGTTATCCCGGTTAGAGCCGCTCATAAACAAGCCCTTGGCCTTAACCTCCGAGTTGGCCTCTGGCAGAAAATAACAGGACTCAGGCGCACTGATCAAAAAGCTGGAGAAACCCGTGTTCCCAGTCATAAAAACGCTGCCATCGCTATAAATGGCTCCATTCCAGTTAAACTGCGGCCCTGGGAATACTTCTAAGTCATTGCGGAACCACGCCCCCCACTTATTCGCCCCGGTAAACCGCCGATCCTGTTGAAACACCACCGAATTTGTCGTCAACTGCGCTCCGGTGACATTGTTAGGGGTGGTCAGCGCATAAATTTGAAAATTCTTTAGTTGTTCCGCACTACTACCCGTGGAAAAACGGCCCTGTTCACTCACCGTACCCGCACTACCCGCACAAAAGGCATCAGCGGCCTGGGCTTGGGTAGGGCCGTTGTTCACAATAAAATTCGCCGCCCGCAACCGCCGGTCTTGCAGGTAGGTAATATCTGCCCGTGGTGTCCCATCCGGGTTAAAAACCGGCACCGCACTGTTGCTATCCCGAAATACCCGGCCAACGATGCCATAGACCGCCACCCCATCTTCCGGGTCAGTGACCGTGCCATTGCCGTTCAAATCCACCCGATACGACCAAGTGGGTGCCACCTCGCCAGGGGTAAAAGCTTGTGTAGTGTTGAGACAGTCCCCGTCTTGCAACCCACAACGAATCTCATCAGGCAAGGTATATAGGTCAACTGCTAAACGGGCACCCGAAACCGCACCCGTACCTGGGTCACGCTCCCGATTTCCCAAAAAATCCTCAAAGTTCTGCTCACTGGGGTCATTGGGTAGCGGCTCCCGAGTAAACATATACTCGATCTTCGCCCGTGCCCGATCCACCGATTCCCCCGACGGGCCTTCCACTGCCACCCGTTCCCGTTGTCCCGACACCTGCGCCACCCGATTCGCCGTCCGTGCCAGCAGACTAATCATGATCAAAAACGCTACAACAACCAGCAGGGTCGCCGTGGGTAGGATAAAACCGCTATTGCGTTGACCCCGATAATAAGTTCCTAATAACCATGACACAATTCCCGGACGGAACCGAGGCAGGGAGCGATGCTTCTGACGAGAACGAGGTTGAGACATGATTCTTAGCTCAGAGGGGATGAGGATGAAACTAACAGAGGTGAAATTGATCTTGATTGCTAAACTTTTTAGGATTGCCTACACATTCTCAGTGTTAACATACCCAACTGGTTAGCAATGTGATAAGAATCACCCCACCGCATCTCCCGTTTTTGGAGTATGAGAGGCCAGACGCAAAAGCCAGAGAAACGGTTAGCCCTATGGACGTGGGTATGTCAGTCTAAGTTCCCAGAAAGTGAGAGATTTTAGTTGCAGGGGTAAATGGTCATACTAAGTACAATAATTGTTAGTATCTTTTGAAATTTAATTTTTGGGATTTAATTAGTCCCTTGATGCCCATTGGGGTAGTTGCGGGTCAGGACATCCAATAGAAGGCGTACCTCTGAGCGAATTTCTCGGGTTTCTTGTTGCAGTACAAATATCTGGGCTTGTTGCTCTCGGAAAAATTGCATCATCATCGCTTGCCCTTCTCGCAGTTCAGAGACTTGGGCTTCCAAGCGAGTAATCGCTTCGGTATTGGCTTGGGTTTGGTCAGCCAAGCGGTCGAGCATCTCCTCATTCCAACGTGCCATGATATTTGCTTCAGTAGTTTCTACTATTTAATTTACCCCTTGATGCCCATTGGGATAGTTGCGGGTCAAGACATCCAAAAGTAAACGCACATCCGCTTGCATCCTGCGGGTATCCTGGCGCAATTCTTCAATCGAACTTTGTTGTTGCATAATGATTTGCATCATCATTGCTTGCCCCTCCCTGAGTTCAGAGACTTGGACTTCCAAGCGGGTAATCGCTTCCGTATTCGCTGCTTGCCCTTCTCGCAGTTCAGAGACTTGGGCTTCCAATCGAGTAATCCCTTCGGTATTGGCCTGGGTCTGGTCAGCCAAGCGGTCTAACATTTCGTCATTCCAACGTGCCATGATTTTTGCTCCGGTAGTTTCTACTATTTAATTTACCCCTTGATGCCCATTGGGATAGTTGCGGGTCAAGACATCCAAAAGTAAACGCACATCCGCTTGCATCCTGCGGGTATCGTGACGCAATTCTTCAATGGAGCTTTGCTGTTGCATGACAATTTGCATCATCATCGCTTGGCCCTCTCTGAGTTCTCGGATGGCTTCAGTATTTGCGGCTTGGGCTTCTCGCAGTTCAGAGACTTGAACTTCCAACCGGGTAATCGCTTCAGCATTTGCCGCTTGTCCTGCTCGCAGTTCTTGGATAGCTCCGGTATTCGCCTGGGTCTGGTCAGCCAAGCGGTCGAGCATCTCGTCATTCCAACGTGCCATGATTTTTGCTCCCAAAGTTCTCTAACTAACTTACCCCTTGATGGCCGTTGGGGTAATTTCGGGTGAGGACATCCAATAATTGTCGTACTTCGGTGCGAATTTCCCGAGTTTCTTGTTGCAGTATGAATATCTGGGCTTGTTGCTCTCGGAACAATTGCATCATCATTGCTTGCCCTTCCCTAAGCTCTCGAATGGCCTCGGCATTCGCCTCAACTTTTGCTTCCAAGCGAGTAATGGCCTCGGTATTGGTCGCCTGTGCTTCTCTGAGTTCCCGAATGGCTTCCGTATTCGCCTGGGTCTGGTCGGCCAAGCGGTCGAGCATCTCGTCATTCCAACGTGCCATGATTTTTGCTCCCAAGATTCTCTAAACTAATTTACCCCTTGATGGCCGTTGGGGTAGTTGCGGGTGAGGACATCCAAAAGTAAACGCACATCCGCTTGCATCCTGCGGGTATCGTGACGCAATTCTTCAATGGAGCTTTGCTGTTGCATGACAATTTGCATCATCATGGCTTGCCCTTCCCTAAGCTCCCGAATGGCTTCAGTATTTTCGGCTTGGGCTTCTCGCAGTTCAGAGACTTGGATTTCCAACCGGGTAATCGCTTCAGCATTTGCATCCACTTTGACTTCTAAGCGGGTGACTACACCTTTCAACTCAGCAATACCTTCCGCATTCGCCTGGGTCTGGTCAGCCAAGCGGTCGAGCATCTCGTCATTCCAACGTGCCATGATTTTTGCTCCCAAGATTCTCTAAACTAATTTACTCCTTGATGGCCGTTGGGGTAGTTGCGGGTGAGGACATCGTAAGCAACTTTTATGGATAAGTTATGGATAAATGCCTGTTTGGGGACTCCCAAATAACCCTAAAAAATGTCGGAGACGGTAGCCCAATTCACCCTGGAGAAATTTCGTATTTGTACCAATACTTAGGGACGGCTATCCCTACTACATCCCGACGGGGACTGGCTTACTATGAAAATAATGATGTTCTCAAACATTCACTATGTTTTTCTTTGACCCGTTGTATTTGATTATGGCTGCGCCCGCCCTCCTCTTGGGCTGGTGGGCGCAATCACGGGTACAGTCCGCATTTCAACAATACTCCCAAGTGGGAACTCGCTTGACCGGTGCCCGGGCTGCACGGATGTTGTTAGACCGCTATGGATTGGGGAATGTGCGGGTAGAGCGGGTGGACGGCTTTTTGAGTGACCATTACAACCCCCTGACACGGGAATTGCGGCTGAGTCCCACGGTCTATGACGGGGCAACGGTGGCTGCGGTCGGGGTGGCGGCGCACGAGGCGGGTCATGCCCTCCAGCACGCCCAGGGTTACATCCCCCTGCAATTTCGGTCGGCTATTGTCCCCGGGGTGGTTGTGGGGAGTTGGTTGGGGCCGTTGCTCTTTTTCGTAGGTTTTATTTTCAGTGGCCTGCGAGAACTGGCTTGGCTTGGGGTGGGGATTTTTGCCTTGGTCGCCCTGTTTTCTCTCGTCACTTTGCCTGTGGAATTTGATGCCAGCCACCGGGCGAAAAAACTGCTCGTGGCGGAAGGTATTTTAGATACCCAAGAGATGAACGGAGTGAATGCGGTGTTGAATGCCGCAGCTTTAACCTATGTGGCCGCCGCCGTGCAAGCGGTGATGAACCTGCTGTACTATGTGATTCTTTTAACCGGGGGACGACGACAGGATTAGTCTCGGCATAGGTGGTGGAGTGCTTGGGCAATTCCTGAGGCTCCACCGCCCTTGCCTACCCGTTCCTGGCCGTTGCGTTGACATTGGTAAAGGTAATCCCGGTCATCCATCAACCTCAGTGCCAACTCAGCGGCTAACCGTAGCTCGGTGGTTCCCGCCGCCCCTTTCCCCACAGTGTGGACTGAATTTCCCAATAAACGCATCTGTGCCTCCGCAAAACGGTAGGTAAATTGGGGGCCACGACCGGGGATTTGGATGACGGGTTTTCCCAACCCCACCGCCTGTTCTATCGCTGTACCGGCCATGCCCACCACCACCCGACTGGCTTGGAGGATATCCACAAACTGATTGCGGGAGTAATGTACTCCACCTGCACTACAAAGTAATTTATCATCTACAGCTTGCCAACCCTGTTTAATAGCCAATTTACTTAATACTTCATCCGTAAATCCTGACACCAACGCCGCCCATATTTGCACCTGGGGACGTAAGGCAAGTAAGTGCTGACAAAAGCCTAGTAAAAGCTGGAAATTTTCCTCAGCTTCCGGCAAACGACTACCCGGTAACAGGGCGATGACTGGGTTTTGATTATGAACATCTAAGGGCGTTCCTGTGGGTTCCAAGCCATCCATAATCGGATAACCCGCAAACATCGCTTTTTTCATGCCGATTTTTTGCAACTGTTGCGCCGTCAATTCATCACGGGTAAACACTTGCTGACATCGGGGTGAGGTTAACCCCCACCAGGTCAACCCCGGCAGTTTCAACGTGCCTTCATAATAACTAGAAGTGGATACGATAAAGGCTGCGTAGGGTCGCCCCGACAGGCGAGCAAAGCTCAAAGGCACCCCATCCCCCACCGCCACCAGCAGGTTACAGGTCGCCGCCACCCGTCGTAATGCCCGACCTTGTTGCCAGGTTAAAACCAACAACCCGCCAACCACATCCCGCGCCAACAACCAGGAATTCATATAAAAAATGCCCCCGGACGGCAGGGTACGGGTGGGCGCAATAAGGGGAATCCCCAACCGACGATAGGCTTGACCCGCTCCCACCATTGGTAAAGCCAGTACCTTGGTGCCGAGATTTTGGCAGGCTTGGGCAATGAGACTGGCGTTTAAGTCCTCCCCGTGCCCATTACTCAGAAATAAAATAGTGGTCATAGGTGCAAAATAATCTCCGTCCTCTATACTAAAACCCATTCTGATCCGTTGTTTCTATCTTGCTTAAGAAGTTAGAGGCATTGATTGATAAAAATGGCGTATTGCGACTCCTCAACCCAGTTCGATTACTGAAATCACGGTGGGCTTTAATTGCGATTCTTAATGAAGAATATTTCGAGGAAGCAACACATTTAACTTTGCTGAGTGAAGCTACTTTAGCTAAGGAGTGGGAACGAACTGAGGAAGAGGAAGCATGGTCGCATCTAACCCAGCTACCATCGTTGTAGTGCCATTTCCGGTAGTCCTAGTTTTGTAATGGTTAAAATGGGTAGAGACCGAGTTAAGAGGA
>CAYZTU010000042.1:0-21865 GCA_964481635.1 uncultured Synechococcus sp.
TATATTTAACTTCATTCACCACTATAATGAATCATTACTTACATAGCACTACCCTAGATTTTAGCCCAGTTCTTCTTCTAGCGGGGGCACATCGCTACCATTATCCAGGGTAGGTTCCGAGAGGTAAATACGTTCTTCGTTGGCATCGTATTCAAATAATTCCGCATAACGTCCCCAATCTACGGCAGTAGCAAACAGCCGCTCCGCTTCCGCCCGTGGAAAATAGTCATCCCACAAATCCAGGAAAAAATCCCCCCCCATGGTATGACTGCGCTTTTGCCGCAGGGTTTGCACCATACTCACCAACACGGGCACATTGTCCAGGGCTTGTTGGCGAAATAAATCCTTACTGCGGAGAATCGTCGTCGTGGCAAAGTCCTGCCCCACCGGGGTTAGGCGCACATCCCCCTGGGATACCTCCGCAAACCCCAGCATCTGGGCAGCATCCAAAATCGGCAATAGGTCATCCACTGCCAGTTGCAAACGTTCCGCCAAGAGGGGAATATCCACCTGCGCCGCCGGTTGATCCACCACCAATTCCAGCAAGCCGCTGATCCCCCCCACCCGCACGTGGGGGAGGGGCTGGGCATAGGGAGACGTGGGTTGGCGGGGGACGGCCACCTCCACCTTGCCCGTCACCTCAATATCCGGGTTGGTCATCACCGTGTAAATATAATCCACCAGGGCTTTGAAGCGCAGGGAAGTCCGGTCGTGGGGGCGGGGCAGGTCAATCACCACTTCCCCCCGGATGCGCCCTGGATTGGCACCCAAGACGATCACCCGGTCGGCCAAAAATACCGCTTCTTCAATGTTGTGGGTAACGATCAAAATGCTTTGGGAGGGAAACATCCCCGCCTGCCACAGGTCGTCAATCTCCCCCCGCAGGTTCTCCGCCGTCAGGACATCCAAGGCACTAAAGGGTTCATCCATAAACAGGGCTTGGGGTTCCAGGGCAAAGGCACGGGCAAACCCCACCCGTTGTTTCATCCCCCCGGAAAGTTCGCGGGGATAGGCACTCTCAAACCCATCCAACCCCACCAGGTCAATGGCTTTCAAAGCCCGCCTACGGCGTTCTTCCCGCCCCGTCCCCCGGGCTTCTAAACCCAATTCCACATTCTCCTGCACCGTCAGCCAAGGCAACAGGGCAAAACTCTGGAACACCATCGCCACCTGCCGGTTCGCCCCCCGCAACAGTTGACCATTGCTCCACACCCGCCCCTGGGTGGGGGGAATCAAGCCCGCCATAATGCGTAACAAGGTACTTTTGCCGCTGCCACTGCGCCCCAGGAGCGCCACCACCTCCCCCACTTTGATTTGCAAACTAATATCATTCAGCACCAAAAAACCCCCCTTACCCTGGGGAAGCGGAAAACTTTTATATACCTGTTCCACCAGAATCAACGGAGTCATGGCTCACCTCACAGATGATATTTATGTTCCGCCAGACCATAGAGCCTGCGCCAAAATAGCCGATTTACCCCCACCACAAACAAACTCATCATACCGATGCCCAGGGCAATCCGTGCCCAATCCCCCTGCGCCGTCGCCTCCGTGATATAAGCCCCCAAACCGGGAGCCGTCAGCCTGCGATCCCCCCAACTCACCACCTCAGACACGATGCTGGCGTTCCAAGCCCCACCGCTGGCCGTCACCCCCCCCGTCACCCAAGCGGAAAAAATCCCTGGAATAATCAACTTGCGCCACTTCTGCCAGCCCGTCAACCCCATATCAGCCGCCATCTCCCGCAAATCCGTGGGAATGCTCTGCGCCCCGGCGATGGAATTAAAGAGTATGTACCACTGGGAACCGAGTGCCATCAATAAAATACTGCCCCAATCCAAGCTAATACCTGCACGGATAAAAAACAAAGTGGCAAAAGGAAAAATAAAATTAGCCGGGAAAGAAGCCAAAAATTGCACTAGAGGTTGGAGCAAACGGGCGAGGCGGGGCTGAAACCCAATCGCTACCCCAATCGGTGTCCAGATGACCGTCGCCATGACCAATAAAACGACCACCCGCCCCAGGGTCAACAAACCCAACCCCAAGGCCGCTAGGACTTCCCCCCACCCCACGGTGGTAATGATAAAGTGCAGCCCCCAGGCCACCAACAGACCAATCAGTAATAATAGAATTACATTGTAAATACGTTCTTTTTGTGCCACCTCGTCCGGGTTAGTTTCCGGCGGGGGCACTGTCCGGGTCAAACGGGATAAAAACTGGTTGATCCCCTCCCGCATCGGCATCAGGGTCTGTCCCAACAGGCGGGGCACGCGGGCAGCTTGGATCAGGTCATAGACCCAGGATTCCGGAGCTTCCGCCGAAGCATTCTGCTCTAAGCGAAATTTATCCGCCCAGGCGATCAACGGTCGCCAAAACAACTGATCCACCAATAAAATCACCACCGCCATCGTCACCACCGCCCACCCCAGAGCGGGGAGGTCTTCGCTGGCAATCGCCCCCGCCACATAGGAACCGATCCCCGGCAGCGTATATTCCTGATTCAGGACACTAATGGCTTCACTTTCCGCCACAAAAAACCAGCCCCCCCCAAAGCTCATCATGCCATTCCAGAGCAAACCAATCATGGCCGAGGGCACCTCTAATTTGACAAACCGTTGCCAGCGGGAAAGTTGGTACAGCGTCGCCGCCTCGTGCAACTCCTGGGGCACCGTCCGCAGGGATTGGTAAAACGAAAACGTCATATTCCACACCTGGCTGGTGAAAATGGCAAACACCGAAGCCGCCTCCAGCCCCAACAAACTCCCCGGGAACAGGGCAATAAACCCCGTCACCGTAATGGCCAAAAATCCTAATACTGGCACCGATTGCAAAATATCCAAAAGCGGGATCATCACCCGTTCAGCCCGCCGACTATTGGCCGCCACATACCCATAGACCAGGGTAAAAAGGGTGGAAAAAAAAAGGGCGACAAACATTCTTAACGTAGAACGCCCCGCATAGTAGGGCAAATTCCGGGGGTCTAGGTCAATACGGGGCACATTCACCGGCGGAAAAAACGTATCCAACGCCCCCACGCCCACCCGAGCAATCATCGCCAACAGTACCAATGTGCCTAAAATGATTGCTACATCGGCCAAACCAAAGGGCAACCGCCGCAGGGTATCGGTGGTCGGAAAGGTTTTCATGGCACTGCCCTGCACACACCAGGTTTAGTATCCCACAGTTTCCCGGTCTGGGGCGCAAATCCCCCGGTTTTGGGGAAGCCAACGACGCTAGGCCAAGAACAGGGTCACCAAACCCCCTGCCTGCAGGGATGGTTCTCAATTTATGACCAGCACCTCAACCTATCCCAATCTGAGGGGATTGTAGATTGGTCACCCCCCACATTTAGCCCGTATTCCGCATCCCGGCGGCAATGCCATTAATGGTTAACAACGCCCCCCGCAACAACTCACTTTTGCTGTAACGGGAAGATAGACCCGCTGGCTGGGGCTGGCGCAACCGTTTCAGGAGCGACACCTGCAAAAATCCCAAGGGCACAATCGTCCCATTCCGCAACTGCACCGACTGTTGTAAATTCACATCCTCATCCAGCAGTCGTTCCCGATGGGTAATCGTCAACACCATCTCCCGGGTGCGTTGATATTCCTCAGTAATTTGGTCAAATAACGGCTCAAAACGGGGTTTATCCTGGGGTTGCGCCAACTGTTCTAAATAGTGATGCGCCATCTTCAAATCCACCTTAGCCAAGGTCATCTCCGCCTTGGAAATCACCATGCGAAAAAACGGCCATTTGGCGTGAAAATAACACAGCAATTTCAAATGTTCTTCTGGGTTTTGGGCGACAAATTCCGCCAAGGCGGTGCCCAACCCATACCAGGCGGGCAGGAGTAAGCGGGTTTGCGTCCAGCTAAACACCCAGGGAATCGCCCGCAAACTAGCAAAATCCCGTTTCCCTTTGCGGCGGGAGGGACGAGAACTAATCTGCAACTGGCTGATTTCCTCAATCGGCGTGACCTGATGGAAAAAGTCTAAAAAATCCGGCTGTTCATAAATCAACTGCCGGTACTGCTGCCGGGAACGTTGTGCCAACTCGTCCATGATTTCATGCCAGGGCGTAATTTCATCAAACCCCAATTTCAAAGAACTGGCTTGCAATACGGCGGTACTGACATTTTCCAGATTAAATAAACACAATTCCGGCAGGGAATACTTAGAAGCCAGCACCTCCCCCTGCTCCGTAATTTTGATCCGCCCGTTGATCGTATCCCCCGGTTGCGCCAGGATTGCCTCGTAGGTCGGACCACCCCCCCGCCCCACGGAACCGCCCCGGCCATGAAAAAACCGCAAACTCACCCCATACTGGGCGGCCACCCGCTGTAGTGCCCGTTGCGCCTTGTAAATTTCCCAATTACTACTGAGAAACCCGGAATCTTTATTGCTATCCGAATAGCCCAACATCACCTCCTGCAAAGCTTCCGGCCCCCGGCGCACATAATTCTGATACCAGGGCAGACGGAACAACTGCTCCATCACCTGGGGCGACCGTTGTAAGTCTTCCACCGTTTCAAACAACGGCACCACCTGTACCCGGCTCTGGTGGGTCACCGGGTCATAAATCTGGGCTTCCTTCAGCAGAAGCCACACTTCCAGCAAATCACTCAGGGAGTGACTCATACTGACAATGTACGTCTGGCAAATCTCTGCGCCAAATTCCTGTTGCAAACGAGCCACCATTTGCACCGTGGCCACTGTCTCCTGGGTCGCCTCCGACAGGGGCAAGCGATGGGGAATCAGGGGGCGGCGGGTTTGTAGTTCTCCTAGCAACCAGGCACACCGCTCCACCTCATTCATCTCCAAGTAATTTTGGGGCAGAACCTGCACATACTGGGCAATCTCCGCCAACGCCTGCTCATGGCGGGAACTCTCCTGGCGGATGTCCAAGCGAGCCAAAATAAACCCAAAACTGGCCACCTGAATCAGCAAATGCTCCAAGGCTCGACAGGTCAAGCCACTGGCCTGTAAGCTGCGGTGGATCAAGTCCAATTCCCCCAAAAACTCAGTCCCCGTGGCGTAATACACTTGGCCAGTCGGAAGTACACAATCCGGGTGGGTCAGTTGTTGGTTGCGCTCCAGGGTGTGGTGCAATCGCTGGCGCATATAGGCCAACTTCAACCGATAGGGTTCCTGCCGGTACCGAATCGCATACTGGTCGTACACCTCCGGCATTTGCAACTTATCCTGCTCCAGGGATTCGAGTAGCTCCGGTAGCACATTGCTCCAGTGCAGCGACAGGCTGAGCAAACTGGTGAGCTTATCAACGGATTGTAAGTATTTTTTTAGTACAATACTCCGTTGAAATACCGCCGTTTGCCACGTCACTTGGGGCGTGACCGAGGGGTTGCCATCCCGGTCTGCCCCCACCCAGGAACCAAACTGGCAAAAATCCAGCTTTGGCGGGCGTAAATTGGGAAAAACAGCGTGTAACGACTGCCGAAATCGCTCATACAAAAGCGGTACAGCGTCAAAGAGTACTTCTTGAAAGTAATGCAGGGTGTAGTCCACCTCATCTAGGACGGTGGGTTTGATTTGGTGCAGTTCATCCGTACGCCACCAGAGGCGAATCTCCTCCAACAATTCCGCCTTGACCGCCTCCACTTCCCACAGTGCCGTCACCCCTTGGGTCAGACCCGCCTCTGTCCAGTCCAATTTCGCCAAAAGATGCCCAATCCGTCTCTGCCGGTCGCGGATCGTATGGCGCACAATTTCGGTGGGGTGGGCGGTAAACACTAGACGCATTTCCATCTGGTCAATCACCGCTTGAATCCGACCGGGTGGCACATTGATCCGCTTCAAGTGGGGAAACAACCAGCGCAAGCTACCGACTTCCTCCGGGGGTGCCAAGGATTGCTCCAGATACGACCAGGTGGGCGGGACGTACCCATTGCCACTGGTGGCGGGGAGCTTTTGCCGCCGTTTTTTCTCACACTGTTCGTGGTACTGCTCGACAATGTTAATCAACTGAAAATACAGGGCAAAGGCACGGGTCGCCCGGATGGCCGCATTCAAATCCAATTGCTCCACCAAGTGCGCCGCCTCGGCACTGGCGACACTTTGCGCTTTCCCCTCTAACAGGCACACGGACTGCAACTGGCGCAATAAATCCACCAAATGCTGACCGCACTCCTGCTGGAGTACCGACTCCAACAGGGTTTCAATTAACCCCAAATGGCGCATCCCTACCACCGGCACCACATCCGCCGATTCCACCAGACTGGCACTCAACAGCGTACTCATCCTTTGGACTCCTGCACGATTGCCGCCTGCCCGACCGGTGGGTGATACCCAGAGCCAGGAGGTTACCTGCGAAGCTATTCTCCAGTCGGTGCGGGCAATACGGGTAACCGTTCCCCCCGAAACACCTCTTGTCCCCAAATCCCCAGCGTTTGATTGACCTGCTGCCACCCCGCCCCCAGGAGTACGACGGCCAACATGGGCACGGTACAAACGCTCAGAGCGCAACGGGTCATGGGTAGAGCAAAGCGTGACGATACAGCTAATTATACGCAAAGGGGACAGGTTTCCCCAAATTCCTGATTACAACAACTCCCGCACATCCGTCACCCGTCCGGTGACCGCCGCCGCCACCACCATGGCCGGACTCATCAACAGGGTACGCCCGGATGCCGAACCCTGCCGCCCCTTGAAATTGCGATTGGAGGAGGAGGCACTCACCTGCCGCCCCTGCAACTTATCTGGGTTCATCGCCAAGCACATGGAACACCCCGGTTCCCGCCATTCAAACCCGGCACTCAAAAATACCTCATGCAGTCCCTCCCGTTCCGCCTGCCGTTTCACCACCTCCGAACCGGGCACCACAAAGGCTTTCACCCCCGGTTGCACCCGGCGACCCTGCGCCACCCGGGCGGCTTCGCGCAAATCCGTCAGGCGGCCATTGGTACAACTGCCAATAAAACACACATCCACCGGCATCCCGGCAATCGCTTGCCCTGGGGTTACCCCCATGTACTGATAGGCTTCCGCCGCCAAATCCCGCTCCGTGGGGGGCAATTCTTCGAGTTTGGGCACCCGTTCATCCACCCCGACTCCCTGCCCCGGCGTAATTCCCCAGGTCACCGTCGGGACAATTTCCTGGGCATTAAATGTCACTACATCGTCATAGTCCGCATCCGGGTCGCTGGTGACGCTCTGCCACTGGGACACCGCCCGTTCCCAATCCTGGGGCACCCCCGGCCTCCCCCGCAAATAATCGTAGGTCACCTGATCCGGGTTCACATAGCCACAGCGGGCACCGCCTTCGATGGACATATTGCATACGGTCATGCGTTCTTCCATGTCCAACGCACAAATTGTACTGCCCGTGTACTCATAGGCATAGCCCACCCCCGCCTTCACCCCCAGGGTGCGAATGATATGCAAAATCACATCCTTGGCGTACACACCGGGAGCCAAATCCCCGTCCACCTGGATTTTTCGCACCTTCAGCTTGGACACCGCCAGGGTCTGGGTCGCCAACACATCCCGCACCTGGGACGTACCAATCCCCAACGCAATCGCCCCAAACGCCCCGTGGGTGGAAGTATGGCTATCCCCACAGGCAATCGTCATCCCCGGTTGCGTTAATCCCAATTCCGGGGCAATCACGTGGACAACCCCCTGATTCCCGGAGCCAATGTTGTACAATTTTATGCTAAAGTCTTTACAATTTTGTTCCAGAGTGGCAATCATCTCCTCGGCAAGGGAGTCCATAAACGGGCGTTGCTGATTTTCCGTGGGGACGATGTGATCCACCGTGGCGACGGTGCGGTCGGGGAATAGTACCGATAATCCCCGTTCCCGGAGCATGGCAAAGGCTTGGGGGCTGGTCACCTCATGGATTAGGTGCAGACCAATGAACAGTTGGGTTTGCCCCCCTGGTAAAACAGCTACCTGATGCCGTTCCCAGACCTTATCAAACAATGTGCCCCGACTCATAAATACCTGTAGTTACCTATTCCAACGCCATTCATCCATTTTAGGATCAAAACGCCAGACCCGGGGGTAATTTTTTTGCCACCGCCACCGGCACCAGTCCCAGGTTTGCGCTAATGTTGCCCCCCAAGTGGCCGGTTGGGTCATGTTTTCTACCTCTTGGTTGTACAAATCTCGCCGTTCCGATAGTTGTCCCGGATGGCGTTTGAAGCCCCCCAAATAGCTACTCACCACCTGTAATTCCGTATGTTCAGCAAACTGTAACCAGAGAAAATAATCCCCCGCATACCGCCAGGATTTTAATCGTTCTAATTCGATTTTTTGATGCACCTTTTGCGTCCAAAAGGTAGATTCCTGTTGCACCCGGCACCAGGCTTGATTGTAGAGACCGCAGGCGAATAATTGCCGTCGGTAGGGGTAGGGCAAATCCATGTGTATCACCTGGGAATGTTGATTGTAAACCACCCGGTACCCGGTCAACCAATCCACCTGCCCAGTCGCCATAATTTCGGCCACCACCGCAAAGGCCTGGGGGTAATAAAAATCCCCCGCATTCAGATAGGCAATCACCTCCCCCGTTGCTTGGGTAAACCCCTGTGCCAGTGCATCGTACATCCCCTGGTCTGGCGCTGAATGAATATGCAATCCGGGGTGATGATAATTTTTGAATAATTCCAGACTGCCATCGGTGGAACCCCCATCCATGAGCCAGTATTCCAACTGCACCCTGCCGGAGCCTACCGCCGTTTGATTCAGCACCGAGTCCAGGGTTTCTGACAAATAGGGAGCGGCGTTGTAACAGGGGGTGATAATGGTGAATTTCATCTGAAGCGTTTATTTTGAATTGTTTTTCATTGCAGATACAGACATCGAATATCAATTGACTTATGATATTTTATTCCTTTGGTTCCGTTGGGATTACGATTGCCGGTTTCATATCTTCTACAACCACTTGTTGAAACACACTAAAATCGCTAAAACGGTGACGAGCATCCAAAATTTCAATACCGGCAATCCGACCATCAGCAGCATAGTCCACGGCAACACCGGCGGCTACATGATCTGTACTGACAGTTGCCTCTAAAAACTGAATGTAAAGAGCATCAACTTCCCTATCGTAGGTAATACGCATTGCTGTTTCTCCCTTTAGAAGTAATAGACATAAACGGTGACGACAACAATCTCATCAGTTTCCTCAACAAAGATCGGGCGGACTTGTTTATGCGGGTAGAATTTCCCATGCCAATCAGCATTGTAGGCAAAGTCCCGGCGACATTCAAAGCGTTGAGTTTCCGACACAGCCCAGGGCATGGTTCTTATTGCCTCAATCACTTCTTCCTCGATTGCACCACGGTCATGGCATCTTTCGGTTGCATGGCGTGAAAATCGAATGGGTTTCATTAACTGCTATCCAATTATTTTACAATGCATTTATCACAATATTCTCCTAGAATAACAATCCTATCATCGTGCGGTTAAACATGTTATAACATACGAAAGCCGGTTGGTTGGGGGAACAGCCCAGCCAGGTAACGGGGAAAGTGTGGTGCGAATCCACCGCTGTCCCGCAACTGTAATGAAATTCTACCGGAATTTCTGAGTCAGGATGCCCGCCGGAGGTCGTTTATTCACTCTGCGAGGTACAGATGCAGCCCAAATTTTTTGCAAGATGCGGTTGAATCCCCCGTTCTTTGGTGGGGAATGAATCACGGTGGCTTTAGTAACGATGAGCAACCCAGTTTTTTGTGTGACTTGCCCTGCCTGATGAGGGGTGATTTGTTGTGAATTTGATACCGTTTTTAGGAGCAAATTAATGACCGTTGATTCGACTTTATTTGTGTGTACCACCTGTGGAAGCACCTGGGAAGATGGCAAACGCATTGGCACCAGTGCGGGGGAGTTTTTACTCCAGGATTTACAGGTGCAACTTGCCGATGCGGGCATTCATCTCGAAGCCGTTAAATGCCTCAGTGCCTGTCTCAATTCCTGTGCCGTAGCCATTAGCGCACCGGGGAAATTCTCCTACGTTCTAGGTCAATTACCGGCGCAAGAAAACCGCTCGGAAACCGTAGAGGCTCTGGTGCAATTAGCCCAATCCCACCGGGAAAAACCAGACGGCTTTGTTCCCTACGGCGAACGACCGGAATTGCTGAAAAATCGGGTTTTGGGGCGCATTCCGCCCATCATTTTACCCAAGGAATCATTCAGTTAATTTGCTTGATTTCCGTTTATTGTGAGGGTGAGATGGGCAAAATTCCAGTGACAGTGATTACGGGTTTTTTGGGGGCGGGTAAAACCACCCTGATTCGCCAGGTATTACAGTCGCCCCAGAGTGCTGGTTTAGCCGTGCTGGTAAACGAATTTGGGGAAGTGGGGATTGATGGTTCTTTACTCGAAAATTGTTGCGATACCCCCGTGGTGGAACTGACGAATGGTTGCCTGTGCTGTACGGTGCAGGAGGATTTTTTGCCCACCATGCGGATGTTGCTGGAGCGACCTATCCCACCGACGGGGATTCTGATTGAAACCTCCGGGCTGGCTTTACCTAAGCCGCTGGTGCAAGCCTTCACATGGCCGGACATCCGCACCCGTACTACGGTGGATGGGGTGATTACCCTCTTGGATGGGGAAAATTTACTCACTGGGCATTTGTCCCGCTATTATACTGACGGTGTACCGTTAACCGAGCATGATACGCCCTTGGCGGAATTACTGGCGGATCAACTCGCCTGTGCGGATTTAGTCCTGCTGAACAAAACCGATACGTTAACGTCATCCCAGCAAACGGAATTGATGACTTGGTTGCATACCCAAATCCGACCGGGGGTGAAAGTCATACCTTGTCATTACGGACAAGTGCCAGTGGCAGTTTTATTAGGACAAAGTATGGCAGTAGAAGATGATTTAACGCAACGTCCCACTCACCACGACCAGGAACACGACGAGGACGACCACGACCAGGAGATGCAAGCGGTGGTGCTGTCCGGGGGTGACATTGCCCAGCCAGAATTACTGGTGCAACGGTTGCAGGAAATCTTAAGCCAACATGAAATTTATCGGGCTAAGGGTTGGGCAAATGTAGCGGGCAAACCCCTGCGGTTGATTGTACAGGGGGTCGGGACACGGCTCCATACCTACTACGACCGCCCTTGGCAACCCCAGGAACCCCGGTGTACCCAGGTGGTATTGATTGGCCGGGACATTCCCAAGGGGCTAACGCTGGGGTTTGAGGAGTAGGGAGCAATAGGTGAATTTGACGTAATTTTGGCATATTTACCCATCGGCAACGCCGGGAGCAAGCCACCCCTTCGCCCGCTCTGGAAAAGGGAAGTTAAGAGAAGCAAGAGAACCTCTATTAATCCAAAAATAGTGGTCGCAGGGGCGTAGTCCCCGTCTCTGGTTCCCGGTAATAATGTCGCAAGCGACACGCAGGCTATGGGCATTTCAGCCAAATAATTTTCTGCTGGTTGCAATAGATAGGAGGTACCCGCAGATCAATGTTTTACGCTTACCCAAAATAACTGCACGGGTCAGCGAGTCCAGCCTTCCAAACGGGTGAGATCAACGCACAAAAAAATAATCCGTAACCCCCAGGGGAATTACGGATGGAATGACTGGAATTTTAATCCAGCAGTTTTATTTGAGTTCCGGTTTAACCGGGACAAACAGGCTTTTTGTTGGCATTCAGGAAAATTTTCCCATCCTGACCGTTGACCTTGATGGGCACCTTGGTGTCTTCACCCACCACCCGGAACATATTGGGCCGGTCAGCCAAACAGCCCTGCACCTTGGCAATCCAGGCCGCCAGGGCTTGATTGTATTGCTTCTGGTGTGCCGGGATGTCATCCAGGTTTTGTACCCCATCCCCGGTGTAATCCCGGAAGGGCGCAATGGTGAATTTATCGGTCAGCACACTGTTGGTGCGGATATTGGTATTTTGGTTGACCCCCAGGATGAAGGTCTTGGTGTCGTAATTCAGGTAGGTGGGATACATATAGGGAGCCTCCGGCGGGAAGGAAATGGGAATCCCACCCCCAGGCATCATGAAGCTCGGCCACACTTCCCCGTCTTCAGTCACGGTTTCCAGTTTGGGATTGGCCTGAGCCATATTTGTTCCCAAAATAAGAGCGGAAATCGTAGCAAGAGATACAGAAAATAAACCCTTGATCTTCATCGTCATTCACTCCTCAAACGAACAAGAAATCAATCACATCAAACCGAGTTTCTATTAAGATAGCGGTTTACCTGGAAATTTACAACTGGCTGAGCGGGTTTTGGGGATAATAGGGAGGCAATGGCTGGGGATAATGGCACCCATGACAGCGGTAACGTGGCGAGAGCAGGTGGCGCGCAGTTGGGGGGGATGGCGCACCCTGGGCTATGGATTGGGGCTGGTCGGGGTGATCGGGCTGGCGGCACAGGCGGCTTGGGGAGGGTGGCATTTTTGGCACCGTGGGGACTATCTCCGGTTGGCGGTGACGGTGGGGTTGACCTATGGGGCTGCCCTGGTGCTGGAAGCTCGGGTGGGGCGGTTTCCGGGGGTGCAACGCACCCGGGTGGTGTTGGTGAGCGTGAGTTTGTGTTTTCTGGGGTTGTTGGGGGTGGTGAGCCTGACCCGTTGGTACTATTCCCGCACGTTTGTGGGGGTGAGCTATGGGTTAACCCTGGGGTGGCAGTGGTTGCTGGCCGGGTGGGGGCGACGGTTATGCCTGGGGCTGGTGCCGGGGGAATTGGCGCAGGCGATGGGGCAACTGCCTGGGGTGAACTGGTATTGGCTGAGCGAAAACAGTACGGATGGGGGCTTAGATGGGGTGGTGGTGGATTTGCACGATGCGTTATCTCCCACCTGGATGCGGTTTTTGGCCGATTGTCGGCTGCGGGGTCTGCCGGTGTATCACGCCGCTACCGTCTGGGAGGGGATGACCGGGCGGGTGTCCCTGGCGCATTTGGGGGAAGGACTCCTGCCCACCCCGCCGGATCGGGTGTATTTGCTCCTGAAGCGGGTGGGGGAAACCGGGTTGATTGTCCTGTTGTTGCCCCTGCTGTTGCCCCTGGCGGGCTTGGTGGCCGTGGCGGTGTGGTGGGATTCCCCAGGGTCGGTGTTGTTTTGGCAGGAACGAATGGGGCAGGGGGGCAAACCCTTTTGGATGGTGAAGTTTCGCAGTATGCGGGTGCAACCGGCGGGGGCGCAGTTCGCCCGGGCGGGGGATCACCGCTTAACCCGGGTGGGCAAGTGGATTCGCCGCTTTCGGTTGGATGAATTGCCCCAATTGTGGCACGTCCTGCGGGGCGAAATGAGTCTGATTGGCCCGCGCCCGGAACAGGTGCCCTTCGCTCGGGAGTTTAGCCAGCGCATTCCCTACTATATGTGCCGTCATCTGGTCAAACCGGGGATCAGCGGTTGGGCGCAGGTGAGCCAGGGCTACGCCGCTGGGGTGCAGGAAACCCGTTTGAAACTCGAATACGACCTGTACTATGTCAAGTATTTGTCCCTCTGGTTGGATGGGTTGATCGTGGCGAAAACCATCAAAACAATCCTGACTGGGTTTGGTTCCCGTTAGTTGGGTTCCCACTAAAAGGCGTGACAGTGCCGCCCAAACCCTCGACGATGGTGCGGGTATTGCTGATCAGCATATTTTGTACCGTATTGCCGGGGCTGTCGGGTGCCCCCAATCCGTCGGCGAATAGGGGCGTGGTGGCGATTTTAACCCCCGCTTCCTGCGCCACCGTATTGATCAGTTTGGGGTTGACGCTCACTTCGGCAAAAATGGTGGGCACCTGCGCCTGTTTAATGTCCTGGGTTAGTTCCGCCAGGCGGCTGGCGCTGGGCTGTTCCTGGGTGCTGACCCCCTGCAAGGCACCGGTCAATTCCAGACCGTAGGCTTGGGCAAAATACCCCAGGGCTTCGTGGGTGGTCACCAAGTGGCGTTGTTGGGGGGGAATGGTTTGGATTTGCTGGCGCATCCAGGTGTCCAGTTGTTGCAATTCGCCGACCAAGGTTTGGGTGTTTTTTTGAAAGAGTTCTGCTTGGGCGGGATACACCTGGCTAAGTTTTGCCCCGATGATTTTAGCCATATTGGCGACATTGCTACCCGTGTGAAACACGTGGGGGTCGGGCACTGGGTTGGCGTTGGCCGCTTTTTTCTCCCCGTGGTCGTGCCCGTGGTCATGCCCGTGGTCGGCTGACTTGGCCTCATCCCCGTGGTCATGTACGCCCATCAGGGGCTTTGGTACGGCGAGTTCTCCCACCGCCACGCGGGTGACACTGGCCGGGGCGGCCTGGATTAACTTTTCCACCAGCGGTTCAAAGTCATAGCCGTTATAGAACACGATTTGCGCCGTTTCCAGGGCTTGCCGGTTGGCGGGAGTGGGCTGGTAGCTGTGGGCATCCACCCCACCGGGCACCAAGCAGGTCAATGGCACGCGTTCGGCGGCAATCTGGCGGGTCAGGTCGCAAATCACGGAGGAGGTAGCGACCACCTTGGGGGCATCGGCGGCGGGGGTAACGTCCGCTGAGGGTGGGGACGTGAAGCCGCACCCTACGGCCAGCATAGTCACGGGAATCAACCAGACGCGAGGCATGTCCATGATGGGTTGCTCCAAATTATGTTATAGAATGATAATCGTTTTTGTTGGTCAATGATAATCATTCTCGCAAGTTTTTGTTCATTTAGTTTTCAGATTCAGGTTGGGCAGATGCGGCCAAAATTCTGGGGTGACCGATGTTGGTAGTGGAGTCTCTGTCCGCCGGTTATCCAGGCCGCCCGGTCTTGGAGGATATAAGTTTTGTGGTCGCCCCCTGCGAAATGGTGGGGGTGGTCGGGCCGAACGGAGCCGGGAAAAGTACCTTGCTAAAGGCGTTGTTGGGGTTGTTGCCCCAGGTGAGCGGGCGGGTTTGGCTGGAGCAGCGGCTCTTGTGGCACCAGCGGCAACGGGTGGCCTACATTCCCCAGCGTTCCCAAATTGATTGGGATTACCCGATCACGGTGGAGCAGGTGGTGCGTTTGGGTTGTTGGGGACGGCGGCGCCAGTCGGTGTTGCCCGCCCTAGAGCGTTTGGGTTTACTGACCCTACGGCGGCGGCGGATCGGTGCCTTGTCCGGGGGGCAACAGCAGCGGGTTTTTTTAGCGCGGGCTTTGGTGCAGGGGGCGGATGTCTTTTGTCTGGATGAACCGTTGACGGGGGTGGATGCCCAGGCGGAACGGGTGATTCTGGAGGTGCTGACCGAATTGCGCCGGGATGGGGCGATGATTTTGGTGAGTACCCACCATTGGGGCGAATTTCTCCAGCGGATGAACCGGGTGATGTTGTTGAACCAGCGGTTGATTGCCGTCGGTACGCCCCAGGAGGTGATGACCCCGGAGTTTCTCCAGCCGACCTATTCGGTGAATCAAAACGCCCCTAGCCTGGATCGCAAACAACCCTCCTTTTGGCATTGCTAAGGGCGGGGGGCGGAAAATTCGCAAAAGTGATGGGTAAAAGTGAGGATTCCACGGTGCCGTTTTACCTCAGTTTTGGACCGCAAAAAATCAAGTGGGTACCCTTAGCCCCAATATAAAGTTTCCGGGTACCAAGCCCGGTTTACTGCCATTGGAGTGCTTGGTTCCCTCAGGCGCGGCTTGTAGATCACAAAACATTATTGGCAGCCACCAACGCCGTAGAATTACCTCGTTTTTTACTTTACCAAATTTGTTTTATTTGTACCACCTGACCAGCGGGACTCGATGCGGTGAACCCAGGCGGGAATTTCCTGGGGTGGGACATCAAGGAGCGTCACATGGCCGAGTTTGCGCCCCGGTCGGGATTGATTTTTCCCATACCAATGCACCCGCCCCCATTGGGCGAGTTGCTGACGTTGCGCCCGGTAGTCGCTGGTGGCGGTTTCATAGCCCAAAAGGTTGACCATTAAGGCTCCAGGGGTGGTTAAATCCGTACTGCCTAGGGGTTGGGCGGTGATGGCTCGTAAATGCTGGTGAAATTGGGACGTAATACAGGCATCCAGGGTGTAGTGGCCGGAATTGTGGGTGCGGGGGGCGATTTCGTTGAGTAGCACCGTGCCATCCCCTAAATCAAACCACTCGGTCGCCAACACGCCCTGGTAGTCCAAGGCGGTGAGCAGGGTGTGGGTGTGCCCTTGGATTTGTTGAATCACCGCATCCGGGAGCGGGGCGGGGGCGTAAACCCACCGGCAGACCTGGTCGCACTGGTGGGTGCGGCTGACGGGGTAGGTGGCGAGGGTGCCGTCGGGATGGCGGGCGGCGACCACGGCCAGTTCCTGGACAAACGGTACATAGGCTTCGGCGAGGAGGGTGGAAACCGGCCATTCCTGCCACAGGGCGGTTAAGTCTTCCTGGGTGTGAATGATGCGGGTGCCCAGGCCATCGTAACCGTGGCGGCGGGCTTTGACCACCAGGGGCAGGGCGGGCGGGGGGGCACCGTGGGGCAATAACCAAAATTCCGGCATGGGTAAACCCAACCCTTGGGCATAACAGCGTTGGTCGTATTTATCTAAAAGGGGGGCAAGGCTGGGCAAATGGGGACGAAATGTGACTTCCGGCGTATATGGGGTGAGTAATTCCCGGTTGATAAATTCATTCTCAAAGGTAATCACGTCACATTTTTGGATTAACGCTCGTAACCCAGCCGGGTCGTCCAGGGGGGCGATGACCTGGCCGGCACTGGGGGGAACGGCGGGGTCATCGGGGTTAGGGGTTTGGATCCACAGGGGAATATCCAAATCCTGCGCCGCCTGCGCCAACATCCCAGCCAGTTGTCCCCCGCCCAAAACGCCTACGGTGGGATGCACGGCCTATTTCCGCCCAAAATCCGCCGGGATTTGCCCCCAGTTGCGGGTGTCCCACTTCCAGAGCGGGTTGGGGTAGGTATGGGTGGCGAGCCAGCGTTCGGCTCTCTGAATTTCCGCCCCCAAAGGCGTGTTAGCGAGGCATAAATTCGTCCGACATTGACCTTTTTGTACCCACCCCAGGGCAATTTGCGAATCGGAATAAATCGGCCAATTACACCCCCGCTCGGCGCACCATTGCAACCCGGTGACAATCGCCAGAAATTCGGCAATGTTATTGGTGCCCAGGGGATAGGGACCCCGGTGGAAAATTTCCTCGCCCGTGTCGGTCTGCACGCCCCGGTACTCCATCACCCCCGGATTGCCGGCGCAGGCTCCATCCACGGCGTAGCTTTGGCGGACATAGCCAGTGGTTTGGGTTTTGGGCGGGCGAATCGGGGTGGTGGTTGGGGTGAGCAAATCCCCACCATTAAAGGCACGGTCAGCAGTGGCTTGATCGGGATAGCTTTTGTACTGCGCCCCGCTAAAGCCCCGCACCTGTGCCCAACAGTCATCCCAGGTACGATAAACGCCCGGTTTGCGTCCCCGCCAGACCACATACGCCTTACTGCGGGTCATGGTTCCTCCAGAAATGGGGTAAGGAGGGGGCGCAGTTCCGGTTCCTGTGCCACCATATACCGGAGGGTGGCCTGCAAACGGGGCAGTTCTGCCGGGGGAGCCATGCGAAACAGTTGGGTCACCGTGGGGGCATCCCACGCCCGTTGGCCGGTGAGTAATTCGGTCAAGGTCTGGTCAAAGGTCTGGTGGGGTTGAGCGGGGTACAGGTGCGGCCACAGCCACCATCCTCCCAGGGCAAACACCCCCGCCCCGGCCAGCGCACCGGGTAGGGTGGTGCCGGTTTCCAGCCAAACGCCCGTGGCGAACATGGCTCCCACGGCCACCGTCAAACCCCAAGTGCGGGAGATCCCATCCCGTCGCCAGCGTAACCAGGGGATAAGCATAGCCACGGCCACCCCGAGTCCCACGACCGTCCCCAAATTCCCCAACCATTCGTCTGACACCATATTTTGCTGGTAGATGTTGTGTTGGCTACTTGTTAAAACCTAGCGATGGTTACATTGTACTTTAGCCTGCGGGTTGATCCAGGGCAAACCCTTGATGAACTAATTGCAATGCCCGTTTCCCCACCAACCGGGGCACCAGACAGCTAATTTTGATCTCCGAGGTGGCAATCATCTGAATGTTAATCCCCGCCTGCCCCAGGCTGGCAAACATCCGGGCGGCCACCCCCGCTTGGCGCACCATGCCACTGCCCACCACACTGACTTTGGCAATCTCCCGGTCAATGGTGAGGGTATCGCAGGCCAATTTCGCCAAGGCCGTCTCCAGGGCGGTGCGCGCCAGTTCCACATCGTCCTGGTGGATGGTAAAAGCAATGTCCCGGGTCGGTCGCCCCTGCACCCAGGTGACCCGCTCCGACTGGATGATCATATCCACACTTACCCGCGCCTGCGCCAAGGCCAGGAACAAACAGGCCGCTGCCCCCGGTCGATCCGGCACCCGTTGGATCGCCAATCGGGCTTGCTGGTCATCCAAGGCTGCCCCCCGCACCGGCATCATCCCCCCGGTTTCGGGTACCGATGGTAACACCGGCACCTTAAAACTGCTACTCAACACCCGCACCGCCTGGGTCGCCTGCGCCAAATCCACGAGGCAACTCACCTTAATTTCCGAAGTAGAAATCAGGTCAATATTGATCCCCGTTTCCCCCAGGGCACTAAACATCGTGGCCGCCACCCCCGGTCGCCCCACCATCCCCGCCCCCACAATACTCACCTTCGCCATCGCCGCCGCCACCGTCCAGGTCACGCCCTCCCCCCAACCCGGCATTAAATCCCGCACCACCCGCTCGGTTGTGCCCACGGCATCCCGATGCACGGTAAAGGCAATGTCATTCGTATCCCCAGCCTGAATGGATTGAATAATCAAATCCACATTCACCCCCGCCTGCGCCAACGCCCCAAATAACTGAGCCGCCATCCCCGGTCGGTCCGGCACATTACACAAGGCTACCTTCGCCTGCCGGTCGTCCAATTCCACCCCATCCACCAGGCGGGACACCTCCAAATCCCGCTGGGGTACGGTACGGCGGGCGGGGGTTAACAACCGAGTGCCCGGTTCATCCGTCCAACTGGAGCGCACCACCACCGGCACCCCAAAATTGCGGGCAATCTCCACCGCCCGGGGATGCAGTACCTTTGCCCCCAAACTCGCCAATTCCAGCATCTCCTCACAGGTCACCTGCGCCAACACCTGAGCTGCCGGCACGATGCGGGGGTCAGTGGTTAAAATTCCGGGCACGTCCGTATAAATTTCACAGACATCCGCCCCTAAGGCCGCAGCCAAGGCCACCGCCGAGGTGTCCGACCCGCCCCGCCCCAGGGTGGTAATTTCCAGGGTGCGACTACTGCTAATCCCTTGAAACCCCGCCACTACCACGACTTTACCCAGTTCTATTTCCTGGAGAATCCGGTCGGTGGGAATGTGCAGAATCCGCGCCCGCCCGTGATCCGCCTCCGTAATCACCCCAATCTGCGTCCCGGTTAAGGATATTGCCGGTTGTCCCAGGGTAGACAAAGCCAGAGCCACCATGGCAATGCTCACCTGTTCCCCGGTGGCGAGGAGCATATCTAATTCCCGTGCTGGTGGGTTGGGGGCAACGGCTTTCGCTAAACCCAGCAATTCGTCCGTGGTACGCCCCATCGCCGACACCACCACCACCACCCCATCCCCCTGCTCCAGGGTTGCCACAATCCGCTGCGCCACCGCCTGGATGCGCTCCACGGTGGCGACCGACGTGCCGCCATATTTTTGGACAACTAATCCCATAGTTTTCTAGGGTACGCCATCAGGGGGCGGGTTCGATGCGTAATAACTGCCCATTGGGGGCATCGGTGAGGACATAAATCAACCCATCTGACCCGACCCGCACATCCCGCACCCGCTCGCCGATGTTCATTCTGCCCACTTCCGTCACCTGTCCCTGGTCATCCACCTGGAACCGATGCACCAACCGGGAAATTAACCCCCCGGCCAGCAGTTGTCCTTGCCACTGGGGAAATTTGCTACCCCGATAGACCGCCAACCCCGAAGGCGCCGCCGTTTCCGACCAGACCCACACCGGGTCAACCATCCCCGCCAGGGAACGGTGGGGGGAAATTTCTGGGCCAAAATACTCCCGGCTATGGGTCGCCAACGGCCAGCCATAATTGCCGCCCGCCTGTAAACGGTTCACCTCATCCCCCCCCCGGGAACCATGCTCGGTTGCCCAGGCTTGGCCGGTTTGGGTATCCACGGTTAAACCCTGGATATTGCGATGCCCTAAACTCCACACTTCCGCAGTTCCCTTGGCTCCCAGGGGATTATCCTTGGGGATGGTGCCATCGGCATTGATGCGGAGAACCTTACCCAGATGACTCTGGGGATTTTGGGCTTGCTGGCGAATCCATTGCCCCGCCAGTTCCACGGGGGGATTACCGCCATCCCCAATGCTGATCAGTAAGGTTTCATCCGGCAACCAGGCCAAACGAGAACCAAAATGTTGCGTCCCGGACTTGGTTTGACTCACCCGCAGGAGTTCCCGCCCATCGGTTAATTGCTGACCATCCCAGGTTGCCCGTGCCACCACTGTCCGGTTGGCTTCCCCCGTCCCCTGGGCGTAGGTGAGGTAAACCCAAGGAATTTCACTGAAGCGGGGATGCAGACTAATATCCAACAACCCTCCCTGTCCCAAGGCCAACACCTCCGGCACCCCAGCCACGGGTTCGGGTTGGAGTCTATTGCCCTGCACCCGCCGCAGTCGCCCTGGCCGCTCAGTAATCAGCATTTCCCCACTGGGCAACCAAGCCATGCCCCAGGGATGGTTTAACCCGCTCAATACCGACACGACCCGATAACGGGTATCTGTTGCCTGGGTCACTACGGGAGCATTGCCCCGGGACGGCAAACCATAGAGGCCGCAACCGGCGACCGTCCAACCTAGGCATAAACTCCAACCCCAAGCAGGAGAGAAAGCGTTCATCATCACGGCTCCGGTAATATCTAGGGATATAGAGGGTACTTCTATTAATAGGCTACGCCGAGCCAGCTAACAACAATAGCGGTCGCAGGGGCGCAGCCCCCGTCACAGAAGCGCCTGCGGTATGGTTCTATGGCTACGCCACACAGGCTAATATCGCACAGCGACACGCAGGCTATGGGAATTTCAGCCAAACAATTTTCATTTCAATAAGTGATTCATCACAAAAAAACCGTAGCGATGGGAATACTAAATCCTGGCAGTAGTGGTGAGGCCAAGGTATCACCATCAATTAGGGTTGCAACCAGGTGAAGTTGAGCTTCGCTCCGGCGATAAATTTCTAGGGTTTTACGTTGCCAGTTGACGATCCAATATTCCTGAACACCCTGCAAAGAGTACAGTTTGAGTTTTACTTCCTTGTCTCGTTGTTCGTTAAGCTCTCCAGGAGAGAGGACTTCAACCATTAATTCAGGGGCAACCGTCAGATGCCCTGCCTGGTCAACGCCATTGGCTAAACTTGCTTGGCGAATCCAAACAACATCGGGAATAACTGCATTTGTGGGATTAAAAATAACGCCAGGTGATTGAAATGGCCTACCCAGTTGACTTTGCCTAGACCAAATTTCCAATTCCACATAAATATTGCCGCTTATCCCTTGATGACGAATATGGGGAGCACGGGTCACAAACAGTTCTCCATCAATGATTTCATAGCGTTGCCAGCCGCCATCATCGGGCATTGCATGGAGATCTCGAGTTGTCCACTGGAGAGATTTAGCAACCATAGGATTAACCGTTGCGCTTACATTTTACTTTAGCTTAAGGGAACCTCTACATTATTCAAAATAAACATTCGCAGGCATTGCCCCCGCCTCTGCTTCCGAGTAATAATGGTTACGCCACACAGGCTACGGGCATTTCTGCGAGATAGCTTTCTGCTGGTTGTAATCAATAGAGGTACCCTCCAGACAATGCACACAAAAAAATTCCTAAAGCTTCAGAGAATTGTTGATGAGAGTATAACAAAAATT
>CAYZTU010000043.1:0-20366 GCA_964481635.1 uncultured Synechococcus sp.
TCCTCTTAACTCGGTCTCTACCCATTTTAACCATTACAAAACTAGGACTACCGAAATTTGGATTAGCCGGATCGGGAGTTAAAACATTTGTGACTGTGATGTCATAAAGGGCAAGGGTTACTGCTAATTGTGGACTAATATCTGCTTTTACACCCACTTCAAACTGAGTACCTATTCTAGGCTGAAAAGGAGTATTTGAGGCAGAAGCACCAAGGTTTGGTTCAAAAGATTGAGCAAATACAGCATAGAGCGAGACGGGCTGAATTGGCTGATAGACAATGCCCACACGGGGGCTGAAGGCATTACCGGCGTTAACTTGGGTGGGGCTATCAAAATCTCCTGTTTGAGTAAACGCATCAAAACGTCCGGTCAAGAGTAACTTTAGATTATCGGCAAAGGCAATTTGATTCTGCAAGAGGATACCGATCTCATCTGTGGTGATGTTGGTCAAAAATGTCTCTTCAAGCCCTCCTAGCGTACCCAGAGGTTGCCCCAAAATGGGATTAAAAATGTCAATGGATGGTACATCTAGTCTGCTGACAAACCTATTGTCAACCGTATTTCTGCCCAAGTCCAAGCCAAACAGTACCTCATGCTTAATAAAACCCGTTGAGAATCTGCCGACTACATTTGTTTGCAAGCGATATTCACGGTAAAGGTCGGTGAAGTCTCCCCCACTTCTCGGCAAGGTACGATTGTCTGCTGCTAACGCCCCTGGTAACACTGATAAACCATCAAAATCTGCAGAATCAAAGCGAAATCGAGTGTTAAATGACCATGCGTCACTAAACCGATGATCTAGCCCAGCCGTAATCCTGAATTGATTGACATTTTCCTCTCCTTCATTAATATTGCGATTGCGGGGAATTTGACCAATGGGGTTGGGGAGGACTGTCCCCACAGCGGGTAGCCCCAATGCAACTCCCTTGATATTGAGGTCTTTGTAAACACTTTCAACACTAAAGGTAGTGTTTTTCCCTAGGACTACACTGATGACCGGTGCAATGACTAGGTTTTGTAAGTTACTGTTTTCCAAAAATGAGTCTTGACTGCGATAGGAGGCATTTAAGCGATACAGAACTTTTTTGTCTGGATCGAGAGGCCCCGTAAAATCCACTTCCCCCAGATAGAGACCATAATTACCAAAGGTTGGTTGGAGAAGATAGGAAGGGTCGCTCAAAGGCCGCTTAGTGACATAGTTCACCGTTCCTCCAGCAGACAACGCCCCAAATGTCGCTGCACTTGGACCTGCAATGACCTCAAGGCGGTCAATACCCGTGAGGTCAGGCCCAATATTGGCACCAACACCATTAAAAATTCGGTTCACAAAACCGTCTAGAGCGGGAGAACTGAAAAAGCCCCTCACTAAAATTCTCGGACCAGAGAAATTACTAGGGGCAGCATTTCGGACGCTAGGGGCATTGCGGAGGGCGGTGTTCACATCCGCCTGCTGATCTCGCAATACCTGTTGGGGAATCACCTGAATCGATTGAGGAATATCTCGAATCGGTGTATCCGTTCGCGTTACGGTGGAGGTATTGGGGACAAAATAGCCTTGTTGCCCTTCGCCGGTGACGACGATTTTAATGTCATCATCGGTTTCTGCATCGGGTTTTGTCTCCGGTTTGGTTGCTTGGGTTTCTGCGGTGGTCACCGCTTCGTTGGTGGGGGTTAAACCCGCGATGAGTTGCCCTTCCCGCTGTTGAAACTGCACCCGTGGCGCACCATTGACACCGATAACTTTGATTTGAATTGAATTACCCTCTCCCGGTGTGATTTCCACACTACTAATCTCAGGGGTGGGATTCTCTTGTTGTAGCCGATTGTCACCCGTTAAATTTAACCCCGCATTTTGAATCGTAGCGGTAAGCGTATTCTTTTCCCGCGTAGTCAAAACCTGAAAATCTCCCCCACTGGGCACCGTGAAAACAATTTGTAACCCGGTTTCCGTTGCCTTCATTTCCACCCCGGTAATTTCACCGACAGGGGCAACGGCATCCATTTGGGCTTGCCATTGTTTGAGCGAAGTAGCCGGACGATCCATGTCCCGCAGGCGGGGGATACCCCTCCCAGTCTCCCCTTGGTAAGGGGAGGTGCCATAGGCGGTGGGGTTTGCTCCCCCTAAATCTCCCTTAGCCAGGTTAGATACGTCCTGTGCCCAACTCGGTTGCGCCACCACGATCAGCCCAAAACCCGCCGCCCAAGCCCATTGCTGTCTCATTTCTCACACTACAAATAGTAATTATTCTCAAGAAGTTAACAGACTTTTGGGGAGAATCCAAGCAATTTTGATGGGTTGCGGTACTTTTTTTGGGGGTTCGCAGAACTTTTTTGCTCCAGACCATTGATCCGTGAGCTAATTTCGGGGGAAACATCTATGCTAAAAATGAACGTCTGGCGGTGGTTCTATGCCCCTTCTTGATCATTTTCGTCCGCCTTTGAGCCTCCAACGGCACTGGCATAGCTTCCACAATGCCTGGTCAACTTATTTGGCAGAGGGACTCAATCAATCCCTACCAGAGGGTTACTTTGCTGAACCCAATGCTCAATTTGGGATTGAAATTGATGTCGCCACCTTAAGCGAAACCCGCTTGCCCAATTCTATGCCAAGAACAACCGAATGGACGCTGGGATCACCCACGGCAATGCTACCGTTTCAACTCACAACCGACAGCGTGGAAGTGCAAATTTTCAATACGCAAAGTAGACCGATAATCGTCGGAGCCATTGAACTCATTAGTCCTGCCAATAAGGATCGCACAACCCACCGCAACGCCTTCACCTCCAAGTGTCAAACCTATCTACAACAGGGCATCGGGCTAATTATGATTGATATGGTGACGACTCTTGATGCCAACCTGCATAACGAACTCATGGCACGATTAGAATTGCCTACCCCTGCCCTACAGACAGCATTGTATGCGATTGCCTATCGGGTGGGGGCAAGTGATGGGGCTTCCCATTTGGATTTTTGGCAGGAACCGTTGACCCTAGGGAACAAATTGCCAACCCTCCCACTTGGCCTCAAAGGTGGACTTTTTTTACCCATTGATTTAGAACAAACCTATCACGATACTTGTACAAAACAGCGCATTCCTTATCCTTTTTAAGGGCACCTCTATTTTTATCGGAACCAGCAGAGTTTGCCGAGAACCATAGGCGGGGCGGTGCCCTGCGACCGCTTATCCCTAATTAATAGAAATGCCCTTCATTGCAAAATAACTTTTTATTTTGCAACTGATACTGCTTTGGGTTCACGCCAAATTTGACCCGGAACTGTCGGGCAAAATTACCCCGATCCGCAAATCCCACCTTTTGGGCGACCTCGACTACATTGAGATCGCCGGTTGCTAATAACTTACGCGCCTGTTCCAGCCGATAGTCATGCAAATAGGCAAAAGGCGGCTGTCCAAAAACCTGACGAAAGCCCTCCTTCAACGAGCGAGTATTCAACCCCACCTGTTGCGCTAAATCCATGAGTTCGGGGGGTTGCTCCAGATGCTGCAATAAAATTTCCTTGGCTTGATAGACACGAGCCAGATCATCAGGTTTGAGATTGACTAATTTTGGAAAATTTTTGTTGAATTGAGAATTATTTGCGTATTTTTCCCGTTGAATTTGACCCTCCTCTTCTAAAACCAATACCATCATTTCCAGAGCCTTACTTTCCAGGTATAATCGCTTGGTAATACCCAAATAAGGACAGCGAATCATTTGCCATAAAATTCTCTGCATTGTTGCCGAAACTACGCCCATTCTAGCGGCAAAAGCTTGATCCACAGAGCGAACTAAGTGCTGGTATTCCCAGGGCAATTCACCCTTTTTGCCCAAAAATGACCGAAAAACTTCGGGCGACACCGCAATCTGTACCTCCAAAACCGGGTCACGATTGAAACCCATAAATACTTCCGCAGGTGCTAGGCCACAACCATAGAGGGCATATTCCAGGTTGCCCACCTCCGTGTAGGTATCTTGATGTCCGCCCAATAGATGAAAATGAAAGTGCAACCATTGACTCCGTTCTGGCAGAATTAAATGCCAATTATCTCGCATGGTGTAGTTATCAAATCGCAATTCCAACCCATCCCGAAGTGTGATTTCCCTGACATAACCTTCGCCTAGCCACGCGGGATACTGAAACACATAATCCTGAGCATCTTCTGGATCAGGATACTGGGCTTGGGCAAGGGCTTCTAGGTGAATATCCTGCCAAGATTCTGCGGATATGGTGATCGTCATGAGTGATTGATTGTTCGAGTTCGCCGCCGATAGAGCCACATCACGACCCCCGTGCCCATGAGTACCGTGGGAGCCCAACCCACCAATACATAGAAAATGCGTGAGGGTATCCCCCAAAATGTACCAAAATGCACCGGCCCAAATTGATTGAGAATGGCCTCCGCTCGATTGGGTTTTGTGCCATCCTGTAAGCGGATCACCTCCCCCGAAAATTGATCCAAATAAACCCGAGTATTCCCCCATTTATCGGTTTCCTGGGCTTGGCGTTTACCCACCCGCAAAGCATCTTCCGGCTTTTTAGGGAACACCACATAGATGATTTTGGCATCGGGAACCGCCCGATCCGCTCGTGGGAGCAATTCAGCAATAGAAAGCGCTTTTTTCCCTGGTATGGGCTGAGACACTGGGTCAATGGGTTTCGGTGTTAATGTGATGGCATGAATCGCCTCAGTAACTTTGGCTTGGGGTACATTCCAAGCAAATCCCGTAAAACCAATCAACGCTAAAAAAACCGCAGTGACAATCCCCGCCACCTTATGAATGTCGTAGTTAAGGCGTTTGATATGAACCTTCTGCCAGCGAATCCGAAACCCGGCAATGAGTTTGTACCAACCCGGCCAGAGGATAATGCCCGTCACACTCAACACTAGGGTTCCCAGAGCCACCATCCCCATCACCAGTATGCCCCCATCCCCTGCCAGTAATTTGTAATGCAAATCATAGATGCGCCCCACCCAACTGGTGTGCCATTCCCGGTCGCCCATCACCAGCCCGCTAAAGGGATTAATAAACACCTGCCAGTACTGCTCCCCCGCCCCGAGGAGCCAAGCGGTATAGGGCTGATCCGCCCCATCCGGGAAGGTGAGGCTATTCAGGGTCAAATTGGGGTAGTTGTCCCGGACTGTATTGACAATCTCCGCCACGGGAACCCCCGCCCCGTTGGGAATAACCGCCCCAAACCGTTGCGCGATGACCCAGTGGTCAATTTCGTGCCAGAAGACCAGCACCGCCCCCGTCAAACCAGCGGTGCAAAGGAGTACACCACCCACCAGACCCAGCCAGCGATGCAGGTGCAGGGTGATGGTATGCCTACGCCGATTCCATATCGCCCCCCGCTGGGCAAAATTTGATTTCACCATGAGCATTTAGTTGGCTTAATAGTCAAGATGTATTCTACATTAAATGAGAATTAATTCTAATATGGTGTATCTTAACTGAAATGATATGTTGGGGTTGCAGACCGTCACCTCCTCTGGGGTCGCACATCCACATCCGGCTCCGGTTGGCGGGGCGTGATACGAAAAGTCAGAGCTTAGGGGGGCAGTTCCGGGTGAAGGAGTCGGTACTGGGTCAACGGGCGGCAGTGGTGGTGGGTTTGGTTATTGCTGGCAGGATGGGTTAATGGACACCTCTATTTACTGGAGCAGAAAGTTATCACGCTGGAATACCCATAGCCTGCCTGTCGTTGTACGACATTAGCCTGTGTGGCGTCGTCTATTAGTAGCGGTGCCCTAAATAGGGTAAGAGCATCGCCCCAAAATTTTGTAGAACCAATGCGGGGTTACAATCTGCGACCCAAAATATATCAATCATTCAAGGGAACCTCTATTAATCCAAAAATAGCGGTCGCAGGGGCACAGCCCCCGTCTCTGGTTCTCGGTAAACTGTACATTCCAGCGAGGTCATTTTTGTTGGGTTCCAATAGATAGAGGTGCCCTTAATTATTACAAATGATGAAGAGCAGGCCATACCAAAACACCTACCCAAAAAAAACCATCAGCCAAACCATGACTGACGGGTTTACCTGTCCTCAAGGATCATCGGAACACTATGTATATTAGCATATTTCTCCGGAGTGCAAGTGAAGCTGATCACATTTTTGGTCTAGGTTGCCTGCGCCAGCAGTTGGAACAACTGCGGGTCAAGCTGATAGCCCAAGACCTCGGTCATTTGCTGAAGTTTCCCCTGGCGTTCCTGCCCTTGGCGGTGTAACCAGTGGTGCAGGTAAAAAACTTTCCCCATGATGAAAATATCCAAAGCCTCCGGGTTGAACTGAATCCCATCCTGGGGGCTGAATTGGTGGGGTACCAACATCGCCACATAACGAGCCAATTCCTCCTGCCAATCCAAGAATAGGGGCAACCAGGGGTAATGGGCATCCACCCGCAGAAACCAGAGGCGCACCTCCGGCACCTCCGACAATTCCCGGGGGTCGCTGGGGTCGCGGGGATAATTAATGGCAAACTGCACGACCAGTTCCGGGGGGGGCACCGCAGGTAAAACGCTCTGTACCGGGCTTAAATCCAAGCCCTCAATGACCTCCCGGGATAGGGGAATCTGTACCACCGTCATCCATGACCTCCTGGTAGCAACCCACCCCTCACTATAGGGTCTGGCGTTCAGAAATGGGCGCAGGTTCAGAAAATAAGCCCGCAAACGACGGGTCAATGGCCGGAAAATCCCTAAAAGTTGCGATCCGTGAGAATTTCATAGCCGCTGGCCGTGACTAAGACCGTGTGTTCGTACTGGGCGGATAACTTGTTGTCCACCGTCACCGCCGTCCACCGATCCCGGAGAATTTTGGTTTTGCCAGAACCCTGATTCACAATCGGTTCAATCGCCAAGGTCATGCCGGAGCGCAGTTTCACGTTGGGCAACTGATGCGTGCGGTAATTAAATACGGATGGTTCCTCATGCAAATACCGCCCCACCCCATGCCCCGTAAAATCCTCCACCACCCGAAACCCCTGCGCCCGCACCTGGTCTTCAATCGCCCCGGCGATGTCCAACAAAGTATTCCCGGCCTTGACTTGCTCAATACCTTTATACAGAGCAGCTTCGGCACACTGCATCAACCGTTGGGCTTCCGGGCTGGCCTGCTGTACGGCTATGGTGATGCAAGAATCCCCATGAAATCCTTGGTAGTAGGCTCCCGTATCTACCTTCAATACATCCCCCGCCTTCAACACTTTTTTGCCATTGGGAATGCCATGCACCACTTCTTGGTTGACGCTGGCGCAAATCGAGGCAGGGAAGCCATGATACCCCTTGAAACTGGGGGTCGCTCCCAACTCCCGAATCCGTTGCTCCGCATAGCGGTCTAGGTCCAGGGTGGTCATCCCCGGCTTGACCAACTCGCTGATTTCCCGCAGGACGGTGGCAACGATGCGAGAAGCCGCCCGCATGATTTCAATTTCCCGGGCGGACTTGATCGTAATCGGGCGTTGCTGGGGACGGGCAGGTTCGGCAGCGGGACGGCGCATCGGGGCACTCAACGAGCCAAAAACATTCATGGGTTACACGGGGGCATACCCAATCTATCCTAGGTCAGGCCGCCCATTCCTGGCAAATCTAGCACTCCCCTCCCTTGAGTGCTACCCAGTGCTACCATAGGCCATGGAGTTATTCAGGCAAAAGCACCATGGTCAAGCTGATCAGTTTCGATGAAGCGTCCCGGAAGTCTCTCGAGCAGGGGGTAAACACCCTAGCGGATGTGGTGCGGGTCACCCTCGGTCCCAAGGGTCGCAATGTAATCCTAGAGAAAAAATTTGGTGCCCCGGAAATTGTCAATGATGGAGCCACGATTGCCAAGGAGATCGAACTGAGCAACCCCATGGAAAATACCGGGGCGCAACTGCTCAAGGAAGTGGCGGAAAAAACCGGGGACGTGGCCGGGGATGGCACCACCACCGCCTGTCTGTTGGCACAGGCCATGATTTTGGAGGGTTTGAAGAATGTTACCGCTGGAGCCAACCCCATCAACCTGCGCCGGGGTATGGAGCGGGCTGTGCAGTACCTGGTGCAAAAAATCGGCGAAATCAGCCAACCCGTATCCGGCACCATGGTGACCCAGGTGGCGACCGTATCGGCGGGCAACGACCCGGAAGTGGGGGACATGATCGGCCAAGCCATGCGGCAGGTGGGCAAGGACGGGGTGATTACGGTGGAAGAATCCAAATCCCTGCAAACAGAGTTGGAAGTCGTGGAGGGGATGGAATTAGACCGGGGTTATCTTTCTCCCTATCTGGTCACCGACCAAGAACGAATGGTTTCCGAATATGATTACGCCCGCATCCTGGTCACCGACAAAAAAATCAGCAGCATTGCCGACCTTGTGCCCATCCTGGAGAAAGTCAGTCGGGCGGGTCAACCCCTGCTGATCATTGCCGAAGATGTGGATGGGGAAGCCCTGGCCACTTTGGTGGTGAATAAAATGCGGGGGGTGTTGAATGTTTGCGCCATCAAAGCCCCCTCCTTTGGCGACCGGCGCAAGGCCATGCTGGAGGATATCGCCATTCTCACCAACGGCCAGTTCATTTCCGAAGATATTGGCCTCAAACTCGACCAAGTACAGCTAGAAATGCTGGGCACTGCCCGCCAAGTGACGGTGAGCAAGGATAAAACCGTGATTGTCGCTGCCCAGGATACCCACGCCCAAGTCCAGATGCGGGTCACCCAAATCCGCCAACAACTGGCGGAAACCGACTCCGAATACGACAAAGAAAAACTGCAAGAACGTATCGCCAAACTGGCCGGTGGCGTGGCGGTGATCAAAGTTGGGGCAGCCACGGAAACGGAACTCAAAGAGAAAAAACTCCGCATTGAAGATGCCCTGCACGCCACCCGTGCCGCCGTGGAAGAGGGCATTATCCCTGGCGGTGGGGCGACCCTAGTGCATTTGGCAAAACAACTCCCCGCCCTCGCCCAATCCCTGAATGACCCGGAGATGCAAACCGGGGTGGATATTATCACCCGTGCCCTGCATTACCCTTTGCAACAGATTGCAACCAACGGTGGTGTGGCGGGGGCGATTGTGGTGGAAAAAGTCCGTCAATTGGACTTGCCCATGGGCTACAACGCCTTGACCGACACCTACGAGGATTTGATTGCCGCCGGGATCATTGACCCCGCCAAGGTCACTCGCACGGCTCTGGAAAATGCCGCCTCCGTGGCGGGAATGTTCCTCACCACAGAAGCCCTGGTGGTGGAAAAACCTGAACCCAAACCGGCTCCCGCTCCTGGTGCTGGAGGGATGGGCGGCATGGGCGGTATGCCTGGGATGGGCGGCATGGGTATGATGTAACCCTATTGCTCTATATCTTCCCCCTGTGCTTTGAGGGGGATGGGGGTGACTGGCGCAATGGTAGCGCATCGGACTCTTAATCCGCTGGCTCAGGGTTCGAATCCCTGGTCACCCATTTAGCGAAAACCCAGTACCAAAGCCATTTCTGCAAAAATTAATGTACTAACTAAGTATAACGATATTGCTTTGACCAAAGGGTAAAAGTGTGGGCTGGAAGTCGCTAGAATCGGTTGACGGGGGGTGAAAATTAGTCCAAATTTAGTCCAGGGCGGTAGAGCATCGTCTTGGCTGTGAATGAGATTAGAGTAGTTGGCCGGGTCACGGGTCTGATTTTGGTGGAATGCTTAACGATTAGAAGCCCAATTAACTGATAGACTTGCACTCAATGCCTAATAGCATCAAAGGATTTGGAACTAAAGCGATTTCTCTATAGCAATCCTAAATGAATTTAGAATAGCGGTCGCAGGGGCTTAGCCCCCGTCCTTGGTTCTATGGCTACGCCACGCAAGCTAATGTCCTGCGGACACGCAAGCTATCAAAATCTTTGTTCGTCAATCGGATAATATTGCCGTACATATTTTTTTTAGCCCAACTCCCCAAAATCTTAGGATTCAACACTTCTGATTGCGAGTCCTCTCCTGTGAGAAAATAGATCATAATTATTCTCATGTGAGGGAAAGGAGTTAGTCGTGGATTTTTGGTCTTTGTTTCTTGTGGACTTTGTGAAGCAGTTGCAGTCCCCAACCCTCAGCTTTCTGATTGGTGGGATGGTTATTGCTGCTCTGGGTAGCCAATTGGTTATTCCCGAGGCGATTTGCCAGATCATTGTGTTCATGTTGCTCATTAAAATCGGGCTGACAGGTGGTATAGCCATCCGCAACTCCAACCTGACGGAGATGATTTTACCCGCAGTATTTTCTGTGGCAGTAGGGATTCTGGTTGTCTATCTGGCCCGATATACCTTGGCCAAGTTGCCAAAGGTCAAAGTCGTGGATGCGATTGCGACCGGGGGGTTGTTTGGTGCCGTGAGTGGTTCGACCATGGCCGCCGCCCTGACCCTTTTAGAAGAAGAAAATATCCGATACGAGGCATGGGCGGGTGCGCTCTATCCTTTTATGGATATCCCTGCCCTTGTCACTGCCATTGTCGTGGCCAACATTTATCTCAACAGGAAGCAGCACCCAGCTGCAGACGAGCATCTCAACAAGCAACCCGTTGCCGTCGGGGATTATCCCAGCACCCGTCAAGAGTATCTCAGCAAGCAGCGGGGGTTGGCGGACAATCGGGTCAAAATTTGGCCGATTATTCAGGAAAGCCTCCAAGGACCTGCCCTATCGGCGATGTTGCTTGGCGTTGCTCTTGGCCTGTTTGCCCAGCCAGAAAGTGTCTACAAAAGCTTCTACGACCCCCTTTTTCGGGGTCTGCTCTCGGTCTTGATGCTGGTCATGGGGATGGAAGCTTGGTCACGGATTGGCGAACTGCGGAAAGTAGCCCAGTGGTACGTTGTGTATAGTGTGGTTGCGCCGTTTGTACATGGGTTGATTGCCTTCGGTCTGGGCATGATTGCCCATTACACCACCGGGTTTAGCCTGGGCGGTGTGGTGGTTTTGGCCGTTATTGCCGCCTCCAGTTCAGACATCTCCGGCCCGCCCACCTTGCGCGCTGGTATCCCGTCCGCCAACCCCTCGGCCTACATCGGTGCTTCCACGGCCATCGGTACGCCCGTTGCCATTGGCTTGTGTATCCCTTTTTTCCTCGGGTTGGCTCAGTCGCTCGGGGCGGTAGCCAATTGATCCGGGATAAAGCCCGGCCTGTTCCCGTTGTCCAGCGCATTCGCTAGTCCATTCATCTACATTTCATCTACATTTTGTCAGGAGGTAAATGCCATGGCCAAACCAGCCAAAAAGCTCGTCATCGTCACGGAAAAAATTCTGCTGAAAAAGATTGCCCAAATTATCGACGAATCGGGGGCAACCGGTTACACGGTTCTGGAAACCGGCGGTAAGGGCAGTCGCAATATCCGCTCGTCGGGACAGCCCAACGTTTCCGACACCCAGGGAAATATCAAGTTCGAGGTACTCACCCCCGACCGGGATATGGCTGAAAATATTGCGGATCAGGTCGCAGTGAAGTTTTTCCTGGATTTTGCAGGCATGATCTATATCTGTGATGCGGAGGTACTGTACGGACACAGTTTCTGTGGGCCGGACGGCTGTTGAGTCAAGACATTCCAGACTGCAAAAGCCGGGGCATATTCCCGGCTTTTCGGTGACGGTCAGGCCAAATATCTTTTATTGGCAGAACCGTGGAGTCGTTTGGATACAATTGATGCACACCAGATAATGCACAACAAAGCCGTGAAAGGGTTGGTCTATGTTTGCCCAATTGCCCGAGTCGAAAATGCATGTCATTCGCTGGTTTTTGACGGTGGCATGGCTCCTGATCATTGCTTCCCTGTTTTATGACCCCTGGACAGCAGCCCTCACTGTACCAGACCACCCCTGGAGTCCGTTGCGGCTCCCGGAAACCTGTATCGCCGTGCAGGGAAGATGCTTGTCGGAACAACCCTATCCCTTGGGCACCACCCTCTTTTGGGGAGCGATTGTGCCTGCCGCTATCTTTATCCTGCTGGTGTTTGGCCATGAGCTATGGCGACGGATTTGTCCCCTGTCTTTTTTGTCCCAAATTCCCCGCGCTTTGGGATGGCAGCGACAGTTCAAACGAGTGCATCAAAAAACGGGGAAAATTCGCTATGAATTGGCCAAGGTTGACCCCAATTCATGGCTAGGCCGCAACTATCCCCATGTGCAATTTGGCTGGTTGTTTGTGGGTTTGTGTGGGCGAATTTTGTTTTTTAATGCTGACCGCTGGGTGCTTGCGGGTTGGTTATTGTTCACCGTCGCCGTAGCAATAGCCGTGGGTTACTGGTACGGGGGCAAGTCCTGGTGCCAGTATTTTTGCCCGATGGCACCAGTACAAAGTATCTACAGTGAACCCGGGGGATTGTGGAGTAGCAAAGCCCATACCAGTGAATATCTGGTGACCCAGTCCATGTGCCGCCTGGTGTTGCCGGATGGTCAAGAGCAGAGTGCTTGCGTCGCCTGTCAAAATCCCTGTATTGACATTGATGCGGAACGTACCTACTGGCACAGCTTAAACCGGTCAGAAACCGCCTTTCTGCGTTATGGCTATGTGGGTTTGGTGGTTGGCTATTTTGGCTATTACTATCTTTATGCAGGCAACTGGAACTACTACTTTTCGGGGGCATGGTTGCGCCAAAGTGACCAACTCGCTTCCCTCTTTGCCCCGGGACTTTACCTGTTTGGCCAGGGGGTCAATATACCCAAATTGGTGGCGGTTCCCCTGGTGTTGGGGGGCTGTACGGCGATGGGCTACTGGGTCGGAGCATGGGTGGAAAAACGGGTGCAGGCCTACGCTCGGCGACAGCAACGCCATTGGACGAGCGAAACCCTGCGACATCGCCTATTTACCTTATGTACCTTTGGGATTTTCAACTTCTTTTTTATCTTTGGGGGTCGTCCTTTGGTACAACTTCTGCCGGGGGCGGTGCAATACTTCTACGACCTGGGTTTAGTCCTTTTGAGTACCCTTTGGCTTTACAAAACCTGGCGGCGTAGTCCTGAGCTTTATGGTCGGGAAAATCTCGCAAATCGGTTTCGTAAACAATTGGAGAAATTACAGTTTAATGTTTCACAATTTTTGGAGGGACGAACCCTCAGCGACCTCAATACCCATGAGGTGTATGTATTAGCCAAGGTGTTGCCCGGGTTCACCCGCGAGAAGCGACACCAAGCCTACAAGGGCGTGGTGCGAGAAGCCCTGGAAGAGGGGTATGTGAACTACTCCAGCAGTCTGGAAATTTTGCAACAAATGCGCCGAGAACTCAGTATTACGGATGACGAACACCGCCTGGTGCTGGAGGAATTGGGCATTGAAGACCCACAGTTGCTCAACCCGCATCGGCAGCGCACGTTAGAAAATCAAATTCGTTTGAGCGGCTACCGCAAAGCCCTGGAGCGGTTAATATCGTTGCAACAAAAGCAAATTGACCAGGCGGCAGCCGCATCAATGGCCTGGGAGGATTCCGCCGCCGTTCGTTGGCTACGCCGTCAATACTCGATCACAGCGCAGGAAGAGGAGTGGCTCCTGAGTGGATTTGCGGGCAAGGACTGCCATGTCCAAAAAGCAGAGTTTCTGCTGACCCAACTCCCGGAATTGATTGACTGCTACCGGGCATTGAATCAGCCGATATGGCACCCGCATCAAGCGGTGTTAACCCTACTGCGAGAGAATATTCGCCACAAAAAGGAATTGATTGTGCGGGCGGTTTTGGAAACCCTAGCGCTACTCCAGATGGATGCGGCAGCATTCACCCTCGCCAGCGGTTTGCAACAGGCGGCACCCGCTATCTTGGGAGAGATTTTAGAGCAGGAAAACTGGAGCGAACGCCTGCCGCCCGCAATCCAGCAAAGTTTAACCCAGCCGGGGGCAACGCCGGTCTCCTGTTCCCTGGAATTTGCCGCTGACCGGATGCTGAGGCATTTAGAAGCCTTGCTTCAGGAGCAAAATCCGATGATTCAGGCGGCCTCCCTCTATGTGATTGCCCAATTCGACAGCGAACGGGGTCAGACCATTGCCCGCACCCGTGGGCATGAATTTAATTCCCCGCTGGTGCAAGAAACGACCCAGCGGCTCCGGTCATCCCCAGCCAACCTGGATTTAGCCTCATTTCCCACCCTAGAAAAATTGGTTTATTTATGCAATAGTGACTTTTTTCATCGGATGCAGAGTGAAACGCTCATCGCCCTGGCGGGTCGGGCGGAGGTGCGCACCTACGGGCGAGGAGACCTGATTACGGAGGCCGGAGATACCTGTCGAGAGTTGCTGTTATTGATGGACGGCGATGCCAAAATTCACTACCAAGTTGGCACTGAGGTGCGGGTGGAACATCTCCACCCCGGCCAAACCCTGGATGAATTGGAGGTTTTAACCCATCGCAATTCCGAAAATACGATTGTGGCGGCTAGCGAAAGTACGCGGATTTTAGCTATTTCCGTAGATGCCTTTGATGATTTACTTGACCGTGATCCGGATTTTGCCCGCCGAGTTTTGGAATTGGAAAGTCGGCACCTGCAACGATTCCTCCGCCCAATTTAGCCCCCATATCCACCGCTGGGAACACCGAGCCAACCCCGCTCCCCTGGGATGGCTTAAATACTGCGGAACCGTTGCATTTTTAACACCTCAGCAACTTGGTCACACCGCTCCGTATCCCCCATTTCCAAAAATAAATCAGCGGCTTTGCGGAGGTCATCCACCGCCCCCACCTGGTCACCAATCGCCAGCCGCACTTTCGCCCGGTCAAAATAACAGGGGGCTAAATCCGTATCCATCCGCAGGGCTTGATTAAGTTCTTCTAAGGCTCCCTTGTAGTCCCCTTTTTCCATCTTGACTAATCCTCGTTCATAGAAATCATCCGCCCCCATACGCTGTTTGTGGGTGGTAACCTCCTTGTGAATATAACGATAATTGGGGTTTAGGTCTAAGGCTTTTTTATAGTCGGCGGAAGCCCCTTCGTAATCCCCCAATTTTCGGCGTGCCAGACTGCGATTGTGATAAAATTCCGCCGCTTCCGCATTAAATTCCAGAGCTTTGGTGTAATCGTCCACCGCCCGTTGATAATCTTTTACTTTGAAACGAATTAGTCCCCGATTGTAGTAGGCTTCCCCCATGTTGGGGCTGAATAGAATCGCCTGATTCAGGTCGGCCAAGGCTTGGGAATAATCCTGCAACCGCCGGTAGGCGACCCCCCGCTCGTAGTAGGCTTCAGCATTTTGGGGTTCCTGGGCGAGTACCCGGTCGAAATCCTGAATCGCTTCCTGATGGTCACCCCGTTCGGCTTTGTGTCGTCCGGTGTTCAGGAGGACACTCGCATGGCTCAGGGGTTTGACCAGACTGGGTGGGGGGGGTGGTGACGGTGCCGTGGTCGGCAAAGGTGGCGGGGTGGCCGGGGCAGCAGGAACTTTGGCGGCAGACGGGGGCATGGCTGGGGGTTGCCGTTGTGATAACAACCAGGCGGCTAAAACCCCAAAGGTCAGCAGTCCGCCGGTGGCGATAAAAATCAATGGCAAGGGATTGGGGCGGCTGGTGACGGGGCTGGCAGTTTGAGCATGACCGGCGGATGCACTCAAGGCAAGCATGACACCTAAACCCGTACCGATCCATCTACGGTCAATGTTCACAGTCACCTAGCCCCGCCTTCCGGTTTGTTGCAGTAATCTTTGCCTTCAATCTTAACTTTTAGCCCTAGCTTTGCCAATACATCGGCGGCATTGCCAGCCATTTCACCGCCAACAGATGGCTTATATTGAGAGTATTTGGGTCATGATAAAGATGCGGCGTTGGCAGTGGGGGTTATTCCTAGCGGGCGTGATCGTAACCCTGGGTTTGGGGTTGGGATTGAGCCAAAATTTACTGAATTTGTACACCCAAATCCTCGCCCTTGCCGGTGCCCCGGTTGCCAATCTCCTGCTGGGATTGCTCCTGGTGGTGCTGGTGGGGTTGGTCGTGACCCTGATGCGGATTTTTTGGTTGGTTGGCCGCCCCGCTCGCCCAACCCCCGGGCAGATTCCCCAATCATCGCCGGTCGGCACCCAACTGGAAGCTATTGCCCAACAGTTAGCCCAAATCGAAGACCAGGTCACCCGGCAGGTTTTGGCAGCTCAGTACCAGGAATTGGCTGCCCAGCAAGCCCGCCAGCCCCTGCGTTTGGTGATTTTGGGCACCGCTTCGACCGGGAAAACTTCTCTAGTTAATACATTATTAGGACGTATTGCCGGGGAGGTCGCACCCACCCTGGGGACGACAACGACCGCACAGGTGTATGGGTTGCGCCTCAAAGGCGTGCCCCGGCGGATTGAACTAATGGATACACCGGGGTTGCAGGAGGGTTCAGTGGCGGGTGCCAGCCGGGAAATGCAGGCCAAGGAATGGGCGAACCAGGCGGATTTGGTGATTTTTGTGCTGGACAATGACCTACGCCAGTCGGAATTTCAGGTGCTGGAGCAGTTGCGGGCATGGGGCAAGCGGGTGGTGCTGGCGTTGAATAAAACGGATTTGTATTTGGCAGGCGACCAGGAGGTATTACTCAAGCAAATTCGCCAACGGGTGCGGGGACTTCTGGCGGCGGTGGATGTGGTGGGGATGGCCAGTGCCCCCCCCGCCGCCACCATGGAGACGGGGGAACCCTACCAACCACCAGCGGACATTGAACCCCTGCTGCGGCGGATAGCAGAAATTTTACGCACCGAGGGAGAGGATTTGGTCGCCGATAATTTATTATTACAATGTCAGCAGTTAGGAGCACAAACCCAGGGGATTCTCGAGCGGCAACGGCGGCAACAGGCGGAAACGATTATGGAACGGTTCCAGTGGATTGGGGCGGGGGTGGTGTGGCTGACACCCTTGCCGGGGGTGGATTTACTGGCGCAAGCCGCCGTGCAAGCCCAGATGGTGGTGGAACTGGGGCAGGTTTATGGCTGTAATTTGAATTTAGCCCAGGGGCGGGAATTGGCGCTTTCCTTGGCGAAAACCCTGACGGCGCTGGGGGTGGTGCGGGGGGTAGCCAGCTTGGTCAGCCGTACCCTCAAGGCTACCCTCGGGGGATATGTGATTACTTCCGCTGTGCAAAGTATTAGTGCGGCCTATCTAACTCGGGTGGCGGGCATGACGTTTATCACCTATTTTCGCCAAAATCAAAGCTGGGGGGCGGCGGGGATGGATGGGGTGGTACGAACCGAGTTAGAAAGCCTGCAAACGGGGTTACCCCAATTCGTGCGGGAGGCTTGGCAGCGGGTCAAGCCCCGAAGCCGGAGCTAAGCAAGATCACCTTATCGGGGCAAAATTTATGCAATACCATGTTAATACTATAGCTAAACACGCAAAGGCTGACCTGATCTGGGTCGCAGGGCACCGCCCCGCCCTGGTTCGTGCAGGCTTCTACAATACTTACGAATCTCGTGAGATAGTTAGATAACCGAATCTTAATCTGTTCCTAACCTCAGACCAAGGTTGAATTTATAGAATTGAAAGCAATGAGGCTTCATTCCCACCTAATTGCGTTTCTGAGAGATAAGCAGTTTATGAGTATTACCCGGCGGGAAGCCCTGCTTTTTTTAGCCAGTGGTCTGGGTGTTGCGGCTTGGGGAACCGGGTCAACCCCGGCGGCCAGCCCCAGTAACTTAAATTTTCGCCCGTTGCGGGGGGTCATCCCCCTCCCCACGGATGGGCTGACGGGGGCGCAACAGCAAGCCGCCTACCGCCAGGTGGAAATTCGGGATGAATTGGTCTTACCGGAGGGTTACACCTACGAGGTCATTGCCAGTTGGGGGGATCGTCTGGGTACGAGCCATTTTGGGTACAACAATGATTATTTATCGTTTGTAGCGAGCGGGGCAAATCAGGGCTATTTAACCGTCAATTTTGAATACATCAGTGCCCGTACCTGGATGCAAACCTACGGGCAGGTAATGGGGGAGAATTTGCCGTTTATGGAGCTACAAAAAGCCCTGGAAACCGGCCCGGTGGATGCCTACAGTCTGGCGAAGGATCACCCTTTGAAAGCCCCAATTGAAAAAATTGCGGTGGCCGCCCTAGAGGATTTGGGCATCGGGGTGATGACCATCCGGCAAGAGGGGAATCGCTGGGTGAAGTCGCCCAGTCCAGCAGACCGGCGCATTTCCGGGATTTCCGGCTGGCGGGATGGAAATTATCTCCAAGCAACCGGTCCGGCGACGTTGATTTTCCGCAAAACCCAGGGGCAGGGGTATGTGGACTCATTGGGCACCAATATCATCGGCACCTTTGGCAACTGTGCCGGGGGGATGACTCCCTGGGGGACGGTGTTGAGTGCGGAGGAAAATTTCCAGTATTTGGTGGCCGAGCCGGTGTACAGCGACGGCACTTCCTTTGCCCCTGGCACCCGCCCCTTTACGATTGCGGACGGGGAACTGGCGGGTCATGGCAGTGCCCTGGGCTTAGCCGGGAATAAGTACGGTTGGATCGTCGAGGTTGACCCGGCCAATCCCAACGATAGGGGCACCAAACACACCTGGCTTGGGCGTTATCGCCATGAGGCGGTGGGGATACGGGTGGTAGCGGGGAAGCCCTTGGCCTTTTACTCGGGCTGTGACCGGAGGGGCGGACATATCTATAAATTTGTCAGCCGGGATAATGTGCAAAACCCCAAGGATAAAAGCAATTCCCGTTTGTTGGCGCAGGGGATGCTCTATGCGGCCAAGTTTAACCCGGACGGCACGGGGCGGTGGATTGCTCTTACACCGGATACCGCCGTTAACCCCGACCCGCCGGAGGTACACGCCGGGGGGATGATCACCCTACCCAAACGCCCGGAGGGAGGCTTTGCACCGGTGACCCAGGCCAAGGAGGTGGAGCAGTATAAACAGCAGTACAAAACCTTGGGGGATTTGTACACCGGTAGTCGAGCCGAACAACAGGGGGTAATTTTAATTGATGCCCACTATGCTGCCAACGCTGCGGGAGCCACCTGTACCGCCCGCCCGGAAGACACCAAAATTGCCCCGGATGGCACGCTGTACATTGCCTTTACTTCTGGTAGTCCCAGCAGTCAAGATGGCGGTCCCGATGAACGGATTTTTGTTGGTCCTTACAACCAGAAGTCCTATGAGCCGGGGTGGATCATGGCCTTGCGGGAGCAAAACGGGGAACCGACGGCCATGGCTTTTACCTGGCAGATGGTCGCTACGGGCGGGGAAGCCAATCTGGATGGGGGTGGGTTCTCCAACCCGGATAACCTGCTGGTAGACCCGGCGGGGAATTTGTGGATGGTCACGGATATGTCCACCACCCGCATGAACAACCAGGCGGCTATTCCGGGGACGGGGCGGTTTGGCAACAATACCATGTGGTTTATCCCCACCCAGGGGGCGCAGACGGGGCAGGCATTTCTGTTTGCCATTGGTCCGATGGACTGTGAACTGACGGGTCCCTATCTGAGCGACGACCGCAAAACCCTGTTTCTAGCGGTGCAACATCCCGGCGAAGCGGGGGGCATTCGTCAAAATGGGGCAAAACGGACGCTCGCAGTCCGCATGGTTAATCAGGATGGCGACCGATTTATGCAGGAGCGGGTGGTGCCCCAGGGTTCTAACTGGCCTACAGGTACACCCAATGCCCCCCCTAAACCGGCGGTGGTGGCGATTCGCCGTCAGGATGGACAGCCGATTGCCTAGGGCTGACAGGGATAACGGTGGAATGGGGATTAGGGCGGGGGAAACCGGCTGAGAATGGGGACGGGCTTGGAGGGATTCGAACCCCCGACACCTTGATCCGTAGTCAAGTGCTCTAATCCACTGAGCTACAAGCCCTTACGTCACAGGCTCACATTATAGCAAATTGACCTTGTATGCAAAACCTCTCCTCTATTAGCTGAACATAAGTGGCTACAGGCGGGCAGAACCTGTCCCTAATGCTTGGGAATTATGACCACTCAGTTGAATAGCATTTCCGTAGGATACAGCCTTTACAGAACACATCTATAGCAATGTTATTCGATTTGCGAACAAAATTTCTGATAGCTTGCGTAGCGTAGCTATAGAACCAGGGACGGGGGCTGCGCCCCTGCGACCGCTGTTCTAAATTCATTTAGGATTGCTATATTTATTGGAACCAGCAGGAAATTATCTCATTAGAATGCCCATAACGTCTGTGGCGTAGCCTATTAGTAGAGGTTCCCTATACCAATCCTACGGCATTTGTGAGAATATAAAAATGCTGAAGAACCAAAAACAGGGCTTCGCCCTGCGACCTCTTAACTATATGTGCACAAAAATTATTCTTACAATTCAGATGTGATTGCTGTATAAAGATGTCTTCAATTGAAAAAGTTATTAATCATCTCTAAAAGCGTGAGTTGTCGATTGACACTCTCCGACCTAAAGGTGCGGGGATTCTTGGTTCAGCGAGATGACTTGCTTTAGGCAAT
>CAYZTU010000044.1:0-18591 GCA_964481635.1 uncultured Synechococcus sp.
TCCCGGAGTGCGGGGTTATTTGTACCACGTTGAACTTTTGCAGGACTTCATGCAGTGTGGTGGCGACCCTGCACTGCACCAGTCAGCCATTGAGAGGTTTTTGGCCGCAAGACACCCCGCTACCAACAAGCATCGCCAAGCGAGGAGGCTGGCCTGATGGATGTTTTCTATTTGGTGAAACCCCTCTATTGGGAGCCGGAAAAGTGTCTGCAATCGTCAGCAGATGGACTTTTTTATGATTGGTTTGAATTGCCGGAAAACCAATGGGAGTACCAGTTAGAGGCTGACTAAAAAACATCCCCCGGCACCGCACCGGGGGATAAATTTCTAATCTTCTCTGAGGACATTGTATCATGGTTAAATTTGACATTGCAACGGCAAAATTAACGCCGGTAAGGGGCAAGAAACCATACACCCCAAAATGGGAGCAGACCCCAGTTTCATTCGGGAAAATTCAGGATGAAATCGTGACCGGGTTTGCCACCGGGTACGGGCTGATTTTGGGCGATGAGTGGCTGGTTTTGGATGTTGACGGCGGGGACAGTGCGGCGCATCTGGAGGGTAAAGTCCCTGAAACGGTTTCATGGACATCTGGAAGGCCGGGGCGATCCAGTCATTTATTTGTGGTGCCGGATGGGTGGCGGCGGATGTTGAAAACCCATATTCAAAATCCCGTTGGCGGTGATGCCTACGAACTGAGGTACACCGGGCATCAAAGCGTTTTACCACCATCCAAGCACCCGGTCACCGGGGGATATTTTTGGCTGAAATCACCGCATGAAATCGAAGTCGCCAAAGTGCCGGGTTGGATACTCGCAGAAATCGCTAAAGATACCCGATTAACAGGGTTATCCAGTGGAAATCAAACGGTGCTATCTGGGTTAAAAGATGGCGAAGGTAGGACTAATTCCGGGTTTAGTTTGGCTTGCGACATGGTGGGTAATGGGGTTGATTTTGAGTATTTCCAAGCCTATGGGCGAAGCTGTGAGCCGCCGCTAACCGATGCCAAAATTGCGGAAATTTGGAAGTCTGCAACATCGAAGGACAGAAGCCCTGCTAAACCACTCAAAAACGTTGACTACGATGCCTACCTGCAATCCTTGGAGGCCATAAAAGCGATTGATGATGCCACTAGAAGGGACTGGGAAATAGCGCAGTTATCCAAGCGTGTCGGGATGTCACAGGGGGTTATCAACCAACATCTAAAAAACCGGAATGCCAATGTTACCAGTGAAAAGCCGGTGATGCTTAGCGAATATCTAAACCAAGAATCGGAGCCTTTAAGTTGGTTGGTTGATGAACTCGTCAGCAGGGGCGAATTGATTTTATTAACCGCTAACCCCAAGGTTGGTAAAACACTTTTAGCCACCGATCTAAGCTACTGCGTGGCGACCGGGGATAAGTTTCTAGGGATGGATTGCCAGCAGGGGAAGGTGTTAATCGTTAGCACTGATGAAAGCCCCAGCAGTTGCAGGTACAAACTACTTAATCGGGGGTTTACAGCAGGGATGCCCGTAGCTATTTTGCACTCGTTTAGCATTCTGCATCTGGAAAACTTGGAGGGCATTCTAAAGGAATTTAGGCCGGATTTGGTAATAATTGATTCCTTAAAGTCAGTCAGCCGTAATTCCGGGGTATCGGAAAATTCACCCGATTTTGCAGACCCAGTTTATGAATTGAAGGAATTGCTGTACCGGTACGGTGCATCGGGCATCCTGATCCACCATCAGGCCAAAAGCAAAGAACACGAAGGAACTAGCCGGGTGCGGGGGAGCAGTGCGATTGTTGGGGCGGTAAACACCATCTGGCAGATGGATGATGGAGTTGATGGGACACGCAAGCTGACCATCACCAGCCGGGACTACCCAGGGGCTAACTTCACCATCAAACTCGACAGCGAAACCTTTGCATGGGAACGACTGGGGGAAATCCCGGCGGAGGATACCAACCTACAGGGGCGCATCAGGAAGTTACTCGATAGCTATCAGGGGACTGGTTTGGAAGCATCAGAAATCCGAGACAAGCTCAATATACCCGATGGCACATACCGGAAAACTTTATCCCGGATGGTGCAAAAGAAACTAATTGGTAAACGTCCTAATAAAGCTGATGGGAAAAGGCCGGTTTACTATTCTCTAAATTCACTGGAGAATGCAAACCGTGACATTAGTACAATGTATCCGGGACAAGCACCGGGACAAGGGACGGATGTCACGGTTGATGTCACGGTTTCAAACGCCGTCATAGAGCCAGTCTCAGAAGATGTCACGGTTTTAGCACCCCTAGGGGGACACAAAACCGTGACACCATCACCAATACCCGTGACACCATCGGGACAAGTGCCATTACAAAACGGTGATTTTAGCCAGCGTTTTACAATGGATGAATTAGAGGATTTGGTGATGTTTGATGAGGATACAGAATGAAGGTTTACCACAGTAGGAAGCGGTATAAGGTAATTGGTGAAGCCGTGGGTAAAGGCCAGCCGGTTTATGTCCTGGAAGGTAAAGTGCCGGTTGCTAAAACCGACTGCATCCCGGCGGGTGATTTGGACATCTACGCCAGCGACACGCAACCGATACCGGAATGGCATCCCACAGTTAAACCGAAGGCATGGGGTGAATTGCGCCGGTTTTGCCTGGACATCGAAACCACTGGGTTAAACCCGGACACCGATAGGGTGATAGCCGTGGGGTTGGGTGCGCCGGGAATTGGTGCATACCTCGATAGCGATGTCAACGAAGCGGAATTATTGCGCCGGTTAATGCGGGTGCTACAGCAACAGAAGCCGGATGTCCTTATCGGGTACAACCTCTACAGGTTTGATTTACCCTTCCTGATTGCCCGATGTAACCATCACCAGATACCGCATCCGTTTGTGGTGGCAGATAGAGCCAGAAGGCTATCCAAGGCGGTGGTGCATGGCAAGCCATTGGAAGTATTGCCGGTGAATTATGAAACCGATAGGCGGGTTTGTGTGGTGGATTTATACCCGTTGGTAGTGGCGCATGACAACGTGGTAGCGCAGTTAGAAGGCCATAGTTTGAAGCAGGCCGCTATCGGGTTTGGGTTACGCAAGGATAGGCGGCTAGAATTGCCAGCCGGTGAGTTACATCAACTGTGGATGCACCATGAGGCAACGGGTGACACGCAGGCTATTGGGCGCATCATGGAATATCTGGGTTATGACATTGAGGACACGCATCTACTCGCTGACTATCTGTTACCCCAGATTTACTATCAGAAGTTGCTATTACCCCGGCACTCGTTGCAGGAATTAACGCTGATGGGGGCGGCTACCAAGTGGAATAAGGTACTCAAAGAGCATTACCGCCATGAGCCGGAAGCATCCCCACCAGAAGCGGTACAGGGTGCATTGATGGTGGTAAACCCCGGCTTATATCGTCAGTGTGCAAAAATTGACGTTTCCAGTCTGTACCCATCCGTCATGCTCAAATATGGGATATGGACACGGAAGGACACCGATAGATACGGGTTGGGAGTATTGCAGTATCTCACCCGTCACCGCCTGGAATTGAAGCGTAAGGCCAAGGCGGGGGACACGGAAGCGGGGCTGATGTCAGGGGCATTAAAGATATTCATAAATTCTGCTTATGGGTTATTGGGGACACCGGGGATACCATTCAATGATTATCAAGAATTTGCCAAAGTGCCAGCCTACGGGCGGGAAATTCTACAGTTTATGATTCACCATCTGGAAACCCACCAGGCGGTGATAGTCGAAGCTGACACGGATGGGATTATCTTCAGCCATCCCACACCATCTGCCATCAGGGAAAGTTTACAGCAAGCCTTGCCCGATGGGATAACGATAGATTTGGAGTGGCAGGATACCGCCGTTTACTGTGCCAAAAAGAAAAGCTATGTCCTATTTTTCCCCGATGGCACCATCAAGGCCAACGGCATCTACAAAAAGCGGGACAGATGCCAACTGGAAAAAACCTATCCCATAGAGTACCTTAAACGTCATTTACACGGTAGTTTATCGGAAGCTGAAGATTACCACAGGGAAACGGTCAAAGCCTTGTCAACCGGCAATTATCCCATCGGTGAATTGATGATTACCCGTAGCATCCGGGCGAATGAGAAAGCCTTACTTAAATATGGGAAACCGGGCGATAAGGTGACATTTTACCAGGGGACGGGCGGCGCAATCACAGACGGGGCATATTCCCCACAGTTTTACATCAACAAAGTCGAGGATTTGCATCAAGAAATTCTAGGGGCGATGGGCTATGGACAGAAAAAACTACTCTGATGTAACGTTTCAGCTATCGGGCTTGGTCACCCCCAAGGCACGGCCACGGTTTAGCGGCGGCCATAGTTACTTACCCCAGGGGTATCGTCACTGGAAGGAAGCGGCCATAGGCGAATTAACCATCCAAGCGCAAGGGCTGATACTGCCACTATCCCCGCCAGTCGAAGTACACATAGACTATTCCGGCCATGCCAGGGGTGATAGTGATAACCTTGCTGGCAGTATCTTGGATGCACTCACCGGGGCGGGGATATTGGCAGACGATTCGGTAACCCACGTCCCACGTCTATCCTTCCAGTGGCACAAGTCAGCAACGCAACAGGCGGGGTGCAGGATACTCTTAACCCCGGTTGACAAGGTAATAGCCGCTTAAAACTCTACGCCCAAGAAGCAAAGGAACGGCAAAAGGAAGCGGGACGGTTTGAAGGCAAGAATCCTGACGGTACTCCCAAAGAGAAACTTCAGCTTCCGATGGATTCATCGGAACCTATTGAAGTGCCAACTATCCCACCAAAGTCAGAACCCCGGCAAGAGAGAGAGGCCAGGGCGAAGGCGGCGAAGTCGGTTGGTATTGGGGTGACCGCAGTACAGCAGGCCAAAATGTGAAATGACTTTTACGGTATCCCTAGAGGGAATGTGCGGTTATTCTCACCCGCAGTACAAAACTCTGGAAAGTACGGCGGGCTTGTGATTCGGTGGTGGGAATGGGAACAATTGTTCCCAAAGATTCCACAATCTTTGCCCCAGCAATCATGTGGTTGACATGGCGGCGTGTCATACTCCACCGTTCCCGGCAATAGTCCTCAAAGGTAGTGTGGGTTTGGCGGTACTGGGAATGGGCGCAATTGCGCTCAAAGGTGGCTAAATTGCCCCGCTAAAATGCCCAGGAAGGGGCTTGTTTTTATCGGGCGGGGCGATACTATCTCTGGTGACTGTGCGGGATATGTACTGCATGGGATAGGCACCAGTCAAGATACCAACGGATACACACCGGGTAAAGCTAAAACTCCCACTAGACAAGCATTCCAGAAAATTGACAGATACACCAGTGATACTAAACGGATACCGTTATGGTGAAAGTTACCATAATTATTTGGGGTGGATACTCCCCCTCCACCATTAACCCCACTAACCACTCCCACTCGCACGGGGTGATATTGTGATTCAGTGGTGGGAATGGGACCAATTGGTCCCAACCGCTCCCACTCGCACGGGGTGATATTCTCTGGGTTGTCTAACATTTCTCCCAACAGTGAATGCAGGGAAGCTAATACCGCTTGCTTGCGCTCTAAATCAACAATGATCGTATCCATGATAAAACCTCCAAAATGGGTGTATACAGGGAATTAGGGCGGTTTAACGTCATGCCCCAGGACGACTACTGTTAGCGGTCGTACAAATACAATCCAAGGCCAAACCGGGCGCAACACCGGCGGAAGCATTGGGATTCTGCATTAGCCGCCGTTTCCCCGTAGCCGGTCGTGTTCACCTTCTCGGAGCCGGTGGATTCTCTGGTAACGTCCCCGTCCGCAGTGGGAATAGTCAATGAGCCAACCATGATCAACTCATCCCCGATTTGTTGGGTACTGGTAATGCGAAACTGCCAACCAGGGCAGTATTTATCAAGCACCAAAACCGCTTTATGCCAGGGGATAAAGCTGATAGCACGTCCCCCTAGTTTCTTGGTTTCTAGCAGGCTTGCAGGAAGCGGTTTAGACAACGCTTCAACTATTGCAGATAGATTCCATTCACCCGGTTTAACAGGGGCATTGGCGGCGGTTTTAACGGGGGTGTAAGTCATGGGTTTAATCTCCAAGGTAAGGGTATAAGTCAAAGTATGGGCAATGTGGACAACCCCCGCCAATCAAGGGACGGGCGGGGAATTGTGCCTACCAATCGTGGTCAACCTCGTCTAGGGATTCAGTCCCCCAGTTGACCAGGTTTGCTTCCTTCTGCTGGTCAAGAAAGTCAGCTTGTCGTTCTGCTAACCACGCTTCGTAATCTTCACGGCTGTAACCCCAGTACGGGTCATATTCCGCCGGGTGCAAATCGTTAAATTCATCCATGATTAAATCTCCATTGGTTGATACAAGAAAACCCCCGGTGTGGTGGCCGGGGGCATGGTGCGTGTTAGATACCTAAGTCAGCACGCGCGGCGGCGGCCTTCGCCCTAATTTCCGTTTCCCGCACGTCCCGCCGGATCAGGTTTTCCATGAAATCCAAATCGGGGCGGTGCCACTTGACTTCTAGCGGGTAATCCGTCAGCCTTTCCGACTTGCGGGGCTTGCAGATACCGCTATCGGTTTCCCGGCTGTACGGGGCGGCTATCCCCCGATCCATGACGTGCTGACGGAATTTAACCGCCGTGTCCATGTCACTGAATGCGACATAGACAATATCCTTGCGCCGGTTAGCGTCAAAAATTGACAGAATCCGGGGACTCCAACGGGTGCGGAATATACCGGGGGCAATCTGCCCTACCGTTGCCTTCAACTTGTCAGCCATGAGAAAATACCTCCAAAGAAATTTACTTCACCCGCCCCCGCCTAACCCGTGGGGGCATTCTTTTGGGATGGAAGGTCTTGAACTTGGAGTAACAGCTATGTCACCTCTGGCCTGGTTTCTCCCCCGCAGGTGGGTTATTTCGTTTCCTTCCATATCTTTATAATAGTCTATGTGCACATAGATAGCAAGGGGTTTAAGGGGTGAGAATGATAGAAGTTTCTTATAGACTTCTAAGTGCACATAAGATATGCTTTATGTGTACATAGACTGATAGCCATGACTCCCCAAGTCAACCCAGAGAGCATAAAGAATCTGAAACCCCGGTATGCCCCTGACAAACCAGGGGAAACCGTATCGCTTGGGGTGAGGGTGAGATTAGAGCAAAGGGAAGCACTTGATAAGCTATGTGCACAAAGGGGAACCTCTATAGGTGTACTCATTAGGGAAGCCCTCGATAGCTACCTATCCAATGAGTCACCATCGCCGGTTGAGTCAACCCCTGCACCTCTGGAAGTTGACACAGTGGAATTATTGCCACTGATAGAGCAAGCTATGGGCATGACCAAGGCGAAGGATATTAAGACTGTGCTGGCAACCATGAGGGAATTACTATCCCCAGGGGCGGGTGAGACTGTCTCAGAAATTGAGCAGTCCTCTACCCCACCTGGTAGCCCCCTGGTTGATATTGGCAAGCTGACAGAAGTTAGATCGTTGGTTGCGAGAAGGTTGGATGAGGGGAATCTCCCCAGGGGAGACTTCAGAATTTACAGTGCAGTGCTACAGCTACTTACCCAGTTAGCATCATCAGGGGATTAGTACAACTCTGAGAGAATTGGTGTAACTTAGGTGTAATTTGTTTTGGTGTAACCCTATAACCCTTTATCCATAGGCTTTGATAGGATGACTGAAAATCCTCGTGTCACCAGTTCAAGTCTGGTTCCTGGCATCTCAATCATATATGGCATTTAAGGGATTTGCTGTAATAACAGTATTTTGATTTTGTAGGTGTATGGTACCGGGTAGCATGGTGTAGCTATGTAATTTGGGTCTAAGGCTTCAGACCCTCTGAAACCGGGGGATTTTCTTGCGGGGTGGATTCCAGAGACTTTAGGGTCTTGGTGAACGCTTCGCTCATATAGCCGTTTTGATTAAATTTGAGACATTATTCGCTTTTACCCCCCTAGCCCCCCTTAGCAAGGGGGGAAATGGATTGGTAGTCCCCCTTGTCAAGGGGGATTCAGGGGGTATCCGTCTCAGTTCTAATTGAAATGGCTATACTTTGCCCGCTACCCAGTAACAGACGCTGGCCGGGGGCAATCTGGTACACCGTTTCCAATTTATTGGGTTCCCCAGCGAGTGGGGAGGTACCCCTATTAAAACCCGCATGGATACGAAATTGCAAGGGGCATTTGCGAGCATCGCCAAGAATCGTTATACCTTGTACTGCAAGTGAACCTCCAAAATTGCCCCAAACTCCGTCTAGGAGCCATGTCGAGCGTCTCAACGAAAGAATGGGGGTTTCCGGGTTTTTGCCTGTCGCTCGCATTCATTAACCATTTCTTAATGTACAGTCTGGATGACTTGCAAACCCTGTTAATCAACTTAATGAATAAAGAACTCTTGCAGAATCTCCTCAGAGGTCGTAATCATCTGTTCTCAGTCTAAATTCGATGGTTTATGGCTCTGCCAAGCAGGCTAACGGCACTCCAGAGAGAGGTTTTCTGCTGATTGCAATCAATAGAGGTGCCCCCTAGAGAAATTCAATTTACCCTGACAAGGATGTCTCATCGCTATGTTGAGCAACCGATGTGTGGGTAGGAGTGATTTACCCCTGGGACAGGGACTCCTCAGGATTTAGGTTGAATAGGGTATGGAGGGTTTGCAGGGCACGTTTCCGGGCGGCAATATCCCGCTGTGCCCGCAGTTGCACCATCGGGTCGTGCAGAATTTTATTCACAATGCCCTTGGTGAGGGCTTCAACGACTTCCCGGTGTTTGCCGGTTAAATCCGCCCCCAAGCGGGAGAGGGCTTTTTCCAATTCCTGCGCCCGGATGGCTTCCACCTTATCCCGCAGTTGATTCAACGTGGGGACGGTTTCCAGGGATTGCCACCAGGTATCAAAGGCATCCAATTCCTCTTCCAAAATCGCCTCCGCCTCCAACACCAACTGCCGCCGCCGCTCCTGGTTGCGATTGACCACCTCCCGCAGGTCATCCACGTTGTAGGTATGGATGTGGGGCAATTCATTCACATCAGCGGCCACATTGCGGGGCACGGAAATGTCAAACAGCATCAGGGATTGGTTCGGTGCCAGCCACGACTGCAACAAATGGCGATGCACGAGGGGTTCCGTCGCTGCCGTACTGGTAAACATCACGTCGGATTCGGGAATCGTTTTGGCCAAATCCTCCAAAGCACCAATGTGAATTTGGGTTTCGGGAAATTGGCTGACCAATTCCATCGCCCGTTCCGCCGAACGATTCACCAAAGTGAGACGGTTCACCCCCTTTGCCACCAGATGGGTGAGCAACAACCGCGCCATTTTGCCCGCCCCCACCACCGTCACCCGTGCCCGGTGCAGGTGGGGTACCCGCAGGTAGGCCAACTCCACGGCGGCTGAGGAAATGGACATGGCACCACTGCTGATGCTGGTCTGCGCCCGCACCCGTTTCCCGGCCTCCAACGCCCCCCGCAACAAACGGTTCAGTACTGTCCCCGTCCCCTGGGCATCCTGGCCGAGCTTATGGCAATGCTTCACCTGCGCTAAAATTTGTCCCTCCCCCAACACCAAACTGTCCAACCCGGCAGCCACCCGCAATAGGTGCATCACCGCATCCTGGTGCAGGAGCATAAATAGGTAGGGGCGTAGTTGGGCGAGGGGAATGCCGCTGTATTCCGCCAAAAAGACCGTCACCTCCCGCATCCCCTGGGTGGTATCCGGGGTGACCAGATACACCTCCAAGCGATTACAGGTGCTGAGAACCGTCGCCTCCTGGATGTGGGGATAACTGCACAACTGCTGAATGGCCGCAACCCGTTGCTCCTCCGGGATGCTCAGCTTTTCCCGCACTGCCACGGGTGCAGTTTTATGGCTCAACCCCACCACGATGACCGGCATTGTCCCGCACCCCCTAACGTAGTTGGATGACCTTGGGTTCGCCGGTCAGATGAATCGTGTCCACAAACCGAGCCGTCCGGGACTGGGTGGAAATCACCAGGGTCGAAGTCCGCACCCCGCCGGTAAAAAACCGCACCCCCTCCATCAGCACCCCCGGCGTGATCCCAGAAGCGGCGAACAGTACCGTTTTGCCACCGGCCAATTCTTCGGCGTTGTACACCCGGTCCGGGTCGTCAATGCCCATTTCTTTGAGACGCTGGATATTCCCCTCCCGCGTCCATTTCTCACTTTCCGGGGTTTTCACCACCTGCGGGTCATAGACCAACTGCCCCTGGAAATGGCCGCCCAAACAACGCATGGCCGCCGCCGAAATCACCCCCTCCGGTGCCGCCCCCACCCCCATCAGGGCATGGATATTCGTCCCGGCGAAGGCACAGCACAGAGCCGCCGACACATCGCCATCGCTAATCAGGCGCACCCGTGCCCCACAGTTGCGAATCTCCGCAATCAAGTCCTTGTGGCGGGGGCGGTCCATGACCACCACGTTCAAATCCTCCATCGCCCGCCCCAGGCATTCCGAGAGGATGCGGAGATTTTCCGTGGCACTTTTGCGAATATCCACATGGTTGCGCGCTGCCGGGGGAGCCGCCAGTTTATTCATGTAAAAATCCGGGGCGGCAAACAATCCACCTTTTTCGGAAATCGCCAGTACCGCCATCGAGCCGTTTTGTCCCTTCGCCACCAGGTTCGTGCCCTCGCAGGGGTCAACGGCAATGTCAATTTCCATCAATTCCTCTAGGGAACAGACCTCGGCGGCATTGGGCTGGGTGCAAATCCCCACCTCTTCGCCGATGTAGAGCATGGGAGCCTCGTCCCGCTCCCCCTCGCCGATGACGATGCGCCCCCGCATATAAATCTGGTTCATCCGCACCCGCATGGCTTCCACAGCGGCCTGATCCGCCCCGTCCTTGTCCCCCTTGCCCATGTACTTGGCCGAAGCAATGGCGGCCTGCTCCACCACCTCAATAATCTCTAACCCAATCGTGGTATCCACAAATTTCCCTCAATGCGTTTCCCCTGTTCCAGTCTATCAGGGGCAAGAAAACCGGGAACCCCCGCCAGATATTAAACTTTGTGGCTCTGGGTAAATAATTTTCACAATTGCTTTGGATGATGGGCTACATCTGGTAAGGCTAAATCAAGGTTGTTACCTTAAGGTTTTGGAGAACCAAAGCGGTGCCCTGCGACCCATGTTAGTGAGGTCAATCTTTACGGGTTCAGGGATGGAAGTTCATCTGAATCAACACTCATCGGCTGACCAGACCTGACCACTGCACCTGGGTTTTGCCCTCCCGGCGGTAGGAGTAAAATCGCTCCGGCTCGGCGTAGGTACAGTGGGGAGACACGCTGATCTGGTCAGGCGGGATGCCCAACCGCATCAACTGCTGCACCTGCACCCGGCGCAAATCCAGCCGCCACCGTTCCCCATCCGCTTGTAACAATTCCGGTTCCCCTTGCCATTGTTCCATTACAGCGGCTATCGTCGGCTGGGCAGGAGAAACCAAAGTAGCGGCTAAGGTCTCGACCACATCGCCTTGCACTTGATAATTACCGCCGCTAATGGCTGGGCCGAGGGCAATGCGTAAACCCACCAATGCACTGCCCTGCCGGAGCAGCTTCTCGACCGCCGTGGGAATGATATTGGCCGCCGTCCCCCGCCAACCCGCATGGAGTGCCGCCACCGTTCCCGTGTGCAGACAGCCGATCAACACCGGCACACAATCCGCACTACACACCCAGAGGGCTTGGCCGGGTTGGGTGGAAATCAGTCCATCCCCAACACTACCGGATTGCAGTTCCGTCGTAGGTAGCACCAAGTTGCTATGGATTTGCCGGAGCCGGAAATTGCGCCGATCGAGAAATTCCTGCTCCCCGAGCCGCCCCCCAAATTGGTGTTGCCAGGGAGCCAGCAGGTCGCATATCAGGTGGGTATCATCCTGCCAATGCCATTGCCCAGCCATCATCCCTACCAGGTGCGGGGTTGAAACTGGTCGTCGTTCCGAATCGCCACCGTATCCCCCGCCGGTTCAATCACAAACAAGCCCTTCCTAATGGCATACCGGTCAACCCCCTCGTTAATCTCAATCCCCGCTACCGCCCCATAGACCCGGTAAGTTTGGTAGTGGGGGAAAGACTGTTTGAAGCGGCTGAGTTTTTCCAGAAATTCATCCACATCATCTTGGCTTAAGCGGGATTTACATTCCACCAAAACGACTTCCGTTTCATTCACCGCCAGAATATCAATTTCCATCGCCAGACCCGGGCGTTTGGTGCGGGCACGGGGATAGACCTCTTTTACATCAATGCCCCGTTCTTGAAACAACTGCACCACCGCTGGCTCCACCAGCCCTTCCACAAAACGTCCCCAGCGGGTCGTTAGGGCATCCACAGATTTAACCGCCCGCTCTACGGCTTGCTCCAACTTCGCTAAACGTTGGTCAGCTTCGGCGGCTCGCTGATCAGCCTCGGCGGCTCGTCGGTCGGCTTCAGCTTTTGCCTCGGCGGCTCGTCGGTCGGCCTCGGCGGCTCGTCGGTCGGCTTCGGCTTTTGCCTCGGCGGCTCGTCGGTCGGCCTCGGCGGCTCGTCGGTTAAATTCTTCCGTGCGCCGGTCAAATTCCTGCCGAGAGCGGATCAGATCGGCTTGGGAAGCCCGAAATAGGTCGTAGATGTCCTCTAGGCGAATAGGAGTATCCATAAAAAGTACCCTGAACCTAACCTTAATTCTAGCCGAACTACTCTGATTTGATAAGTATTTTAGAATCAGGTCATCCGTTATTCAAGCCACTTGTATCCGGTATTGCTTGGTGGAAATGGGCATAATCAATCACCCGTTCATTTAACCGGCTGGGCAGGATTACATCCACAAAACGATGTTGGGGAAGTATTTGGTGAATTTGGTAATTGTGACGGGCATGAACCGTCTGGGAAAAAGTATCATCTACCCCCGTTAGTGTGACCACAAAAATTACATCCTCCTCCGGTATGTTTCCCTCGTGGAGACCCAAATTATAGAGGGGACTTTCCGGGGTAATGGGATGCATCACCAACCAGGTGAGAAAGAAAATGGGCGTTTCCGAACGAATTAAAGATAGATCATAAAATCGCCGCATTTCAAAGCCTTCTGGGCTGATTTCCTGCCGGACACAGGTGACCCGTACCTGTGCTTCCAGGATTTGATTGCCCCGTTGATTAGCTATGCGTAACATCAAAGTAGGTACACCATTATATTTAGTGACTACCGCCACTTTACTAAATAATACGCGGGCGGTGGGACGGGAAAATCGGGCAAAGGCCAAACCCGTGACCATCGCCACCCCAAATAGACCAATTAGTGACTCAAAGGTAACTAAGATATTGGCCGCTACCCCCTGGGGATACATATTGCCATAGCCAATCGTCCCAAGGGTTTGGATACTGAAAAAAAAATAGTCGCCAAAGTGTCCCGGACGGGCATTGGTCACCCCGCCAACCATCATATAAACAAAACCAAATAAGAAATTAGCCAATACATAACCCGAGCTAATAATTAGCCAAAATTTTGACCAAGAAATAGTTAATAAACCATGATATAAATCACTCCAAAACGAGGGTTCCAGATTCAGTAGAGTAATTTTCACTCCACCAAATCCCTCCACCGTGCGCCGGTGCTGATTTTTTCTGCGTTGCCCCATTGGAAAAGTCCTAACCTGAAATCAATAGTATCTAAATTAACAGGTATCCTAGAAATCATCACCTATTCATGCGTAATCATGGCCTTGACTGTTTACAACAGCCGCACCCGTCAACTCGAACCCCTGCAACCCCAGCAGGGAAATACTATTACAATGTATGTATGCGGTGTCACGGTCTATGATTTGTGTCATTTGGGTCACGCCCGTACCTATATTGTTTGGGATGTGGTGCGCCGGTATTTAGCCTATTTAGGTTATGACGTGCATCATGTGCAAAATATTACGGATATAGACGACAAAATCCTTAAAAAAGCCCAAAGTGAACGGGTAGAAATGGGAGATATTACGGAGCGATTTATCCAAGCATACAATGAAGATATGAACCGCTTAAATATCCTGCCTGCCAAACAATATCCCCGTGCCACAGAATGTATTGATGATATGATTCAGCTTATTCAAAGCCTGGAATCCCTGGGTTATGCCTATGCCAGTGGTGGCGATGTGTATTATGCAGTGGAGCGATTTCCCCGTTATGGTCTTCTTTCCCAGCGTAACTTAGAACAGATGCAATCGGGAGCCAGTGGACGGGTGGATATGGAGCAACATCACAAACGTCATCCCTTGGATTTTGCCCTGTGGAAATCCGCCAAACCGGGGGAACCGGCGTGGGATTCTCCCTGGGGCAGAGGTCGCCCCGGCTGGCATATTGAATGTTCAGCAATGGTGCGTAAAACCTTGGGAGCCAGTATTGACATTCATGCCGGTGGCAGTGATTTGATTTTTCCCCACCATGAGAATGAAATTGCCCAGTCCGAACCCATCACCCAAAAGCCCTTAGCTCGCTACTGGTTACACAATGGGTTTGTCACCGTAGGCGGGGAAAAAATGTCCAAATCCCTGGGTAATTTCCGCACGATTCGAGATGTATTGAATCATTACGAACCGATGGCCTTACGATTATTGATCCTCCAATCCCACTATCGCCAACCCATTGAATGCACACCCAGCGCACTCCAGGCGGCTCAATCCGGTTGGCATACCCTCCAACAGGGAGCGCAGGTCTATGATTTACGAGAATGTTCTACTGTCAATAAAAGCGATTATGATGGGGAAATTCTTGCCCAATTTGAGCAGGCAATGAATGCGGATTTTAACACCCCCGCCGCCCTAGCTATTCTCTTTGGTTTAGCGAAGAAATTAAAACATTTTGATCACGTCAAACGCCACGGTGATAGTAATATCATTTCAGAAACTCAAACCCGCAAAATTTGGCAGACTTTTGTGTACTTAACCCAGAACATTTTGGGGTTAAAATTTGCACCGACTTTAACACCAACAGCGATTACAAAGGATGCGGATCGGTCAAGCATTCAATCGTTTGATGATGACATTCAAGCCCTCATTAGACAACGAAAAGAAGCCCGTCTATCTAAAAATTACTCGGAAGCGGATCGGATTCGACAAGAATTGGCTCAAAAGGGTTTTCGGCTCATTGACCAACCTAATGGTGAAACCCTTGTTGAGGCCGATGCACCATGAACCCCATTTTCCTCGTAGGTGCCGGTCCCGGTAGTCCTGAGCATTTAACCTTGGCGGCGCACCAAGCCCTATTACAAGCGGATGTGGTGATTTATGACACCTTGGTTGATCCCCGCATTTTGGCCTTGCTTAGCCCCGAAGTGGAAACCCTGTCGGTGCAGGGGTTTTCCCAAAATAAAATCAATGATTTATTAATACAGTATTATCACGCTCACCGTCGGGTTGTGCGCTTAAAAAGTGGTGACCCCTTTATTTTTGGTAAAGCCACCCAGGAGTTGGCAGCCCTATCTGCAGCTAATTGTATTTATCATGTCATTCCCGGCATCAGTACAATAACTGGGGCGGCCACCTTGGCGGGCATCCCCCTGACGGACAAAGACTGGGGACGGACGATTGGGGTATTTACCGCCCATGCCCCGGAAGATTTAGATTGGTCAGCCCTCGCTCGCATGGATACCCTGGTGGGCGTGATGGGTGTGAATCATTTGACAGTAATACATACAAAATTATTACAAAATGGTCGCAGTAGTGATACACCGGTGGCATTGGTGTATCGGGCGGGGCAAGTGGGGCAGAGCATCTGGACGGGAACCTTGGCGCAATTGGCGATCCAACCGGCCAAGGCACCGAGTGTTTTGATTGTGGGGGCAGGAGTTGGTTATCACGTCCGATGTCAATCTCATTTGCCCTTACAAGGTAAAAACATTTTAATTACCCGAGCGGCGGGCAGTGGCAGTGAATTAGAAGAATTATTGCGCCATCAGGGAGCCAGCGTGGTGAGTCTGCCGACCTTGGTGGTGCAGCCGCCGCCGGATTGGGCACCTTTGGATCAAGCCATTCACGATTTGCAGGCATTTAATTGGCTGATTTTGACTTCCGGGAATGCGGTGGATGCTTTTTTGAAACGATTGTGGCATTATCAGCGGGATGTGCGTGCTTTGTCTCACCTAAAAATCGCTGTTGTGGGAGAAAAAACCGCCTTACATTTAGAAAAGTGGGGACTGCGGGCTGATCTCATTCCCTCTGAATTTGTGGCGGATCAATTACTCGTTGAATTGCCTCAGGATTGTCAGAGTTTGCGGGTATTATTTCCGCGGGTGGCGAGTGGCGGACGGGAGGTGTTGGTGCAGGGATTACGGGAGCGGGGGGCGGAGGTAACGGAGGTGGCGGCCTATGAAACCGTTTGTCCTCAGTCAATTCCCCCTTTTTTGCTGGATTACTTGCGCCAAGGACACATTGATGTCCTCACATTCACCAGTTCAAAAACCGTGGCGCATTGCTATCAGTTATTAGAACAGGCTACACCCGGACAGGTACAACAATGGCTCGATTCTAGGGTGATTGCCGCCATTGGCCCACAAACTTCCCGTACCTGTGAACGCTATTTTGCACGGGTGGACGTGGTGGCGAAGGAATATACTTTGACAGGTTTAGTGCAGGCAATGATTGCTCATTTTGATGGTCGCAACCTGTAGGGATAAAAGAGAACCTCTATTAATTAGGGATAAGCGGTCGCAGGAGCGCTACACGCAGTGCGCCGTAGGCGTGCCCCCGTCTCTGGTTCCCCGTAGTATGGGCATTCCAGCGAGATAATTTTTTACTGGTTGTAATAAATAGAGGTTCCCAAAATATGCTACAATTCAAAAAGTTTTAATGACGCTAAGAAAAATATATGTATGTTCTTGCGTAAGAATTTGTGGGGTAACGGTTGGATGATGTCCCTAATGCTGGTATTTTTTAGTCAGCTTGGGGTGCCAACATTGGCCGAAAATAAGATGGCTCAGCCGCCGGATACGATTAGCGGTCGCTATACGCTCAAATATCAAAATGTCCAGAATGAATTAAATGTTTTATTGCTACCAAATCAACAGGTGCAGATCGATTTGACTGCGCTCCTAAAAACGGGTAGCGATGTCCGTAATGGGGTTATTCAAGCAAAATTACCGCTCAAAAATAGTAGCGTTTTCTATCAAGAGGGGAATTGCAAACTATCATTCAAATTTGTCAAAAAAACGGTGGTTGTGACTGAAAGTAATGTTGACCAATGTGGATTTGGTGCTTATGTTACCGCCAAGGGAACCTATCTCAAGCAGAGTAATACTCCCAAATTCTCGAAATAATGAGAGCGAGCCAAACCTCATGATAAATGTATGACAATATCTGTAAATTTTTAGCGGCCACCTATCCCCAGGACATAGCCCAGTGGTTGTTGGGGGAATCCATCCCCTTCAGCCAACTGCAACCCAGCGAACTCGCTCTTGAACCCATCCGAGCCGATTCTCTGGTTTTACTACAGTCCCAAAACCTACTTTTACATTTGGAATTTCAGACCCGTCCTGATGTCACTATTCCTTTTCGGATGTTGGACTACTGGACGAGAGGTCAGCGGAAATTCCCTCACCATCAGATGAAACAAATCGTGATTTATCTCCAACCGAGTGATTCTGGGTTGGTTCATCAAAATTATTATGAAGCTCAACGCACACGGCATGAATTTGATATTTTGCGCTTGTGGGAAGTGGAACCGGAATCATTATTAAACAGTGTGGGGACACTGCCTTTGGCGGTATTAGCAGGACGGGGGGATAAGGAAGCCCTATTGCAAAGGGTTGTTCATCGGATTGAGGGATTGGGCAGTCAGCGAGAGCGGGCAGAGATCACTGCGGCGACTTATGTATTATCAGGATTGACCTTGAGCGATAATGTAATTAAAAGGGTATTAAGGAGCGAGATGATGCGTGAATCCGTGACGTTTCAAGCCATCCTCGAAGAAGGTGAGCAACAAGGTCTGCAGCGTGGACGACAAGAAGGACGACAAGAAGGGCGGCAAGAAGGAGAATTGCAGGGTAAACGCCAAACGGTTCTGCGTCTGCTCACCCATAAATTTGGTGGATTAGCACCAAATACTCTGGCAGTTGTAGAACAATTAACTGCTATACAGTTGGAAGATTTGGCGGAAGCCATTTTAGATATGCAGTCTTTGGCTGACTTAGAACTATGGTTGGCGGGGATTTCATAGAATTTATGAATACTTCTACCAATCACGAATTAGCGGTCGCAGGGGTCACCCCCGCTCTGGTTTTCCGTAGTACCCTATGCTGATTAAATGATCATGCCAAATCAGTTATTTTATGGGGATAATTTAGAGGTTTTACGCCGTCATATTCGGGATGAAACGGTAGATTTGTGTTATATTGACCCGCCGTTTAATTCTAAGCGAAACTACAATCAAATTTATCTCAATCAGGGCAAAGAAGACCAGGCACAGGCGCAAGCATTTATTGATACTTGGATATGGGATGACCAAGCAAATCAGGGCTTACAGGAGATTCAAGCGAATGAACAGGGGCGGTTTACAGCGCAACTGATTGCTTTGATTAGTGGTTTGGTGCAGGTATTGGGGCGGGGTTCACTATTGG
>CAYZTU010000045.1:0-18284 GCA_964481635.1 uncultured Synechococcus sp.
ACTTCCGCCCAGTTCCTGTAAGCAAGTTGCGGGTAGCTCTACGAGCGGCTACGCCCCTGCGACCGCTGTTCTAAATTCATTTAGGATTGCTATAGCTATATTGAGGAAGTGCGTAAAAATCGAACTGAGTTTGAGCGACGGCTTCAGAATTTTGTGAATAAAACTGCAAATAATCAAATGTTTAGGAATTGGAATGATGGAGGCAGGCTTTCATGAATCAGCATCAAAATCATCACATAACAACCGTATTGCACCGTTACACCGAACCCTGACGGTAATGGGCTTGAAGTTCCGTGAGGGTAAACAAGGCCGTCAGGTTCACCCCCATCGCCGCTAAATAATCCTGCCCTCCCTGGAGGCGATCCACCAGGGTAATGCCCTGTTCCACCTGGTAACCCGCCGCCCGTAGCACCTGTACTGCCAAGCCCAGGGATTGCCCGGTTGTCACCACATCCTCCACCACCGTGACCCAGCTCCCCGCCGGGGGCAAGGGACCTTCGATTTGACTGCACGCCCCGTGCCCCTTCGGTTGTTTGCGGATAATCAGACCGCTGACCGGGTGGGACGTGGTGGCGGAAACCAGCGCAATGGCCGTCACCATCGGGTCTGCGCCTAGGGTTAAGCCCCCCACCGCCACCGTCTCCGGGCTGAGTAAGGCACCGCACAGGTGCCCCACCCAATAGGCTCCCTGGGGATGGAGGGTAACGGTCTTGCAATTGATGTAGTAAGTACTTTTTGCCCCAGAACTCAGGACAAATTCGCCCTCCTGGTAGGCCAGCCCGGTAATTAGATGAAGGAGGTTGTGGCGGGGAGTGGCGGCCATGCGAGTGCATTTGCATCTAATCTAGTGCCTTCGCATTGTACGCTAGGGCAAGAGCAAATTTCTGGCAACCGGATGCTGGTCTTAAATTTACCGGAGGGTTCCCTGGGGGTGGCGGTGAGTCTGAGTGCCGCCGCTGAATTGGCGCAACAACTCGCAACCTTCAAACAAAGCTGGCAAAGTTCCCCGCCCCGCCCGGAGCTGAATTTTGTCTACACCGACACGGTGTATCTAGAATTATTTTGTAACCCCAATGTGTGGCCGAGTCCCTTTGCTGCCCAAGTTTTAGTGACGGTGCATCACCCCCAGGTGCGGGTGAGTACCCAGATCGGGTTACCCCAATTGTTAGAAGATGTGGCTTCGTTCCAGAACCAAAATTAAGCCCTTGCACCTCCCGAAAACGGGTGTTACTTTTGTAGGTATCTTGATGGTTCCTGACCTGAATCACCTCACCCACGGTAATCGTTAAATAGTCTTTGAGTGTGTGAGGTTTCCCAGCGGTGGGGGAGTGTGGCGGATGGTAGCGCAGCGGTGGCCGGAATTGGCTCGCCAGGGGGAGATTAGCCGGGTGCAACGGGTGGTGCGTTCGGTGCTAGGGCGGGGGTTGGTGCAGGTGACCTATACCCAACAACCGCCGGTTTTGCAGGTGGAAGTGACCTGGGCGGGGGAGGCCATCACCCCCCAACAATGTCATCGGTTGGAAAGTCGCTTGGGGCGGCTGGTGGGGAAAACGGGGTTTGCATTTACCCAGATTCAGGTGCGGGTGGTGCGGGAGACGGCGCAGGTATTGTGGCAGGCGGAGATTGCCCCCCCCCAACGGCGGCTGGCCTGGGCAATCCCTCTGGGACTCCTGTTGGCGGCGAGCGGTCTGGGTGGTGGGTGGTGGCATTATTCTCATCGCTTCCAGGCTTTGTCTGACCAGCCTCTGATGTCCGAATCCCTAGCCCCAGCGGAGCCAGAGCCGCTAGAGGCGACCGTGGTGCCCTGGGACTGGGGGGTGCAACGGGTGATTGACCGGCGGTTTCTCCCCCAGGTGTTGGGGCGCAGGGGGGTGCGGTTACCCCCAGGGACGGCGGTGTACGTAGCACAGGTCGAATCGGGGTTGGGCGGGCCGGCCTATCGGTTTTATGAGGCGGGTTTGGGAGCCTTTAGTCAGCAGTTTTGGCCCGCTTCGGCGGTGAAAATTTTACCCGCCGTGGCCGCCTTGGAATGGGTCTACGCCCAGGGGTTTACCAGTCAAGCAACGGTGGAATTGCCCCGGATGCGAGACCGGCTGGATCGGATTGTTGACCGTTCGATTCGGGAAAGTTCTAACTATGACTACGACCTGACCGTGCAGTTGGTGGGTCTGGATGGATTGAACCAGCAGTTTCTCACCCCGGAGCGGGGGTTTCCCACCACCGAGTTGCAACGGGGGTATAGCGGGGTCTTGAATCTGTACACCAGTCCGGGGCTGACCCTGCGGGAGGGGAATCGGCAGAAGTACATTCCGCCCCGGAGCCAACGGGGAGCGGGCAGGTGTCCGGGGCAGGGCAATTGCGCCAACTTGTTTGAAATGACAGAAGCAGTACGGCGGGTGGTGTTGCATGGGGAGTTGGCACCCCAGGAGCAATTCCGCATCCCCCCCGACGATGCCGACCGCTTAACCGAGTCCCTGTGTCGGGCGGAGCCGTCCTTTTTTGCTCCGGGGGCGCGGGCGGCCTTGGGGCGCACCCCCCGCATTTGCCATAAACCAGGGTGGGTGCTCAGCCGGGACTGTGTGGACAGTGCGGTGGTGCTGGCGGGGACGGAACGGTATCTGTTGGCGGTGGCGATGCCGGCCTACCAAGCTGGGGACAATTGCCAGGGGTTGTCCCAGGTGGCGCAACAGGTATTGACGGCCTTACGCACGGCTCCCTTGACGGCGATGCCCCACCAACCGAATCGGGGGCTACCGGTGCAGGCGCAGTTGCTCCCCCGCAATGGGGTGTATGAGGTGGTCGTCCGGGTGACGGGGGCGAACCGGGTGGTGGTCTGGCTGGATCGGGATAGCTTGGGGGAACAAACGGGGGCGGGGCCGGAATACCGCTGGTTGACGCGGGTCAGCACGGGCGGAGACCGGCTCCTGCGGGTACAGGCGTGGCGGGGGGAGCAGATGGTGGCCTACCACAGCCAAAAAGTGACGGTTGAAGGGCTGACCGCTGCCTGCGCCGCCCGCCCCACCGCAATTAATGGCCGGGTGATCTACCGGGGGCCGACCCATACCCCCCAGGTGGCTCTGACCTTTGACGATGGCCCGGATGCCCAACAGACCCGACGGATTTTGGATATTCTCCAGCGGGAGGGGGTACCGGCCACCTTTTTTGTGCAGGGCAAGATGGTGCGCCAGTCCCCCCAACTGCTCTGGCGGATGCGCGCCGAGGGGCACGAGGTCGCCAACCATACCACCAACCACCCGACCCTGACCGCTTTGAGTGGTGCCGGTGTCCACCGGGAAATTCGCACCACCCAGGATTTGATCTGCCAAAAGGCGGGGTTGCGTGCCGAGTATTTCCGGCCTCCCTACGGCAGTTTTGACCGCACCACCGTCCGTTTGGCCGCCGAACTGGGGTTACCTTTGGTGATTTGGGATGTGGATACCCGGGATTGGCAACACCGCAACCCCCACCGGATTATCCAGACGGTGCAAGACCAGGTGCGGGCTGGCTCGATTATCCTGATGCACGACATTTACAGCAGTACCGCCGATGCCCTGCCGGGGGTGATTGCCGCCCTGCACGCCAAGGGCTTAGAATTAGTCACCGTCGCCCAACTGCTGGCCACGCCCGCACCGCCCAAACCCCCGAAACCGAACCCCTAATGGCTCCTGAGCAGGAATTTTTATTTCAAATTTTAGCCGCCGTCGCCTGGAGTGATGGCCGCCTGACCCGCCAGGAAATTCGCCTACTTTTGGATCAGCTGGTGCCGGAATTTGCCGGTCAGGACACGGTGAACCAAGATCACCTCTGGAGCGAACTCTACGACCGCCTATTTGCCTACTACGACCTGGAGGAATTACTCCAACAGGACCCACCCGCCCCGTACCGGGAATGGCTCCTGCGGCTGAGCTATTTACTCATCCAAGCTGGACAAACCCCCGGCGAAACCGCCATTGTCCCCGCCGAACAAGGGGCATACCGCCGGTTGGTGGAATGGTTAGACCTGCCCCCGACGCTGGTGGAGCAGATCGAGGCCACGGCGCAAGCGGATGTGATTTTCCACCAGGGACAACCCCTAGCGGCCTTGCGAGCGCAGATCGAGCAGTTCTTCGGGGGGGGGTGAGACTCCCAGATAACCGCTCAGCCGGGGGGATAAGACCTCATAAATCAAGGTTAACGGTCGCCCCTGGTGCCAAAACAAATAATGCCGCCCCCAGAAGGAACCATCACTGCTAAATTCTCGCACCAATGCCGCCGAGTCCCCGTAGTACAAACGGCGAATATCCCGGTACAGTTCTAGCCGCAACTCCCGCAGACTCGTCCAAATCGGCCAATCCCGGTTTTGCAAATACTGATCCACCAGCCCCGCCGGCCACCAGGAGGTAGCATACACCAGCCGCTCCCCCGCCGCAGTCTGCAACCACACCTGCCGCCGCACCCAAGGGCCAGGGATTTGGCTGAGTTCCGCCGGGGCATCCTCCCCCGCCCATCCCACCGGCGACATATCAATCACCTGCACTGACACCTCCTGGCCGGTGATAAATTGCAAATGCCGAGTCAAGGAACCATCGCTCAGCAACAGCAACCGCCACCAAGGGGACAACATCCCCGGGGCTAAATCCACCTCCTCTCCCTCCCAGGAGCAATCCAACCGAAACCAGGGTGCAACGGAAACCAGAGACATGGGAATTGTTGCAAAATGTTAACGCTTCTTTCACTATAGCCGATGGCACCGCCCCCCGGCGGCACTCAGGGCAACCCCCGCACCGCTTGGCTGTAGGCCACCACCGCTTCGGTCATCTGCGCTCGTAGATCGGCGTAGGGCTGGGCAAAGGGGGGAGGTTGCGCCGTCAGCCCCAGCAAATCCGCCGTGACCAAAATTTGCCCATCGCAGTCCCCCCCCGCCCCAATTCCGATGGTGGGGACGGTTAATTTTTGGGTCAACTCCAGCGCCAAGGCGGCGGGGATATGTTCCAGCAAGAGGGCAAAAATCCCGGCCTCCTGCAAAGCCAGGGCTTGGGCAAGCAGTTGCGCCGCCGTGTCTGGGGTCTGACCCTGTTGCCGGTAGCCCCCCAACTGATGCACCGCCTGGGGTCGCAACCCCAAATGCCCCATCACCGGAATGCCCGCCTGGACTAACCGCCCCACCGTCGTGACCATGAGCGGGTCACCCCCTTCCAGTTTCACGGCCTGCACCCCCGTTTGCTTGAGCATTTGCCCCGCATGGTGTAATGCCTGCTCCGGGCTAATTTGATAGCTCAAAAAGGGCAAATCACTGACCAAAAAGGCCGCCTTCACCCCCCGCCGCACCGCCTTGGCGTGGTGGATCATCTCATCTAAAGTCACCGGCAGGGTGGTTTCATACCCCAAGGCCACCATCCCCAGGGAATCCCCCACCAGGATCATATCCACCCCCGCCTGGTCTAAAATCTGTGCCAGCAAATAATCCCAGGCGGTCACAGCAACGATTTTCCGCCCCTGCTGTTTGTAGTGTTGCAATGTCAATACAGTGCGAGCCATGCCCCAGCCAAGTTCACCAAATCCCTCTGGTTCCAGTTTACGCCACCGGCTGAACCTCTCCATGCCGTTCTGGTTCTGGCTCCCGGCGGCAAGGACGGCTGTGGTGATCCCTTAACGAAAGGTTTACCCCTAGGGATTACGCTAAAAGTAGAGTAGCCAACGTATTTTTTTCCCGAAAATTTCCCTTGACCGCCACCCCTTCCCCGGCCAACAGTACTTCCTTTCGGCGACAGGTGCGCCAATTGGAGCAAAACGTCCTCCGCATGGGGGCATTGGTGGAGCATTCCTTTCGGCTTTGCCATCAAGCCCTGTTTGGTCGCAACCTGGGAGCCGCTGAAGAAATTCCCCTGATGGATCAACAGATTGACCGCTTTTACCGCCAGATTGAAGTGGACTGTCTGCGGATGATGACCCTGCCCCCCTTGGCGGCGCAGGATACCCGCATGCTGGGAGCGTTTATGCAGTTGGTGCGGGATTTGGAACGCATCGGGGACTACGCCGAAGACCTGGGGGAAATTGCCATCCGGCTGTTTCCCTACCCGGCGCACGAATGTTTATCCGATATACAGATGATGTCCACCCACTCCCAGCGGATGTTGGCGACCAGTCTGGTGGCGCTGGCGGATTTGGATGCCACGGTCGGGCAACACATCAAGGAAATGGACGAGGTGGTGGACGAACTCTACGCCAAGGTGTACCGGCAACTTGCGGAAACCCCCTTGCAGGCGGTGGCCTCCCCAGACCAGTACCCGTCCCGCTTGGAACCCTATCTCCTGCTGGCCTTGGCGATCCGTCACTTGGAGCGGATGGCCGACCACGCCACCAACATCGGCCAACGGGTCGCCTTTATCATCACCGGCCAGCGTTAGCTACCCCAGGGCGAGCGTCTGCATCAGCCAAAAACCATCCAGAGCTTCGGCTTCGGGGCGGGATTGGATGGCGAGGAAATGCACCCCCTGCGCCTGGGTTTGGGCGGTCTGAAACCCCGGTGCCCCGGCATTTTTGGGGCTGAACAACCAACGCTCCTCGATCCCGGTTTCCAAAATCACCCGCTCCCCCTCCACCTGCACCCCGGCCAGTTCTAAGCCACTCATCCAGGCCGCCAGGGCTTGGGCACGGGGCGAATAGATCATCACCCCCGGAATCAGAGTTTCACTGGGCAGGTCAATGTACTGCATAGGGAGTAATTCCCCAAAATCTGCCCAGGCCGCCCCATCGGCACCAATATCTCCCCAAAGTAAATTTGTCCAAGCCCACTGTTGTCCCCGTAGGGCTTCCGGCAGGGGTTGGGGGGTCATGGCGACCCCGGCGGGCGGGGGGGCGGCCAAGGGTTGAAATCCCGGCATCTGGCGGTAAACCGTGAGCCAGCGTTGCCGGAGCCAATGGGCGAGTGCCACCACCCGGCGGCTGGGCAATACCGTCACCCGCAACCCCTCACAGGCTCGGGTGAGCATCGGGAGCATGGGCGTGCGAAACGCCCGCAGGTGGGTAATGTTGTGCTGACCTACCCAGGGGGCGAGGGTGTCCCGGAGCCACTGGCTATTCACCTGGTCGGGGGGGCAGGGTTGGGCGATGCAGTCATTACCCTGGGGATTACACAGCAGGAGTTCCCAGAGTTTTTTACCCTGGTCGTCCAGCACCGGGCGGGAATAGAAATCCACCTCCCAAATCACCCGTGCCACGTTTAACCCTTGCCGCTCAGGGCTAATTCCGGGCTGGGGGCGTAAATTTGGTTGATGTAATCCTGCACCATGCGGGCGGTGTTGAATCGAGGGGCATTGGTACGCAGCGAACCCTTCATCCGCTGCACCCACTGGCGGGGTAGGCCGTCCCCATCCCGGTCGTAGTACATGGGAATGATCTCAGTTTCCAGCAGGCGATAGAGGGACTCGCTGTCCAGTTGATCCTGGAGTTCCTGATTGCTGGTGTGCAAGTCCTCCCCAATCGCCCAACCATTCACCCCGCCCTGGTAGCCCTCGCACCACCACCCGTCCAACACACTAAAATTAATGCCACCGTTGAAACACACCTTTTGGCCGCTGGTGCCGGAAGCCTCCAGGGGACGACGGGGGTTATTCAGCCACAAATCCACCCCCTGCACCAGACAGCGCGCCGTGTGCATATCGTAGTCTTCGATAAAGGCCACCCGCTGTTGCAGACCGGGGTCACGACACCACTCCATCAGGCGTTGGATAATCCGTTTGCCCTCCTCATCGGCGGGGTGGGCTTTACCCGCAAAAATCAACTGCACCGGCCGCTCCGGGTGGGTGAGCAACCGCTTCGCCCGCTCCGGGTCACGGATGATCAGATGCCCCCGCTTGTAGGGGCTAAACCGGCGGGCAAAACCAATCGTCAACACCTGCGGGTCGAGCCAGCGGGCAATGGCCTCCAGTTGTTCCGGGGTTTCCCCCCGTTGCTCCCGGCTGCGGAACAGACGCACACGGGTATAGCTAATCAGCCGTTGTTTCAGAATTTGATGCCGTTGCCACAACTCCCGGTCAGGAATCTGGCTCACCCGCTCCCACAGTTCCGGGTCGGGGAGGTGGGTTTCCCATTCCGGGTGGACATAGGTTCGCAACAACTCACTCACCAGGGGTGCGGTCCAGGTCTGGGCGTGTACCCCATTGGTAATCGCCCCAATCGGCACTTGGCTCACAGGGCGGTCTGGATAGAGAATTGACCACATCTGCCGGGACACCTCCCCGTGCAATTCGCTCACCCCGTTGGCCGCCCGGGTCAAACGCAAGGCCAGTACCGTCATATTAAACGGCTCCCAGGGGTCACCCAACCGGCGGGCACCCAGCGCCAGAAACTGCTCCCGCGATAAATTCAACTGCGGCCAGTAGTTGGCAAAAAAGGAATCCATCAAATCCGGCGAAAAGGCATCATGCCCCGCCGGGACGGGCGTATGGGTAGTAAACACGCATTGTTGGCGCACCTGCCCTTCCACCGCATAAAAGGACTGCCCCGTGCGGGTCATTTCCCCCCTGGCCACCTCCAACAGGGCAAAGGCCGCATGGCCTTCATTCAGGTGGTACACCCCCGGATTTAACCCCAAAGCCTGCAACAAGCGCACCCCGCCGATGCCCAGCAGAATTTCCTGGGCGATCCGGGTCTCCTGGTTCCCCCCGTACAAATGGCCGGTCAACCAGCGGTCAATCGGGTCATTCTCCGCTACATCCGAATCCATCAGGTACAAATCCGTCCGCCCCACCCGCACCCGCCAGATTTGGGCGACCACCCGCCGTCCCCGAATCTCCACCGTCACCGTCAGGGGTTCCCCCGCCTCCGAGCGCATCAGTTCCAGGGGTAGTTCAGTAAAGTGATTGTCAATGTAATAATCCTCCTGCCAGCCCTGCCGGTTGAGCCGTTGCCGGAAATAGCCCTGCCGGTACAGCAGTCCCACCCCCACCATCGGCAACGCCAAATCCGAAGCCGACTTGAGGTGATCCCCCGCCAAAATCCCCAACCCGCCGGAGTAAATCGGCAAGGACTCGTGCAGGCCAAATTCCGCACAAAAATAGGCCACCGGGCGTTGGGGGCTGATCCGGGGTGCCAGCGGACAATCCTGGGGTTGCATATACTGCCGGAAGCGCACCATCAGGGTTTGTACCATCTGCACATAGTCCGGGTCGGTCGCCACCTCATCCAACCGCTCCCGGCTCACCCGTTGCAAAAATAGCACCGGGTTGTGGTGGCATTCCTCCCACAGGGGGTGGTCAATGGTGCTAAACAGCCGCAACTGTTGCCCCGACCACGTCCACCAATAATTGAAGGCCAGGGTCGCCAAGGGACTCAACCCCTGGGGTAAACGGGTTTGGAGCACCGTGACCGGGTTAAAGGATTTCATGGGCTAACCAACCGAAAAAACACAAGCTCTATTGTGCCATCAATGGGTCAGCCCCCACCCCCTAGGCCCAGCCCGCCCGGTCGGTAATTTTCAACGCCAGGGCATTGTTGCGCCCGAACACACTGGCATTGATGGTATCGGACTTAAACGTGCCAAAACTGGCCAGAATCGGGTCAACCGGCACTCCCGGCACTACCGGATATTCGTTGTTGCCCTGGGCGAGGGTTTCCTGCGCTTCCCGGGTGGCGAGAAACTCTAACAACCGCTGGGCATTACGACCATTGGGTGACGTTTTGATCATGCCCGCCCCGCTGATATTCACATGGGTACCCCAGGAATTTTGATTCGGGAAAATAATTCCCATCTTTTGCCCCGCTTGCTTATCCTCCGGCTTGGGGGATTTCAGCAACCGGATCAGATAGTAGGTATTGCTAATGGCCAAACTGCCAACCCCCGCCGCTACTGCCCGGATTTGATCCGTGTCTCCCCCTTGGGGTGCCCGTGCCAGGTTCTGCGCCAACCCCTGCGCCCATCGTTCCGTGCGGGCTTCACCGATATGGCGAATCAGGGCACCCACCAGGGACTGGTTGTACACATTCCGGGAGGAACGCACCAGCACCTGACCCCGCCATTCCGAGCCAGCCAATTCCTCGTAGGTGGCAATGTCATTGGGTTTCACCCGGTCTTTGTTGTACATGATCACCCGTGCCCGGCGGGTAAAGCCGAACCAATGGTTCCCCGGCTCCCGCACTGCGCTGGGAATGGATTGGGTCAAAATTTGTGAATTCACGGGTTGAAACAGCCCCGCCTCCTGGGCACGCCACAACCGCCCCGCATCCACCGTAAACAAAATATCTGCCGGGGAATTGCTTCCCTCGCTCTTGATACGTTCAATCAACTGGTCATCATTGGCCTCTAGCACATTCACCCGGATGCCGGTCGCTTGGGTAAATTTCTGGAAGAGAGCCTTATCGCTATCGTAATGGCGAGATGAGTACACATTAACCACACCCGTCTGGGCAAACACTGGCTTGTAGGCGGTGAGACGACCCACCGTTATCACACTCACCAGGGACGTACCCCCCAACAACAACGAACGCCGTGAAATATTGCTCATGGCCGAAACCCGTTCCTTAGACAAATTTTTTCAAAATTCATCATAAAACTAATGCAATATAGTTGCAATAGTATTCTACTCAAAGGGGTGGGAATACTCGTCCGTACCCAATGGCCGGTGAATGGCTGGGTTAAACGTTTGCGTTAAAATCAACCCACTGGTATCTGAGGTCGCCCGTGACGGTTCGTGTTCGTATTGCCCCCAGCCCGACGGGAAATTTACATATTGGCACCGCCCGCACCGCCCTATTTAACTGGTTGTTTGCCCGCCATCACCAGGGAGAATTTATCCTGCGGATTGAAGACACGGATCAGGAGCGTTCTCGACCGGAATTTACGGAAAATATCATCAGTGGTCTGCAATGGTTGGGCTTAAATTGGGATGATGGCCCGATTTGGCAAACCCAACGCCTCCAGCGTTATCAAGAAGTCATTGCTCAACTGCTTGCCCAAAAATTAGCTTACCGAAGTTATGAAACCGAAGCCGAATTGCAGGCCATGCGGGCACAGCAAGAAGCCCAGAAACAAGCCCCCCGTTATAACAATCAACACCGTGATTTGACCCCCGCCCAGGAAGCAGAATTTATCGCCCAAGGGCGGCAACCGGTAATTCGTTTTCGCATGGATGACCAGCGGGAAATTATTTGGCATGACCTGGTGCGGGGGGAAATGCGTTGGCAGGGGAGTGACCTCGGCGGGGATATGGTAATTGCCCGTGCGGATGGTCAACCCCTGTATAATTTTGCGGTGGTTATTGATGATATAGATATGCAAATTTCCCATGTGATTCGGGGGGAAGATCATATCGCTAATACAGCCAAACAAATTTTAATTTATGAAGCCTTAAACACCCCAATTCCCCAGTTTGCCCATACGCCATTAATTCTCAACTTGGAAGGACGTAAACTCTCCAAACGGGATGGGGTTACTTCTATTTCTGACTTCCGAACTATGGGTTATCTGGCACCGGCTTTAACCAACTACATGACGCTTTTGGGGTGGTCACCCCCGGCGGGCGAGGAATTATTTACCCTCGCTGAAGCAGTGCCTTTATTCTCGCTGGAACGGGTGAACCGAGCGGGCGGCAAATTCGATTGGGATAAACTCAATTGGATCAATAGCCATTACATTCGTCAACTCCCTACAGAGCAGTTATGTACAGAACTAATCCCTTTTTGGCAATCAGTGGGTTATGAATTTTACCCCGAAGCAGATCAGTCTTGGTTACTGCCACTTACCGAGTTAATTGCCCCCAGTTTAGTCACGCTGAAAGATGGGGTGGATTTAGCCCGATTTTATATGAGTGAATTACCCGATTACGACCCGGAAGCCCAAGCGCAACTGCACCAACCGGAGAACCAAGAGATTTTAAGCGCATTGGTGGCACAACCTAGCCCTGACAATGCCGAGGAAGCGAAATTAGTTCTGCAAGCAGCGGTGCAACAATGCGGAGTCAAAAAAGGTGCCGTAATGAAAACCCTACGGGCGGCATTGATGGGCACCATGCACGGGCCAGATTTAATTCAGTCCTGGTTGATTTTGCACCAGCGGCACTATGCCCAACCCCGGTTGGTGGCGGCACTCTCCCTGGCGCAAGGTTAATTATTCTCACCCTTGATGGGTGACAGTAAAATAGGAATGTGTAGGATAACCCAACCCTGATGCCCGATTTCCTGGACAAATTTGATGTAATTGTGGTGGGAGCCGGTCATGCGGGCTGTGAAGCGGCGTTGGCAACCGCTCGCCTAGGCTGTCGGACGTTACTCCTGACCCTGAATTTGGATCGCATTGCTTGGCAACCCTGCAATCCGGCGGTGGGCGGGCCGGCCAAATCCCAATTGGTGCATGAAGTAGATGCCCTGGGGGGTGAAATTGGTAAAATCACCGACCGCACCTATCTCCAAAAACGACTGCTCAACGATTCCCGCGGGCCAGCGGTATGGGCGTTGCGTGCCCAGACAGACAAACGGGAATACGCACGGGTCATGCGGCAGGTGGTGGAAAATCAGCCTGATTTGCTGGTGCGAGAGGGGATGGTCACGGATTTGATTCTGGGGCGCAACGATGAGGTCATCGGCGTTGCCACCTATTTTGGGGTGAATTTCGCTGCGGAAGCCGTCATCCTCACCACCGGCACCTTCCTGGGGGGGCGGATTTGGGTGGGCAACCAATCCATGGCCGCCGGACGAGCGGGGGAATTCGCTGCCGAGGGGTTGACCACCAATTTGCAACGGTTGGGGTTTGAGGTCGGTCGCCTGAAAACCGGCACCCCCGCCCGGGTGGACAAACGCACGGTGGATATCACCCATCTGGAAGCGCAACCGGGGGATCGGGAGGTGCGTTGGTTTAGCTTTGACCCCCAGGTGTGGCAGGAACGGGAACAACTGCCCTGCTACCTGACCCGCACTACTGGGGAAACCCACCGCTTGATCCGGGAAAATCTGCACCTGTCGCCGGTGTATGGGGGGTGGGTGGAGGCCAAAGGCCCCCGGTATTGTCCCAGCATTGAAGATAAAATTGTGCGATTTGCGGATAAAGAATCCCACCAAATTTTTCTGGAACCGGAAGGACGGGACATTCCCGAATTGTATATTCAGGGATTTTCCACCGGCTTACCCGAAACGCTCCAACTGGCCTTACTCCGCACCTTACCGGGGTTAGAACATTGTGTGATGCTCCGACCGGCCTATGCGGTGGAATACGATTATCTCCCCGCCACCCAATGCGCCCCCACCTTGATGACCAAAAAAATTCAGGGGTTATTCTGTGCCGGTCAGATCAATGGCACCACCGGTTACGAAGAAGCGGCTGCCCAGGGCATCGTGGCGGGGATCAACGCTGCCCGTTATCTTTCTCAACAAGAATTGATAATCTTTCCCAGGGAACAAAGCTATATTGGCACCCTGATCGATGACCTCTGCACCCGGGATTTGCGTGAACCCTACCGGATGCTCACCTCCCGCTCCGAGTACCGTTTGCACTTACGCTCAGACAACGCAGACGAGCGGCTCACCCCCCTAGGGCGGGAAATTGGCCTAATTGATAACCGGCGGTGGCAGATTTATCAGGAGAAACAAACCCAAATTGTCAGTGAACGGGAGCGACTGCGCCACACCCGCATCAAACCCCACGACCCAGTGGTGGCCGAATTGCAGGCCATGGGGGAACCGATTCGCACCGCTGTCACCCTGGCGGAACTCCTCACCCGACCGGGATTGCATTACGAACACTTGGTCACCTGGGGGCTGGGTTCGCCCACGTTAGAACGCGCCGTGCGGGAAAGTGTCGAAATTCATCTGAAATATGCGGGTTATTTGCAACGCCAGAGCCACCAAATTGAGCAAGCCCAAAAATATGCCCAGCGGCGTTTACCCCTAGATATTGACTACAATCGCATTACTACGCTATCAATGGAAGCACGGGAGAAATTGACCCACGTTCGCCCCCTTACCCTAGGTCAAGCCGCCCGGATTGGCGGTGTCAATCCCGCCGATATTCAAGCTTTGCTGATTTATCTCGAACTTCATCACCGGATTTCCGCATGAGTCATCCCCTCCCCGAACCCCAATTGGAAGCCGAGGCCGAAGCTCTCCTGGACGATATTTTTAGTCGTCTGGAGGAACCGCTACCCCCCCGGTGTCTTCCCCCGGCCAGTCAACCCTTAACCCTCGCCCGCCCCCTCCCGGAACCGGGAGCGATGGTGGTCTTGGCCTGCAATCCCGCCCCTTTGGTAGCGGTGACCCATCCGCCCTACGACCCGGAAACCATATTAACAGCGGCCTTTGTTGATACCCCAGCGGCACGGCCAACCCCCTGGTGGCTCTGGCTGGGTTTGGGAACCCTTGTGATGTTAGCCACTTGGCAGGGGCGACACCAGTGGCAGGCTGCCCAGACCCCCGCCCCACAGGAACCCAGTCATCAGGGCTTCATCACTTACCTGGAGCGAGCCTTAGTCCAAATTCCCGAACGCACTTCCGCCCCGACTCCCACCACCGCCACAGTCAATCCGCCGGGGATGGCGACCCTACCCCCTCCCCCGCCGGTGACCGTCCTGCCCATTCCCCAAGCTCCGGTGATCACGGCACCGGTATCTTTACCCGCAAGCCCGGCAGCAACGACTCCAGCGGCCAAAGCTGCCCCCCGTGCCACGGTGACCTTAATCGGGTTGCTACAGATGGGAGCTGGTTCCGTTGCCATGTTCCAAGTCGGCGAGACCACCCAACAGGTGAGTGTGGGGAGCCAAGTGGGTCAAAGTGGTTGGCAAGTCAAGGAAGTGCGGGAGCAGGAAGTGGTGCTTGCCCGGGGGGGACAAAACCGTACCCTGATTGTGGGTCAAGCCGTCACGGATTAACCTCAGGATGTTCCGCAGTAAAATAATAACAACCGGTGGGGTGCGGCCATGAACGACTGGTGGAAGCAATTGAATGGATTGGTCGTCGAAACCATCCTCGCCTGGGATGAATATGGTCAGGAATGGTCGCAAATGCTGGATGAGTTCGATGAGCAATTGGATCAAACCCTGTTGGAATGGGAAGTCCCCCTGGCAGAGACAGCGGCTTGGGTTGAGGGAACCCTGATTGCCCTGGTTCAACCGTTGACCCAAACCCTTGACCCTTTAGTGATGGAGCAACCCGCCTGCGTGGGCTGTAAACATTACCACGGCCAGGTTTACAACGACCAAATTTTCGTCTGCGCCATGCACCCCTACGGCGTGGGGTTAGCAACCTGTCCGGACTGGGAAACCCTCTGGTCGTAAAGCCACATTAAAAAATGGCGGAGCCAGAAGATGAAAATAATCAACTCCTTAGACCTGACCTAAAGTGGACTATCCCTAACCCGAAAAAAACAAAGATTTAATTAACAACAGGATCGAACCAAAAAATAGGATATGGTTCACCCAATCGTCAAACGTCCAACCCCGGAATAACTTTTTTAGCATTGTTCTATGTGCTAAAGGACTTGCCACAACCACAGGTTTGCACCGCATTGGGGTTGGTAAATTGAAAGCCACCGCCAATGAGGGCATCGCTGTAGTCTAAAGCTAGCCCATAGAGATACAGCAAACTGCGGGGGTCACAGATGATTTTGAACCCCTCTTGGTCAAAAACTTCATCATCTGGGCGGATATTTTCTGGACGCTCAAAATCCATCAGGTAGGACATCCCGGAACAGCCACCCTGCCGCACCCCCACCCGGAGACAGAGGTCTTCCCCTTTTTGGGTGCGGAGATTGTGCAGATGGCGCAGGGCGGCGGGTGTTACTAAAATACCTTGCTGGGCTTGGGTTGCGGTCATAGGGATTTGCTAATGATTAAAGGTAATCTCATTCTAAATAGCCAGACCGGATTTGACCAAGTAAATTACAGATCAGGTTAATTAAGACAACCTCTATAGTAATTCGGGAATAGCGGTCGCAGGGGTGCAGCCCCCGTCTCTCAGCAAACCCACTACCCCTGGCACCATTGAGCCTGCTGACCCTGGCATGGGAAAAGTATGGGAAAATACCAGCACGGGTTTTTGTGGGAGGGTGCGATGTTCAACGAGCGCAATCAAGGTACGGGAATGGGGCAAACCGCCCCACAACCATCATTCATGACGCCAATTACCCATATCGTTATGCGCTTGATTCCCCCCTGCCTCACCGCCCTAGCCTTGAGCTGTTTACTTCTGGGATTATTTAGCTTCCCCCCTGCCCACGCCGCCGGGGGACTCCTGGTTTCCAGCAACCCCGTCACCGACCCCAAAGCCCTACTGCGCTTAGCTTTACCTGTGGCTGACCCCGCCATCCGCCAAATTCAGAGTAGTTTAGAAGATATTCGCTACCAACTGCGTCTGAAACGCTGGCGTGCCATCGAAGGGGACGTGAAAACCGCCCAACGCACCCTCGAGCGACACCGCCAAACTTGGCTTGACCAAATTGCCCCCGGTGACCAAGCGGCAGCAACCACCCAACTCAACGCCATCAGCACCGGGCTAACGGATTTAGCGGCTCTGATTCCCAACCGGGATAAAATCGCCGTATTTGTCGCCCAGGATGCCATTTTGGATCATGTCGGTGCATTGGAAGCCCTAATGGTGCGAGCATTTCCCTTTACCATCCCCGCTGAATATGCCCAGTACCCCCAATTGCGGGGACGGGCGACGGTGAAAATTATCACCAACAAAGGGGATATGACCGTCATTTTAGATGGCTACAATGCCCCGATTACCGCCGGAAATTTTCTGGATTTGGTGCAACAGGGCTTCTACAATCATCTGCCCTTCACCCGTGCCGAGGAATCCTACGTTGTCCAGGCCGGTGACCCCCCCGGCGATGCCGATGGCTACAGCGACCCCCGCACCGGCAAAACCCGCCGTATCCCCCTAGAAATCAAAATCCAAGGGGACGAACAGCCCCTCTACGGCACCACCCTAGAAACAGCGGGACGGTATCTGGATAAACCGATTTTACCCTTTGCCGCCTACGGCACTCTGGCGATGGCTCGCACCGAATCCGACCCCAATAGTGCCTCCTCCCAGTTTTTCTTTCTATTATTTGAACCCGAGCTTACCCCGGCGGGGATCAACCTATTAGATGGCCGTTACGCCGTATTCGGGTACTTGGTTGAGGGGAAAGCGGTTTTAGAAAAAATCCGGGCCGGGGATGAAATTGACACCATTGAGATTCTGGACGGAGCCGAACATTTAGTAAATATCACCCCCCCATCGGTCAACCAGGCTGCCCTCGAGCTCCCCCTTCTCAACCCCCAATTTTAGGGGACAACTTTGTTACAGTCACTAATAGCAACCCCTCACCCAACCGGCTCATGTTTTCTGTTTATTTATTCTGTGCCATTGTAGGGGGTATCCTCATGCTCCTCAGCCTATTCCATGGGGATGGGAATTTATCAGCGGATAACGACCTCGATTTCGCCCCTGACCTAGATACGGATGCCGTGAGCTTCTGGTCAGAACTCCCCCTATTGAGCCTGCGGTTTTGGGTCTTTGGCGGCGGGATGTTCGGCATCACCGGCCTGATCCTCACCCTCACTGGACGGCCTTTTCTCACCACCCTGGCCGGTGCCCTGGTCACCGGTCTCATCACCGGCTGGACGCTCACCTGGATTTTACGGCAACTCAAGCGACGCACCCCCAACAGCCTGATCACCCCCGACGACCTAATCGGTGCCACCGGCACCATCGAACTCCCCTGCGACCACACCCAACCCGGCAAAGTCCGCCTCACCCTCAAAGGCCAACAGGTCGAATACCCCGCCCGCACCCGCAACCTAACCCCCTTGCCCCTAGGCGAAACCATCATTGTCGTGGACGTGCAAGGCCAATGGGTCGAAGTTATCCTCCAGGGGATTGACAAACCTGAAACCAACTTGCTAGATTAATAAAGCGCTCAATTGAGAGCGGCAGAACCTGGACAACCAAATAGGTTTGAAAGTCAGCACTACAAAGACTGAACCTTGTCAACACTTTATCCGGACTGAGCAAATCACAATGGAGAGTTTGATCCTGGCTCAGGATGAACGCTGGCGGCGTGCTTAACACATGCAAGTCGAACGGGGTAGCAATACCTAGTGGCGGACGGGTGAGTAACGCGTGAGAACCTGGCTTGAGGTGGGGGACAACAGTTGGAAACGACTGCTAATACCCCATATGCCGAGAGGTGAAAGATTTATCGCCTTAAGGGGGGCTCGCGTCCGATTAGCTTGTTGGTGGGGTAATGGCCTACCAAGGCAACGATCGGTAGCTGGTTTGAGAGGACGACCAGCCACACTGGGACTGAGACACGGCCCAGACTCCTACGGGAG
>CAYZTU010000046.1:0-17421 GCA_964481635.1 uncultured Synechococcus sp.
ATATATAGCAGTATGATTTGAATTTAGAATGGCGGTCGCAGGGGGGCACCCCCCGACCTTGGTTCCGCAGAATATTTGTTCGCCAATCGGATAAGATTGCTATAGCAATCACTGATGATTTGTGAGAATTATAAAAGTTTTTGAAAACCAAGACGGGTCGATACATTGCGACCGTTTACGCTTTGGGCATAAAAATTGTTCTTACGTTTTGAATGTGATTGCTATATTGGGATAAATACGTTGCCAATTCATTCTGCAAACGATAGTAAAATCGGACATCCGGTTGCATCTGCGCTTCAATCAAGATGAAAGATAAATTGGCATCCGACTCTATGGGTAAGAATAAGCCATCCAAACAAAACCCAAATTCCTTGAGTTCTACAGACTGGAATTGATAAGGAGTTGCGGGCACCGGCAAACCCAACAATTCAAAGGCAAACGCCGGGGCTTATTGAAATAACTTGTAGAACAAATTATCCGTCCGCACAATACCAGCGATGATTTCCTGGAGACAACTATAGCAATGCCAACGGTTATTCCAGATGCGATGAGGATGGCGATAGAATAAGTCCATGGTTTTAACAACATCTACCGCCAGCATTCATTACCCAACGGGGGATGGACAACCTGTGGCCGAGACCTATGTGCATTTTTGGGCGATTGCCACCCTTGCCCAGGTGCTGACCCAGTATCTAGCGAGCCAACCCACCCCTCAACCGAGACCCCGCTACCGGGAACAGCCCGGCACCGTGCTGGCTAACCAGTTTATGTACTACGCCCAGGATTTACCCCGCCTGCGAGTCGCCCCGGATGTGATGGTCATATTTGATGTGGCTGCGGGCGGACGGGACTCCTACAAAATCTGGGAAGAGGGGCAAATTCCAGCGGTGATTTTTGAAGTCACCTCACCCAAGACCCAGGAGCAAGACCAGCATTTCAAGCGGGAATTGTATGAACAGATGGGCGTACCAGAATATTGGCTGTTTGACCCGAAAGGGGAATGGATGGCAGAGCAGTTGCGGGGTTATCGCCTGATTGGTGAGGAGTATGTGGTGAACCCCGAACCCATCAGTCAGCAGTTGGGATTGCGGATGGAGGTGGCGGGAACGTCCCTCAACTTTTATCGGTTGGGCGATGGGGACAAGTTGCTGACTTTACCGGAAATGACACAACAGGCTGAATCAGAGCGACAACAAGCCGAGTTAGAACGACAACGGGCTGAACGTCTGGCGCAACGATTGCGGGAACTCGGTGTGGACTCGGAGTGACCCTAGCCTAAGATTCCCACAATCCTTGCTAAAAAAAGAGCCACCAACCAGTCACCAGCGCAGGGGTGACCCGCTACCACTCACTCATATTCAGAAACGATCTTAAATCTCTGGGACGAGCGTTTTAGAGGCTTTGCCTTGTCTCACCTTTGTAGTACACACAGTTTAACGTATTTCTGTGTTTCCGTTTAAGTGGTTAATTGTGTATCATTGATTCTGTAAAAACAATTAACTGTGTATCTATGATTATTGCAGTCCAGAATCAGAAGGGCGGGGTGGGGAAGACAACGATCTCAGTCCATATCAGCCACGGGCTATCCCTACAAGGGAGCCGGGTTTTGCTGGTGGATGCTGACCCCCAGGGGAGTGCTAGGGATTGGGCTGCTGCCAGACAGGGGGCACCTCTGTTTAATGTGATCGGTCTCGACCGTCCTGTGATTCACAAAGAACTGCCAGCGATTGCCAAAAACTATGACCACATTGTGATCGACGGTCCCCCACGGGTAAGTGACTTGGCCAGGTCGGCGATCATCGCCAGCGACATGGTGCTTATTCCCGTCCAGCCCTCACCCTATGACGTGTGGGCCGCTCAGGAAGTGGTTACCTTGGTCAAGGATGCCCAAATCTATAAACCTGCACTGAAATCTGTGTTTGCAGTTAATCGTAAAATTGTGGGTACGGCAATTGGTAGGGATGTGGTGGATGCCCTGGCTGGGTATGAACTGCCGGTCTTAGAGGCTGAGATTTGCCAGAGGGTAGCATTTGCAGAATCTGCGGCAACTGGGCAGACCGTTCTGGAGGTCAATCGGCGCAGTGCTGCCAGCGTGGAAATACTGGTTCTTGTGAGTAAACTGCTGGAGGTGGCCAATGGTTAAGAAAACGAGCTTGCGGTCAGGCCGACCATCGGACGCTCCCCAGCCCCATCCCGAAGAACTAGATGACTTTGTCAAGCAAGCTCCAGAGAAGACGGTCATGGCGGAACCCACGCCTACTGAACCAGTAGAGAGACCCAAGATGAAACGACTAACCCTAGACCTCCCCCCAGACTTACATTCCCGCCTGAAGGCCAAAGTGGCTCTGAAGGGTAGCAAAATGCTGGACGTAGTGCGGGAAATGATCCAGCGGTATGTAGATGAAACGTGAATACAGATTAACAGATTAACGGATTCACAGAAAAACACAAACACAGATACACGCTATGGAGTCAAACCCATGATGGGGTAACTGTGGAGGGGGTACCTTGGCAATCGCTACGCTGCCAGAGCTTTCAAGGCATCCCGGTTTTTGGCATTTTATCCCCGGTTCACCCCCACGGGTGTGGGGACAACGCAATTTTAGACGCTGTAAGTCTGCTTGATGTGACGGTTCACCCCCACGGGTGTGGGGACAACGGGTTTAGAGGGTGAAAATCTATAGCATTTTCACGGTTCACCCCCACGGGTGTGGGGACAACCCCCACCCCTCGTCTGCAAAAAGTGTTATAGAGGTTCACCCCCACGGGTGTGGGGACAACTGATCTGTTTTGATAGCCCACTTCCCCCCCCATCCGGTTCACCCCCACGGGTGTGGGGACAACTCATCTATGACACTAGCGGCCTCTGAATTACTGAGCGGTTCACCCCCACGGGTGTGGGGACAACAATGGGGATAGCCCGGATGACAGAAAAATAAGTGGGTTCACCCCCACGGGTGTGGGGACAACTGGTTTCTGTTTCATTTATCAATCTGTAGCTAACGGTTCACCCCCACGGGTGTGGGGACAACGAAGTCCCTCTCTATAGCTCTCTTGCTGATAAACGGTTCACCCCCACGGGTGTGGGGACAACGTCCAATTTACCCTGTTGGTCCTCAAATTGGAAACGGTTCACCCCCACGGGTGTGGGGACAACGTCCCACCCACGCCATCATCATCAAAACCCTGCGCGGTTCACCCCCACGGGTGTGGGGACAACTGGTTTCTGTTTCATTTATCAATCTGTAGCTAACGGTTCACCCCCACGGGTGTGGGGACAACGAAGTCCCTCTCTATAGCTCTCTTGCTGATAAACGGTTCACCCCCACGGGTGTGGGGACAACGTCCAATTTACCCTGTTGGTCCTCAAATTGGAAACGGTTCACCCCCACGGGTGTGGGGACAACGTCCCACCCACGCCATCATCATCAAAACCCTGCGCGGTTCACCCCCACGGGTGTGGGGACAACTCACCACCTGCCCAGAGGTGAGGGCTTCCGATGCGGTTCACCCCCACGGGTGTGGGGACAACATCCTCATTGCCAAAAAATCCGCACGGGCAAGCCGGTTCACCCCCACGGGTGTGGGGACAACTACAGGCCGCCCGGTCTTTGAGTTCCCCGATGGCGGTTCACCCCCACGGGTGTGGGGACAACGCTTTAAGGCGGCAGTAATTACCTTAAAATTTTCCGGTTCACCCCCACGGGTGTGGGGACAACCTTCATGGTTGATAATTTTAGCTATATTGAGGGACGGTTCACCCCCACGGGTGTGGGGACAACGAATATCCTGCATCCCGCCCGGGCGGTTGATGACGGTTCACCCCCACGGGTGTGGGGACAACGTGCAAAACACCACGTCCGGGGTGCCAATAAACACCGGTTCACCCCCACGGGTGTGGGGACAACGACGCTTTGTTAGGCTCATCAACGTCTGCCTCTACTTCACCCCCACGGGTGTGGGGACAACACTTCCATTTTGCCCGATTTTACTGGGTTTTTACCAGGAGAACCCCCTCTATGTCTATCAGATGTCGGGAGGGGTCTCCCAAACTCCGGGCGGTAAAGCCTTGTTCCGAGTTCGTCGAATAAATCAGTAGGGCAGAACCTTTCTTGATTTTGCCTTCGACTATTTTCCAGAGTTCATCCCGCACCAGAGCGGATACCTTACCCACAAATACCCCAGCCTTGACTTCAAATAACCAACGACTCAATTCTCCTCGCAAACTTGGTGCCGCATTTTCCAAAACAAAGACTACCACGGCAATTGATCCCCCAACGGTAATTCCTCTCCGTAGCTTTGGCCGCCTGCAACCGTTCCCTGTTGGTTATCCCATAAATCTCCTACAGGTGCAGCCTCATCACTCACCTTTTTTAATTGCAATATCTCATCCACATCCCCTACAATTTTTTGGAGTAAACGGGCTTCAACAAATTTTTCTCGACAAATTTCTCGTACATAAGATTCGGCCTTCAAATTATACTTAGCCACCGCATCAAAAGCGGCAGGAATTGTTATTTTTGTTTTGTATAAATCAGCCACATCATACACAAAGGATAAGGGTTTGCCGGTATGGACAAACCCCAAAGCAGGGGAATATCCCACCGCAAGTAAAGCCGCTTGACATACCGCATAAAGACAGGTATTGGCCTTAGACAAAGCCCGATTAACCGGGTCAGATTCTGCCCAGTTACTTAGCTTATAATCTCGCCCCTTCCATTCCACGCCAGTGGCTTTACTCATCTGACTATAGGCCGTGCGAACCCGAACGCCCTCCAAACCACGTATTTGTTCCAGGGTCAAATGATCTGCCAAGGTTTCTTCAAAACGAAATTGATACATTCGACGCACAACCTGTAAATGTTGAGTCGCATCAGCCCACAATTTTACTTGATGGTAGAGCCGTTCCACACTGCTGGAGCTATGGGTTCCGTGAGCATAAAAACGCAGACCATCTTCCCCCACCCATTGCACCATACAGGCATTATCCGCAAGTGTTTTGATGGCCGCATGGGTAATCACGCTTCCAGGACCGAGAAGTAATGTCGTCAAACTTGCACAGGGGATGACATAGCGACCATCTTCATGCCAAACGGCAATGGCTTTCGCATCCTGTTCAATTCGACAACGGCTGACCTGGAGAAAGCTAATACTATCGCGCACCTTCGGCAAACTACGCAATGAGGACATCATCAACCTCCATAGCTGAATAATTCTGAAATATGTAACTCACCAAAAGCCTAATCCAACTACTCGGCAAAATTATTTCCGACTAAAACTTTTTTCACGATGTAATGAATATTCAAGTATAAAATAGAAGAATCAAGTCAAAATTTGGATAAATGCTAACGCTTCATAATTACACTGTTGTTTTGCAACCTGACGATAACGGCACCTTTGTCGCTTATGTACCTGCCATTGCCGGGTGTCACGCCTGGGGAGCTACCTGGGAAGAGGCTCAGCAAGAGCTAATCAACGTCTTCGAGATGATCCGAGAGGAGTATCAAAAGTCTGGTCGTCCATTGCCGCAAAACGTGGAATTGGCTCTGGTTGCTTAGTTATGCCTGCCAAGGTCAAGGATATTGAACGAGTCGCCCGCAAACTAGGGTTTGAAAAGATGCGCCAGAAAGGTAGCCATGCCCGCTGGCTACACCCCGATGGCCGAGCTACCACAATCCCCATTCATGGCAATTCCGAAATCGGTGGTTGGCTATTTCGAGAAATTTTGAAGTCGGGATTAGTGAAGAAGAGTTTCAACGGTTGCGCTAGCTCGCGCCAGAGATAGTAGGCCACAGCCATAAGATTTACCTCGGCCCAGCCCCTGCTTTACTACTGTCAGGAATGGGTTTGGATCGGTCACCTCCAAAACCCCCTGGTAGAGGGCTGTGGTTATTCGCACCGGTAGACTTCCCTTTTGTTTCAGGCCAAACACGTTGGGGGATGGGATGACATCAACTCCCAGCAGGCGGAAACCACAGCGATTGCTCTGGCGCTCTAGCCATGCTAATTGGTCTGGGCGGCGGTAGAGTCCAACGGTTTTTTTCGTTTTACTATCTCGTTTGCTGGGGTTGGCGCATAGCCGAAACTGAAAGACCCGTCCAACTGGAAGCTGGTCGGCGCTTAAGTTCATGGGTTTCACCCGATAGTTCAGCAGGTAACCGTGGGGCAACTTTGACCAGTCTGGCTCAAGGTCTGACTGTACCAAAACGACTTCGCTGTTAGGTTCCTGACGAAAGAGAATATGCCAGTCTTGGCGGGGGGTGTCTCGACCTTCCTCATCGGGAAAGGCTTGCATGATGCGCTGATGGAATTTGTGGGCATTGCCTAAATCATGATAGACTTTTGTGTGATTTGGGTTTAGTTCAAGTTTAGATAGATACATATTAACTCCTTATTTTTCAGGAAAATAACGGTAAATTTCTCTGCGATGAAGAACTCTTGCAAAAGTAATTATTTCTCCATCACAAAAGAAACCAATTCTATAGTCACCCACCCGAATCCTGTAGGCATTGCTATTCGATTTGAGACGCTTTATCCCTACTAAATCATTAAAGTTGTCCATAGCTGGAATCTCCTCAAAAACAATTTTCTGAATCGTATCATAAACGGAAGTGCTTTTAAGAGACTTCAAGTCTTTGATAAAACTTGGCAAATATTTAACTTTCATGTGTCTTTAGCATTGAGCGGGCTTCTTCTAGGGAAAGGGGGACTTCATCTTCCGTCTCTTGCATTGCAAGAGAAAGGGCTTCATCTTCTAATAACTCAATCAGTTTTTCATAGTCTGAGATCAATAAAGTTACTTTACTAATCTGACCGTTAGTATCCAGGATTAACTCTTTGACAAAGGGATAGTTTTCGCTGGTAGGCATTTTATTCTCCTTTCAAGTTAAGAGACTTGGTAGTATCAGGCAATTCAAGAAAGGTAGTGTCAACACAACGGATACCAAATAGCCTCTTTTGCCACTCAATGGGGACATCTCGTCTGACATCATTACTATCACCTACCTCCAGGAGCAATCGTAATTTCTGTGGTGGTTTTCTGTCTAGTCTAGGAGGGTATTGATTCAAATCTCGCAGCGATTCTTCCAAGTCACGCTTATCAATCCCTACTCGAATCGGACAGCTTGGTACAAAACTTTTGCGCCCAAAATAGAGTTGCCAAACTGGCTTCTGTAACGCATTATCAAGTTCTTTGAGTAGAGCATTATCCCCTTCTAACCCCACTAGATAATCGGCATCCGCTACGTAATAGCGATCGCTGAGGGTGGTAGTAGCCTTATTCTTATCCCGTATATTATCTTGAACCGTGTGATAATCCTGTTGCAATATGCCTTCTTTGTTGACCCGTACCCCCATTTTGAGGGCGGCAAGGTCATGGACAGGTTCCCAACGGGGGCGACCGAGAGCCGCACAGAGGAGGCCAATCACGGCGGATTTGGTGGGTTCGCAGCGGCTATCACGATGACCAAACTGGCTGTGGTCACCCCAACTCATCATCGGTGCCCGTAACCGCATTAGGAGCGTAGGCATTCTACTCCCCCGCATTGCTGAGAGCGGCTTCCAGGGCTTCTTTCAGCAGAATGTCCACCGATTCCCGTTCAACTGCCGCTAGGGTCTGAAGCTGTTCAGCCAAGCTCGTGCGGGTGACGATGCCCTTGTATTTCACCCCCGCTTCGCCATACATTTTGGTTAGGTCAGCCCAATGAGCATCCAGGGCTTTGACGGCATTTTCCAGCAGGCTCTTGCCCCCTTTGGGCGCAATCGGATCTTCAAAGGCATCCACTAGGGAAACGGGTTGTCCTTTGGGCGCAATCGGATCTTCAAAGGCATCCACTAGAGAAACGGGTTGTCCTTGGCGCACCACCGCCATCACCGCAGCAGGGCGGGTGTGGGCGGCAAAGCCGTTTTGGTGACCGCTAGGAATGGCCTGGACAAAGGCATCGGCAAAGGCTTTGATAATGGATTCCAGATGCTCTGTCCCCCCCAGATTTTGAGCTAACTGGTCTGTATCCAGGGTGGCAAAGCGGTAATAGGTGGAGCTGTTATAGCCCGTTTCACCCATGTGGTCGGCTCCAGTTTCGTCGTCACCGCCCAGATCGTCCACAGCGGTGAAGAAGTCAAATTCCTGTTGCAGGGTGTTGACGCTGATGGCATGAGCCATTTGCACGGCGGCATCCACATTCACCGTGGGTAACGATGCCATCATGCGACCAAAGAGTGCAACATCACCGGGTTTGCCCGTTTCTACCAGAGCTTTTTCAATAACTTTGGCAATATTGGGTTCTCTCTTCGGCAGTTCTGGTGTATCTCCAGTCAGACCAGGTTTAATGATGACCCAGTTGCTAACAAGGATATTGGCGATCGCCGCCAGTTCCGTCTGGCCTAAAAAGACGATAGTAGTTGCTTTCCCTTCATCATTGAATTTCAGCTTCAAACCCTCTTCCAGGGCTAGACGGGCGGCAACTTCAGCATGATTCGCCTCAATGCCCTGGTCAGTCAGGAGTTCCTGAAGTTTTGGTAGCCAGTTACGAGAGCGATTGGCAAATTGGGCTGGGTTGAGGTCAGCATAATCTTGGTAAAACTTCCGCACGGCACGCTTTTGGCACTGGCTAGAGATGCGGGCACGGGGCCGACCCCCGAAAACAGTAGATTTGGGCATGCCGTTTTCATCCCGGTTCAGATTGGCGGGAGGAAAACTTTGGATCAAATGGAGTTCGAGTTGCATTGTTTCAAAGACCAATAGGTTGACATAAATGAACAGAAATCACTGACACAGAATAGACCTTAGAAGACGTTCTAATCTCTCACGGTCAGATACCTGAAGCCCACCGAGTTTTTGGATAATCAACTCCTTTACAATCGTGGTTACAACCGGCTTAATCACTGAGACTTTTAACAAACCTGCATTCTGCCAGTCTATAATTTCTATTTCTCCAAAGAGCAAAGGCGAAGTTATTTGACTGGTTACTGCAATCAGAATCAGGTCAGGACGTACAGTGTTGTAGCTGTCAGAGCTAATCACAACAGTTGGTCGCTTTTTGGTTGTTGATTGATCCGTGAATGGAAATGGCACTAGTAGCACATCTGCAAAGTCATAGGTTGTCATAGGCAGAATCCTCAGAATTGTCCCAAACCCTAGCAAAAGCGGCTTCTGATAACTGGATAAACGCTTCCCTGGTCGGCTCATTTCGAGAACGTTGACTTAAAAAATCAATGAAGTCCTCGACTTCCCAAACCTGGTGGGGTGGGAGATGCCGTATTTTTTCGATCATGTCTTGCTCTCGTTTAGAAAAGGATTGCATGAATTTGTCTCCTAGATTTTGCTAATTAGAGAGGTGTGGTTTTTGTAATCATGTAACTGACCGATTGAGGATCATCAACCCGCTGCGAGGCATCTAACACCTCCAAACCAACCACGTTGCCCTGTTGGTCAAAGTCAAAAATGATGCCAGACTCATCTTCATCGCTCTCGCTTATGGGTGTATCTTGAAATAAGATTCTCAACACATCGACTTCTGGATCATAGATTATTTTCATGGAGTCCTCCAGTACTTTTCAATTTTGCTAGTGCGGTAAACGGTAATCACAACTGATGGTGATGCGTTCTCATCTACGAAGACCCGAAGTAGATAGACTTTACCACTATCAAAACTGACTTTTGATTGGTAAATGGTGCGCTGATTGCGTCCCAGCAGAATTTGCCCAGGGTTGGAGATAACCGCTTCAACCTGATCTTGAGTGATACTCCGCCTGTACATTTCCTTGCGGGCATGGGTGGTAAATCTCAACGGGTTCATGACTCAACCTCGTTAGATAGAGCAGGCGGCGTTGCCCTCCAAAATGTCCTAGCCCAGTCGTCTTGCACAAACTGGTCTGGATGATCCCAGAAACATAGATCGGCGATGAGTCGGGGATAATAAATCCCTATTTTTTTGTCTTTTTTGCTTTTAATTTGTCGAACTAGGGCTGTAATCGGTGATTGAATATCTACCAAGTCTGTATCCAGTAGCGATCGAAATCGTCGTTCTGGCCCTTTGGATTCACTACAGTTGTGCAAATCCAAGCAACTTTGGGCAAAACTACGGGGGACTGGTTCAAAGTCTTGGTCATGGTAAGCAAAGAGACAAGCGACAAAAATCCAGAGGTCTTGTTGCCGCTCATGGATGTCGTTTAGATAGCGCAACGTAAATGGGTAAACTTTGCGGAGATGGTGGTGTTCACCGGAGAGTGCTCGTTTGAGGGTAGCCCTAGCCCCACTATCATCTTTAATTCGGGCTTTTATGCTCCCCAAGAAATCAATCGCTCGTTCTATACGAGTCGTTTTGTGAGTGGTCTGTGTCATCAGAAATCCTCCAATTTCAAATCTAAGCGGCGTTCTTTTGAGTCTCGGTATCCTGGTCATCCCCTCGCAGTTTACGGAGGTGTCGTTCCAGTGCTTGCAATGCCAAAGCCCGTGCCTGGTAGTTGCGAATGGATGCAATGGATTCGGTGAAAGCTTGACGGGCGGCGGTTTGCACTGCCTGAGTCCAGGCGGGCAATTCCTTAAACCCATAGCGGGTGATGTCATCGGCTCCGGTTTCACTGTTACGGGGCAAAACATCCAACAATTCTAGGAACTTGCGATCGAGGGTTGCCCAATAGCGGGATTCCCCATCCAAAGCTTTGGCGAGGCTACCGGCATCCCCATTTTTGAGGGCTTCTGCCAGGGCAAAGTAAGGGCTGCCTTTGAAGGAACGGAAAACCTGTTGGTGGCTATCAGCAATGGTGATTGCAATCTTCAGTACCTGAGCTAAGTCCGGCTCCTTGATGTACTGAAGGGGGGCTGAAAACTGTTCCCAACTCCAGCCCAGAGGTTTGGCCTTATCAGCACTAAGACCAGAGATTTGGAAGGTCACGACATCATCAACCAGGTCTTCAGACTTCAGATCAGCAAGCCAATCCACAATGCGGGGACGATGTTGCTTTTCTGCCGTCAGTAAAAAGGCATCCGCATTGCGCCAGGGCTGCTTGCTGAGAGACAACCGGACAGGCTTGTCTTCGCGATAGGCAACACCCCATTCCCATTGCTGGGGTGACACTTTATCGGGGAATGAATTGCCCATAGTGATGGCAATTCGGCTGGTCTCGCCTTCTTCTGTAAACAGTCGTAATCGCCGCCAGGGAAACGTTAAATAGGTGATACGACCACTGGGCACTGTCTTTTTAGGCTTACCAGCATAACCGTTGACAGTTTCCCAGGTAGGCAAGTCTGACTCGATATTGGTTTGGTTGTCAGCTTCAAGTTGCCTGAGGTTGAACATCAGTGTTTGCTTGAGGGTGCGACCCCGCACCAACACGTTGGCGGCGTTGATGGTGGGGGTATTTACTGCTGAGCGGTTACCGCTAGATTGCCCGACATAGAAGGCTCTCAGACTGGTAATATCAACCCCTTGCAACCGCACTAATAGACGAGCCGATTGGGAAAGAGAAATGCTGTACCCGCTCCACTCATGCTCATGGGAAAATACTTCGGACGTGCTCATGGTGTGAATGGCATAGACCGGCACTGCCTTCTCCAAGGGCAAGATGGGGTCTTGCATGAAGGGATGGTCGGGGTGGAGCAGGTCGAAGCGATCTCGCCATTGATTGAGGTAGGCGATCACCCCTTCCCCGTTGTCCTGGAAAATTTCTTCCCAATGGTCAGCGTTGCGCGGGCCACTATAAGCCCGATGGAGAATCGCCAGCAAAAAGCGGTAGATCGCCAGGGTAGTCGGTGGGTTATCCGCCTGGATTTCCCGCAGGTTTTCCCAAGTTTGAAATAGTTTGACGAGGGAAACCTCTTGAATTTGGAAGTCCGGCATTGTCACCGGAATCCAGGGTTGATCAATTAGGTTGAAAGACATCGCAGAGCCTTCTATGAAAGGACGGGCTAGGAATGACAAAAATGCGAAGCGGAATCTCACCTATGTCGGGAAATCTCAAAATTACACCCCCACCAACGTGGGGAAAGCAAAACGTCCCGGCCAAAACTACCGGTTCACCCCCCCGGAGTTTTGAGGGGATTTTGTCTACAATCCAATCATAACATAAATTTTTGGGAACAGCCAATACTACCTTATGATTTCTTTGGATTTCCATCACGCAACCGCTGAAAATCATTTGGAGAGGCTCCCTTCGTTAGGGGACTCTTTCTCTATCAGCACGCCAAGGCGGTCGTCAAGGGTCAGCCGCCAGTCCCCCAGTACCACTACTCCTTGAGCATTGACCTCGACATAGCGGCAATTGCGTAGCAGTGCTGATGTCCAGGTTGGAGGATTTTTCTGGGCTAGCAAAGCTGGAACTAGTCCCTTTTTCGAGAGGCGGGTGCTGTGAGCCAGCAGTTTGCGAATCAAAGGCAGGTCGGGTTGGATGTCGAGATTGACCTGTTCTTGGGAACCCGGAAATACCAGGTCGCTATCGGTGGGTTGTAAAAAGATAGTGGTTACAGAGGGTTCCCCCAGGCGGGTGGCGGCAGCAATGATACTTTCGTCATCCTCTTTTTTCAGACGGGTAAATTCGTTAGGGTGTACGTCTGCATGGGGCGGGGGAATTTTGACTTCATCGGCGCGGGTCTGTTTGGCTTTCTCCTCCTCGGTTTTGTACTTTTCTAGGGAGCTTGTCCAGTCATCTGAGTGAACCGGCTCTAAATCTTTAGGGATAGGCATCTCCAAGTTATAAACTGACTCGATCAAAGCATCCATCGCTTCCGGCAATTGCACCTCGGAACAGTGGCGTAAAGTCAACCAACTTCGCAAAAGAATATGACGGTCATAGATATAGCTACTTTCCGCAAAATCTGCTTTGCCATTGTTCGTTAAACTCGGTGTTACAAGCCACATCTGGGGAGTATTTAATCCTGGGGGGCGATTGTCCCGAATGTGGCGATGGAGTCGCCCAGAACGCTGCAAAAACAGGTCAATGGGAGCCAAGTCGCTAATTATCAAATCAAAGTCCACATCCAGGCTTTGCTCAATTACCTGAGTGGCGACCAGGACAAACCGGTGGGGGCGATGTTCATTTCCCTTACCAAATTTACGCAAACAATCCTGCTCAATACGTTCCCGGTCTTTGAAGAGAAAACGTCCATGAAAGAGTCCTAGTTCTTCGTTGTCAAAGTAATTCTGAAGTCTCTGGTAAACCGCCTGAGCACGATTCACAGTCGAGCAGATAACCGCAACACATCCCCCTGCTTCGACAAGCAACTGCTGTAAATCCTCTGCCCAATCATCATCTTTTACCCAGGCAATTCCTAACGAGCGGCACACATGGTCAGAGGCGGCAAAGGATTGGGCAATCGCCCGACCATTAACAAAGGCCGTCATGCGAGGGTAGGGAGCCTCTGGTAAAGGCGGAATGGGTTGGTTACATCCAGTCGCATAGGCAGTTAACAAGCGCTGGCGAGTGGTCTGGGGCAGAGTGGCCGACAGGGCAATCACGGGTGAACCTAGCACCGCCGCCCACTCTAAAAACCGCTCTAGCAGGGTGCTGGTGTAAAGGTCATAGGCGTGGATTTCATCTAGGATGATCGTCCGTCCCGCTAGGCCAAATAATCTGACAAATTGGTGGCGAGAGCGCACGACCCCCATCAAACCCTGATCCAGCGTGCCCACCCCGTAAGGACTCAGTAGGGTTCGCTTGCGGAGCGTGTGCCATTCACTGGCAAAAACACCTTTACCCTCTGCGTCGTACACCTGGTCTAACCGACAGACCGTTTCTTGATAGTCCCCTCTCAGGGCGGCAGCTCCATGGCTGAGCGTCAGATTGACCACATCACTGGGATAGCGCTTTTGCAAAAAGTCCTGCACCCGCTTGAACATGGCGTTACTGGTGGCCTGGGTGGGCAATCCAATGTAAAAGCCACCTGCGGCTGACTGATGTTGCAGGTGATCCGCCAGGTACAGCGCCATTTCTGTTTTGCCCTCCCCCATCGAGGCTTCCACCATGACTAGACAGGGTGGGGTCAATGTATCTTTCAGGTGAATGGCCGCTTCTTGTAGAGGCCGAGGCTCGGTAATGAAGTCAAAGAGGGCGGTAAAACCTAGGGGTTTTCCGGTGGTGGGTGCGACCCAGCCTTGGGCTTTGAGAGCCTGCTTCGCTTTATCCTCTAATCCCACCGCATAGGTATCAAAGGGTTCATCATTGGCGTAGGGAAAGCTCTCGGAATTTGAAGCAATCCAGTCGGAAACCGTGGTTAACCCGGCCAAAATCATGGCACCCGCATTGTCGCACTGACTGGGTAAATCTTCGGCAGTGAGCTGCACAAAGCTTTGAAGCTGTTGAAAGATGCAGAGGCTGTGCTGTCGCCATACACTACGCTCATCAGTTCCGGCAATGGCACTATCCAAATCATCAATCTCCTGCTGGGCGGGGAAAAAACCGTGATGCCCCCCCACGATGACCCCCAATTTGCAAGCCAGCCGTTTTGTGTGTTTGGGAGTCAAGTTTTTGCCTATGCCTATTTGCACTAGATAATCGGGCAATGTCGCTGAGGTTACGGTGCCGTGGGGGGCATTTTTGGGGTTGCGGCGTTCACGGGGTAAGGATGTCCAACAATCATAAAGCCCCGCTCCCACCAGGGCTTTCCCGACGGCATCCAATTGAAATTGAAACCCAGGGCTGACTTTCCCTAGGTCGTGGTTTCCCGCCATGAACCCGCAGAAACGAACCAGGGACTCATTATTGGTTAAACCCAAGCCATTAACTAGACGCTGACGAGCCATCGGACTCAGGTAAGTTCTCACAATTTCCATTGCCACCGCCGCCGTATCCGCCAGGTGACAAATCACGGGATGAAATACGGGTTGTCCATTGTGCCAAAATTTACCTTCTCCAGTTTTTGCCCAAAATTGGGGTTTATTCATGGCGATTTTCTCCCCGAATGTATTGATGACTCATGCCCTCCACCTCCCCTTTCACCAGCGCCACCAGTTCAGGCGGGTTTTTGACCACGGCTTCTCGGCCATAGCCCAACACCCACCGTTTGAGGTCATTCATCCCCCGCACGGTCATCTGCAACAGGAGTGAACCATCGGGATATTCATGGATAACCTGGGTAGGGTGCCAACGGCGTTCCCGGACAAAGGGCGCACTCTGGGCGGAAAACCAAATTTCAACCTGCTGGGGAATCCCCCCCACCTCATGCTGAAAAATTAAGGCCAGGTGATCCTTGGGGTCAAAGGTGGGGTCAATCTCAAAGTGCTGGGGCAACACTCGTAACTTTTGAATCCTGTCCACTCGGAACCAGCGCACTTCCTGCCGCTTGTGACACCACCCGATGACGTAGGGATTCGTGCCCCGGTAAATGTGTAAAAGATAAGGGTCTAATTCTCGTTCCGACACCTCATCCCCCCGGCTGGCGGTGCGATAGCGCATCCACACCCGCCGTTTCCCCCGACAGGCATCCTCCAGTTGTTGCCACACCTCCAGGTCTAAATCCGTGGTCGCCCCGGCTCGAAACACCAGCCGCTCATCGGCAAGCTGCTGGAGGTCTAACCATTCGGATTCGGGGAGCCGTTCCGCCAAACGAGCTACGGCTGAGCGCAATTGGGTAGCATAGGCCGAACCGGCGTAAGCTTCCAGCATCCGGGCACCCAAGGTCAAGGCAAATAACTCCCCCCTCGTCAGGGGAATGGAGGGTAGCCGCCAATCCAGTTCCGTGTAGTGGTAACCCAATTGACGGGTACATTCGATGGGGGCGTGATAGCGATCCCTGAGAAAGGCAATGTCCGCCCGGACAGTCCGCTCGCTCACTTCTAACTGTTCGGCCAGGGATGTGGCCGTGTGTCGCCCGGAGGAACGTAAACACATATCCAACTTCATAACCCGCTCCAATTGGCGTAACATAGGGTAGTCGGTGGCGAAGTTAGCCCCATTCTAAGTAGAGAACTCGGCAAAAACATTTCCGGCTTAAACATCTTTTCAGCGCATGACCCTTAAAACAGACATACGGGCACCCCGAGTTGAAAAAACCCAGTAAAATCGGGCAAAATGGAAGTGTTGTCCCCACACCCGTGGGGGTGAACCGTGCAAAAGACCTATTTTAGGGCGGGGGAGCTTGCGTTGTCCCCACACCCGTGGGGGTGAACCGAGTTGATTTGAACCTTAACTCGGAGATTTGTTATGTTGTCCCCACACCCGTGGGGGTGAACCGGGTAAAAAATCCCCTACCTTGACCACCATTGAGAGTTGTCCCCACACCCGTGGGGGTGAACCGTCGCTGATGAACCTGTCAGCTAATAGGGGGTAGGGTTGTCCCCACACCCGTGGGGGTGAACCGGTGTTCCCCCCCGTACCCGTGCGAAATTGGCCTGTTGTCCCCACACCCGTGGGGGTGAACCGCTAATGTTCAGTGGTTTTAGTGGGACTTCGGAGCGTTGTCCCCACACCCGTGGGGGTGAACCGAGCAAATAAAAAGCCTTGGGCAGCCCCACCGTCCCGTTGTCCCCACACCCGTGGGGGTGAACCGCTCAGCCGAACCTGGATGAAACCAGCCGCCGTTCGTTGTCCCCACACCCGTGGGGGTGAACCGGATACCCCTCATGCCCCCCAAACCCCGATGGAGGTTGTCCCCACACCCGTGGGGGTGAACCGACTTTCATCTTTCTTCCATTCGGTGAGCATGGCGTTGTCCCCACACCCGTGGGGGTGAACCGAGCGCACGGGCGATGGTACAGGTCACGTCCACCGTTGTCCCCACACCCGTGGGGGTGAACCGCCGGGTAGTCCCCCAGCCAATAGTCCAAGGATGTTGTCCCCACACCCGTGGGGGTGAACCGCAGTGTCGGGCGCATTTTCATGAGTCGTTCGCCCGTTGTCCCCACACCCGTGGGGGTGAACCGCCGTTGCAATGGGCGGAAAAGTGGCGGTCACGGGTTGTCCCCACACCCGTGGGGGTGAACCGCATTTTAACGGCAAAAACTCACGCCACAAGCTGTGTTGTCCCCACACCCGTGGGGGTGAACCGTTTGAGCCATGCCCCGCTCCGCCATCTCCTCAATGTTGTCCCCACACCCGTGGGGGTGAACCGTCACCTTAATTACCGAGTTGGTAAAGATGCGACGTTGTCCCCACACCCGTGGGGGTGAACCGAGGCATATCCCGACATTGACTGTTTGGCAGAGGCGTTGTCCCCACACCCGTGGGGGTGAACCGTTTTGCCCAGCAGTACACCGAGGGGGTGCAGAGATGTTGTCCCCACACCCGTGGGGGTGAACCGATATTTGCGCCTGCTTGAAAAACTCTGACAAAACGTTGTCCCCACACCCGTGGGGGTGAACCGTTGACTGACTGCTCTTGATACAACTTCCCCGCCGTTGTCCCCACACCCGTGGGGGTGAACCGCGGTTGGATGCCCAGGGGCGACCGGAGCAGTATAGTTGTCCCCACACCCGTGGGGGTGAACCG
>CAYZTU010000047.1:0-17108 GCA_964481635.1 uncultured Synechococcus sp.
CATCTCTGCATTTTACGCCGCAGAGCGGCGGGGAATTGACCCGCAGAGATTAAATGGCTATTTCAGTTTTGCTTGAGCCATCAGAAATTTGGTTTTCCTAAGATATACACATATTCACCTTGTTCTACTCTCACGTGAGATTGCTATAGAAACCGGTGTATCATTTGGGTTCGATTTGTTGCGTTTGGTGATCACACCATCCGAGCGTGCCCCCGCCTTGGGACGCAGTTTGCTTGACCAGCTCCAGCAGTTTGAGGACAGTTTGAACCAGTACTGCTTAAAATTGGTAACAGATAATGATGAGTCAAAAATTCCCCGATCAATCCCATTAGGAGATACTACGAATGTTAAATCTTGTGCCCTTTGAACACTTGTGCCCTTTGAACAAATGAGAGCATACCAGGATGCCAAACAGGAAGGTCGCCAAGAAGGTCGCCAGGACGATACCAAGTAGCTCGCCGCCTGCTTGAGGCGAATTTCCCCCCAGAATAGGTTGCCCAACTCACCAACCTGACGTTCGCAGAAATTCAGCAACTCCAGAATGAATCGCCTCAATTGCCCAATTAGCATGATTCACCCCTAGCCTATGGCTCTTGGACAAGAATTACTGCGCTCTGTGATTTTTTTTGCTACGCTCAAACAGAGCTAGATTAACTTTTGCAAACCGCCCTATTTCCTGCCATGACCATTACTTTCACCACTGACCGCCACAAGATTGATATGCCCCAGTTGCAGAGCTTGCTGGCCATTAGTGCATTTTGGGCGAGCCAGCGCACCCAAGATGACCTGGCAACCGCCATCCAGCACAGCGAGCCGGTGGTGACCGCCTGGGCTGGGGAACAACTGGTGGGTTTTGCCCGTGCCACCTCCGACCAGGTGTATCGTGCCGTCCTCTGGGATGTGGTGATTCACCCGGATTACCGGGGGCGGGGGTTGGGGCGGACACTGGTGGAAACCGTGCTTAGCCATCCCAGCGTGAATCAGGTGGAGCGGGTCTATCTAATGACCAGTAGCCAACAGGGGTTTTATGAGCGGCTGGGGTTCACCGAAAATCTCACCACCACCATGGTCTTGTTCAATCGCCAACCCGTCTTGGCCGTGCCGGAACTGGAACGTCTCATTGAAACCCCCAGTGCGATGCCCGCAACCTAATGGCGGAATTTACGGTCATTTACATCCACGGATTTGCCTCTAGTCCCCATTCGGGCAAAGCCCGTTATTTTCAACAGAAATTTGCTGATTTGGGTATTCCCATTCAGGTTCCTGATTTGAATCAGGGGGATTTTACCCACCTCACCCTGACCCGGCAAATTCAACACATTAGTGGGCTTTTAACCGCCGCTCCGACGGTGTTGATTGGCTCTAGTTTTGGGGGATTGACCGCTGCGCTACTTGCCGAAAATCACCCCCAAATTAGCTACCTAGTTTTACTCGCACCGGCGTTTCAGATGGTTAAGTATTGGCGAGAACGCATGACCCCCACCCAAATCCAACAATGGCAACAACAGGGAACCCTGCCCATCTATCACTATGGCGAGGGGAAAGAACTTCCTTTAGATTACAATTTCCTGCCCGATTTAGCAGCCTACGATGATACAAAACTCAGTCGTCCAGTCCCGACGTTGATTGCCCATGGTGAACAGGATGAGGTCGTGCCCATTGGGGTGAGTGAAATGTACGCCCAAACCCGCCCCTGGGTACGGTTGATGAGACTGCACGATGACCACAGTTTACAACGAGATTTACCCATAATTTGGCAAGAAATTAGCACTTTTTTGGAATTACCTGCCACCTGATGCCGCCCGCTGGTCTCAAACCCTACCGTTATGTACCCATCCAGGAGTGGGGTGAACCCCTAGTTCCGATTCCTGGGGATCAGGTTGCCCTGACTCTGCCCCATCCCTACGCCAATCTCGGGGCACCCTACGGCCATACCTCCCCTTTCTTTCTGCGACAAAGCGTACTTAAAAAACTTTTACAAGCACAAGACTGTTTACAGCGAATCAAACCTGGTTGGAGTTTGTCTATTTTTGATGGCTATCGTCCCAACTCGGTGCAAAAATTTATGGTGGAATATACCTACGAAGAATTGCTGAAAATCCATCCAGAAATGTCCCCGAAAACTCGCTGGGCGCAGGTGTATCAAATCTGGGCTGTACCTAGCGATGACCCGGCCACCCCCCCACCCCACAGTACCGGTGCCGCCGTAGATTTAACCCTAATCAACGAGCAGGGACAAGTGGTGGATATGGGTTCCCCCATTGATGAATTGTCTCCCCGTTCGTTACCCGATTATTACCCCCAAGAAAGTGCCTATACTGCCCAGCGAAATTTATTACATCAGGTGATGAATTACGCCGGTTTTGTGCGTCATCCAGAAGAATGGTGGCATTTTTCCTGGGGGGATCAACTTTGGGCGTGGGTAACGGGGGCGGGGGTCGCTCATTATGGACGGGTGGGGGAACCCCCCAAGGAGATTCCCCACGGGCGGGGCTAAACCACCGCCAACTGCCGTTGGAACAACTGGGCTAATTTACGGGGCTGGCGGGTGCGCCAATTTCCCTTGCCGTACACATACCCCGCCAACAAAGGCAGGGCAAGCGTCGCTTCCGCAAACACCATCTGTTCCGTCGCCATACTCACCTTGCCCCAGGAGTGGGCTTCCCGCAGGGTGGAACCGGAGAGTGCCCCATCCCGCTCATCCGCCACCGTAATTTGGATGGCGTAGCGGTGCATGGTGGCTTCAAAACCCAATAGTTCCGCCGCCACCACCGTATCCTGGGCAAAGTTTTTGGGCACGCCGCCGCCGACCATCACCAGCCCCGTGTAGGGACTCGCCAGCTTGCACTGGGTCAACTCCCGGAAATCCCGCACCGAGTCAATCGTCACATGGCGATCCGGCGCATACCACTGGTGATAGACCAGCCCAAACCCCGCCGAGCAGTCGCTAAACGCCGGGACAAAGATGGGCACCTGCTGCCGGTAGGCCGCCAGCACCACGGATTGGTCATCCTTGCCGTACCGCTCCAAATACGCCCCCATGTGCTGGATAAACTCGCGGGACGAGTAAGGCCGGGGAGCCAATGTATCGGCAATCTCGGCGATCACGTGGTCACACACCCGCAGTTCATTTTCATCAATGTAGGTGTCGTAAATCCGGTCAATCTGGTGTTGGCGCAACACCTCATCATCCGCCAGGGGGTCGCCCACATAGTGCCGGAATCCCAGGGCTTCAAAGAAATCCTGATCCACAATGTTGGCACCCGTGGACACAATCGCATCCACCATATTATGGGTGACCAAATCCAACACCACCTTTTTTAAACCCGCACTGAACAGGGAACCGGCCAAGCACAGAATGATACTGCACTCCCGGTCTTGAATCATCTGGTCGTAGATTTGGGCGGCTCGCCCCAGATTGCGGGCTTGAAAAGCCGTTTGTGCCATGGATTCCACCAAACCCACCACATCAAACTGTTTGATGTCAATCGCTTCTACGGTCGTCTGCAACAATTCTTGACGCTCCATCACCATACCTCCTAGTCCAAAAGGAAGAACATTTTTTGACTGCCAACCGCCCTCCACGGGAAGGGTTAGCAGGGACTAGGACCTTCACAACGGTCATGCCAAAATAGGCCGGGGTCGGACTCCCGCCGCTTTTCCAGCTTGGTTTCCAGGTGCCACAGGCTGGTCAGTCGCCGTAGATCAGGCATTGGGTGTCAAAAGGGCACGATAAACGCACGATTAAAACTATAGCAGACTTGTCCCCGGTGCGAGGCACTTGCTCAGAAATCCGTTTCAGCCAGGAAATCCCTGATCCCCCTTGGGTAACGTTGGTGTTGTGAGCGGTTCCCCCTTCTGTTAAGATCAACCCAATAGTAATTTTCACTACAATTATGTCCAGCAATTCAGAACCGGTTGTGGTCATTGGTGTGGCGGGGGATTCCGGGTGTGGGAAGTCCACCTTTTTACGCCGTCTCACGGATTTGTTTGGAGCCGACTGGCTGACGGTCATTTGTCTGGACGATTACCATAGCTTAGACCGGAAACAGCGGAAGGTCGCCGGGGTGACGGCGCTCAATCCCAAGGCCAACAATTTTGATTTAATGTATGAACAAATTAAAGCACTAAAAGCTGGCAAATCCATTCAAAAGCCCATTTATAATCACGAAACCGGCGAGATTGACCCGCCGGAAACCATTGTTCCCAGCCGGATTGTGGTGATTGAGGGACTGCATCCTTTTTACGATGAACGGGTGCGGGAATTGGTGGATTTTGGGGTGTATCTCGACCTGGATGATGCGGTGAAAATTGCCTGGAAAATCCAGCGGGATATGGCGGAACGGGGGCACACCTACGAGGATGTGATTCGTTCGATCGAGTCCCGCCGCCCAGATTTCATGGCCTACATTGACCCCCAAAAGCAGTACGCCGATGTGGTGATTCAGATTTTACCCACCCAATTGATTCCCAACGATACGGAGCGGCAGGTGTTGCGGGTGCGGTTGGTGCAAAAAGAGGGACGGTCTGGGTTTAGCCCCGCCTACCTATTTGATGAAGGTTCCACCATTTCCTGGATTCCCTGCGGGCGGAAGCTCACCTGTTCCTATCCCGGTATCCGCCTCTTTTATGGCCCGGATCAGTACTACGGCCATGAGGTGTCGGTGTTGGAGGTGGATGGACAATTTGAGCAACTCGAAGAACTGATTTACATTGAGCAACACCTGAGCAATACCTCCACCCAGTACTACGGCGAAATGACGGAATTGCTCCGCAAACATCCCGAATATCCGGGTTCCAAAAATGGCACCGGGCTGTTCCAGGTCTTAGTGGGTCTGAAAATGCGCGAGACCTACCGCTCTCTCACCACCAAGGAAACCCCGGTGCCCGCTGCCGTCTAGTTCTGGGGTGAATCCTCCACGGGGGTTAGTTCGACCAGGCGGGGGTCAATCATTTTGGGGGTGGGGTGGCTCTCGAAGCGAATTCCCAGGTGAATCCGGGGAGCCTGCCCAAAGACATGGGTGATTTGCCCCAGGCCAAATTTGCGGTGGAGACAACGGTCGCCCACCCGCCAGACGGGAGAGCGGGTAGTGGTAGCGGGGCGGGGTGGCTTGGCTGGGGCCGTTTTGGCAGAGCCATTCCAGAGGGGGGTACGGTCGGCCTGCACCACATCAGTAGGCAATTCCTCGAAAAACATGGAGGCCACCGCTGGTTCCCGTTGGTTGCCGTAGAGACGGCGGGAGGTAGCATGGGTGAGAAAGAGCCGTTCCTTCGCTCTCGTGATGCCAACGTAACACAAACGGCGTTCCTCCTCCAGGGCGACCGGGTCATTCAGGGAGCGAAAATTGGGGAAGAGTCCCTGCTCCAAACCCACCAAAAATACCACCGGAAATTCCAAACCCTTGGAGGCGTGCAGGGTCATCAGGGTGATTTTGTCCGGTCCTTGCTCTAACTGGTCTAAATCGGAAGCCAGGGAGGCATTGGACAAAAAACCAATCAGCGAGGTGTCCTCATTCTCCTCCCCGTACTGAGTGGCCGCATTCACCAATTCCTGCAAATTTTGCAACCGTTCGCTCGCCTCATCCGTGCCCTCCAATTCCAACTCCCGCCGGTAGCCAGACTGGGTGAGAATCCCTTGGATAATTTCGGGAGCGGTTTTGTGGTCTAACTGTTGTTGCCAATGTTCGATGAGATAAACAAATTCCTGGATAGATTTAGCGGTTTTTCCCTTCAAATGAGTCAGAGCAACTGTTCCGGCAATCACTTGCCAGAGCGATTGATCATGTTCTGCCGCCCATTGCCCCAGTTGGTCGAGGGTCGCCTTGCCGATCCCCCGTTTGGGGGTGTTAATCACCCGCAAGAGGCTGATATTATCGGTCGGGTTGACCAACAAACGGAGATAGGCCAACGTATCTTTGATTTCTTTGCGGTCATAGAATCGCAATCCCCCGACTACGTGGTACGGGATGTCCCCCCGCACCAGCACTTCTTCCAGGGCACGGGATTGGGCATTGGTGCGGTATAAAACGGCGAAACTTTGCCAGGAATATTGGGGATTTTTGTGGCGTAAATGCCGTAGTTTTTGCAGGATATAATCCGCTTCATCCCGCTCATCCGTAGCGGCAAAAGTAATAATTTTTTCCCCGGAACCATGGCTAGGGCGGAGGATTTTATCAATGCGCTCTTGGTTGTGTTGAATCAGGTGATTGGCGGCTGTTAAAATGTTAGCCACTGAGCGATAGTTTTGCTCCAATTTCACCATTGTCCGGGTATCATCATCGGGGAGACGGTCGCCAAAATCATTTTGAAAATTCATCAAAATCGTGAAGTCCGCCCCCCGGAACCGATAAATGGATTGATCCGCATCCCCCACCACGAAAATGGAGCGATTTTCCCAGGGAATATCTTGGGCATGACGACCGTTGGTAGCCAATAAACGGATCAGTTCATACTGGGTATGGTTGGTATCTTGATACTCATCCACAGCAATGTGACGAAATTGTTGGTGCCAGTAGGTTAAAATTTGTTCGTTCTGCTGAAATAAACGCACGGGAACCAGCAATAAATCATCAAAATCTAAACTATTATTTTTCGCCAATTCCTGCTGATACCGGCTATAGACTTCCGCAATCACCCGCCCCCGATAGTTGGGTTCCTCTCGTTCATACTGACTGGGGGACTTGCCCTGGTTTTTGATCCGACTAATCGTATAACGTACTTGCCGTGCATCAAAACGTTTTTCGTCTAAATTCATATCTTTTTGGGTGATCTGCTTGATCAGGGTTTGTGCTTCTCCCTCATCGAGGATCGTAAAATTTTTCGTCCATTGTCGTCCCTGTTCATCCTGATATTTTTCGATGTCATAACGCAGTAAACGGCTACACAAACTATGAAATGTTCCCATCCAGAGATGCCGGGTGACCTGACGGTAAATCTGGGAGCGCAATTGATTTTGTTCCCCCGCCGGTAATTGGGCAAATTCCTGACCCGACTGTTTGGCTAAGCGTTGGGCGAGTAAGTCCTCAATCCGGTTTTTGATTTCCTTGGCTGCCTTATTGGTAAAGGTCACCGCTAAGATATGTTCCGGGTCAACACTGTAATGTTCCAGCAGATAGGCAATCCGGTAGGTCAATGCCCGAGTTTTGCCCGAACCGGCTCCGGCCACTACCAGCAGAGGGCCACAGAAATGTTGTACCGCTTGACATTGTGCTGGATTTAGCCCCGATAACAGTAGGCTTTGCGTATCCATAGGGTATCAGCGAGGAGCGACTCGGATGGTATTCTAACATCATGGCTGAAAGCAATCGTGTTTTGGGGATAGTTTTTCACGGATGACGGGGTTTGGGAGCGATACAATTTTAGATATTCTGGGATCGTAGGCATCTCTCCAAGTGCCGATTTATTGGTGATATTTTGGCGATGAATCACTCCCGCAGATTTACCGGATTGCTGCTATTTCCTGCCCTAGCCATTTTAGGTTTATTTTCCTTTTGGCCGATGGTTTATCTATTTGGTCTCAGTTTTACCCAGGGAACACTGACCCGTTTGGGTTCCCATTGGGTCGGTTTAGAAAATTATCTCCGTCTGTTCAGGGATGCGGACTTTTGGCAAGTTGTTATCAATACCACTATATTCACATTGGGAACCGTTATTCCAGCGGTGATGATCTCCTTGGTTGTCGCTGTGCTATTAAATCAAGGAATTTGGGGGCGGGGACTATGGCGATTGGTTTATTTTTTGCCCTCCATTATTTCCCTGGTCGCCGCCGGTTTGGCCTTTCGGTGGTTATGGCAAACCCAAGGACCCTTAAATCAGCTATTAGGCACGAATATCCCGTGGCTGAGTGAACCGGGAAGTGCAATGTTGGCTCTAATTTTGGTCAGTGTTTGGCATCAAATTGGCTTTAATGCGGTCGTCTTTTTAGCTGGTTTGCAAACGATTCCGCCCACCCAATACGAGGCGGCTGACTTGGATGGGGCGAATACTTGGCAACAATTCTGGTATGTTACCCTACCTGGCCTCCGGCCTACCTTGATTTTAGTAGCCATCACCACCACCCTATTTACGTTACGCAGCTTTGAACCGGTTTATGTGATGACTGGGGGCGGGCCTTTGAATCGCACGAATATCCTGGTTTACTATGTGTATGATCAGGCTTTTAATCAGTTTGATTTAGGGTATGCCGCCGCCGCTGCTGTGGTGTTATTTACGTTGGTTTTAGGTCTGCTGATCTGGCGTTTGCAGAGTCTCCGTTAGGGCATAGTCAGCGAATCACTTGCAAATAATACTGCCACAATAAACGAGCCGCTACCGCCCGCCAAGGCCGCCAGGATGCCGTTATTTTTTGTTGCGCTTTTTCATCAAATTTGTCCGGTAAGGAATAGAGATGCTTGAGCGTCACAACCAAGGCTAAATCTCCGGTTGGCCAAACATCAGGACGAGCGAGAGCCATTAGCAAATAAATGTTTGCTGTCCAGGTGCCAATGCCCCGAATTTGGGTCAATTGCTGATGTACCACCCCATCATCTAAATCCATTAATGCGTCTAAATCCAGGGTGTTTGCCGCTAAAGCCGTCGCCAGATGACGTAGATAATTGATTTTTTGCCGACTCATGCCACAAGCTCGCCACTGCTCCGGGGTCAAGGCCAACAATCCCGCTGCGGATAGGGGGTGAGCGATGTGTTCTAAACGGTTAAAGGTCGCTTGAGCCGACTTGAGGGAAACCTGTTGCTCCAGAATAATTTGGACGAGGGTGGCGAGTCCCGGTGGTCTTAACCAGAGAGGTGGGGTTTGCACTTGTTCATACACCTGCGCCAGCACCTGATCCTGCCGGGTCAAAACCCTGATCCCCTGGGCAAGGGTTTCGCCATTGATAATGATGCCGGGATGTCCCCGGTCATGACGAGACTTTGCTTCCCGAATCATGCCCGGCCTTTACCCTAATAAACCCATCACCTGCGCCAAAATATCCCGCTCCGGGGCAATCCCTTGGGAAAATTGTTGCTGCCCACGGGCAATGGCCGTATCCGGGTCTTTGAGACCATTACCCGTTAATACACAGACAATGCGTGCCCCCTCAGGAATTTGGTCTTGGATGTGAAATAAACCCGCAATGGCAGCGGCGCTGGCGGGTTCACAAAAAATCCCCTCTTCCTGGGCTAACAGTTGATAGGCGGTTAAAATTTCCTGGTCGCTAACGGCATAAAATCCCCCCTGACTCGCCGCTTGCACCGCATTGGCGTTCTGCCAATTCACCGGGTTCCCAATCCGAATCGCTGTGGCCACGGTTTCCGGATGAGGCACGGGTTGATTATGCACGATCGGGGCGGCTCCGGCGGCCTGAAAACCAAACATCCGGGGTGATTGTTGTGATTTTCCCTGCTGCAAATACTGGCAAAATCCCATCCAATAGGCCGTAATATTGCCCGCATTCCCCACCGGAATACACAACCAGTCGGGCGCATCCCCCAATTGATCCACCACTTCAAAAGCCGCTGTTTTTTGGCCTTCCAAACGATAGGGATTGAGGGAATTGACTAACGTAATGGGATATTGTTCGGCCAGTTCTCTCACTAAAGCTAATGCCTGGTCAAAATTGCCTTGAATTGCCAGTACCTGCGCCCCGTACATGAGGGCTTGGGCTAACTTTCCCAATGCCACATATCCATCGGGGATCAGCACAAACGCTTTCATCCCCGCTCGACGGGCATAGGCGGCAGCGGCGGCAGAAGTATTCCCCGTACTGGCGCAAATCACGGCGGTGGCTCCCTGTTCTTTGGCCTTACTAATGGCCATCGTCATGCCCCGGTCTTTGAAACTGCCGGTGGGATTGAGGCCATCATATTTCACCCATACCTGCACATTTTTTTTGCCGAGATAACTGCTGATTTTCGGCACTGGAATCAAGGGAGTATTGCCCTCATAAAGGGTGACAATCGGCGTGGATTCAGTAACAGGTAAATAGTTATAGTAGTGCTGAATTAAACCCTGCCACATGACATTACCCACCCCCAAATACTTCCACGTTGGCAAAGACGGCAACTGGGGAACCATGCCCCACCCGAATGGCCTGGTTGGGTTCGCCTTTACCGCAGTAGGGGGAGCCGTACATTTCCCAGGTTTCTGCACCGCCTAAACGGACTAAATTGCGCCAAAAATCCGAACTCACCCCCCGATAGTTGGGATTTTTCAAAGTCTTGGTGAGTTGACCATTTTCAATCAAACGGGCGTATTCACAACCGAATTGAAATTTACGCCGGTAATCATCAATAGACCAGGAACGATTCGATTCCATATAGATTCCCTGTTCAATGTCGCTAATTACTGCGTTAAAACTGCCGGTTCCCGGCTCGAGGTTGAGATTGGCCATGCGGTCAATCGGGGGGCGATTCCAGGAACAGGCTCGCCCACAGGCCACCCCGGCGACCCCGGAGCGTTTTTGGCTTTCGTAACTGCCTAGCCCCCGCACCAAAATGCCATTTTTGATCAGATGTTCCCGGCGGGCGGTTAAACCCGTATCATCCACCGCATAGCTGGCAAATTCTCCCGGTACGGTCGGGTCAAAGGTGATATTCATGAGGGGAGAACCGTACTGCAAATGTCCAAAGTCACTTAACTGCACAAAACTCCAGCCCGCATAATTCCGCTCGTCCCCCAAAATCCGGTCTAACTCCAAGGGATGCCCGACACTTTCATGGATTTGTAATAACATTTGATCGGGAGCTAAGACCAAATGGGTACGCATTTCCGGGCAATTTTCCGCCCGTACCAGTTCGATGGCCTGTTCCCCAATCTGCTGCACCCGCTCCCACAGGTCATCCGTGAGCAACCACTCCACCCCCCCTTGGTAACAACGGGCAAGCATACCGTGGTCACTGCGGGTTTGTACTTCCGTTCCCACTTGAGCCGTGGCGGCAAAATGATTGAGAATATAATAGTTTTGTTGATACAAATCTGCACCATTGGTACTGACAAACCAGGTTTCCAATTCCGTGGCGGCTAAACTGGCTTTTGTACAGACAATTTCATCGCTAACCTTGAGGGTATGGCAGACCTTAACCAGCATCTCCGTTAATTCTTGTGTCCCTAAATGTTGCCAGGATTGTCCCAGTGGGGTAGGGTAGTGTCCCGTCACCGGCGGGCGGGCGGCAACCTCATGGGTGCGGGGTTGGGGGGATTTTGCTTGGTGATAGGCGTGGGTGGCGGCTTGGCGAATCCCCGCCGGGGTGACTTGGGTGGTGGCGCAGTAGCAGAGATTGCCCTGGACACTGACCTCCACCATCGCTCCCCAGGTCGTATCCCGGCCATGCCCCTGGGGGTGACCATCCCGCAGATGGTGACTGCTGGTGGTTTCCCGCACCAAACGCAAACCGACCCAGTCGGCGGGCACCTCAATCGCAGTCAGTAAAGCCGTAGGGTTCATGGCAAATTTCCGCACTTGTCCTAATCTAGCTCAGATACGGCTCCGGCTTGGATACAATTCAGAAGGTAATGCGTGAGGCAGGGTATGGAACGGACGTTTTTGGCGATTAAGCCGGATGGGGTGCAGCGGGGGCTGGTGGGGGAAATCATCCGCCGCCTGGAAGCCAAGGGGTTTACTCTGGTGGGTTTGAAATTGATGCAGGTCACGAAGGAATTGGCGGAAAAGCATTACGATGTCCATCGGGAACGGCCTTTTTTCCCTGGTCTGGTCGAGTTTATTACCTCGGGGCCGTTGGTGGCGATGGTTTGGGAAGGGGATGGGGTGGTGGCTGCGGCTCGTAAAATGATCGGGGCGACCAACCCGCTGACGGCAGAACCCGGCACAATTCGGGGGGATTTTGGCATCAGTATTGGCCGCAACTTGATCCACGGTTCCGATGCGATTGAAACCGCCCAGCGGGAGATTGCCCTGTGGTTTACTGCGGAGGAATTGGTGCCCTGGCAACCGGCGGCGGTGGCTTGGTTGGTAGAATCGTAAGCATATTCACCAACGTTTTTCACCATGCAAACTGACCCCATCACGCCGGTTTTAGAGGCGGCATCTGACCCGCTGGATGAAACCCCCGATGATGTGGAAATGTCCCTGTTTGACCATCTGGAAGAACTGCGGCAGCGGATTTTCTGGGCGTTGGGGGCATTTGCGGTGGCGACCGTTGGCTGTTTTATCGGGGTGAAACCCCTCGTGCAGTTTTTGGAAGCTCCCGCCGGACCGGTGAAATTTCTCCAGATGGCTCCGGGGGAATTTTTCTTCGTGTCGCTGAAAGTAGCGGCCTACAGTGGTTTGATCCTCAGCAGCCCCCTGGTTTTGTATCAAATTATTGCCTTTGTCTTACCAGGATTAACCCGGCGGGAACGGCGGATTCTGGCTCCGGTGGTATTTGGTTCCAGTATTTTATTCGTTTTGGGGTTAGCCTTTGCCTACGGTGTACTGGTGCCGGCGGCATTGAAATTTTTCTTGAATTATGGTGCGGATGTGGTGGAACCCCTGTGGTCTATTGAGCGTTATTTTGAATTTATTTTGATTTTATTATTGGGGACAGGTTTGGCATTTCAGATTCCGGTGATTCAGTTTATTCTCAGTGCGTTGGGGTTGGTTTCTCCCCGGCAAATGTTGGCGGGCTGGCGGTATGTGGTTCTGGCGGCGGTGGTGGCTGGAGCAATTTTAACCCCTTCGACTGACCCCCTGACGCAAATGCTACTCGCCGGGGCGATTGCGGGTTTGTATTTAAGTGGCGTAGGGTTAGCGGTGCTGGTGATGCCCAACCGTTAATAACCGTTCCCATTAAACTAAATCAAAGTCACCAAACCCGTCCGCAAATCATAACAACCGCCGACCACCAGGAGATTACCTGCCGCTACCGCTGTTTTAATCACTTCGGAAACCAGCAGCCGTTTCACCTGCACCCGCACGTTCTGATACACCGTATTAGCGACCAAATCTCCCTGCTGTTGGCGTGCCAACTCCACCGCTGGCCGCAGACCAAAAAATAGGGCTTCGATAATTCCCGGCACTGCTCCCCCGGCGAGAGCCGCCGTGACCGCTCCACACCGTTCATGCCCCAGCACCAACACCACCTTGACCCCCAGGAGTGCCACCGCATATTCCACGCTGGCAATGTTTTCCAGGTCAGCCTGATGCCCCGCATTGCGAATCACAAACAGGTCACCGATTCCCTGGTCAAAAATTACCTCTGGGGGCACCCGCGAATCCGCACAGCCCAAAATCACTGCCACGGGGGTTTGATGTTCCGCCACCTCTTGCACCCGCAGGAGGTCATGGTGGGGATTCATAGGACGGGACGCACTAAAGCGCTGGTTGCCTGCTAGTAATTCCGCTAAAACAGCTTCCGGGTTCACAGGGGGTACAGTGCCAGGGAACTTCCAAATTATACCGGCGGGGCAATGCCAATTTCCCGCAGACGTTGCTGGAGATAGTCCGCCGCCGTGGTCGCCCCAAAGCGGGGTATGCCCCCCGTGCGGGTCACCCATTGGGGCAGGGGAGTCAAATCCACCTCCGGGCGGGGATGGACAAAAAAGGGTACGGAATAACGGGATTCGTTGGTATCACCCGGGTTAACCACCCGATGCGTAGTACTGCGAAATAACCCGTTGGTCAACCACTGCAACATATCGCCACTGTCCACCACAATGCCATCGGCAACCACCGGCACCGGCAACCAAGAGCCATCCCGCTGGCGTAGTTCCAACCCCGCCGCCGTCGCTCCACACAGCAAGGTAATGAAATTAATATCCTCGTGGGGAGCCGCCCGCACCGCCCCTGGAGGCGCATCCGTAGGTACAGGCGGGTAATGGATCAACCGCAAAATCGTACTGCCCCCCCGCACCAACTCCGGCAAAAAATCCGCCGGTGCATCCAGGTAGAGGGAGGCCGCTTGGAGTAAACGGGCAGCGCACTGATCCAAGGCGTGATACAAACGGGTCAAGGCCGGAGCAAACGCCGGTAATTCCTGCGGCCACAGGTTGTCCGTGCGCCCCATGTGCCAAAATTCTTTCAAATCCGGCAAGGGCTGGTCTTTGGCGTGTTCTTTGCCGAAGGAAATGTAGCCCCGTTGGCCGTGTAATTCTGGCTTTTCGTACTGCTGTTTTTGGGACAAGGGCAGGGCAAATAAGGCTTGAATTTGGCGGTATGCTTGCTCCAAAAGCTGGGGGTCAATCCCGTGCTGCACCAGGATAAAAAAGCCCGTGTGTTCCAACGCCTGACCCATATTTTGGATAAATTCCTGCCGTTGCGCCGCCGTCCCCTGGGTAAAAGCCTGCAAATCCAACACGGGAACCCGGTCTTTAGTCACCATGATTTGCCTAGCGGTGAAAGATTAAATCTTAGGATAAAGAACTTTCTCGGGCAGGCTGCTTAAAATTTCTTAAAATTTGCGGCGGAACTTGGGCATCCCGCCCCTAGACAAGGACAGTGGGGGTGATTACACTAAATGATCACAAGCATTTTGCAACTTTCGCTACCATTACTCCCTTGTTCACCACTACCCTACCCACCACTGGCACGTCGGCTTCCTTCCCCGAGGCGAGTCCGATTCGATGTACGGGAGCCTACGCCCTGATTGATAGTCTGTACCGGCATGGGGTGAAACATATTTTTGGCTATCCTGGTGGGGCGATTTTGCCCATCTACGATGAGCTATACCGCTGGGAAGCCCAGGGAAAAATGCACCACATCCTGGTGCGCCATGAGCAGGCCGCCGGTCATGCTGCCGATGGGTACGCCCGGGCGACGGGGCAGGTGGGGGTCTGTTTTGGCACCTCCGGGCCGGGGGCAACCAATTTGGTGACGGCCATCGCCACCGCCCACATGGATTCGATTCCGATGGTGATTATCACCGGGCAGGTGCGCCGGTCAGCCATTGGCAGTGATGCGTTTCAGGAAACGGATATTTTTGGCATTACTTTGCCGGTGGTGAAACATTCCTACGTGGTGCGTGACCCTAGGGATATGGCGCGCATCGTGGCGGAAGCTATGTACATTGCTAGTACAGGACGACCGGGGCCAGTGTTGGTGGACATTCCCAAAGATGTGGGGGAAGAAAGTTTCGATTATGTGCCGGTGGCACCGGGGGATGTGAAACTAGCCGGGTATCGCCCGACGGTGAAGGGAAATCCCCGCCAAATTGCCCAGGCCAGTCGGTTGCTACTGTCCGCCCAACGGCCTTTGTTGTACGTGGGGGGGGGTGCCATTGCCAGCGGAGCGCACCGGGAAATACAACAACTGGCGGAAATGTTGCAGATTCCCGTCACTACTACCCTGATGGGGAAAGGGGCGTTTGACGAGCGGCATCCCCTGGCCGTGGGGATGTTAGGAATGCACGGGACGGCCTATGCCAATTTTGCGATCAGCCAGTGTGATGTGTTGGTAGCCCTCGGGGCACGGTTTGACGACCGGGTGACGGGGAAACTGGCGGAGTTTGCTCCCCATGCCCGGGTGATCCATGTGGATGTAGACCCGGCGGAAGTGGGCAAGAATCGCCCGCCGGAGGTGCCGATCGTCGGGGATGTGCGGCAGGTGCTGGTGGATTGGTTAGAGCATCTGCAAACCGGGGCACAACCTAACTGGCAACAGACCCAGGCGTGGTTGGCGCAAATCCAGGCATGGCGGCGGGATTATCCTTTGGTGATCCCCGCACCGGGGGAATTGCTCTCGCCCCAGGAAGTGATTTATCTCCTGGGGGAATTGGCTCCGGGTGCCTACACCACCACGGATGTGGGGCAACACCAGATGTGGGCGGCGCAGTTTTTGCCCAATGGCCCGCGCCAATGGGTTTCCAGTGCGGGTCTGGGGACGATGGGCTTTGGACTTCCGGCGGCGATGGGGGTGCAGGTGGCTTTGGCCGATGCCCAAGTGATTTGCATCGCCGGGGATGCCAGTGTGCAAATGAATATCCAAGAACTGGGCACCTTGGCGCAGTACAATTTGCCGGTAAAAACCGTGATTATCAACAATTTCTGGCAGGGGATGGTGCGCCAGTGGCAGGAAGCCTTTTATCAGGAGCGGTATTCCCATTCAGCCATGCGCTCCGGGATGCCGGATTTTGTACAATTGGCGGCGGCCTACGGGGTGAAGGGGATGTTGGTGCAACGCCGGGAGGAATTGCGCCCCGCCTTAGCGGAATTGTTAGCGCATCCGGGGCCGGTGCTGATGGATGTCCACGTCAACCCGGCGGAAAATTGCTACCCGATGATCAAGCCGGGGCACAGCAATGACCAGATGCTGGGTTTGCCGGAACCTGCGCCAGTAACTTTGACTTGTCCCGCCTGTGACGCTCCGGTAGAATCTCAGCATCGCTTTTGTCCCGCCTGTGGTCACGGGTTGTCAGTTTAACTTTGGTATGGGGTGCTGTTTATCCTGATGTTTTCTGCGTCGGATACTCTCTGCGACTCGCTTGCGCCGCTGGATTGCGTTCCCAGCGGAGGAGGTATGCGGGGTTAAATTGGGAATCGCATTGAGCGCAACTCGAACGATGGCGGCGGTTGCGATACACCTGGGATTGACAATGGGGACAGGTTCCTACAAAAGTTTTTGGCATTACGACTGCTTTGCCGCAACGGGTAGCATCACAACCAATTTGCAAGGCTTTTGCCTTCCAGACCTGGTCGTGGCCATGTTTTTGCCCCACTAAAGCGTGGGCGATTTCATGGAGGATTGTATTTTCGATTTCTGAGTCACTCGACAGGGGCGTTAGATAAATGGATAGGGAAATTCTTTTGCGTCCATGGTCACAAAGGCCGTAGCGTCGTTTGGCTCTATCCCAGCCAAATTGCCAATTATTCAAGCCATTTTTTACCATGAGAGCCTCGGCTTTTTTGGCAATTTTTGTGTAGAACTGGGTACCAATTACGTTTTTTGTCATAACTTTAGGACCAGAAATGTTGAATGTTAGGAAGAAGGTAGACAAAAGGAGCCAGAAATGGTATTCCAACTCCGAAAAAATAAAAGAAAAATTGATTTTATGATAAAACAACTTCGGCAACTTATCAAGCTCTTGCTAAAACTTCTGCCCCAAAACGACTATCCTGTTTTGGATTCTCAACTATTTGTTTTAATCTGGATGCACTTTATTTTAGATGCAAGAGTTTCGACAATGAGAGGTTTATTCTT
>CAYZTU010000048.1:0-16135 GCA_964481635.1 uncultured Synechococcus sp.
GCTTGCTCTTTTTTGATTCTGATACCCCGTCCGCTTGCGGCGGGGTAGTTCATTTCTGCACTCGCCGTTGGCCGGTGCCACCCTCCATCAAACTGCAAGCCCCAACACAGATGCGGCTCCGTAGTGCGCCCGGTCACTCCTACCCAGGCACCGGTTGCCACCGCCCGTCCCCGCAAATGCTAAATTATTATGTAGAACTGTAAAGAAATTCTTGTAGTCGGGAGTCAAAAATGGTGACCACAACCACGGCCAGTATTTGTTTTCAGAAGGAGGGCAAGGAGGTGATTGTCGCCGATGGTGCCAATCTGCGGCAGCAGGCGTTGGCCAACGGGATTGACCTCTACACCTTTGGCGGCAAGCTGATGAACTGTGGTGGCGTGGGGCAATGTGCTACCTGTGTGGTGGAAATCCTAGCGGGCATGGAGCATTGTTCGCCGCCGACCGAGTTTGAGCAACGCAAACTCCGTAAAAAGCCCCAGTGCCGCCTCGCCTGCCAAACTCGGGTGTATGGCCCGGTGACAGTCAAGACGAAACCCTAGCCACAATCCTTAAAACTTCCGTCCCCCATTCTCCGTTAGAGTAGAGTCTGGAGAATTTGAGGTCGCCACCGATGGAAGTGAATATCCTGGCTCTGATTGGCACCGCCCTGCTGGTGTTGTTCCCCACGGCGTTTTTGATCATCCTGTACGTGCAAACCGCCAGTCGGGGAGAGGGGCAACGCTAGGCCGTTGCGAGCATCCCTAACGCACCAACAGTACCGGGCTATCGGCATGAACCCGCACGTAATCCGATAGGGAATTGCCAATCAACCGGTCTAAGTCCACCAAACTGCGGGCGATGGTGGGGCGGCGATCCGGGGAACCCAAAAGTACCAGGTCGGCGGCCACATCCTGCGCCAGACGACAGAGGCTTGCCCCCGGATTTCCTTCGCTGACGACACAGCGGTACTTCAGCCCCCGTTGCCGTACCTTCTGGATCGCCTCGGCCAGAGTTGGGCTGGCTTCGGGACGTTGGGCGAGGTCGGTCAGGGTCACGCCCTCCAGATTGGGGTTAATGTCCGCCAGCACCAACTCACCCCCTTTGAGGTCGCTGAGTAGAAAGAGGGCGAGTTCTAGGCTCTGTTTGGCACTGGGGGAACCGTCGTAGGCCACCAGAATGCGCTGAATTTTTTCCACGTAGGTATCGTCCTTCACCAGCAACATGGGGCGGGAGGCCAATTGAAACACATATTGACTGACGGAGTTTTCCAGAATGGCGCGCAGTCGCCCCAACCCCCGCGAACCCATGATGATCAAATCCACCCCCAACTCATCCGCCACCCGGGGCACCACATCCTTGGGGTCGCCCTCGCGGAGCATGGTGGTCACCTGGGCGGGTTTCAAACAAGCGGTAGTCTCCCCGTCCAGACGGCAGACGTGAATCTTGGCAAGGGAATTTTTGAGAATTTCCACCCCCTCCGCCTGCTTGGCTACCATATCCTGCGCCGAGGTTTGCGGGGTGACCACGTGGAGTACCGTCACCAGGGTTTGGGCAATACAGGGCAAATCAATCAGGGCGTTGAGCATTTCCTCCGTGTGCCCCAGGCCGGACACCGCCACCAATATCTTGCGAATCATGGGGTCAATCTCCTCGGTGCAGAGTCTATCTATAGAACCTGTTTGCCATCATTTTAGGCGATTCTGCGTAAGATTAAACCTATTGCCCAAATTCTAATCTTTGTTTTACTCGTTCGTATCATACCTTCACAATTCTTCCATCATGACCTACTAATTTATCCATGCATTCGTCCCCTCTACTATCCATAATTTCGCTATAACGGCAAAGTCTTGCTTCTCTGAATCTCTCTTCCGGGAACCCCTATTAATGCAAAATAAGCGGTCGCAGGGGGGTACCCCCCGTCCTTGCTTCCCGGTAATAATGGCTATGCCATGCAGGCTAATGTCGCACAGCGACACGCAGGCTATGGTCATTCCAGCAAGATAGCTTTCTGCTGATTGCAATAAATAGAGGTTCCCTTTAGTGAGAAAATTTAAGGGGAACTGGCGTACCTGCTCCCCTCTAGGTAGAAGTTAATTAAATTCAGAACCTTTATGGGCTGGTTCCGTTTTAAGCAGAAACTTAACCTAAGAACCTGATGAGCTGGTTCCTAAATTAAATTTATTAAATATATAGTCATTTCAATTAGAACTGAGACAGATACCCCCTGAATCCCCCTTGCCAAGGAGGACTATGAATCCAATTCCCCCCTTGCTGAGGGGGGTTAGGGGGGTGAAAACTACTGTGCCCAATTTAATCAGAATGGCTATATTCCCAGGTCAAAAAACCATTCCCAAGGATTTTTAATGATTTCTTTATATTGCCGCCCATTAACGAATATCAACTGGTATGACAATTTATGACGGAACGGGAGCGGTTTGGCGGCGGGGATTAAAGCGTTCGATTTGGCGAATTTGTTCATACAGTTGTAATTCTTGCGGGCTGGGTTCGGGGGGCACCTGGATGAAAAGTTCCACGATTTGATCGCCCCGGGTTTGGTCTTCGCGCAGGTAGCCCCGACCGGGGAGGCGCAGGCGTTGGTGGTTTTGCACCCGGGGGGGGATAACCATTTTGACCAACCCATCTAGGGTCGGGACTTGGACGTGGGCACCGAGGATGGCTTCGCTGGGGGTAATGGGCAGGGTACAGTGGATGTCATCCCCCTGGAGGCGGAGTTGCTCGTCGGGGTTGACTTGAATGTTGAGGTAGAGGTCACCGCCGTTGTCCCCTTGCTTGCGGAGGCGGATACGTTGGCCGGTGACCATACCGGGGGGGAGATTGATTTCCAGGGTGCGCTCCCCGATGCTGAGCCGTTGGCGACCCCCTTTGTAGGCTTGGGATAAGGATAAACTGAGGCGCGCTTCGATGTCGTCGGGGCTGTCCCAGGTGTCGGAGCGGGGTTCACTACGCCGGGTAAAGCGGGTCAGGAGTTGGTCTAAAAAGTCCTGAAAGTCTGGGAAGCGGCTGTAATCCAAGTCCAGGTTGGGACGGGGGGGGGATTCTCCTTGAAACCCTTTTTGCTGCCAGTATTGCCCAAAACGGTTGTATTCTGCCCGTTTTTCGCTGTCTGCGAGGACTTGATAGGCTTCACTGATGATTTTGAACTGTTCTTCCGCCGTTTTATCCCCGGGGTTTAAGTCCGGGTGGTAGCGGCGTGCCAATTGTCGGTAGGCTCGTTTGATCTCAGCAGGGCTGGCGTTGCGTTCTACCCCCAGAATTTGGTAATAGTTGCGGAAATTACGCATGGCATTACCAGTTGTCATCGTCCCATTCCCGGCGACGGCGGGGGGCAGGGGTGTCATCGAGGCGGCTCCAGGGGGGGGAGAACCAGGGCACTTCGTCCTCCTGCTGTTGTTGGCGGACAAGGGCGAGTAGTTCCGTTAGTTGTTCTTGCAGACGGCTACTGAGGCGATCCACTTTAACCAAATCGTTGGCGGCCAAGCTCCGCCGCAGGGATTGGATGAGTTGTTCGATTTTCTGGCGGCGTTCCCGTACAAACAGAAAACCGTAGTCCAGGGTCACTTGCCGGAGTTGCCGTTCCGTCCGTTGGATCAGGGCTTCCGCCTTTTGGCACTGTTCCACCCGCTGTTTTTGCGCCTGATCCCCTGGAGCCGCCCGCTCCGCCTCCGCCAGCATCTTTTGCACCTCGCCCTGGGTCAAGCTGGCCGCATCCTGCACCGTCACCGTATGCTGCCGCCCGGTTTGCCGGTCTTGGGCGGAAACCTGCAAAATCCCGTTGGCATCAATATCAAAGGCCACCTGCACCTGCGGTAAACCCTTGGGTGAGGGGGGAATCCCGGTCAACCGAAACCGCCCCAGGGATTTATTGCCGCTGGCGAGGGGACGTTCCCCCTGGAGGATGTGAATTTCCACGGCACTTTGGTTGTCCTCGGCGGTGGAAAACGTATCGGAGCGGCGCACCGGCACCGGCGTATTCCGAGGAATCAGGGTTTTCATCATCCCCCCAGCGGTTTCCAAGCCCAAGGACAGGGGGGTGACATCCAACAATAGGACATCCCGCAATTCCCCGGCCAGCACCGCCCCCTGAATGGCCGCCCCCACCGCCACCACCTCCTCCGGGTTGACCCCCTGGCAGGGTTCCTGGTGCAGGAGTTCCCGCACTAAATGGCGCACCATCGGCATCCGGGTCGCCCCGCCCACCAGCAAAACCGCATCAATATCCTCGGGTTCTAAACCGCTATCCGCCAGGGCTTGATCCACCGGCAGCCGCAACCGCTCCAGCAAATCCCCACAAAGAGACTCAAAGGTACTGCGGCTTAACTCCGCTTCCAAATGCTGGGGACCCTCATCGTTGGCGGTAATAAAGGGCAGGTTCACCAGGGTACTTTTCACACTAGAAAGCTCGATTTTGGCCTTTTCGGCGGCTTCTAATAACCGTTGAAACGCCTGCCGCTCCCGGCGCAGGTCAATGCCAGTTTCCTTTTGGAATTGTTCCGCCAACCAGTTCACCAACCGCTGGTCAAAATCTACCCCCCCCAACTGGGTGTCCCCGCTGGTCGAGCGCACCTCAAACACCCCTTGGCTCATGTCCAGAATGGACACATCAAACGTCCCCCCCCCCAAATCAAACACCAGGATGGTTTGTTCTGTTTTTTGATCCAGACCATAGGCCAGGGCGGCGGCGGTGGGTTCATTCAAAATCCGTTTCACCTCCAAACCCGCCAATCGCCCCGCATCCCGGGTGGCCTGCCGCTGGGCATCGTTGAAATAGGCGGGCACCGTAATCACCACATCCGTCACCGGTCGCCCCAACACCTGCTGGGCATCATCGGCCAACTGGCGCAAAATCATGGCCGAAATTTCCTCCGGGGCATACTCCTGTTCCATGCGGGGGCACACCACCTGCACCCGGTTGCGCTCCCCCCGGCGAATGGTGTAAGGCACCCGCCTCGCCACGGCGGGCAATTCGTCATAAGTCATACCCATAAACCGTTTCACCCCAGAAAACGTATTTTTGGGGTCAAGTACCGCCTGCCGCCGCGCCAGTTGTCCCACCAACCGCTCCCCCTCCCGGGAAAACCCCACCACACTCGGTGTCGTGCGACTGCCTTCGCTATTGGGGAGTACCACCGGTTTCCCCCCTTCCATCACCGCTACTACCGAATTGGTCGTCCCCAGATCAATTCCCACCACGCTGGTCATGGGCTACCCTATCCACCTAAAAGCGCAAGTTCCCTGTATCCTATCTTACTGCGAACCCAACAACAGGCCGGATTCCCCTACTTCCCCGCCATCTGGGTTAATCTGGAATTGTGCCACACCACCCACCCCCATGAGCGAACCCTCCCCCAACCTCTGGCAAAAAGCCAAGGCCAAAATCCAGGATATCAGCACCAGCCCCCAGGCGGAGCAGGTCAAGAAATTAGCCCAAAATGCCGCCCAGCAGATTGGCGAAACGGCTCAAGAACTCCAACAGCAGACCGAGGAGTTTTTGCACAGCGAACGGGTACAGCACCTACGCCAAGATGCCACCCAAACCGCCCAAAAAGTCACCCAACAAGCCGGTACGGTTTTGGGACAAGTGACCGAAACCATCAAAACCACCACCACGGAGTTGGTTGATCAGGCCAAAAAGCAACTGGAACCCCCCAAACCCTGACTCCAACCGCATTGCCTGATAAAATTGGGAATAGCTAGGCTTAAGGGAACCCGAAACCGTCCGCCCGCTTCTAAAATAAGGCAATGCCCCGTCTACTTGTTGCGTATCCCATCCCTGTATCCGCATGGCTCTGCCCGAACAAATTCTGACTTCTGAATCGAGCCTCAATCAGCTACTGGAGGCTTACCAACAGGGGCAAAGAGATTTCAGCGGCATCCACCTGCAAGGCTTAAACCTGAGTCGGGTGAATTTAACAGGAGCCAACCTGAGCGGTGCCAACCTCAGCCACACCAACCTGAGCGGAGCCAACCTTTACGAAGTGAATCTCACCGAAGCCAACCTGGATGGAGCGTACCTGGGAAGCGTCATCCTTCCCGACCAGGAAACCGGTCGCCTGGTGTACGGTTCCGTGTTAGTCCGCACCAACCTCAGTCGTGCCACGCTGGTGCGTACCAGTATGGTGGAGGCCAACCTGAGCCGGACGACCCTATTTCAGGCCAATTTGCGCCAAGCCGACCTGCGCCAAGCCAACCTCTACCGCACCAACTTCAACGGGGCGGATTTAACCGAAACCCAACTCCGGCAGGCCAAACTCTGCGGGGTGAATTTGGAAAACGCCATCATTGATATTCTGGAATTGAGCAAGGCCAACCTTGACCCAGAGACCCGGCAAATGGTGGCAGAGCGGCTCACCAGCGGCAGTTGGCAGAGTTAAATGGATGGTTAAACTAACCTAAACTTTAGGATAACGAACGGGGTTGATTGCGAAAATTGAGCAAAGGCCCCCACAGCAACAATCCCGGGAAGAAGAAAAATACCAGAAAATACATAAACCCCCGTTCCAGGGAACTGGCGACATACCAGCGTTGTTTGAGATAAAAATAAGTAGCCAGCGGCAACACCAATAGGTAGACTCCCATCAGACCCAGATACAACAGTAGGACAACCATGCGTTTACCCCAAACCATACCCTTTTATCCTAATGCCTGTCTGGGGGCAATGCTACTTTGGGGAGCCACAACCTTACCCGCACTCGCTCAACCCCAGCCCTTGGCGACCCAGGCCGCCCGCACTGAGCAACTGCAACGGGAGCGGCAACGCCTGCAACCCCATCACTACGACCTGCGCCGTTACCCCCTGACCGAACCCCAGGAAACCCACTGGCGCAGATTGCTATGGGCAACGGCCTTACAACAACCCCAATCCCCCCAGGTTTTTCACGCCCTGCGGCACATTTTGGGGCGGGCTGAGGCCAAAAATCCCACCCCCACGGAAACCAAAATCATTACCCAGGCATTGCAAGTTAGTAATTTATACATACGTCAACACCCCACCACCCGCCCCCAACTCCAGGCCAGTTTACTCCAGGTGGTGCAAACCAGCCCCCATCCCCGCTGGGTCGCCCTGGCGTTGAATAGCCTAGTCCGCAGTGATAGCCTCCCTCCAACCCAGCAGGAACAACTCCTGCGCCAGACCCGCCAACGATTTCCCCAGCCCCCGGATTTGCTGGCGGTGGTATTGCAAGAACTCACCCAGCCCCCTGTACCCTTACCACCGCTGGCGGAATTGCTCGCTTGGCAAACCCAACCGGATCAGATGCAACTCTATGTATTTTGTAGAGAGAATCGCTGGCTTCTCTGTACTTTGATTGTCAAAGACAACCAGGGGGAATTTTATCGAGAAGGGGGGCAGGTGTGGTCACGGCCATTGTTACTGCAATCGGTGTATGGTCTGGACTGGGCGTTTACCTATGGGCAGACTCCCCAGGGGTTACAGCGGTTGGCGGGGATTACGGCAATCCGGCCAGGGGATTTGTTTCGGGCCTACGGGCAGTTCCCGTTGGTGCAGTTATTCCTGCCGTTTGAGAGGGGGGTCAAGGAATTTTTCCCGGGGGAACCGGGACCCTGGCGGGGTTCTTTAGCCGACTACCAGCAACGCCTGCCCCCGAGTTGGCAAGATTACCCAGCCCTGCACCAGAGTTACCAGGCCGGGCGGTTGGGGCGGAGTTTGCTGCGGATTCATGGCACGGGGGATACGCCGGAGTTGTTCGCCCGTCCCGCTGGGGTGGATCACCTCTGGAATCCGGCCTTGGGGTGCCTGACGGCTCTGGAATTGTACACCCCCAGGGGAGAATTGCACCGGGGGGACATGGCGGAGATTTTGCGGGTTTTGGACGGGGCGAGTGGGGGTACGTTCCTGGGGTATCTGCTGGTGGTGGAACTGCCGGACTCGGTGGACATGAGCGGGGGCACGGATTGGTTAGAGCCTTATTTAGGAGCGAATGCAGACCGGCGCTAGGGGATAACCCGTCCCTGATTTACATTTGTTTACAATAGCAGGAGAGTCACGCAATCGGCGGGGTGGGCGGTGGTTTGGCGGGGGGAATGGGCAGCCCTGGGGGCGGCTTTGCTTTGGGCAAGTATGTCCCGGGTGTATGCCGGGTGGGGGAAAACCTTTGCACCCCTGCTGTTGAATTGGCTCAAGGGGGTGTTGGCCTTGGGGATGTTTGCCCTGACCTTGGTGGGGCGGGGAGAAGGATGGCCAACCGTGGGGATTTTGCCGGTGCTGGGGTTGGCGTTGAGTGGCATTTTGGGGATTGGGGTGGGGGATACGGCGTTTTTTGCTGCCTTAAATTCCCTGGGGGCGCAACGGACATTACTCATGGATACCCTATCCCCGATGTTGGTGACGTTACTCGCTTGGGTGACTTTGGGGGAGGCGATCCAGCCGGTGCAGTTGGCGGGAATGCTCCTAACCGTGACCGGGGTGGCGGTGGTGGTGACGGAACAGCCGGTGAGTATGCGGGAGCGGTTTCACCTCTGGCCGGGGGTGGGGTGGGGGGGGATTTTTGCTCTGTCCCAGGCGGCGGGGGTGGTGCTGTCCCGCTGGGCGTTGGCGGATTTTCCCATCACCCCCCTGTGGAGTACGACGATCCGGCTGGCGGCGGGGGTGCTGGTGTTGGGGTGTGGTCTGGGTCGCCCCGTGTGCCGTCCGGGGTGGCAAGCCCTGCGGCAGCAACCTACCTGGTGGTGGGGGTTAACAGGAACGGCATTTTTGAGTACCTATGTGGGGATTTGGTTGCAACAAACGGCCTTGAAATGGGCACCGGCGGGGATTGCCCAAACCCTGAGCAGTACCAGCCCCCTGTTTGCCCTGGTGTTGGCTCGCTGGGCGGGGGAACGGGTGAGTCGGCGGGCGGGGTTGGGGGTGATGGTTGCCCTCGCCGGTTGCTGGTGGTTGTTCCAGGGGTAAAAATCCTAGGGAGTATGACCATCACTTTTGCATCGTCAGCGTTCTAAAATTGAGAAATAAGCGGTCGCAGTAGCCTAGCCACCGTCGCAGGAGTACCTGATATGGTTTTTGAGAATATCCATCCCCTGTGAAATTGCTATAGCGACGTGGAACAATCAGAATCATTGGAGATACGATTAACATGACCATTAAAGCTATGGAATTACCCCTGGAAAAAATTGTGGATTTTTGTCATAAATGGCAGGTGACGGAATTTGCATTATTCGGTTCTATTCTGCGGGATGACTTTCGCCCTGACAGCGATATTGACGTATTGATCAGTCTTTCTCCAAGTTTTAAACGTGGGTTAACTGAGACGTTGCAAATGCGGGATGAATTGCAAGTGATTTTCCAACGGAATGTTGACTTAATTATAAAATCTGCAATCGAGCGTAGTGAAAACTGGTTAAGACGTAAAAGTATCCTGCAATCGGCTCAGATTATCTATGCAACGTGATCAAGAAGCTCTCATTGATATTATAAATGCTATCAGGCGTATTTTGCGTTATGCGGATGGAATCAGTAAATTGGAATTGGAAGTTAATGATGAAAAACTATCGGCAATCCTCTATCAAATCACAATTATTGGCGAAGCAACTAAACGACTTTCTCAGGAATTTCGACAACAACACGCAACCGTACCCTGGGGAGAAATGGCAGGAATGCGAGATGTGATTGTTCATAAGTACGACCAAGTAGATTTAGAGGTGGTATGGGATGTGGTTGAAAATAAATTATCAGAAGTTTTGAGCTTTATAGCTGTTTTGATTAAATTTGAGACATTAGTTCTCACCCCCCCTGACCCCCCTAGCCCCCCTTAATAAGGGGGGAAATGGATTGATATAGCAATCCTATCCGATTTGCAAACAAAAATTCAGAAGAACCAAAGACGGGGGCTGCGCCCCTGCGACCGCCGTTCTAAATTCTAATCCTATTGCTATAGTCCCCCTTGAGATTTAGGGGGTATCCGTCTCAGTTCTAATTGAAATGACTATATCACCCCTTTGACCTAGGGTATTGGGTAGCCAAAAGGTCAGGTTAAATTTAAGGGAACCTCTATTAATCCAAAATAAGCGGTCGCAGGGGCGCTCCATGCAATGTGCCGCAGGCATTCCCCCGTCCTTGGTTCTCCTGAATATCAGGCTTCCAGCGAGTTGATTTTCTTATCGTTGCGAATAAATAGAAGTGCCATTAAGACATCTGCACCTGCTGGGAGAGGCGGCTGATGATCTGGGGTTTGAGTCGCTCGTACTCCCGGCGCAGGAGGTCTTTGCTCAGGTCAGGGGCGGGGGCGAGGCGGGAAATCTGCCCCTGGTCTGCCCATTCCTGGAGCAGGGGACGTTGGCCGGTGGCGATGGAAACCTCCAGGCGGTGGCGAAATTTGCCCGGTTCTTCCAGGCTGAATAGCAATAGATAATAGTGGCCAATTTCCCCCAAAAAACGGCAAATTTCCTGGCCTTCCGGGCGTTTCAAATCCAGATAGCAGGGGAGCCAACGGGGTTCTTGCTTGACCTGGTATAGGGCGGTAATCCACAGCACCATTGGGTGGGGAGCGGAAATGAACAGAAATTGGTTGTAGCACCGATTTAAGACCCGCTGGTTGATTTCATCCCGAGTCAACATCGTCCACAGGCTGGGGATTTGGGAGGAACCGACGGGAATCAATCTGGGAAACACAATTTTTTGGACGGGTTTATCCGCTGGCCAACTGAGCAAATCCCAGGAGTCGGCGGAGCGTTCTAAGCTCGGGCCGGTAGAAACCTGAGGATGGTAGGTTTGGTCTTCCGGGGTGCTGGGGCTGGCCGGGGTCGCCTTGGAGCGCAGGCTTTGTTCCACCCGGTCTAAGCCCTGGATCACTTCCACCATGTTGGTGGGGCGGTCATTGGGGTCTTTGGCCAGGCAATGTTGGAGCAAGCGTTCCAATTCGGCATTTTTGGGTAGTTGGGGGTTGATGGACTGGAGGGAGGGAGGGGCTTGCATGTGGTGCGCCCGGTACCAGGCACCAATGGACTCAATGGGGGCTTGGATGGGGACTTGGCCGGTGAGCATCTCAAACATCATCACCCCCAGGCTGTAGATGTCCGAGCGTTGGTCTAGGCTACGGCCTTCGAGTTGCTCTGGCGAACAGTAGGCCAAGGTGCCGGTAAAGTGGGAGGTTTGATTGCTTTCCGGGTTTTCGTTGACAAATTTGGCAATCCCAAAGTCCAGGATTTTGGCGAGCATCCCCAACCCCGGGTCCCGCACCACGAAGATATTGCTGGGTTTGATGTCCCGATGTACCACGCTCCAAATCCGCCCGTCCACCTCAATCCCCTGGTGGGCGGCCTGCAACCCCCGGGAAATCTGTTGCGCCAGGGGCAAAAACTGCTCCAGACTCAGGGGTTGCACATCAATCATTTCCCGCAGGCTTTCCCCTTGCAGGTATTCCATAACGTAAAAGGGCAGTTCTGTCTCGTCCACCCCGTAGTCCATGACTCGGACAATGTGAATACTTTTGTTGCCCAGTAGGGCGCAGGCACGGGCTTCGCTGGCAAACCGCTCCTTACCCTTGTCATCCATCAGGGCTTGGGAGAGAAATTTCACCGCCACCGCCACACCGCCCAAAACCGTATCGGCGGCCTGGTACACCTTGCCCATGCTACCCCGACCAACAATGGCCTGTAACTTGTAGCGTTTGGCCAATAACCGCCCGATCCAGGGGTCTTGCACTTTAGTCATGCCCGCACCCCACTATGCCTGTGACCCATTGTCCGCTCAGTGCCACTCCCTTTATCCTACACAAAGCCACGGCCATCGGATACGGGATTTTGGGTGGGGGGTTCGGCAAATCCGTAGTGGTGGAGAAATTCGTTGAGCTGGGGATAGGTACTGCCCCACACCGGTAAGGGCTCCGGTTGATATTTCAAGGCCATGTGTGCGGGGGTGAGCCAACCCGCCAAATTGCCCGCCAGCAGATAAGCTTGGGTGGCTTCCCCCACCAGCAGGTCCAGACCCAGGGTTTTGGTGGCGGTTTCCAGATGAAAGGCTAAATTCACCGTATCCCCAATGGCCGTGTACTCCGGGCGTTGACCACTGCCGGTATTGCCCACCATGGCAAACCCCGTATTAATGCCGGTACCCATCCGCAAGGGAAAGGGTAAAGGGTACTGCAAATGCAAATTGCTGGTGGTTTTTTCCGTCCCCAACACCGCCTTGAGAATCCGCAGGAGGTCGTAGGGGTGGGGGGCGTTTTGGGGATGGAGCCAGACGGCCATGACCGCATCACCAATGTATTTGTCCACCCGCGAGCCGTACCGCTGGAGAATCTCTCCCACCTGCCGAAACCAGGTTCCCACCACCTGCGCCAGCAATTCCTCGGGCAACTGCCGGGTCAAGGGGGTAAAATCCCGCAAATCCATGACCACCACCGTAATTAGACAGCGCACCTTCATCGCCGAGGTCGCCCGGTCCCACTCGGCGGCCAATTCCGGCTTCAGGGGGGTACTCACCCGGGGGGCTTGGCAGGTAAACTGCATCCGGGTTTCCCCAAACATCACTTCATCCCGGTGGTGCAGTCGTACCGGCACGGTCACCCGGCGGCCATTGACAAAGCTGCCATTGCGACTGCCCAAGTCAATGACATAAAATTCGTCCGCTTCCAGTCGCTGGATCAGGGCGTGGATGCGGGAAATCCAGGGATTATTGAGGACAATCGCCGCCCGGTCACTCCGTCCTACCGTCCAAGACGTGGCTCCCACCAGGGTAAAGGTTTCTGCCGGTTTATCCAGACGCACCAGATGGGCGGGCGGAGTCGAAGAAATCACAACATATACCACAGGGACAGGTCAAGGGTTTATCCATCCTTTTTAATTAAAATATACGCCGGGGTGTATTCGGGCAAACGGCGGTTGTAGGCAAAAAACTCCCGGCGGCTGGGGAAAATCCCGGCCAAGTAGTCCAACTGCGCCAAGTTGGGCAAAAACGCTCCCCCCGTATCGGCAATCGCCCCCAGCATCCACTGTCCCGGTGCCCGCTCCAGGAGGACGACCCGCCCCAGCCCCACATTCCACACATCCCCGGCGAAGGTCACCCCTGGTCGGATGGCGATTTTGTTGCCAATCTCACTGCCGTAGCCCCGGATGGCATTCACCTCTCGAAAATACCAGTACCGTTGCTGTTCCCAGGGCGATACCCCCCGCACAAAGGCAATGCCATTATTCCTGTCCACGTTGAAATAGCTGGTACTGCGGTCAGGGAACTGGATTAAAATTGTACCTTGTAATAATGCTTCCTCCAACCCCGTCCGGGTCAGGTAGGCCAGGGGGGTAACTTTGGTTGCATCCGGGCGACCGGGGGCGTAGGCACCCGCCAACACGTCCTGTTTGGTATATTTTTTGTAAAATTCTTCTGGTGCCCATTCGTCATTGATACTGTACAACGCATGGACGTGATCCCCCTGGGGTTGACGGGTACCCGGATGACGAAACACCGCATATTTGGTCAACCGTAACTGGGGTGAAGTCCCCATCTGGGGACGATGCGCCTGCCAGCCCCACACCCGAAAGTGGCTGCGGATAAAGTCGGGATTCTGGAGGCGAACGGGCTGGGCTTGGGTGAGGTCATGCAAGAGTACCTCAATCATAAAATCCAAGGTGCGAGTCACATCCGCCACCGATACCCCCAGCCCCCCCAGTAGTCCCGGTCGCTGGATCACCGTATCCCGCTCGCCCTGCTCTCGAAAATAACGGCGGGTGTTGATCAAAACGATCAGCAATTCCTGGGGGTCAAAGGTGACCTGCCCCGCCGGTAGGGGTTGCTCCCGGAAAATAGTCTGGGGATTCACCCGGTACTGGCTCTGGCCGAATTCATCCACCACCGTATAATCGGCGGTCGCCCGGACGGGATCGCCTGTCAGGAGTACCAGCCCCACCAGGAGGGATGCCCAAAGGGTACGACTGGGGCGGCCTTGGTTGAGAAATCGTGCCATGGGATTTGCCTATACAGTGTCCTAAAAAAGAAGTTAATTTATTTTACCCCAAGCCGCCCCGGTGGACATTTCCGATTTCTCTTGGTATAGTGCCGTCACTGGGCTATGTCGTATTTATGCTCTCTCCCGTGTCTCCCATTCCCCGTGTGGTGGCGGAGGTGGTGCCCCTGTTGGTGCGCTACCGTTATGAACCCGATGAGACGCAGGCCGCCATGATTGCCCAGGGGTGGGCGGCGCAGTACCCAGCGGAGTGGGTGCGTCCGGCGGTGGTGGAAACCCTCTACCAAGCCCGCTACAAAAGCATTTCCGTCGAACAGGTCTTGAACCTCTGGCAACGTCAAGGCCGCCCCCATCCCCACTATTCCGGGGATTTTGAACGGCTGGTGAGTCGCTCCCCCTCGGAGCGGTTGGGCAGTACTTTGCCCCGGGTGGTGTCCCGTTCGCCTTTGCCCCTGTTACCGGCGGCGGTGACCGAACCCCAGTACCAGAGATTGCGTACCCTGGCGCAGGTGCAACCGGTACGGGAATCCTAATGGGGCGACCGGGGGCGATTTTTGTGGATGCGGTGGGGACGCTGTTCGGGGTGCGGGGTTCGGTGGGGGAAATCTACAGCGAGTGTGCCCAGCGAGTTGGGGCAATGGTACCCGCAGAACGATTACAGGACGCATTTAGCCGATGTTTCCCAGCGGCTCCTCCCCCGGCATTTCCGGGGCTTGCCCCCCCGGAGATTCCCCCGGCGGAGTACGGGTATTGGTACCGGATTACGGAGCAGACCTTTGCCGAGGCGGGGGGATTGGCGCAAATTGGCGATTTTGCCGCTTTTTTTCCCCAGGTGTATGCCACCTTTGCCACCGCTGCACCCTGGGAACTCTACCCGGATGTCCTACCGGTTTTAGAGCATTGGCGGGCGCAGGGGATACCGGTGGGGGTGATTTCTAATTTTGACAGTCGTTTATATAAAGTACTCGATGCGTTGGGATTAAGTGCTTTCGTCAAAACCGTGACCATTTCCACGCAGGTGGGGGCGGCCAAACCCCAGGGGGAAATTTTTCAGGCCGCATGGCACGCCCAAGGGCAACCCGAACCGCCGTTGTGGCACATTGGGGATAGTTGGGCGGCGGACGTGTTGGGGGCGAGGGCGATGGGCTGGCGGGGGATTTACCTATGCCGGGACGGGGGTAAGCAGCCAGAAACAGACCAGGTGCCAACCTTGACCGACCTGCTGGATGGGGGATAAATGCGGGTATTGGGGTTTTATTTGCTGGCGATGACGGTGGTATGGCTGGGGGTACTGCTGGCGGTGGTCATACCGGCTTTGACCACGGGAGCCTTGGGGATCACGGAAGCAGGAACCAGGGCGGGACAGTTATTTGCCGGGGCGGTGTGGAGTTTACCGGCAACCTTGAGCTTAGCGATTGTCCTGAGTTGGTGGTGTTTTGGGCGGCGGTGGGAACGCTGGGCGTTTTATTGCTCCCTGTTGCCGGTGCTGAATGTGCTGGCCGCTGGGGTGGCCTGGGTGTGGGATGTCCAAACCCGTTGACCCCCGCCTAGGAGGCAACCCGGCGTATGTCGGAGTAAAAAGCCACGGATTCTAGGCCATTGGCTCCCCGCACCAGCACCGTCCGTAGGCGCAAATTATCACTGGCAAACCACAGCCGTTCGGTGATTTTCTGTCCTGAGAGCAGGGGTAGGGTTAATTCCAGGACCCCCGTCGGTTCCCAGGTGTAGTGTCCGGTTTGGGGTTGTCTATCCCCAGAATCATGCCAAAATTGCTGGGTATCCGGGTCAAAGGCTAGGGTTGTCGAAGCAACGGGCTGATTATTTTCACTCCAACTGAGAACCATGCCCAGGGTCGAGGGGGGCACAGTGTCGGGGGATAAATCCGTCACTTGGAGTTGCGCCTTGCCATGATTGGCGGGGGTACCATCCAAGTAAAACCGAGTGCGCTGGCAAACCCAGGTGCCCCAGTGATGGGCGATCAGTTGGCTGAGGTGGTTGAATTGCATAGTAATCCATCATAAGGCTTGGCGCAAAGTCCTTTACTTCTGGCATAATGAAAAAGCTACAAATTAGGGTCTGTAGTTCAATTGGTTAGAGCACCGCCCTGTCACGGCGGAAGTTGCGGGTTCGAGCCCCGTCAGACCCGTAGATTTAAGGTTTAGATACAACTTCCGCCCAGTTCCTGTAAGCAAGTTGCGGGTAGCTCTACGAGCGGCTACGCC
>CAYZTU010000049.1:0-12795 GCA_964481635.1 uncultured Synechococcus sp.
GGGGGGGGGGGGGGGGGGGGGGGGGGGGGGGGGCCCCCCGGGGGGGGGGGGGGGGAGGGGGGTGGTACTCATGGGGTTTGTCCTTTTAGGCAGGATGACTGTCTGCTAGTGTGCCCAAATCGTGCCTCAATCTTAGCTTGGTCTGGGGTCAATCGCGGCAATTTCGGCTCGGGGTGGGTTAATCCGGGAGGTGGCTCAATTCCTCGTCCCAGGGTTCCAAGTCTAAGGATTCGGCCAGGGGAGCGGTGGGGTGGGTGCGCCCGGGATGCAGACAGCGTTGGCGGTCGAGGTTTTCCAGGTAGTTTTTTTCCGTGTGGATGGAATCTTGTAGGCGTTGGAGTTCCACGAGCAGGGCTTGGCGTTGCTCGTGTGCCTGGGTATTGACTAACAATATACTGCGTTCTTGCCAAAGAGAAAGCAGTTGTTTACAGTTTTTTTCACAGATCACCCGTGCCATGGTGGCCACCGCCGATTGGATGACCAAATTGGGCTGGCACAGTTCCAATTCCGTCACCTCATCCAACTGGCACAACCCCTGCACTTGGCGCATTTCGGCGGGGGCTTCCTGGTGGAGCCGTTGCAGACCCAAAATCAAATCCAGGGTGTGGGGCACGCCGCCGGTCTGGGCGACCCGTTGCTCCATGTCCCGAATCTGCTGCCACAGCCACCGATGGCAGTTGCTACAAAAGGCCAAATCCCACTCATCCAGGGCATCCACGACCCGCTGTCGCAAGGGGGGCAAATGCAGATAGATGCGTAGAAGTTGGGCTTCGGCGGCCTCCAATAAATTTGTACTGGTGACGGGGGCGGTGGGGGGGGGACGGCGGGGGCTATCGTCACTCCAGCGCAGGAGGCGATTCAGGTAGGCTTCCAGTTGCAGAACTAAGCGGGCGTTGCCCTTGCTCAGGTCGTTCACCGCCAAACTGATATAGCGCAGGCGCAACGCCGGGTTGGGAATCTGTCGCAGCAGGGCGGCCAGTTGTTTGACAATCAGTTGAAACTCGTCCGGGCGGTGGCTGTCCCGTTGCAACAAAATCCGGTTGATCTGCCAGTCCAACCACAAAGGAGCGCACTGCACCAGGGTTTGATAATCGCTGGCGGAGTGCTTTTGCAGGTAGTCGGCGGCATCTTTACCCTCGGGTAGGTACAGGATATGTAAAGACACTTCTCCCCGATAGGCTAGGTCTTTGACCTCCCCGATCACCCGCTCCACCGCTTTCTGCCCCGCCTTATCCGCATCAAAATTCAAAACCACCCGCTTGGATTCCGTGTAGCGCAGGAGCAAACGCACCTGGTCGGCGTTGAGGGCAGTGCCCAGGACGGCCACGGTGTGGGTTAAACCCGCCTGGTGCAGGGCGATGGCATCGAAATATCCCTCCACCACCAATACCTGATCCTGGCGGGTGATGGCTTCCTTGGCTTGATCCAGGGCAAACAGGGTTTGACTTTTATTAAATAAGGGCGTTTCTGGGGAGTTGAGATACTTGGGTTCTTCCCCATCCAAACTGCGTCCCCCAAACCCAACCACCCGCCCCTGGCTATCCCGAATCGGGATCATTAAACGGTTACGAAAACGGTCGTAATAGCCGCCATTATCCCGGCTGACAATTAAACCCGCTTCCGCCACCAGGGGAGCCGGAAACCCCTTATGTTCGACGAGGTAACCGTAAAGGGTTTGCCAACCGTGGGGGGCATAACCAAGTTGAAAATGCTTAATGGTTTCCGGGGTCAACTGGCGTTTATGGATGAGGTAATCCCGCACCATTTGATTATTCTTTTGCCCCAGAGCATATTCATAGAAATGGGTCGTCACCGCCAAAATTTCGTAGAGTTGTTGCCTGCGGGAACGCTGTTTTTGGTACTGTTCCTGTTGCGCTGGTTCTAGGGTTTGAATGGGGACTTGATAGCGGTGCGCTAAATCTAAAACCACCTCATTAAAGGAGGTTTTTCCCAACTCCATGAGGAATTTAATCCCGTCCCCCCCCACGCCACAACTGAAGCAGTGGTACAACTGTTTTTGGGGGCTGACGTGAAAGCTGGGTTTTTTATCCTCATGGAACGGGCACAACCCCACCAATCCCTTGCCCTGGTGCCGCAAGACCACCCGGGTGGAAACCACATCCACGATGTCCACTTTTTGCCGCACCTGTTCAATGGTGTCTGGGTGCAGGCGGGGCGTTTCCATCCGGCGGGGGAATAAATGACTGGTTGTCTCATTCTATCGGGTTCCCCCGAAATTCCCTAGTCCCTATCCGCATCCTGGGAACGGCTACTGCGGCGGCGACCCCATGGAGGAACCAGCCCTACCAACCGAACCAGGTTTGTAAAGATTGCTCAAGCTGTTGGGCATCCACCTGCGCCAACCGACCGATCCCTTGGATAAGCAAACGTTCATGCACCGTGTACACGCCCCTTTTGACTGCGGTTGGGACGTTCAATCCGGCGGTTTCCCATAATGAACTCGTTTTACTGGTTAAAGGGGTAAGGAAAACATCCTGTGATGGGTGTGATGTACTGACAATAACCGCAGGTCTAACCTTGGAACTCGACCCATCGGAAAAGGGATAGCGCACTAAAATAACGTCATGTTTGGAGTAGCTGGACATAGACATCATCCTCAGCGTTGTCCCAGACCGCATCCAGGGCGGATTCGCTGGCACTGCCCCAAAATAAAGCCTCATTGTCCGGGAAAACGGTCACCAACACCCGGACTCCCTCCGGCAATTCGGCGGCCTCCAACAGCTCGATATTCCCTTGCCGCACCGTAGCCCAAAGCGTTTTTAGCATGGTGGTTGGATGAGAACCCATCACCTAATTTTAGTCCCTATCCCCATCCTGGGAACGGCTACTGCGGCGACCCAACTCGAACACCCCACAACCCAGTGCAGCCAATAGCCCCAAACTTACCCCCCAACTTTTGCCCAAAGACCAGTCCAGCAGGTACTCCCCCAGCACCCCCAACGCCACCAGGGGAATGACCCCCACCAAGGAAGCTACCGCCGCCGGGAGCCGTTGTTCCAGAACCGTGTATAACCGGTCACCCTGGGGGGAAAATCCCCAGTAGAAAGCGATAGCCCACAGGCAGGCACCGGCAATGGTACCCGCATTCCAGACCAGGGGGGGCATGGGGGGTGAACCAGAAACCTACAGCCAGCCCTTTTTGTTGAGGACGTAGGTATTGACAAACTCCTCATCGCTCTTGGTGAGGTACATGATGCCCTCAATCAGGCCAATAATGCCCATAATCGGCGACAAAATCCCGCAGGTCAGGAGGGAAACCAACAACATGATCACCCCCTCTTGGGTATAGCCCAGGATGAACTTATGCACCCCCAAGGCTCCCAACAAAATGCCGCAGATACCGGCGGCCACTTTCTTACTCGCATCCGGTGGACTGGTGGTCATGGGTAAAACTCCTCGCAATCCCGATATTTATGATTGTACGCCCAAACGGTCGGCAGCCCGTTGTCCCCCCGCCAATTGGGAAATCTCATCATCGTAGTGGTCGGCCATTTCCATGATGGATTTGGCTGAGGTTTCCAATTCCTTCGGGTCGCAGGTGGAACCGACAATAGCGTGTTCTAAACGGATGTCCCCATCCTCATCCACCCCAAAGGCACCAAAGGGGATGGCCGTATTCTGCCGCAAAAGGTACTGCAACAGTTCCAGTTTCAAATCCGCCCCTTTCACCACGTAGGACCAGGCACAAATAATGGCATCATCCGCCGTCCAGGGGAGGACTTCAACCGCAGCGTAGGCGGAACCCCGGGGCAGGATAAAAATAGGTAAGTCATCCCGAATTTCCACCTTGTCACCAAATAATTCCTGCATCCAGGGTCGGATTTTCTCGTAGCAGGTTTGTTGCGGGGCACTATCGAACAACATGGGAATTCCTCTCGCACAACTGCCCCTTAGTGTACCGGCAACCCTGGTGCCCCAAGGTTAAATTCCGGTAATGAATTCCCGGGAAAGCTTAAATTCCGCCAGGTAGTCTCAGAGAGCCTGGTGACTTGGCTTAGGATACAGGTAGGAATTTGCCTTCAGGTGTATGGAATCCGCCCTTTCTGCCAGCCGTTTGCAGACCATGACCATCCTGATCGTGGATGATTCCCCCGCCCAGCGGTTGTCCCTGGTGGCGATTTTGAAAGCGGCGGGGTTTCACCACCTGCACGCCTGCGATGATGCCTTGGCGGCCTTTGACCTGCTCAACCGGCAGGCGGTGGATTTGATTTTGATGGATGTGAGTATGCCCGTTATCAACGGCATCGAAGCCTGTCGGCGGATCAAGAGCCAACCGGCTTTACACGATATTCCCATCATCATGGTCACCGCCAGCATGGAGGTTTCTGACCTGGAATCCGCCTTTGAGGCGGGGGCAACGGATTACATTATCAAACCCCCCCATCAGATTGAATTGCTGGCACGGGTGCGGGCGAGTTTGCGCCTCAAGGATGAGATGGATCAACGCAAGGCGAAGGAAGCTGAGTTGCGACAACTGACGGTTGACCTCGCCCAAACCCTGAAATCCCTGGATGAACAACACCAACTTCTGCGTTTGGAGCAGGAAAAATCCGAGCGCTTACTGCTGAATATTCTGCCGAAACCGGTGGCGGAGCGGTTGAAGCAGGGGCAACAGGTGATTGCCGATGATTTCCCGGCGGTAACCGTGCTATTCGCCGATATTGTGGATTTTACCTCCCTGGCCGCCCGGATGCCCGCCCAGGATGTGGTGGCTTTGTTAAACGCCGTCTTTTCCCGGTTTGATTGGCTGGCGGAGCGGCATGGCCTGGAAAAAATCAAAACCATCGGGGATGCCTACATGGTGGTGGGGGGACTACCCACGGTGCGGCCTGACCACGCCCAGGCGGTGGCGGCGTTTGCGCTGGATATTTTGCGGGTACTCCAGGGGAATGAGCAAACCAGCCATTTGTTGCGGGTGCGGATTGGCATACACACGGGGCCGGTGGTGGCGGGGGTGATTGGCACCAAAAAATTTATCTATGACCTGTGGGGGGACACGGTGAATACGGCCAGCCGGATGCAGATGGTGGGCAGTCCCAATACCATTCAGGTTTCTGAGGCCACCTACCAGCGTTTGAAAGATAACTTTAAGTTGGAAGAACGGGGGGTGATTCCAGTCAAAGGCAAAGGGGATATGCGGGTGTTCTATTTGGTAGGTAAACCAAATTGACAGCCAGTTCTGTAGCGGCGAATTTTGGTATGATAAAAAACCCGAAGATACTTTTGCTCCAGAGGTAACGCATGGCTCGGATGTACTACGACACGGATGCGGATTTAGCCCTTTTGCAGTCCAAGCCTATCACTATCATTGGCTATGGTTCCCAGGGTCATGCCCATGCCTTGAATCTGCGGGACAGCGGGTTGTCGGTCACGGTGGGGCTATACCCCGGTAGCAAGTCGGCGGTCAAAGCGCAGGCGGAGGGGCTGACGGTTTTATCGGTGGCGGAAGCGGCGGCGCAGGCGGAATTGATCATGATCCTGTTGCCCGATGAGGTACAAAAAACCGTGTATCTCCAGGACATCCAACCCCATCTGCGCCCGGGTAAGATTCTGGCCTTTGCCCACGGGTTTAACATTCATTTTGCCCAGATTTTGCCACCGCCGGAGGTGGATGTGGTCATGGTGGCTCCCAAGGGACCGGGGCATCTGGTGCGGCGTACCTACGTGCAAGGCCAGGGCGTACCCTGTTTGTTTGCGGTGTACCAAAATGCGTCCGGGCAGGCCAGGGAGCGGGCAATGAGCTATGCCAAGGGGATTGGCGGTACCCGGGCGGGGATTTTGGAAACCAGTTTCCGGGAAGAGACCGAGACGGATTTGTTTGGGGAACAGGCGGTGCTGTGCGGCGGGTTGACGGCTTTGATTAAGGCGGGGTTTGAAACCCTGGTGCAGGCGGGTTATCAACCGGAATTGGCCTATTTTGAATGCCTGCACGAGGTGAAATTGATCGTGGATTTGATCGTGGAGGGGGGCTTGGCTCGGATGCGCGATAGCATTTCCAACACGGCGGAATACGGGGACTACACCCGGGGGCCACGGGTGATTGATGAGCAGGTGCGCTCCGAGATGCGTAAAATTCTTACGGAAATCCAGACCGGCCAATTCGCCCGGGAGTTTGTCCTGGAAAACCAAGCCGGGAAACCGGGCTTTACGGCCATGCGGCGGCGGGAAGCGGAACACCCGATTGAGGAAGTCGGGCGGGATTTGCGCTCGATGTTCAGTTGGTTAAAAGCCGATTGACCCAGATTTACAGGCTACTGCAACTGCTTGAAGGCCAAACCGCCCACGTCCTGATCAAAGCCAATGATGGGGTGGTCGTTGTCTAGGACTAAGGGATTTTTGCTCAGGGCATTCCTATGTCCCGGGTAACTTGGCTAAATTTGCCCCGCCATCTGCCCCAAAACCGACCCAAATGATGGGCGACCTGTTGGGGATGGACACTCAATTCGCCCTGGTGCTGCGCCAACCATAAACCGGTCTGGGCGTGCCACCATACCCCCGCCTGGGTGAGTGCGATTAAATCCCGGCCTTGTTTCACCCCCTGCGCCACCAAACCGCCGAGTAATCCAGTCAAAACATCGCCACTACCCCCCCGGGCTAAACCCGGCGTACTTTCTGGGTTGATCGCCGTTGCCCCGTCCGGGGTCGCCATGATCGTGCGGGCACCCTTGAGAACCACAACCGCACCAGACATCTCCGCCGCCTGTTGTGCCGCCTGCACCCGGTTGGTTAAGGGATATTGGGGAAAGAGGCGTTGAAATTCCCCCGCATGGGGTGTCATCAGGGTAAAAGCACTACGTTGTACCGACCAGGGGGCAAGGATATTCAGGGCATCCGCATCACAAAGGAGGGGGTGTGGCGTTGCTAAAACATTCTGCACTACGGCCACTGCGGCACGGGTTAGCCCCGGCCCGATGGCTAGGAAATCATAGGGGGTTAATGCTCCAGACAAGGCAGCGATTGCCCCTTCAGCCGTTTCCGGGCAGGGGATAATCACCGCTTCCGGTACGTGCGATGTAATTATGTTTTGGAGGGATTCCGGGACAGCAATGGTCAGCATCCCCACCCCACTTGCCCTTGCCCCCAAAGCGGCTAAAACGGCGGCTCCCGGATAGCTCCGGGAACCACACACCAACAGGAGATGGCCGCATTGGTATTTGTGGATGACGGCGGGGCGGGGGATGGGCAATGCCCGGATCATCTGCCGAGGCGTTAACCGGGTAAGGGGGGGGAAAGGGCTGAGAATTTGGGTAATGAGGGGGGCAGGAATGTCGAAATCCAGCCGTTCTAAAATACCCACGTATTCCTGGCTATCATCCTGGACTAATCCCAATTTCCATAGCCCTAAACACAGGGTTCTCTGGGCACGAATCGCCACGGGTTGGGGTTGCCCCGTATCCGTATGCAGCCCTGAAGGTAGGTCGATACTGATCACCGGTTTTTGCCAAGTATTGAGGGTGTGAATTAAGCCCGACAATTCGGGGGCTAATTCCCGTTCTAAACCCCACCCAAACAGCCCATCAATCAAGACATCGCAGGTGTTTAATTCTTGTACACGTTCCGCAAAAGGAATATTTAAGTAATGGGCATAATTTTTGTGGGTGCGGGTTAGTTCTTTGGCTTGTGCGAAGGGGTGATGAATGATGACCGCATAACCCCGATGCCACAGTTCCCGCGCCACGACCAAGGTATCGGCTCCGTTGTGCCCCGGCCCCACCAGCAAACCGATTTTTTGCCCCGGTGGGATCAATGCGGTTAAGCGTTGGCTGATTTGCCCCGCCACCTTTTCCATCAGGGCAGCCACAGGCATTCCTTGGGCAAACATTTCCTGTTCAATCAAACGCATTTGCGCCGCCGTCACCAGTACGGCTTCCGGGTCAAATGATGCGTGGGCGTGACCCCTATTCAACGCCGCACCCCCTTAGCGAATCAGCTACAATAAAACCGTTTCTTTCTAAGGTAACACCGATGCAACGGCGGACTTTGCTGGGGGGATTGGCCGTATCCCTGGGGGGCTACTTCGCCTGGGGGCAACCCGCTTGGGCGTTAGGGGGTACCTTGCCGGAACTGGGTCAACCCGCACCGGCGTTCGCCTTGCCCAGTTTGGACAATCGGCAGGTCGCCCTGGCGGATTACCGGGGGCAATGGGTGGTGTTGTACTTTTATCCCAAGGATTTCACCTCGGGATGTACTTTGGAAGCCCGTCGGTTTCAGCAGGATTTGCCCCAGTACCAGGCACGGGGGGTGCAGATTATCGGGGTGAGTGCGGACTCCGTGGATTCCCATGCGGAATTTTGTGATAGCGAGGGTTTGAAATTCCCCCTGCTGGCGGATACGGATGGGCAGGTGAGCCGGGTCTATGGTTCTTGGTTGGGGTTTATTTCCCTGCGGCACACCTTCATCATTGACCCGGAGGGCATTCTGCGGGCACGGTTTGTCAAGGTCAATCCCAGCGTCCACAGCCGGGAAGTGCTCAGTAAATTAGATGAGTTGTCCGTGGGGTAATGCCGGCAGCCGCCTATTGGTTGGCCTGGGGAGAAATTCCGGGGATTGGGGCGGTTCTCCTGCAACGGTTGTGGCGACAATTTGGCACCCTGGAACGGGCGTGGGTGGCGGACGGGGATGAGTTGCTGGCGGTGCCGGGGCTAGGGTTGCAGTTGGTGACGACCATTCTCACCACCCGTCCCCGGCTTGACCCGCAGGCTTTATATGAGCAATGTATTGCCAAAAACCGGCATTTTTGGACACCGGCGGATGGGGATTATCCCCAATTATTGCGGGAATTGCCAGACCCGCCGCCGGTTTTGTACTATGCGGGTCACCCCCAACCCGCTGAATGTACGGGGGCGATGCCCATGATCGGGATCGTGGGCACCCGGGAGCCTTCCGCTTATGGGCGCAAATGGACGGAGAAGCTGGTGCAGGGGTTGGTGAACCAGGGCTGGGTGGTGGTTTCGGGGTTGGCGGCGGGGATTGATACGACGGCGCATCGCACCTGTTTGCAGGCCGGGGGACGGACTTGGGCGGTGTTGGGGACGGGGGTGGATCAGGTGTATCCCGCCGGGAATCGCCAACTCCACCAGGAGATTGCCACCCAGGGGGTCTTGCTCAGTGAGTATGCCGCCGGAACCGGGCCAGAGCGCACCCATTTTCCCCGCCGCAATCGGATTATTGCGGGTTTGTGTCGGGCGGTGGTGATTACGGAAGCCCCCTTGCACTCCGGGGCGTTGATTACGGCGGAATTGGCCTGTCAGTACAATCGGGATGTGTACGTGCTGCCCGGTTCTTTGGATAATCCTGCTTCCCAGGGATGTTTGCATTTGATTAACCAAGGGGCGCAGATGCTTTTGGGGGTGGAACATTTGCTGGAATTGCTCGGTGCCACACCCCCGTTAGCCACGCCTTTACCGGCGGTGCCCCCGGAATTGGCGGGGATTTTTGCTTTGATTACCCCGGAGGCGATGACGTTTGATGCGATTGTCGCTGCTAGCGGTCAGCCCACGGAGCAGGTGGCGAATGCCCTCCTAGAGTTGGAATTGAGCGGTCACATCACCCAATTGCCGGGGTTGCGTTATCAGCGTTGAATCAGCATCCTGACTTTGTTCCCCCTCAAAATTTGGGCATTGATATAGCAGTATGCCCCGATTAGCGAACAAAAATTCTGATGGCTTGCGTGTCGCTGTGCGACATTAGCTTGCGTGGCGTAGCCATAGAACTAAACATGGGACTGCACCCCTGTGACCATTATGCAAAACTCAAATCATATAGAAATCATATTTGAATCGTGAGCATAATTTTTATGCCCAAAGCGTAAAGAGTCCCAATTTATCGTCCCACTTTGGTTTCCAAAAACTTTTGTAATTCTCACAAATCATCGGTGATTGCTATATTACTACCGTTACGCACTGGTTCTGAGGAATGTTTTCCCCGACAAGTTGGTCTTGGTTTGCTATGAACTACATTTTTACCCATTGGGCAAAACAATATCGCTATACTTAGTTATTACATTAAATTTCTGAAAGTGGCTTTATGATTAGCTTTTAGGGTGAAGCTGGTGAACGGGATCGAACCGATGGCCTACTGATTACAAGTCAGTCTGTAAACCCGCATGGATACAAAGTTATAGGCTTACACCAAAACAAATTACACCTAAGTTACACCGATTCTCTCAGAATTGTACTAATTCCCTGATGATGCTAACTGGGTAAGTAGCTGTAGCACTGCACTGTAAATTCTGGGGTCACCCCTGGGGACATTGCCCCCGCCTGTACCCCCTAGTGCTGGTGGGGGATACCATTGGAGTAAGACCATCGAGGTACACAATGCAATCCGAGTTATCGCCCCAAGACTTCCAGAACCAAGTGCTGACTGAGTTACGGGAAACCAAAGAGGAAATATCCCGCATCCGTTTTGAAATGGAAATCTCACAAAAAACGGGTGAGCGGTTGGAGCGGTTGGCTACTACATTTATTGCCGGTGCCACCATTGCCGTTATCGCTGGCGTGTTTCTCACCATTATTAAAAGCGGGGGTTGACCCTACATGGCCGGGGGGAATTAAAGGTACTTTCTGAGGTTTTGTACTGCGGGGCGAATTAACCGCAGTGTCCCGCTAGGCATCGTCAAAATGTGATTTCACCAAATGTTCCAGGTCTGCATCTGACATCACGGTGACATCGAGGGTAGCGGTGGACAACCCGGCGATCAACCGTTCCCCCTCGATGCCCCACTTCAGCAGGTCGAGGGCTTCCCTCACCGTCAACTTTGCCGGGTCTATCCGTTCAATGGCCGCCATTCCCTTGGTAGCGGCGAGGTGAAACGCTTTGGCGTGTCGCTGGGTCGCTTCCCCTACCTCGATTAACATTTGCGCTTGTTGGGTGATTTGTTGCACCTGGGGCAGGGCAGAGGCATGGGCAAGCAAATTGTCCCTAAACTGTTGGCGCAGGTCGCCCCAATTTTCAGCAGAACATCGGTTTCTCAGAGTTTTGTACGCCGGGGCACCTTGTCTCTGGGACAATTCCCGGAGGGACATATCACACGATGAGTATAAGTGCCGCCAATAATCCCAATCAATTTTCACGGGTCACCCCCAGGAATTGTTGAATCAATGACCTGACTTCATTTTGAGCAGAAGCTGACCGGGTTTGGTAAACCTCCACGGCATCGGGGGTCACATACTTGTTGATAGCGTCACGGATCAGTTGCCGTCCCGCTTGGGGTCTGACAACCAAGGCGTTAGCCTCGACCTTTCTCGCCCCGTATAATGCGATATATTCCTGGATGGATTTGTGACAGCGGTGGCCGGGGTCATCCAATCGCTTGCCACTCCCTGTTTCCAGGTTGTCAATCCAGGTCAGGCTATTCGCCTCGATAAAATCAGCGTTGAGACCGAACCTGTCAATGATGAGGTTATCGGGCGACCACCCCACCGCCGGGGTGAGTGCTGATAGGTTCCCCCGCAGGGAATCGCTGATAACCAATCCGAACGGGTCAAAGTCGCCACAATACAGCAGGACGGGTATCTTACCCTGGGCTTCCCGTTGGGCGAATCGCTCCATCATGCTGGCACGGCAATTTAGATCGGCTTGCCCCCGCCCGTTGGCAATGGGGATGTGATACTGCTGGCAGACCGGCTTGAATAAACCCAAGAGGTCAATTTTCTCAACCAGGCATTCGATGTAATACGGTTGATCCTCCCAAAAATCAATCGGGGTATAGTAGTTTGCCTGATATTCCAGGCGGCGGATCAGGTTGTCCACATACTCCGATGGGTTCTCCTCATGGGTGTACCCCACGCACTCCCAAGACCGGGCTTGATCCTCGGAGCAAATATCCAGGGGGAGAAGGCCATTTTTACGCAGGTCGCAAATGAGAGACTGGGCTAGACCAAAATCCCCCTTGAGTAGCCCGTATTCCTCTAGAATGTAGCACCACCCACGGGCTGATACGGGAAAATCAAGCCTAGCTTTTATTTGCAGAATCGCTTGGGCGAACTCTCGGCATTCGAGGTCATAACGCTCCAATTCCGCCGCACTCTGGCGACCTTTTGACCTCTTGGGCAGTTTCATTGTTGTAACTCCTTTGGGGAAAACTGTACTAATCCAATTCCGCTCCGAGTGGAACGGCTCACCCGTTCGAGTGCCTGGGGCAGAGTGAACACACAAGCCATCTCTCGATGCCCTGTCCACCCGCCCCGTGGGGTCAGATAGGTGATGTGGTCAAAATCCTGTCGGATGACCAATGCGACTTTCATAGCTCCCCCCCGTTGCGATACATGGGCGGGTCTTGGTCACGGCGGCGGTTCTCCCAATCCCGGCGGCGGCGATCATGCTTCCCCTTCAGCCGGTTTAATTCCGCCTGGGCAAAGTCCCTGACATTCGCCAGAGACCCGGTGGGTAACTGCTTTAGAATTGCCACAATTTCACTGATCACCTTCATTCCCCCTTTATTTCCATAAAGGACAGGCAATCCCCCCCAGTAGCGGGCGGGCTGTATCGTTGATGGCGGTTTGCATCAAAGGCACCGGCACCCCTGGCGCAACGATTGCGCCTAGAGCATTCCGCCGTGCAGTGATAACGAATCCAATCAGCAGGTTTAGCCATACCATTCGCTCCTTGAGGTTGGGGTTGACATTCCGGCACTGTTGCCAGACCTGATAGGCGTTTCGGGGTCAATGTCTGCACCTCCGCCCGTACCGCCTGAAACCTGTTGCGATGCACCGCAAAACCAGAACCCACCGCTTGGGTGGTCATCATGGGTCAACCAAATCCACCCCACCC
>CAYZTU010000050.1:0-12779 GCA_964481635.1 uncultured Synechococcus sp.
ATGCGGATGGCGAGACTCGAACTCGCAAGGCAAAGCCACACGCCCCTCAAACGTGCGCGTATACCAATTCCGCCACATCCGCATTCAGAGCTTTAGTTTAGCATGGTCAACCCCAGCCATGGCAAAGAGTACCTGCCCCGCCTCCGCCGCCGTGCGCCCAAAACTAAAAATCCCGTCTGGGTGACCGGCCATCACAAAGCAATTGCGTTCAAAGGGGTCAGCACCGACCGGATACAAACGCCGTATTTCCTGTGCCATCGCCTGTGTGCCGTAGGGAATTGCCGGGTGGGTACAGGGAATGTGCGGCTGCTGTAATAACTTTGTCCAGAGTGTCTCGCAGTGGATGTGAAAGATCACTTGAATCCGGGGGTCAAGTTGGTAAGTCGCCCAATGGGTCGGAGCCTCACTACTGGCGCAGATGGCACCGACCACCGTGATGGTATGGGTTTCAGCGTCGTAATTGGTCACATGCACATAGTCGGCGGCGGTGAGTTCCACCCGATGCGCCACCTGGGTCGCCGTGATCACCAAGCCCTCCTGGGGATGGCGTTGACTGACATTGCCATAACTGACCCCATCCGGGTATTGCCCCAACCAGCCCTGAACCCGCAACTGTTGCCGCCAGGATTCCAGGTCTTTGAAATCCGCCCAGTCCAGGGGGACATCCGGTTGATGCCTAACCTGGTATTTAATGACCCCTTCTTCCTGCGTTGGCATGGAGAATCCAGCGCATTTTAGGAAGACATGACGCCACTCATCAATTTCCAAATCCCGAACCCGGTCAACACCGTGGCCGCCGTGATATTTGCCCAGCGTTGGGGAAATATTGACCCCATATTTTGCCCCAACCATTGCCCCAAGGAAATCGGCAGAATGCTAAACGTAAACATTAAAATGGTCATGCGGACTGCCTCAAATCCCGCCAATCCTGCCCCCACACCCCCAGCGATATTGGTCACACTTAAACCCAACCCCAACCCCAAGGCTTCCCGGCGAGGCACCGGCACCAGGGTGGATTTAGGGTTAAGTTCCACCTCTTCTTCGGCCTCTTCTCTATCCATCATGTAAGTTTCAGCAATCGTCAAAAACCCCAAGGTGAGAAATACTAAACCACCCAATAACTCCCCGATCTGTTCACTCAGAAAACGCCGCAAAAAATCCCCCGCCAAAACCGAAACAAAAGTAGCGGCTGCATTCAGTGAACCAATCATGAGATTATTCACAAAATTAATGCGCCGACGTTTGAGTCCATAGGTGGTACCAATGATCATGTTGTCAATGTTCGTGGCGACCCCAAGTAACAGGTAGGCAATGAGTTCGTTCATGGCACGGCTCCTACGGCAAAATTAGGCAGTTCCAGGCAAATCATATCCCCTTTTTTCGAGAAATACCACCCTGTTTTTACTTAACTTTTGTCTTAAAACAACCAATACAAAGGTGATGTAAGGGAATATAAAATAATGCTGAATACATACAAAGTAATTGTTAGTGCAATTAGATTGACATCCCCAGCGTTGGCACAATTTTGCTGCCATAGGCCGCTCAAAACCAGGGGACACAAAGAATTTATAAGTTTTTTAACAGGTTGAGAATGGTTCCCTCGCTGTCTCTGGAATTTGCCAAAACCCCGATGCTCATGGACACCCCTATCCCCGCTCAGGTTTGAATTTCGCCCCCATTCTTGCGCTAAGATGAGAAAAACATAAACTTTTGTAACAGCTATTTATGCGTATCGGGGTGATTGGGGCGGGGATCGGCGGGCTGACGGCGGCGGCCTTACTTGCTCGGCGGGGGTTTGAGGTGGTGGTGTGGGAACAGGCGGCGCAGGTGGGGGGCTGTGCCAGCACGTTCCGGCGGGGAGCCTTCATCTTTGATGTGGGGGCAACCCAGGTGGCGGGTTTGGAAGCGGGGGGAATTCATCACCAAGTATTTACAGAACTAGGCATCCCGTTACCCCCAGCCCAATGGTGTGACCCGGCCTGTGCGGTTTACCTACCGGGGGAATCGGAGCCGGTGCAGGTGTGGCGTGACCCGCTCCGTTGGCAAGCGGAACGACAACGGCAATTTCCGGCTAGTGAACCGTTTTGGCAGGTGATGGACACGTTGTTTCAGATGGGTTGGCAGTTTCAACAGCGTCAACCGGTGATTCCCCCCCGGTCGCTGTGGGATTGGGCGGGCTTACTGCGGGCGTTGGATGGCAATACCCTACTGATAAGCCCCCTGTCTCTCCTCACTGTGGGGCAGGTACTGCATTTGTTAGGACTGGGGCAAGACCATCGGTTAAAAATGTTTTTGGATATGCAGTTAAAACTCTACTCCCAATGTAATGCGGATGAAACGGCTCTATTGTATGGAGCAACGGCGTTGGGGGTTGCCCATGCGCCCCAGGGATTGCATCATCTCCAGGGGAGTATGCAGGTATTGAGCCAGGGGTTGCTCCAGGGTTTGTACCAGTGGGGGGGGCGGGTGCGGCGGCGGCATCGGGTGGCGAAAATTAAGGTTAAGGATGGCCGGGTGCAGGCGGTGTGGGTAGAAAATCAGCGGGGGGAATGCGGCTACGAAGCGGTGGATCACCTGGTGGCAAATGTCACGGCGATGGATGTGGTGCGGCTGTTGGGGGAGGCTACGCCCAAGGGTTATCGCCAGCGGATTGGGCAGTTGCCCCCAGCGTCCGGGTGCTTTGTGCTGTACTTGGGAGTCAAACAGACGGCCATCCCTGACCATTGCCCGTTGCATTTACAATTTATGTACGATGCCAAGGGGAGCATTGGGGAGAACAATTCCCTGTTTGTCTCGGTCAGCCATGCGGGGGATGGGCGGGCACCGCTGGAAATGGGGACAATCATCGCTTCGTCGTTTACCGATGTAGGGTTGTGGGAAAAAGGGGATTACCATGCGCTGAAACAGCAGTACACTGACCAGGCATTAGCCCACCTGGGAAAATTCTTTGATTTATCCCCAGAAACAATAGTCCATTGTGAAGCGGCAACCCCCCGCACGTTTAACCGCTACACCGCCCGTCAACAGGGCATGGTGGGGGGGATTGGTCAGCGGGTCAGTACCTTTGGCCCCTTGGGGTTGGCGACCCGCACCCCGGTGAAACACCTCTGGTTGGTGGGGGATTCGGTGCATCCGGGGGAAGGCACGGCGGGGGTGAGTTATGCAGCGGTGCAGGCGGTGAATCAAATCATGGCGACGGTGGAACGGGACAAGGATTAGGCCCTGCCTATGCTAAACTGCCAATGATATGCGATGCTAAAATAAGTACAATGTTTGTGAAAAGTGTCAGCTTAGGCATGGGTCTGTGGTTCATGCTCACCACCACGGCGGGGGCAAAAGGGACTCTTGTGCCCCTTACGTCAGCGCAAATTGAACAACTCACCTGGCAGGATGATGACTCTGCACAGGCATTAAATCAGGCGATTCAACGCTCGTTGAGCTATTACCAACGGGTGTCTCCGCAGACTCGGTTTACCTACGGTTCTGAGTCCTATAGCCCCCAGGAAATGCGGGCTTCTCTGCATCTTTTCCAGCGGGTGATGCGGCTGCCCCCCGGCCAGCGGCAACGGGAACTCGCCCAAAACTTTTTAATTTTTGCCAGCCGGAATGAACAGGGGGCGGCCTTTTTTACGGGCTATTACCAACCGGAAATTACGGCTCGCAACCAATCCCAAGGAATCTGGAATACACCGGTACTTGGTTATCCTGGTTCGACCCAGGCGAGTCGCACGGAAATTAGGAATGGTGCATTGGCGGGTCAGGCTCCGGTACTCGCTTATGTTGACCCAATTGAGCACTTTTTTTTGCAGGTGCAGGGTTCGGGAATGTTGGTGTTTGCCAACGGGCGACGGCAGTGGGTGGGCTTCGCCGGACACAATAACCATCCCTATCGTTCCATTGGTAAATTGTTAGTCCAAGAGGGTGTTTTCACCCCAGAAACTGTTTCGATGCCCGCCATCAAATCCTATCTGCGCCAAAATCCCCAGGAAATACAACGGATATTTAATTACAATCCCCGCTATGTCTTTTTTGCCCCCCGTGCCCAGGCTCCGGGGGGTTCCCTCGGCCAACCCCTGACCCCGGGGCGTTCCCTGGCGATGGATCAGGATTTAATTCCCAAGGGAGGGCTGGCGTTCGTAGAAACAACCTACCCCAATACAGCGCAATCCTGGCGACCTTTAACCCGATTCATGTTAGTACAAGATACCGGCAGTGCCATCCAAGGTCAAGGGCGGGGGGATATTTTTTGGGGACAGGGGGCAACGGCGGAACTGCGGGCGGGGTTGATGAAACAACCGGGGCGTTTGTGGCTGTTGGTGGCCAAAAAATCGGCACTTTGAGGATTGTCCCTAGCTGAGGATCAAGCCCTGCAACCGCTGCGCCAGGGTATCGCTCACCGCCTGCACCACCTGGCGGGCAGCCTTGCGGTTACTGCGGTAGCTATCCCAGTAGTCCTTCAGCCCGATTGGTTCCCCCACCCGAATGCTCACCCAGCGCTGTCCCAGGTGGGCGGGTTGATTGTTCCCCTGGAGGTGGGTCACCACCGACCACAGGATCAGGGTGGTTTCGGCAAAGCGGTCGGCGGTGGGCTTTTCCCGTACATAATCCCCCGTCACGCTGGTCAGTCGCTCCACCAACTGCATATGCCACAGGCGTAATGCTGATTCCTCGGCAATCCGGTCTGCCAACCCCCGAGCCAGTGGCGACAGGTCGGCCAAGTCCTGGCGATACATCCAGTCCCAACCGGCGGATTCCAACCGGCGGCACCGGTCAATTGTCGTGCCGTCCCCCGTCACCCCAAAAAAGGATTCGGTCACCCCCAAGGCCGATTCCCGCAGCCGTTCAAGCCGAATTTTCAAATGCTCATTAACCGGCATATCCGTCGTTGGGGGGGGGGACAGTTGGGGACAATGGTAAAACCGGGCGTAAAATTCCTCCATCTGGGTGAGCAAATAATCCGCCAAAGCCAATAAGCGGGCGTAAAGTTGCTCCTGACGGGCGAGCGGCTCGCTGGGAAAGGATGCTGGTACGGGCAAACCACATAGCTGCTCCATTTGGGCGAGGAGTGTCCCCATCTCCGCCCACGGGGGGCGCAGAAAACCGTACTGAATCCCGATGGGAATCACCACCACCGGCATATCCAGCCCCTGTTTGGCCAAATCCTCCAAACACCAAAACCCCATCTGGGACAACCCCGGCTCCAAAGGTGCCAACCGTTCACTGTGGCTGTTGATCCCCCCCTCCGGTGCCACGGTCAAGGGCATCCCCCCCTGCGCCAAAATCTCCCGAATCGTTTTCAGAGCCGCCCGGTCACTGCGCCCCCGCTGGATCGGCACCCCCCCCAACCGGGAAAATAACCAGCCCACCCAGTGCCCCGCCCACAGGGGAATTCCCCGGTCGTAGATGAAATAATTGTGTAATGGTAATTTTAGTTTCACCCCCAACGCCTGGGCTGCCTGGGGCACCGAGCGGGAAAGCAAATATAAAATCATGTACGGGTCATCCAGCGTTGGGTGGCGAAAGGCCAACAGCACCCGTGCCTGATTCTTCTGTAATTGTTCATACCAGGGCACCAAGGTAGCGGCACCCTCCACCCGCACTTGGGCAATGTGCAACTGAGTCCGCACCCACCAGGGCAACACCCCATGGATGAGACGGCACACCCACGGCTGATACTGGGGTGGGATGAATTTCAAACCGGGTTGTGCCCGCCGCACCTATGCCCCCCGATACCGCAGGAGCGTCCCCTGATTGCCCAGGATAAATCCCTGTTCCGGCGTGAAAAAAACAACCCGGTACAAATTCGCCGGAATTTTCTCGACTTCCCGATCCTGTTGCCAGGTGCCGCCCCCGTCCTGACTCACGTAGAGCGTCCCACTCCCCCCCGTCAACCACAGTTCCTGATCCGACCGATAGGCCATATCCAGCAGACCAATCCCCAAAAATCCGACATTGCCCTCCGGTTGCCGGGGTTTTGTCCAATTCCCCTCCTGACCATCGGGATTGAAGCGCAATTCCCCCGCCTGACTCAGCATCCACAAACCCCCCTCAGGCGTAAACCCCATGCTCTGCACCCGCCGGGAACTTTCCCGGTTGTGCTGCACCCAGGCCGCCTGCCCCGGCTCCCAGGTGGAATAAAAATTGCCTTTGGTCGAGACCGCCGTATACCGCCCCTGTCCATCCCGGTCTAAATCCCGTGCGGCTCCCAGAGCCTGTTGCACCTGCGCCTGCCAGGACTGACCCCCATCGGTGGTGCGGTAAATCGCCCCCAAATCCGTGGTCATCTCCGCCTGTCCCACCCCTAAGGCCGTAATCGCAATCGGTGCCCCCGGCAACCGCTCATCCAGGGGAATCCGCACCCAGGACTGCCCCCCATCGGTCGTATGCAAGAGGAGCGCCGGTTTACCCACCACCCAACCCTCCCCCGAGCGCATACTCACCGCCGTCAAGCGGTACAACCCCTCTCCCAAATCCAGGGAGCGCAACGCCCAGGTCTTGCCCCCATCCTGGGTTTCCAGCAAAGTGGCATCGGTTCCCACCAACCAGCCATGCTGGGCGTTATCCGGGTCAAAGGCAATATCCATCAACGTGGCCGTCGTCGGTAACGGCACCGATTCCCAGGGATGAATAGCTGAAGCCACCGGACCCCGACTACACCCCAACAAGAAAATACACACCACCACCGCCAACAGTCGCCACATAGAACCTATTTCAACCCGTAAAAACTCATCAAAAAGAGAAACCCAACCGCCAAACCGCCAAAAATCAACAAATTTTTCTGCCCGGGCGTGAGCGTATTCACCCCCAACCCGTAGCGATAATTTTCGGGGAAGCCCGCCGTCTGCTTCGTACCAATATCAGCAAACGCCGTTTTTCTCGCCCCACACACGGGACACCGCCAATCCGGTGCCAAGGCAGTAAACGCCGTCCCCGGAACTATCCCCTTATCCGGTTGCCCTTGCTCCGGCTCATAAATATAGCCACAGGCTCGGCACTCATAACGGGACAATTCCGCCACTGCTGGCTCAGTCATAAAGCTACCCAAACGCCCTATCTATTATGCCACAGGGCTAACCCCGCCCCGACACAATTCCCTGTGCTGCCCGCCGTCCCGACCGTACCGCCCCCTCCATATAACCTAGCCAGTCGCCGCCCGTGTGTTCTCCCGCCAACCAAACCCGCCCCACGGGTGGGGTCAACGCCCCCGCCAGCGTCGTCCACTGCCCCGGCTGATAACAGGCATAACTGCCCAAAGCCCAGGGTTCCTGCCCCCAAGCCAAGCGGGTTTCTGCTGTAATGGGTGCCGTACTACCCATATACTTTTGCATCACGGCTAAGCTCGCTTGCCCCGTCGGTAGATTTAACCCCGCTTGGCCGCCCAGGAAAAAAGTCAACCCCCTGGTGCCGTGCGGCCAGGAATACTGGTATCCCCCATCCGTAATGGTTTCGCCGCTGTAGCCGTGGGTGCGCCAATACGCCTGCCCGGTCTGGAGAACCACCTTGCCATTGGTGCCATAGCCCCAGGTTTGGATCGCCCGTTGTTGACGGGGGGATAGGGCTATCGCCAACTCCATCTGCCGCAAACGGGTTAGGGGCACAGCCAGTACCACCGCATCCGCCAACAATACGTTGCCCCCACCACTCAGCCGGTAGCCAGTACCCGCCGGGCGCAACGATTCCACCGGCCAATTCAGGTCAATCCGCCCCGCCAATGTGGCCGCCAAACGATTTACCAACCCACTATTGCCCCCGGCGATGCGATAGCGAGTGCCGCCCGCCGTCGGCTCCGCCCCCACCTCCGGCAACCAAAAGATAAAATTCAACGCCGACTGCTCAGACGGATCGAGGCCAAATTCAGTCTGGCATTGAATTTCCAGATACCGACGCACCCAGCCCCCCAATCCCAAATGGTCAAAGTAATCCGCAATGGAACGCCGATCCCACCCCCGTGCCGTTTCATCCTGACCCAAATCCGCCACCCGCTGATAATCCCGGCGTACCCGTGCCACGATTGGCCGCACCTGCTCCGCCACTTGGGCTGCCGTGTAGGTTTGCCCACCGAAGAAAAACCCCATCCGTCCCGTTGCTTCAACCGGTACCAGGGATAAATCCAATTCCCGCACCAACTGCTGCACCTGGCGATGATTTTCATCAATAAACTCACCCCCCAACTCCACGGGTTGTCCCATCTGTACTTGCGTCCACACCCGTCCTCCCACCCGGCCACTCCCCTCCACCAGCCGCACCCCCACCCCCTGTTGCGCCAAACTATAGGCCGCCGTCAAACCCGCTAACCCCCCACCCACCACCACCACCTGCGGGGGGGCACTCGCCACCCGCCACCGTTGACAGCCCGCCCAGACACCCAGCCCCCCAAAAACCAAATGTCGCCGCCGCATCCTCGTCTCCTCCCGTCTATTGTTAAGAAGTGTAAAAAGATTTAATATGTATAGAGATGTTAATTCACTTTTGATAGGCTCATATGAATCCGTCCCATTTGCCCCATTCTCCCATAGTAAAATCCCTTCTGGAGCCACTTTTAGATGACTTTATGTACTGGTTTGCCCAGGCACGCCAGATGCTCGAGGGGGACACCCTACCCTTTCTGGAAGCGCACCAGCGGCAGACCCTGCTCGCCCAGATTACCCAAGCCCAGGGGGAAGTCCAGGCCGCCCATGCCCTGCTCCGTAGCACCGGGGTCGGAGTGGATACCACGGTTTTGATGACCTGGCATCGTCTGGTTTTAGAATGTTGGCATCTTCGGTTACAAACCCGCACCCATCCCCGTCCCTAATCCTGTTGCTGCTCAAACAATGATATTACATTTACTGTACGTTATTCTGTTTACCATCCTTGCCGTTTTGGCTCTGGGTAATCTTTTACAGAGTCTGATGCGCCTGAGTTTAGAATCCCAATATCCCCGCCAACGTGCCCTATCCCACCCCGAACTCCTCGACGATGAGGGCAATCCCATAGATGAACCATTGTTGGTGATGCGGAGTGTCAACTTAGAAGAAGCCCGTCAGCAGTTAGACAAACTCTACGGCGATGATGGGGAATCGTAAGTACAATAAACCAAAGCCACACTAAACCACCAGAGGATTTGTATCTGGGGGCGAAACCATAGGGTATCCACCAATCCGTGGGTCATCGTGCCCACCATCCCCGCTAAGACACCGATAAGTACAAACGTTTGGGGACTAGGGTGGCGGATAAAATGCTGTAACTTCTGCCAACTCCGATGGACAATCCTACCCGTCAGATTTAAAAACGCCCCCAACCCCAGTACCCCCGATTCCACCGCCACTTCCAAGGGAACGGAATAGGCTCCCAAAGCATTAAAATTCGGTCGTTGGTAGAGGGGATAGATGAGGTTAAATGCCCGATTCCCCGGCCCAATTCCCAACCAGGGGTGATCCCGGATCATCGCCATCACCGCTGCCCAAACATTGATCCGAAAATTATTACTGCTGTCCGCTCGTCCCGCAAAAATACTCATAAAACGCAAGCGCAACCGCTCCGAACGTACTAATAATGCCAGTACCGCAACCACGGCCAATCCCGCTCCCACCCAAAATAACACCCGTTGCCAGACGGGACGGTGGGGACTCCATTGCCACCAACCCCAGCCCACGAATAGTCCAAAACTACCATAGACAGCCGCCAGTGCCAGCCAGCCCCCCCGACTGCCGGTGAGAACCACACAACTGGTCAACACCACCACCAGGGTTAAGGCCAGCCCCCGCTGTGCCCAGGTGCGCCACCCCAGCAGACACCCCAGACTCATTCCCACCCCCGGCAACAGATAGGCCGCCAGCACATTCGGATTTTTCAAAAAGCTATAGACTCGGGTGGTGCCCGACAGGGGGGATTCCGGGTCAATCCAGGTAGCCAGGGCTTCCGCCCCAAAAAACCACTGGCGCAGACCCACGGCGGCCACCAGCAGTGCTACCAGTAAGTACAAAGTCATCAATGGGTTGCCCCAGCGGCGCACCCCCCGCAACAGTACCCCCAGGGAAGCCAAATAGAGACTCGCCTTCACCCAACCGGTCAAGGCGGCCATCTTTACCGGGGAAAAGGCCGTCGCCCAGGTGAGCGTCAGCCAGTAGAGCAACACCGTTCCCGCCAGACCCGCAGGCGGTTCCAACAGCAGTAAACCCAACCACAGACCCACCCCGCCCAGGAGGAGTACGCCGATTTGGTCATTGGTCAAAAATGGCAAACCCAGCAGGAGGAATCCCACCCATCCCGCCGTCACCCCATCCCGCCACCGCCCCAGCACACTTCCCGGCACCCAGGATGCGCCCCCGCCCCACCACCGAGTCACCCAACTGGCGGGGAACCAACTGGCCGGCAACATCAGACTCGCCGAATCTGCTTTGCCATATCTAAAAACGAATTCATATTTGGTCCGGGTCGCCGCCGGTTGCGTAAATCCGGGGAACCGGAACTAAAGACCATGGTGGGGGTGACCGCAGGTTTCACCAGCACCGGTTCGGGTTTGGGAGCAACCACCCGAGGCTCCGCCACCGGGGAAGATTCATTCTGGCGGCCAAGGCTTTTAGCGTCTTCCTGGTCAAGGAAAAAGGCTGTTTCCTGGGCAGATTCGGTCTGGGGTCGCCGCCGAAAAATGCTGAAAATCGCCCCAAAAATGGCTCCGATCAACCCGAATAAGCGTTTGAATATACCCATGATTGCCCCCGCATCAATAACAGCAGTCGCCCCATTGGGCAATTCATATTTTACCCGAAAATTTGAAGTCAGGATTCATCAAAGGCTTCCAAATCCAATAGGTGCATATAAGGTTCCACGAGGTCTGGCCGTTGAAACGCAATTTTTCTTAATAAATGCCAATCCTGGAGGCTGGCGAAGGCATTGGGATAATCATCCTGTTCCAGGCGTTGAGCCAAATCGGCGACTTGGGCGGGGGTGAGGTGCTGAATCTCTTGTTCGGTAATCGTTTGGGCGTTCATGGGGAGCCTATTGCCGAGGCAATTGGGTGATGGATAACTGTATCCATTCTAGCTAAAGGGGGGTTCATGGCAAAATAAGACCATGATCTATTTGGATTACAGTGCCACGACACCGCCCCATCCGCAGGTGACCGCCCGGGTGGCCGAGGTTTTAGCGCAGGAGTGGGGCAACCCCAGCAGTATTCACCAGTACGGGCAAAGGGCAACCTTGGTCGTCGAGCGGGCACGGCTGGCCTTGGCCAATTTGTTGGCCGTCACCCCGGAGGAGGTCGTTTTCACGTCCGGCGGAACGGAAGCCAATCACCTCGCCATTTTTGGTGTCGCCCAAAACTACAGCCAACCCCAGCACATCATTACCTCTGCGGTCGAACATCCCGCCGTCAGTGCCCCCCTAGCCGTTCTTGCTCGCCGGGGTTGGCAGGTCACTACTTTACCGGTAGATAGCACGGGTCGGGTTGACCCGGAAACCCTGTTAGCCCATCTGCAATCCAACACGGTTCTCGTCAGTATTATTTATGGACAAAGTGAAGTCGGCACGTTGCAACCCATTCCCGAATTAGCCCAAATTTGCCATGAACGGGGCGTTCCCTTTCATACGGATGCGGTACAGGTGGTGGGGCGGTTGCCCGTCCATCTCCCCAGTTTGGGTGTGGATTTGTTCTCCCTGTCTGGGCATAAATTTTATGCGCCCCAGGGGTGTGGTGCCTTGGTCGTCCGGCGGGGGTTAGATTTGCAACCCTGGCTGTATGGCGGGGGGCAGGAACGGGGATGGCGTTCGGGTACGCCCCCGGTGGCACTGTTGGCGGGTTTGGGGATGGCAGCGGAGTTGGCTCAGACGGAGTTTTTACCCCAGGAACCTCGCCTGCTGGCTCTGCGGGAATATCTGTCTGCCCGGTTGTTGGCCTTGCCGGGATTGTGTCCTACCGGGGCATGGCCGCACCGGTTGCCCCACCATGTCAGCGTGGTCTGGCGGGACGGGGATGCGGTTCATACCGGAAAAACCCTCGTTCATTACCTCAACCAACGGGGAATATCGGTCAGTTCCGGTTCCGCCTGCGCCAGTGGCAAAACCCAACCCAGTCCAATTTTGCAAGCGATGGGGTACGATGACCGCCTAGCTCGCTGTGGGGTGCGCTTTAGTCTGAGCCATCGGACAACTGAATCAGAACTGGATCAGGCGGTACTGGCCTTAACCGAAGTTTTGCACAAGTTAACGCCTGCCCTCTCCTGGGGCTGAAATCCATTTAATTATCCCCAATTTGGGCATATTCTTGACAACCAAAGATGGCTTCGGGGTGAAGATAAAACTTGAATTCCAAAAGATTAAAAAATGGGTCAATCAGGAAAAAAGTATGATGCTCTAAGGGAGAGTTGGGGAAGCGTAATTTAGCTTCTTGGTAGAAGGGCAAGCTTTGCGCCTGTGCCCGATGACAAAGCTCCTGCCACCGGAAGATGGTGGGAAATACCAGCCCAAAATGTCGGGGATAAATGCCTTTTTGGGGTGTAATCTCTGGAGTCACATGAGCCACTAATTGGTGTTCATAGAAATTCAAAATCAAAGAGTGGGCTGTTTCCCGTCCTGGTAAACATCCTAAGCCTTGAATATAAAATGCTTTGGTTTGGGGGATATTACCTACAGGAAAAGCGAGATGAAATCTGGTTTGGGTCATGGGAAACTAGAGGTGATTTAGGTTAATGTTATGCCAAAAATCACCACCTCATTGACATTGCTTCAGCTAAACCCAAGAATTTTCGGTAGTGCTATGTAAGTAATGATTCATTATAGTGGTGAATGAAGTTAAATAT
>CAYZTU010000051.1:0-12086 GCA_964481635.1 uncultured Synechococcus sp.
CAAAAATTCCTTGTTTTGTTGTTGAAATACAATATCTTGGGCATTATGTTACGTTTGAAGATATTTATTTTGAAAAACCGATTGAATGTATGCAAGCCCTGAAAAATCTGGAAATGAACCGGCTAGGAGGGGTGTTATTGGATGGTGGTTTGCGTCTTAAAATTTGGTTTTTTGCAACATATCAAGGCGGCTTAAACATTAAATTCCGATCAGAAGAATTTGAACCGCTGTTCCCCGGGAAATGTATTTTGGAAGGTTCCTTTCTGATAGAGGGTGAATGGGTACGACCGCTGGTAACTGCCTTAGATAAATTGTTTTTGGATGGGACACCAATGGTTATGCAGCCATCGTCGGCAATTTCCGAAGCCATTTAGCCCAATAAGGACTCCAGTTGCGCCAGATTCGGCACCCGGATCAAACCCCGGTAGTTGCTGGCTTCATCTTCCCGGCGGGCGGTTTTCCCCGTCAGTCGCTCGATCATGCCATCCTGTTCCAACTTACGGAGGACACGGGTGACGGTTTCCCGGGTCAAGCCACTCAAACTCCCCAACTCCCGATGGGGCAGATTAGGAATTTCAATCCCCTGGGCACTGGTGCGCCCTTGCCCTTCCGCCAAAAATAAGAGGACATCCACCACCCGTGCGACGCTGTCCGATTCCCGCACCCGCAACCGCCGATTCAACTGCCGCAATCGCCGCGCCATCAACTGGGACAGCCGTAATCCCATCAACGGCTCCGTCTGCACCACGTTCATAAAATCCCGGGCGGACAAACTGCCCAACAGCACCTGGGTCACGCTCAACACATCACAGGAACGAGCCGAAGCCGCCAACGCCGCCATTTCCCCAAAAATTTCCCCCGGTCCCAGGATATTCAGGGTAATCTCCCGTCCTTCCCGGTTGTGGGTACGGATTTTGACCCAGCCTTCGATAATGAAGTACACCGTACCGCCCCCATCCTCCTCCATGATCAACAGTTTTTCCGGCTCATGGTGTGCCAGGAATAAGCGTTGACTCATCCGTTCCAGAGCCGTGCTTGCCCAACCCTCAAAGAGGGGCGAATGGCGCAGGGCAACCAGGATTTCGGGGGTGGACTTTTCCACGGATCAACAACACTCCTGTCCAACAATGTAAACGAATTAGCAAGACCTTATGCTACAGTTTGTACAGAGGGAATGTGAACAAAATTAACAGTGGGTGAGGCATGACTGAAAACACTCTTTTACTATTGAAGCAAAAATTAGCCCTTCTCTCTATCATAGGGGGACAGGCATGAATGCCCAACCCGTGGTCACAACGGAGCATTTATTCTATTATCATCGCTGTTCTCGTCGCAGTTTTCTCGATCACCGGCAAGCGGTTGTCCCCCAACCGGAACGTTCCCGCCACCGGGAGCAGGTCATCAGCCGTTGGCCGGGGCAATGTCCCCGCTATCAGCCCCCGGATTGGGAGGCGGGCTACCAGTCCACCCTGGAAATGATGCGCCAGGGGGTGCCTGCCATTCATCAAGGCATACTGCAAGTAGCAACCCCCGCCGCCGTGCTGGTGGGTCGCCCGGACTTACTCATTCGCGAATCTGGCTCCTCCCGGTGGGGGGATTGGTATTACCGACCGTTAGAAATTCGTCTGGGGCAGCGACCCAAACCGGAATATCAGGCGGTGGCGGCCTTCCACAGTTGGTTGCTGGCGCAGATGCAGACGGTCTGGCCTCGGTGGGGGGAATTGGCGCTTCCTGGTCCCCGGTTCTTGCGGGTCAACCTAGAACAGGCGTTGCCCCCCATGCACCAGATGTTGGCCGCCTGCCTGGATACCCTGAAACAAAAGGATGCCCCGGAGGTATTTATCAGCCGCAATCGCTGTCAACTCTGTCCTTGGCTGGATTATTGCAGTACTGTTGCCAAGCAAAAGCATCACTTAAGCCTGGTGCCGGGGGTAACGCTGAAACGTTATGAAGAATTGCAAAATTTGGGCTTAAACCGGATTGATGACCTAGCGGGAGCCGACCCCCTGCTGATTTACAACCGCACCAGTTTGGGGGTGAATACCAGCAATAAGCTCGTCCGGCAGGCTCAGGCGATTGCCCAGCAGAAAGCGCTAGCGATGGCACCGATTTCCCGCCTGCCCCAGGCCAACATCGGCTACTTTTTTGATATTGAAGCTGACCCCTACCTGGATTGTGTGTATTTACATGGGGTGTTACTGGTCACCCCCCAGGAGCAGACCTTTTATTCTCTGGTAGCGGAGCAGGTGAACCAGGAAGGGCGCATCTGGCAGGATTTGTTAACCCTACTGGAACGCTATCCCCAGGCTCCCATCTATCACTTTTGCCCATTTGAACCCCAGACCATCCAGCGGTTGGGGCAACGGTATCACACCGCCCCGGAGCGGCTCCAGACCATTCGCCAGCGGTGTGTGGATTTGCACGCCCGGTTGGTGCGCTCGGTGGTATTGCCGGTGGAAAACTACACCCTCAAGGCCATCGCCCGCTGGTTGGGGTTTGGCTGGCAGCACCCCCGGGCGGATGGGGCGCAATGTACCCAGTGGTACAACCAATGGCTCCAAACCCAAGACCGGAGCTATCTTCAGGCATTGCAACGCTATAACCAGGATGATTGTCTCGCCACCTATCACCTGTACCGCTGGCTGGTGGATTTTATGCGGGGGCAACAAACTGCCGCCGTCACCCGCTCAACCGGCTGATTCCTGCCGTCCCCCGGCAAAGCCCCGCCCCGGTCGCCACTGCACCGCCCCCGCCTGCCCGGTAACAAAGGTGGGAATTTCCAGGCGTTCCAACCGCCCCAAGTCTCCTTTTTTGACCCGAAAATTGGAGGCAATCGCCCCGTAGGGTTGCAGGGTTTGCAGGAGGCGATTTCCCAGGGTGCCGCCGCTCCACCACAGCACATTGGCCGGGGGTACCCCCTGTTTGACCAGGGCATCCTGTTGGGCAAAGCTACTTTCTGGCAACCAGACCAAACTCTCATTTCCCGCCGTGATGCGAAGTAGCGGCGGTTGCGTCGCCGTCAGGGTGAAATTGATTTGCCCGAGGGTGGCGTTTTGGAGGTTTTGCAAGGGCTGGGGGGTGATTTTGGCTAATTTTAGGTCGGGCAGTTCCCCATACCATTGGCGCACGGGCATCACCGCATTTAAGTTAACCCAACCCGCATTGGTGACCCCCGGCCAAGCCACACCCAAATCAATCTGATTCACGCCTTGTAATTGCAAAAACGGCAGGAGCGTAAATTTTACCGTCCTTTCATCCCCCGCATTGATCACCCCGATTTTGCCCCGATTTTCTAAGACCATGACCGGGATTTTACCCGTGTCTAATATGGTCAATTGCAGTCGTGTAGCGTGATTGTAAAACAAAGGAATGAATACCAAGGCCACCGCAAACAATCCCACCCCCACCCAGCGCCGTCGCCACCACAAAATCCCGGCAGAAATCAGCGTTAATAGCACATACAAAACCACCATTTGTCCCAGGGTAATTTTCCCAGCGGCCAGGGAATTAAACGGCAGTTGATTCGTCCAATCCACCATATAAATCAAGGCATCCACCGGCCAGGCCAGCCACTGGGTCAACCACGCCCCCACCCCCGCTGCCAACAAACCCACCAGGGCGGTGACCATCCCCCCCAAGGTCAGCACCGTAATAATGGGAGCGGCCACCGCATTCAACAAAATCGAGTAGGTATTGATCAAGCCAAAACTGTACAATTGTAAGGGCAATGTCCACAGGTATGCCGCCGTGGGCACCGCAATCAACTCCGCCAGTGCCGGGGGTAACCAGGGCAAACTACCGGCAATGGGATTGGCGAGTAACATCAACCCCAGCGTTGCCAAAAAGCTAAACTGAAAACCCAGATTGCCGATCCAAGTCGGGTCATAAATAAGAAGTACACTTGCCGTAATCAGTAATAAATGCACCGGCTGGCGTTTCCCCGTCATATCCCGGTCAGCCCGCTCCGATTGCACCAAGGCAAATAGTGCCACCGCACCCATCACCGCCGCCCGTGCCACCGCCGGTTCCAGACCCGCCAGACACACGAACACCCCCAACGCCGCAAAGCCCGCCCCCAGTTGGATATTCAAGGGCAGGGCACGGGTCACCGCCAGTACTGAAGCCAGAATCAAAGAAACCTGATAACCCGAAGCGGCCAACGCATGGGCTAACCCCGCCCGGGTGAAGGAGGATTTGAGCGTATTATCCATATCTACCGCCCGTGCCCCCACCACCATTGCACTCACAAACGGCCCCCGCAAAGACCCGAGCGCCCGACTATGCACCTCCACGATATCTTGCCGCAGCCGCCAAAACCCCCAACCCCCCGCCCCCGTCGGGTCAGTAAAGTACACCTCCTCCCCCCGCAACCCCGCAAACGTGCCATTCTGAGCCAGAAAATTTTTGAAATCAAACCCGCCCCGAAACGCTGCTGTCACCGGCAAGTACATATCCCCTTTGATGGCAACCCTGCGCCCCGGCGTGATGCCTGCTGCCTGGTCGGGAGCCACCGTCACATAGAGATTGCCCGTCACCGACTCCGTGCGGGTGTAGGGAGCCTCCCCGATATCAATGTGTTGGGCGGCCAGAAAAAACCGGCGTTTCCCACTGGAATTTAAGCGGGGTAAATTTTGCACCTTGCCCGTCACCACCACGTCAAATTCCGGGGCTTTGCGGCTAACATCCTGCAGCCCTGGTTGGGGAGTGCGCCATTGCAGGTACAATCCCGCCGCCACCGCAATCACCCCCGCCACCAGCCACACCCACCACACCAAACCCATGCGCCGTAACAGGGGCAGACGCAGGGAAGCCACCGCCAGGACTACCCCCATCGCCGCCATGCCATAGACCCCGAAGGAAATTCCCCCCAGACCATAGGGCATCTGCGCCGCCAGCAACCCCAACACCCAGGCGGCACTGAGAACCACCACCACTTGCGAACTGAATGGCTTGCCCATGGCATCCCCCGCACCCTGCCCCGATTGTAGCCAGAGCATCTCCGGGAACCAAATGACTTGGTAGCCTAGGTCACATCCTTTTGTAAATTCAGCCAAGACTGTTTTAATTCTTAATGTAACGAGAGAATGAACCCTTAATAGTTATTATTTAATAAGTACATATCTTTGATTTTATTGGCTTTATAAAAGGCTCAAATAGCTCTGTTTGATTTTTGTTTTGTATTTTTTGGATTTAGTAACTATTAATTATAATTATATTAATAAATTTTATTTAAGGGGTTATTTTAGGCATTGAATGGTCTAAAATTGAGATTAAATCTAATTTTTAAGCCTTTAAACCCATAAAAAGACAAACAATCTGCGCCAGAAACTTGTTTACGGATTTGGGGGGGCGGGAAAAATCAGGGATAATCAAACCAGACCCAACGCCAGGAGCTTGGCATGAAAATCGCAGTTTACGGCAAAGGTGGCATCGGCAAGTCCACCACCAGTTGCAACATCTCCGCCGCCCTCGCCAAACGGGGTAAAAAAGTTTTGCAAATCGGGTGTGACCCCAAGCACGACAGCACCTTCACCTTGACGGGGTTTTTGATTCCCACCATCATTGACACCCTCAAGGAAAAGGACTACCACTACGAAAATGTGTGGTCAGAAGATGTCATTTACCAAGGGTACGGCGGTGTCAGTTGTGTGGAAGCGGGGGGGCCGCCCGCCGGTGCCGGATGTGGGGGTTATGTGGTGGGCGAAACCGTCAAATTGCTCAAGGAATTGAATGCGTTTGATGCCTACGATGTGATTTTATTTGATGTGTTGGGGGATGTGGTCTGCGGTGGTTTTGCTGCTCCCCTAAACTACGCCGACTACTGTTTGATTGTCACGGATAACGGGTTTGATGCCCTATTTGCTGCCAACCGCATTGCCGCTTCCGTGCGGGAAAAAGCCCGTACCCATCCCCTGCGTTTAGCGGGTTTGATTGGCAATCGCACCAACAAACGGGATTTGATTGATAAATATACTTCTGCTGTGCCCATGCCGGTGTTAGAAGTATTACCGTTGATTGATGATATTCGCATCTCACGGGTGAAGGGGAAAACCATTTTTGAAATGGCGGAAAAAGCCCCCCATTTACAGTCCGTTTGCGATTATTATCTCAACATTGCCGACCAGATTTTAGCCCGCCCCGAAGGGGTTGTCCCCCAGGATGCACCGGATCGGGAATTGTTCAATTTGCTGTCGGATTTTTACCTGAATCCCCCCACCACAGCCCAGCCCCAGGGGGAACTGCTGATGGTTTAAGCTGGGGCTGTAGTCATGCGGGGTTAGGTTATGGCAGCGTTTGAAGAGTTTAAGGGGACATTAAGAAATACCTGGTTGGAGTATGTGCGAAATCACCGGCCTTGGTTGGAGGTTTATCTCAAGCAACGGGGGTTCAAAACGGCGGATAATGGCCGTCGTCCCGATGCGGGTTTGATCCTGGGGGTCATCACGATGGCTGCCCCCCAACTCTTGGATATGTTGCCCACCTTTTTCAAACTCAGCCAGGGAAATCCCGATGCCATTATTGATGCCCTGGATTTGAATTTTGACCCCTTCAAAGAGTTAGCCAAACCCGTCGCCCAGTTGCCAGAATCACCGGCACCAACGGGAGAGCCATCTGTCTCTGAATCCCCACATTTGGAACATCATCCCTAGGAGGAGAATATGACAACTACAACCCAACCCAGCCAACTCACCTTTGATTGTGAAACTGGCAATTATCACACCTTTTGTCCGATCAGTTGCGTGGCCTGGTTGTACCAAAAAATTGAAGATAGCTTTTTCCTGGTCATTGGCACCAAAACCTGTGGGTATTTCCTCCAAAATGCCATGGGGGTGATGATTTTTGCCGAACCCCGCTATGCGATGGCAGAACTGGAGGAGGGGGACATTTCCGCCCAATTAAATGATTATGAAGAACTCAAACGCCTGTGTGAACAGATCAAACGGGATCGCAATCCCAGCGTGATTGTCTGGATTGGCACCTGCACCACGGAAATTATCAAGATGGATTTGGAGGGTTTGGCTCCCAAATTAGAATCAGAGCTTGGCATTCCCATCGTGGTGGCTCGGGCGAACGGTTTGGACTACGCTTTTACCCAGGGGGAAGATACGGTTTTGGCGGCGATGGCGCAACGTTGCCCGGAGACTTTACCGACTACGGAAAAGGCCGAACCCACCCTGCAACGTCTGCTGAATTTTAATCGAAAAAAAGAGAATCTACCCACCAGCGATCATGCGCCCTTAGTATTATTTGGTTCCCTGCCCGACCCAGTAGTAACGCAGTTAACCCTAGAGTTACAAAAACAAGGAATTGAAGTCTCCGGGTGGTTGCCCGCCAAGCGTTACACGGAATTACCCGTATTACCCGCCGGGGCGTTTGTCTGTGGCGTGAATCCCTTTTTATCCCGCACGGCCAGTGCGTTGATGCGGCGGCGCAAATGTACCTTGATTGGGGCACCTTTTCCCATTGGTCCCGATGGCACCCGGGCGTGGGTGGACAAAATTTGCCAAGTATTAGGAAAACCGGCTTCAGGTTTAGCAGAACGGGAAGCCCAAATGTGGAGCAATCTCGCACCCTATTTGGAACTAATCCGGGGGAAATCCGTGTTTTTTATGGGGGATAATTTGCTGGAAATTTCCCTCGCCCGCTTCCTGGTGCGCTGTGGTATGACGGTGTTGGAAATTGGCATTCCCTACATGGATAAACGCTACCAAGCTGCCGAGTTGGCTCTGCTGGAACAAACCTGCCAGGACATGAATGCCCCCCTGCCCCGCATTGTGGAAAAACCGGATAATTACCACCAAATCCAGCGCATTTATGACCTGAAGCCGGATTTAGTCATTACCGGTATGGCGCACGCCAACCCCTTAGAAGCGCGGGGCATTACCACCAAATGGTCGGTGGAATTTACCTTTGCCCAAATTCATGGGTTTGGGGGAGCCAGGGATATTTTAGACCTGGTGACCCGCCCGCTGCGGCGCAATCAGGCGTTGGGGCAATTGGGCTGGGAACAGTTGGTGCAGTCGTAAAGACTGGCATAGGCTACACCTACTCTAAATCCTACTGTTCTGCGACTTCTGCCTCGACCTCGTTGGCTTCATCGTCGTCAGAGTTGGATGTACTGCCTAAAATTCGCTGGCGGTCATTAGGATCAATGATTCCATACAAATCTAATACTTTTTCATCAATCTCTGCATCAATCTGGGCAACTTCATCGAGTAGGGTTTGAATCTCTAGGCGGCGTTGTTGCTCGGTCGTAAAAAAGGTGTTGAGGTCATTAGTTCCATAGGGCATAGTCACCTGATTTTTAATCTCATCCCAGGTTTTGCCTTGCCATTGGGGACGCTTTAAGTAACCGAGTAAATAATGGCGAATGGTGTCATCGGCAACCACAAGCCAGAGCTTATTATGGCGCAATACAATACTGGTGGAATAGCGTTCTGAAACATGAACATTGCTACTAATTGAAACTCGTAAATCACAGCGTTCAGGAATAGTGAACAGCCCTGCGGCTTTTGCATCAAATAGGGTCAGTGTTGAAAAATTAGGGTTCTTTTGTTGAACTTCGGCTAAGAGGTGATCGTAGGGAATCTCAATCAGAGTATTGCCATCCCGTTGTTTACGAATGATGTACCCCTGTTCTCGAAATTCATTCAGTTGTGCGTTTTTAGAGAGAATGCGATCAACTTTCTCAACCAACTCTGCTTGGGTTTCAGCATCAGCAGGATAAATGGGTAGTTGCCGAAAATACGATGGGTTAATATGAAGGTTATCAAACTTTCTTGCAAACCAATAATTTAATAATGAGGAATTAAATAAAGCGAGAATATACTTAAGTCTAAAATTTGAATTTTGCTCAATAATATTACTAAAATTTTTTCGATTGTAGAATCCTTGCTCATCAAATGTAGCGACCAATCGGCGTTTCAATGCACGATTTCTCATATCTTGAACAAGTAGCTTTGGAGAATCAAAATATTTTGGTTCACGAGGGCGTGAGAGCCATACACCATATTTGAGATAGGGTTGGGGTTTACCCCATCGCAATTCATATCTTCCGACAAAACCTGTTCCGTCTAATAAAGGTCGCCAATCCATCTCATCGGATGGAACGTCACGGCGAGGTTTGATATAAAGATTTACTTGTCCTTCAGTCGCAGTTTTATAGGGTTCAATGCCTGGGCAGCTATCTGTAATATCCTCAAGACGTAATACCCTTCTAGTCGTGCCGTTGTTATTAATTGAGATGTAACAAGCCTCCTCAATTTTTTGCATTAAAGAATCATAACGAACATGAATGTCGCATTTTGGATCATGAAGCCAGCGTGATTGTCGTTGATTGAGCGTTTCCAGCCAATCTCTATTGAAAAGTTTATCTAGGGTATCACGCAGACCGAGGATATTAATTTTTACTTCCTGTGCTTGTCGAGCTTCTTCATTAGTCTCTTCAGTCATAAATAATAAAGCACAATCTACATTGGCATCAGCCCAAATACCTTGAGGTAAATCTACGATTTGATCAATTTTTCCTGCATTTAATAATGTTCGGCGTAGGGCAGAACTATTTGTACCTACAAGATAAGTATTAGGTGTAATAAAACCAAGTTTACCCCCTTGAGCAAGTAATTCTATCCCTAGCTTTAAGAAGAATGTATAAGTATCAGGATGACCATAAAAAACATCAGAATAGTCAATTTTAAGAATCTGTTGGTATTCACTACTAATTGATGCCCCGTAGGGTGGGTTGGCAACAACAAAGGCGAAACCATTGGCATAGGGCGTGTTGGGCGAGCGGCTTTTAATTTGATCCACCTGGTCATTTTCTTCTGCAATTAGCGTATTAAACATCAGCGAACGGTAGGTTCCAGTGGGTCGAGCCAGAGCATCCACATTATAAATATGAAAGCGTTGAATTTTCGGGCGTTGCTCTCTGTCATGTGCCAGTTTAACTAAGTCTAAAACCTGAATCAGCAAATTCACTTCCGATAAGTAACAAGCAAATGGATTCAGATCAAACCCATAGAGATTACTTTGCACCCGATCCAGCACCGATGTCGGATCATCAATTTGGTTGGCATTGCCCTTGTATGTCTCCACCAATCGTTTTGCCGCCGCCACCAAAAAAGAACCACTCCCACAAGCCGGATCAATCAGACGTTTGTTGTCCCCAATAATGCCTGCACCCGTGCGATAACCCACCTCATCCAGAATATAATTAACAATCTCTGGCGGCGTATAGTATTGCCCCTTTTCCTTCTTTTCCTTACGGTTGACATAGGTGCTGTAAACCGTGCCGACAATATCCGAATCTACCCCGGCAAAGTTAAACTTACTCAACTTATGTAGGGTCATCACCAACTGTTGTTGATCCAACAAAAACCAATTAAATAATTCTCGTCCCGTAAAGAAATGAGCATAGATATTTTGAGCATTGTTGTAGGCCATATCTAGTAATGGGCTGTAGGGATTTCCTGTCGCAAATACCCAGTATCGTTGAATATTTTCCTGCCAATTTTTGACCCCACCATCCGATACAAACCGATGGGGGAAAACGCCCTTATCCTCACAGACACGAATCAGCAACAACCGGATGAAAACAACATAGGCCGCTTGCAGAGCAAATTCCGCCTGCCTTTGCGTTTCCTCTAACCCTCCCAACATCGTCTCCTGTACTAGAGCCGTCCAAACCATATAGTCATCATGCACCCGAATATCGAGTTGATAAGTCTGTCGTAGGATGGCCTGTCGCTGATGCCAAGTAAATACCTTTTCAATATAAGGTTTGAGAGCATCATTCAACCCAGGGTATCCCTCCTCTAGGGTTGATGGAGCCTTGGGTATTTTTGTCTGGTTTGCAAATTTTCGCTGACATGAATGAGTCAAAATTGCCAGAATTTCAGTCAACAACTCCTTGGAATTGATATAAGCCCTGGCATCCTGTTCCAGTCGTTGCAAAATAGCCTCAATCATCGCTCGGTCTTCAGTATTCAAACCAACCATATTTTGAATACCATTAACATTGGTCAGTACACGTTCTCGTAGCTGTTGAATTTCTTGAGTTGCTGTTGCTAAGGCATCATCAGTAATCCGTATTGCTTTATTTTGATATTCGGCATAACGAGTTAAATGGTCTCTTAGTAATCGTCTCGCATGGCGTTGAAGCTCTAATACCAGCGACTGCAAAGCTTCCACCAATACCGGTTCATTGCCACTCCCATTGCCCAGAGGTAATGCCTGTCTGTACCACGCTTCCTCATCGAGTGCCAGGTCTGCTTCCAACCGTTGTAAGCTGGTAAATGCCTCTTTCCGAAATAGGTCAAACAGGTCATGGAGGGCTTGATTCGTTACATTTGATAGGGTGGATATCCCCCCCTGATGCCACTCTTGAATTGCGATGGAAATATCCAGATTAATAAAACATTGTGGGTTGTTGGGATCAGTAAATCGCCATGCCATCAACTGCTTACCATTCATTAACCAGCCCAAATGCACACCCCTCATATAGCCCCTAAGTTGTGAGAGATAGCTTTTGGGATCGCTCAAATCAAGCGTTAATGGTAGTGCTGTACTCTTGTCCTCCACAATGAAGCAGGTGCCATACACTGGATCACTAGGCGCAAAATCGGGGCGATCCCCCAAATGTTGCTGGTTATAAACCCGTTCTCCCGCCTGAAAGCCCAATAAACCTAATAGAGGGCTGGCAATAGCCGTATCAACAATGGATGCCTCGTCACCCGTCCGTTCCCTATCAGGGCGATTCAGATAACTTAGAAAATCATCACCACGAAAACTTCTCTGGCTGAAAATGCCAAAGAAAGCAGTGACAAACTCGTCATAAGTCGTTGGATGAGTCATTGCCTGTAGATTATAACCAGGCATCCCCAACACCCATCAAAGCAAAATAATTTTTTAGGGGTTTTTCAGGCCAGCCTTGCCAATTCACCCCTTTTGAGTTCACCAAACTCCCTCGACTAGCCGCAGAACAGCTACCCCGTTTTGCTTCTCTCTTAGCCGTTCCCCCAACCGGGGGATTTTTTTTAATCTCTGCGGGTCAATTCCCCGCCGCTCTGCGGCGTAAAATGCAGAGA
>CAYZTU010000052.1:0-11180 GCA_964481635.1 uncultured Synechococcus sp.
AGCTTGCTCTTTTTTGATTCTGATACCCCGTCCGCTTGCGGCGGGGTAGTTCATTTTCGATTGATGTAGATGGGAATGATTGGTACATTTGGGACTCTTTGAAAAATTACCGACCCAAAGTCGTATTAGTTGAAGTTAATCCAACAATTCCCCATCAAGTTTACTTTATACAGCCTCGGGATATGACGATTGATCAAGGTTTATCTCTGGCAGCATTTATCCACCTGGCTCAAATGAAGGGCTATGAATTAATTGCCACAACTAGAACAAATGCTTTTTTCATAGATAAGCAATATTTCCCTTTGTTTCATATCCAAGATAATTCCATTTGGAATATGTATAAAAATGTAGCCGATTGCACATTTGTTATTCAACTCTACGATGGTACTATCCTTTTGGGAGGTAATAGTAAGTTGTTATGGCAAAGTGTAAAACTTGACCTTGCCTTGATTGAGGCGGACATTCAAAAACTTCTTAAGGAAAAGTGGATTCCTGAAGCGCAGGCTCGCTCCCAAACTCATGATTAGGTTACCTACACATACGGCACTGAAGGAAAATAATGGGACTTCTGATTGACGGTCAATGGCATGACCAATGGTACGAAACCGTCCATACCGGGGGGCGGTTTGTCCGGCAAGAAGCCCAATTTCGCCACTGGCTAACCGCTGATACCGGGTCATTTGTAGCGGAACCGGGGCGGTATCACCTCTATGTTTCCTATGCCTGTCCCTGGGCACACCGCACCCTGATTTTTCGCACCCTGAAGGGATTAGAATCCTTGATTTCGCTCTCGGTTGTGCATTGGTGGATGGGGGAACAGGGGTGGACGTTTGCCCCGGCTGCGGGGGTGATCCCTGACCCGATGTACCAGGCTCAGTATTTACATGAAATTTATACCCGTGCCGATGCCCATTTCACGGGGCGGGTGACGGTGCCGGTGTTGTGGGATAAGCATACCCAAACGATTGTGAATAATGAATCTTCGGAAATTATTCGGATGTTTAACCAGGCATTTGATCATCTAGGAGCCAAACCAGGGGATTATTATCCCGTGGCATTACGACCCAAAATTGATGCCATTAATGAACGAATTTATCACACGCTAAATAATGGCGTTTATCGCTGTGGCTTTGCTACCACACAAGCGGCTTACGATGAGGCGATTCAACCCCTATTTGCCACCCTCGATTGGTTGGAAGAATGCCTGACCCACCATCGCTATTTATTGGGAGCGCAACTGACGGAAGCCGACTGGCGGTTATTTACCACGTTGGTGCGGTTTGACCCGGTTTATGTGGGACATTTTAAGTGCAATCTTCGCCGTTTGATGGACTATCCGCACCTGTGGGCTTATGTGCGGGAACTGTATCAAATGCCGGGAATTGCGGAGACGGTGAATATGTTTCATATTAAGGGGCATTATTACCAAAGCCATCCCACCATTAATCCCACCCGCATTGTCCCGGCGGGGCCAGTGATTGATTTTATGGCACCCCACGGACGGGAAACCATTGCCGTTGCTTGAGCGATGCCGTTACCAATCCAAGGGGGGTGATCCTACGGATTCTTAATGTAATCTTAAGAAAATGGACGGGCTATCGGTATGGATCGTCTTAGTTGCATTCAAACCTTTGTGCGGATTGTCGAGATGGGCAATCTTTCCGCTGTGGCTAAGGCGTTGGGGACGACCCAGCCGACGGTGAGCAAGCAGTTGGCCGCCCTAGAGGATGACTTGGGGGTGCGATTGCTGATGCGTTCCACCCGCACTTTGACCTTGACGGCGGAGGGGGAACGGTTTTACGAACATTGCTACCAGATTTTGGGGGCAATGGCGGCGGCGGAGGCGAGTGTACGGGTGGGGGATGAACCGGCGGGGCTGTTGCGTTTGAATTGTCCGGTGGCGTTTGGGCAACGGCAGGTGATTCCTCTCCTGGCTAAATTTTTGGTCGAGTATCCCCAGGTGGATGTGCAACTCACCTTGGATGATGGTTTTGTCAACCTCTGGGAGCAGGGGGTAGATGTGGCAATTCGCATCGGGGGACAACGGGACCGGCGGTTGGTGGAGCGGTTGATCGGGACGACCCGGCGGCTGACGGTAGCCCGCCAAACCTACCTGGATCGGCACGGCCAGCCGGAGCAACCCCAGGATTTGGCGCAGCATGAGTGCATTGTCTATACTCGGTTGTTGACAGGCAATCACTGGCAATACCACCGGGATGGGCATTTGCTCAGCACGCCCGTGCAGGGTCGGTTGCGGGTGGATAGCTCGGTGGCAGTGCGGGCGGCGACCTTAGCGGGAATCGGAATTGCCCTGGCTCCCAGTTGGTTGCTGGGGGAGGCGGATTTTGCTGGGGATAACCCCCTGCGGCCACTATTGCCGGACTTTGCGCCGTTAACCATGCCTATCCATGCGGTGTACGTGAAGCAACCCTACGTGCCCCGGCGGATTCATTGTTTGATTGATTTTTTGGCGCAAGCCTTCCAATCCCACCCCGATTTAGCCATCGCTGGCTAGGATGATAGCGTTAAGTGGGGTTAATCCCCCAACCCTGGAACCTCTGTGCTGTAGCGCTACTATGTCAACCACTATGTCAAGCCATACCATGTCAAGATTTGCGTGTTTCGCTATCGTGGCGAGCCGGTTGATCGCCAGGAAATGGATGCATCGTCCGGTTGCCCTCAGCCTGGGATTAGGGTTGGTGGCTCTCCCAGTGCTTGCCCAACCCCAGGGCGGCAGCGGGAAACCCATTGTCCAGTCGGGTTGTCAGCAGGGGCAGTGCTGGGAAAGCCAGGTGTTGGGCATACATCTGGAGCAGCAAAGCCCCCAAGGTAAGCTATACCGGGTCACCATGGGTCGCCGTTCCTGGCCGCTGGAGGGCAAACCGCCCGCCCAATTCAGCCAGCGTACCCAGGACTACCTGTACTGCTCCCGCACCCGCCCCGCTTTTATCTTTCGCAACCCCACGGGAGCCGGGTATCTCGCCCACTTGCTCAATCCCGGCGGCGAATTCTTTGGCTACAACCAAAATGCTTACCCCATTTACTGGGGGGTGTGTCACGGGGTTTACAACCAGGATGTCTTCAGCCCCGCCATGACCCAAAAGGCGAAGCGGCTGGGTTATTCTTTGAACTTACCCTCAGACCAAATCGCCCTGCCCCGGCTGGTGGACTTCCTGGAGCGGTAGGTGGCGGATGGCGTGATCCAGCAGTTGCACCGGATGGTAAACCGGCACCGTTGCCCCCCGTTCCCGCAGGTAATGCTGAATTTGCACCGTACAGCCAATGTTGGCCGAAGCAATCACCTGCGCTTCCGTGTTGAGGAGATTCATCACCTTTTGTTGCCCCAATTCCTGGGCGGTTTCCGGCTGGAGAAAGTTGTACACCCCGGCGCTGCCGCAACAGAGCGCCGCATCCAGAGGTTCCCGTAGCTCTAAACCAGGAATCTGGCGTAATAATTGCCGGGGTTGCAGGCTGATTTTTTGGCCGTGGATCAGGTGGCAGGCATCCTGGTACACCACGGTTAGGGGTGCATCCGCCAGGGGATAGAGGGGCACGTCCAGGGAAATGTGGGCGAGAAATTCCTGCACATCTTTGACCCTCTGGCTAAACGCCTGCGCCAATTCCCGGTACTCCGGGTCATCCGCCAGCATCTGGCCGTATTCCTTGAGCGTGTGCCCACACCCGGAGGCGTTGATGAGAATGGCATCGAGTTCATAATGTCGGAAGCTATCAATCATCCAACGGGCGAGGGTTTGCGCCTGGTTGGTTTCCCCCTGGTGCTGGGGCAAAGCGGCACAACAGCCCTGCTGGGGCGGGATGATCACCTCGCACCCCACCGCCCGCAACACCCGCACCGTCGCCTCATTAACCGGCGGGTTGAATAATCTTTGCACACACCCCAAAATCACCCCCACCCGGTAGCGGCGGACACCCTGGGCGGGCAGAACCTCCGGCCAAGGACGGGGAGCGAGCTGGGACAGAGTTAACGGCGGCAACAGGCCCGCCATTGCCCCCAGGGTGGGCGAAACCCGCTGCAACAGCCCCGGCAACCATTGTGTTAAACCCATGGTTTGGTAAAGCCACAAAAACGGTGCCACCCAACGCAGGCGTTCCGGGTAGGGGAAGAGCTGGAAGATCAGTTGCCGCACCAGGGTTTCCGGCCAAGGACGGGGATGGTTGCGTTGCACCTGGGCACGGGTGGCACCAATCAACTCGTCATAACGCACCCCCGAGGGGCAGGCCGTCACACAGGCCAGACAGCCCAGACAGGTATCAAAATGGCTGACCGTGGTGGCGTTGAGGTCAATGTCCCCCTGGGCAATCCCATTCATCAGATAGATGCGCCCCCGCGGGGAATCCATCTCCGTCCCCAGAACCCGGTAACTGGGGCAGGTGGTCAAACAAAACCCGCAGTGGACACAGGTATCGATCACCGCCTGCGCCGGGGGATGTTGGGGGTCAAAACCGGAGGCCACCGTCATAACTCACTGGGGGGATACGTTCTTCCCTTGTACCGTGATTTGAGGATTCCGGCTAGGATTTGCTCCCCCGCTCAAATCTTGAGGTACACCACAGCGGCTCGGTACAGCAGAAAACGCTCCTGTTGCCCATTCACCAGACAGAGATAGCTGGGGTCTTGCCAGAGAATTTGCCCCGCCAATACATCGCCGGTGCTGAGCTTGACCTCCACCGCTTTTTTCTCTTGAATGCAGGTCTGCACCTGCCGCACGCTGGGCAAACCCGTATCCAGTTCCGTCATGCCATTTCCCCCGGTGCTATACCCCGGTATTGTACGCCAGAATTATTGGGATTCGACCACGACCTGGAAGCCCCGGGAGCGCAGGTAATTCACCAACTGTTGTGCCCGAGTTTGGTCTTGGAAGCGACCCACCTGCCACAGAATTTGCCCCCGATGGCTGGCTCGAAACGCCTCCGGCATGAGTTTGAGAATGTCTTCCTGTTGGTTGGGGGTGGCGGGTTGCACCAAAACCCGCACGACCGGTTGCTGAGAACGGCTGGGTAGGGCATTGCGGCGGAGATTATTCCAACCGGATACGGCTTCCAAAGCACCCGGATTGCTGTTGCGTTGCGGGTTTAACACCATCTGCATTTGGGCATCCCGGCGAGCCGTCGCTACTTGGGTTTGCTGCGGACCCACCACCTGCCCCGGCAACCCCTGCTGCCGCAACCGCTGAGCCAACTGCTCGGCCTCTTGCGCCGATTGGAACACCCCCGCCTGCATCACCACCTGCCCCTGATAGCGCACGGGGAAAGCTTGGGGCACCATTTGCCGCAGTACACCCAAATTGGCCGGGGGCATCCCCACCACCAACACCCGGTAGGACTGTTCGGGATTCATCATGACCCCAGGAGCGGGCGGCAAGGTACTCCCCTGCCCCACCGGTACTGACATCCCTGGTACAGGAATCGGTCGTTGGCTGGGCTGGCTCGAACGCTGTTGCCGTTGATTCCAGTCCGCCGGGGCGGGCAACTGGGTACCCAACTGGGCAAAGACCGGCGTGGTCAGGAAGGTCAAGGCCAGGGTAAAGCCGCTGGTGCCTAGTGTGTGTTGCATGGGATAGACTCCTCAAGTAATGCGGTGATGCCAATGTGACACTAATTTCTACGATGCCCCGCTCCCGAATCACCCACTAGCACTTGCTCCAAAATTGGAGAAGCTTTGTCAAAATGGGTTCGTCAATCAGTCCAAATGTGAAACAGGTTCTAGCATGAACCACGGGAAGTGCGAACCAGACCTAAGGAGCGAATAAACAGGGCATGATAACACCTAAAGGATAATCAGCTAAACCACCGATGTCAACTATTCGCCCTGCCCGCTGGCGGCCTACTCTGCCTACGATCCTATTGCCCCTATCTGGGGCACTGCTGGGTTTAACTCCCGGGGAAACCTGGCTGTGGCCGCTGGCCTGGATCGCCCTGGTGCCCCTGTGGTGGGTAACCTACGGGCACAAAAACACCCTCGGGCGGGGAATACTCTGGGGGGCCGCCTATCATGGCCTCGCCCTATCCTGGCTGGTGCATTTACACCCACTCACCTGGTTGGGCATTTCCTGGGGGCTGAGTTTGGTCATTGCCATCACGATATGGTTCCTGGTCACCCTCTGGGGTGCGCTGTGGGTGGGCTTATGGGCGTGGGTCGTCAGTCGGATCACCCAACCCATCCTGCGTTTGCTGGCCGGGGTTGCAGTTTGGTGTGCTTGGGAAACCCTCGCCAGCCACACCCCCCTCTGGTGGCCGACCCTCGCCCTCACCCAAAGCCCCAGCAACCCGACGTTTCTGCACCTGGGGCAATTATCCGGGCCGGTGACCCCGGTGGCCTGGTTAATGCTGGTCAACGGTGTCCTAGCCCTGGCGGTGACCTATCCGAGAAAAATCATCCTGCCCGTGGCGGTGGGTTTATTTTTGCTGGGGCAAAGTTTGGGCTGGTTTCTGCAGGTCACGGCACCCCGGGAGCGGGTGTTGGCCTATTTCCCCGTGGGGGTCATCCAGCCGAATATCCCCAACCGAGAGCGGTTTACGCCCCTAGGCCGCCTGGAGATGGAACAACGTCTGCGCTCAGGCTATGCAACCTTGGCCAGGCAGGGGGCGGAGGTAATTATTACCCCAGAGGGAGCATTAGGCACAGAATTTACACCCGATCATACTTTGACATCGTTAATACAAAACTGGGGAACTCCCTTAATCTTGGGTGCCTATGGTCGGCAAAATGGGAAGTTTACCAACAGTTTATTTCTGCTCAATCGTCAGGGTGAGGTGGTGAGCCGTTATGACAAAGTAAAGATTGTCCCCCTGGGGGAGTTTATTCCCTTCGAGGATTGGCTTGGGCCTTGGGTGCGGCGCATTTCGGCCTTACCCGCATCCCAGACCGCTGGAACCATACCCCAGATGGTGCGTACCCCCCTTAGCCCGGTGATTGTGGGGATTTGCTACGATTCCGCCTTTGCCCCGATTTTTCGTACCCAAGCCCAGGCGGGGGGGGAATGGATCATCACGGCGGCCAACAACGACCCCTACCCGCCCCGGATGATGCGGCAACACCAAGCCCAGGATGTCCTGCGGGCGATTGAAACCGACCGTTGGCTGGTACGGGCGACCAATACGGGGATTTCCGGGGTGATCAGCCCCCGGGGGCGCATGATTTGGCAAGCTCCGCCCCAGGAGAATGTGAACCATTTGGCTCGCATTTACCGGCGCACCAACCAAACAATTTATGTGCGTTATGGAGATTGGCTGACCCCTGGTTTAATGGGAATTTTAATTCTGATTTTGGGCATCCGATTTAAGCAATAATCCCTATCAACCTACCCCGTGCTGATGATAATGCTCACCTATAAAATTATCAGCAAATATAGCCTTCGGAACCCTTTATAATTATGTGATAATCATGTGGTAGTCTCAAAATTTACTCATAACCAAAAATGGGACAGTGCCCTAAGCCCCCTATGCATAGTTCAATTAGGCACAATTCAATTAGGATCGCCATATCATAATCAGTTGTTGAGTTAGTCGCCATGTTTTTAGCCAATCCACCCACGCCAGTACAACTGTGTCGCACGTCCCTGACCCAGACCATCGAGCAAATTCGTCAGCAACCGGACTACCAAAAGGCGCACTGGGGGATTTTGATTCAGACGCAAGAAAACCCACCCCGTACCCTCTACGAACACCAAAGCCAACGATTTTTTTTACCCGCTTCTACCACGAAACTGCTGACCACGGCGGGGGCTTTCGTCCAGCTCGGGGGAGAGCATCGCCTGCGGACGGTGTTTTATCAGCAAGGACGGCAGTTACATTTAGTGGGACAGGGAGACCCCACGTTCACAACGGTTAAGTTACAACAATTAGCCCAAAAACTTACCCCGACCCAACGACAAACCTTTGATACGGTGGTCATCCATACGGGTTATTTCCAAGGACCTAATTTTAATGACCAATGGGAATGGCAGGATATTCTCAATACGGATATTGTGCCGATTAACAACCTAATTTTGAACCGCAATGAAAGTCAGATGCGGCTGATTGCCCAGACCGCCGGGAAACCGGCACGGGTCGTCTGGTCTGACCCGAATGCGGGGCGTTATTGGCAGATTATCAACACCACCCGCAGTACCCAAAGTCCCACGCAGCCGGTGAATATTTGGATTCCCCCAGGGTTACCCCAGTTGCATATCCGGGGGGATGTGACCCCTCAGCCCCTTGTTTTTACCGTGCCAATTCTGGATACGGATCAGTATCTTGTCCAGACATTAACCCGGCTTTTCCCTAATAAAAAAGTAACCATTCAACGGACGGTACCCCCCGCCAATCTAGGAACGGAGGTGGCGGCAGTCGCATCGGTGCCGGTGGCGCAACTGGTGACTCAAATCAATCAGGTCAGCGATAACCTGTACGCAGAAGCCCTGCTCCGGCATTTGGGGGCGGTCAGCAATCCCCGCATTCCCAGCGACTTGGCCGGGATTCAAGCGGTACAAAAAGTCTTAGCGGGTCTGGGGGTCAGCCCTGGCGGGGTACGCCAAAGTGATGGCTCTGGACTGTCGCGCCACAACCGGGTTACGCCCCTGGCTTTGGTGCAGATGTTGCAGGGGATGGCGGTGGCGCACGCCAGTTATGCCGATTCTTTAGCTGTGCCGGGACTGTCCGGCACCCTGCGACGGCGGTTTACCCGGACGGACATTAACCTACAGGCCAAAACGGGCACCCTGTCAGGGGTTGCCGCCCTGGCTGGTTATCTCCAACCCCGGAATCGTCCCAGATTAGTGTTTGCCATTGTGGTGAATTTATCGGAACAACCGGCGGCGAATTTACGGCAGGGAATTGACCAAATCGTGATGGCGGTGAATACCTGGGCGGAGGATTCTCCCCCTGACCAATGGGGGCATTGTGTCCAGACAACCGATGGCAGGGGGTACCTGCGGTTGTCATCATAAAATATGGCAATATCATCTGAGTCCTACTTCGTTTTACTCAGCGGTCGCCGGGGAGCATTCCCCGCACTGGATTCCTGAGAATGTCCATACTACCCATCGGGTGAGATTGCTGTAGCTAGGGTTCTGCAATCCAATTCGCCTCCAAGGCAACCTGTTACACTAAAAACCGGGTCGTGTGCCCGCCTAACCGGCTTCTACGGAAACCATCATGCTCTCTGGTTTTGCCCGTACTACAGAACGCCAAGGGGAAATTGCGGAAATTCTCCTGCGTAACGGCTGGAAATTTATGCGGCAACTCCTGTTGGGGAAAAAGGTGGGGGAGCCGGAATTGCCCCCCCCGGCGGTACTGCGGCAAATTTTGGTGGAATTGGGGCCGGTGTATGTCAAGTTGGGGCAACTGTTGAGTACCCGGGCGGATATTCTCCCGGCCAGTTACACCCAGGCGTTGAGTGCTTTACAAAGTAAGGTGCCGCCGGTGGATTGGAGTGAGATGGAGGTGATGATCCGCCGGGAATTGCCCCAGCCCTTCGGCACGGTGTTTGCCCATGTGAATCCCCAACCCGTGGCCGCCGGTTCGATTGGGCAGACGTACCGGGCAACGTTGACGGATGGGACGGAGGTAGCCCTCAAGGTGCAACGGCCTGGGATTGGCACGGTGATTGACCAGGATGTCACCCTGCTGCGTTCCCTGGCGGCACTGGTGGAGCAGACGGAATGGGGGCAGAGCTTGAATTGGGTAACGCTGGTGGATGAGTTTAGTGCGGTGTTGGTGCGGGAGTTGGATTTTAGTCAAGAGGCGGAGTTTACCCGCACGATTGGGGCGAATTTGTCCCAGTCCCCCTGGCCGGAGGTGCAGGCATTGCGGGTGCCAAAGGTGTATGACGAATTCAGTACGTCTCGCCTGTTGGTGCTGGAATGGTTGGATGGTTTACCCCTATTGGCGGGCTATCGCACGACGGCACGAACCCAGGGGGCAGCGATTGCCCGGATGATTTTGCGAGCGTTTTTTCAGCAGATTTGCTTTGATGGGCTATTTCACGCTGACCCGCATCCGGGGAATTTCTTCTATCTCAAAAGTGGGCAAATTGCCCTGTTGGATTTTGGTAATGTCGCCAGTTTTGACCCCCGTACCCAGGGGTTGGTTACGGAATTATTACTCGCTTTGGTGACGTTGGAACCCCGGCGCTGTGTGCAGTTGACCTTGGAATTATCCGAATCCCCCCGCCCGGATGACCTGAACCAGTTGGAGCAGGATTTTGGCCGGCTGTTGCGCCGTTATTATCCCCGCAGTCTGGGGCAGGTGAATTTTGGGCAACTGTTGAGTGAAATTTTGGAAACCGCCCGCCAAAACCGGGTGCGCCTGCCGGGGAGTATGGGGATTTTAGCCCGGACGTTGGCTTATTTGGAAAGTATGGGGCGGGAACTTGACCCCCAGTTTGATTTGGTGGGGGAGATGCGGCCTTTAATGGGGCGGTTATTGCAACAGCAATTTTTGGGCAGAGACGGTATGCCGACCCTCTGGCAAACCGCTTTAGATTTGCGTTCCCTGTCCTTGGATTCCCCCCGGCAGGTGGAGTTGTTGCTGCAACGGGTGAATTCAGAAAATTTGCGCTGGCAGGTCAATATCACGGATATTGAACTACTCCAACGGGCGGTGGATACGGCTTCTAATCGCCTTTCCTACAGTGTGGTGGTGGGTGCTTTTATCATCGGGGCGGCCATTATTTTTGACCGGGGTCAGGCCAATATCCAGGTGTTTCTGGGGGCGGGGTTACTGCTGGTGGGGGCGATGACGCTGGGGTTGTGGTTACTTTTTCGTATCCTGCGCCCCAATCGCTTGCGTTAGCGATGCTGCGGCAGTGTGTGACATTAGGGCAGGGGAACGGCTTAAACTAGAATTGGCTGGTAATTGACCTGGAGATGCCTGTCACGCCGATGCGGGTGCAACGAGGGTGGGAAGGGTTGCCGTTGTCCCCGGAGGTGCTGGTTTTGACCCTAGCGGCGGTGATCGGCGGGGGGACGGGGTTGGGGGTGGTCGGGTTTCGGACTGGGATCGGCTGGATTCACCAGGGGGGGTTTGAAACCCTGATGGGTTGGATCGGTGGCTGGGGAGCCTGGAGTTTGGCTCTGGTGCCGGTGGCGGGTGGTCTATTGGTGGGAATTTTGGGTGGGTGGGTGGGGGGCTGGCCGGTGCTGAGTACCCGGTTTGCCCTGGGGCGGTTGGGGTTGGCG
>CAYZTU010000053.1:0-10976 GCA_964481635.1 uncultured Synechococcus sp.
CTTGCTCTTTTTTGATTCTGATACCCCGTCCGCTTGCGGCGGGGTAGTTCATTGGAAATCTTGGGGATTGAGGCCATGGTAGGGTAAATCTGACGTTTAATGTTAAGTTTTGTTACGCTGATTCAACATTTCTGGGTTAGAGCAGTCTTTGGTGCCGCAATTGCAACCCGGTGATGTCATTGTGATTGACAATGCAACGTGCCATCATGGTCAAGCGATTGAGGAGATTGTAGCGCCAGCCGGATGTGAGCTTTGGTATTTACCGCCCTATTTTCCAGACTTGAACAAGATTGAGCATTGGTGGTTTGTGCTCAAGAATTGGATGCGACAGGGATGGAATGAGTTTGAGAGTTTTCACAATTGCGTCGATGCTGCCTTCAAACACCGTCCTAACGTGTTTCCGTAAGACGATAGTCACCGTTGCGGTCGGCCAGATCACAAAACCACCGTGGTTCACCGTTTCCCCTAGAAATTTGGCCGACGACCCCAGTTATGGTTTTCCAAATAGATAGGCTCCCCGGTCGCCCAGGGAGCCGATAGATTCTCAAAAGGTATTAGTGGAGTCTAACCGGGACAAACGGGAATGTTGTTGGCATTCAACTGCACCTTACCGGGGTCCCCGTTGATTTGGATGGGCACTTCTTCCTTACCCACTTGCCGGAACATCACGCCCCGCTGTTTGGAGCAGGTGCTGATGGTGCTGGCCCACTTTTTCAGCAGGTCGTTGTAGTTTTTCTGGTGGGCCGGAATATCATCCAAGTTTTGAATCCCGTCGCCGGTGTAATCCCGGAAGGGGGGGATGCGGAACTTGTCGCTCACCGGGGTGGCGGAAGTGCCGGTCGTTTTTTTGATGCCAATCTTGAACGGCTCCATACTCCGCTCAATGGCGAAGGGATGCTCGTAGTAGGAAGGCTTGGGGAATTGGATCACGGTGTTGGGTTGCCGCCACAGAAAGGGCTTGGTAAAAGGAGGCCAAGCTTCGGATTTCGCCGCCGTGGTGGTCATCACCGGAGGCTCGTATAGTTTGGGGGCGGGTTGGGCACTTGCCGGAGCCATTGCCGCCGCCAGCACCGTGCCAGCTACCGACAGGGAAAGTAACATTTGGGGACGCATAGCTATAACTCCTCAACGGTTAAACAGTTTAATTGACAGACATTGCGCTGAAATTCACCACAAACATTTGCGGTGAAACTAACCAAATTTTAGCAGGAGTTGCAACAAATTTGGCCGATGGATTGCCAAGCTTAACCCAGTCATAACCTGGAGGGCAGACAATCTCCTTTTGAGTGTGGCGAATCTGCCCCCAGAAGTCAAACGCTACAGGTTTTAGAGCAAGCCACTGATGCGGGCTGCCCATTGCTTGAGCAGGTCGTTGTAGTTTTTCTGGTGGGCGGGAATATCATCCAGGTTTTGAATGCCATCGCCGGTGTAGTCCCGAAATGGGGGAATTTTGAACTGGTCGGTGATGGGGGTATTGCTGGTGGGGGCTTTGGTGGGGGTTTGGGCTTGCCCCGGAGCCATGGGGGTGGTGGCTAATAAGCTCAGCACAATCCAAAGATAGGAACGCATGGTGGGAACTCCTCGAAAAATTCGGGTAAAAATCTGAGAATACCCAGAATGGCGGCATTCTTGACCCATCCTAACATCCTGGGGGTGCCTTAACCCTGGATCAAGCGGCGGGCGGTTTCCACCAACCAGCGGCTACTTTGTACCAACAGGGAGGGTTCCGAGTTGGTGGGCATGGGGGTGAGGATTTCCGTGTCGGGGGTATCGGGTATCTGCACCTGCTCCAGGGCTTTCAGGACATCGTTGGTTTTGGCGTAGCGTTCCCAGGTCTGCTCTCGCACCATTTTGTCCAAGACTTGCGCCAAGTCTGCGGGGACATCGGGGCAGTGATCCCGCCAGCGCAGTTGCCCGCTGCCATCCTGGGCTTGCCATTGGCTGGGGGGTAGGCCGGTCAGGGCTTGAATGGCGATGATCCCGACGGCGTAGATGTCACTGCTGAACCGGGGGCGGCCAGCGTACTGCTCGCTGGGGGCATAACCGCGGGTGCCGACGGCGATGGTTTCCTGCTTTTGGGTGGCACCCCGGCATTGTTTGACGGAGCCAAAGTCAATCAAAACCAGCTTGCGATCCCGGCGGCGGCGGATGATATTTTCCGGTTTCAAATCCCGGTGGATAACCTGATGGTGATGGACAAAGGCGAGGATGTGCAGAATCTCCTGGATCAACTGCATGACCCGGTGGGGATGGCAGGGGGCGGTTTGCGCCAGTTCTTCGCTCAGGAGTTGGCCGTCCACGTATTCCTGCACCAGGTAAAAATCCTCGTCCTGTTCAAAATAGGCCAACAGGGAGGGAATTTGGTCGTGTTTGCCCAGGAGTTCCAACGTTTCCGCCTCAACCCGGAATAACCGGCGAGCCACGTCCATCAGGGTGGGGTTGTCCCGGGCGGGTTGCAGTTGCTTAACGACACAGGCGGGCGTGCCGGGGCGTTGCAGGTCTTCCGCCAGGTAGGTATGCCCAAAACCCCCGGTGCCCAGGGTACGCAAAATCCGATAGCGTCCCCCCAAAAATCGCTCTAAATTCAACCGCAGCCGTTCTTCCTGCAATTTATTGACGTGGGCACGGGCATTACTAATCGCCAGGGCGGCCTGGGCGGCCAAGGCCATCAGCCGTTTCAGGTGGCTGGCGGTGTATTCCATCGGGGTGTCGCTGGTCACACTAATCACCCCAATCGCTCCTTCCTTCGTGGTCAGGGGGGCACACATCAGGGCATAGATGGGGATCAAACCGGGCACAAAACGCTCATCCCGGCTGACATCGTTGACAATCTCCGCCCGCCCGCTCAGAAAAATATGTCCCGCAATCCCCATCCCCGGCGGGAAATAGGTCTGCTCCACCGGCGGGCCATAACTGCTGACCACCTCCAAGACCTGGCTGTAGGGGTTAAACAACATCAGACAGCCCTGGTGCCCCCCCAGTAAAGCCTGGGTTTCCGCCATCACCAGGTCAGCTAATGCCTGCAAATCCAGAGTGGCGTGCATTTTTTCCGCCAAATCATACAGGAGATTCACCTCCCGGTAGCGGTCGAGGGTTTCTTGGGCGAGGGTGCGCTTGTCCTGCTCCTGCGTCACAACGTACTGCAACCACCGGCTGAGCAAGGGAGCCATCGCCCCGTACACCCAGCCCAGGGGTTGCCCCTCGCTGATAATTTCCATGCCCTCGCCGGTGGACAAGGTACCCGCTAAAGGATTGCCCTGGGCATCGGTCACCCCCCACGCCTCACCCTGGGTCATCTCCGCCAATAAAGCGGCCAATTCCGGCTGATGGAGTAATTTTTTGAGTTTGACCTGTGCCATGCCCCAATTATGCCCCCATAATTTAAGCCCATCCTAGAGCAATCCTTCTTGGGCTATTGTTACAAATTGTCATAGTTTCGGTGGGGAGCCACCAGCCCCTAAAATTAGGACAGCAATTTATTCGGGAGCCGCACCAATGTATTACGGGTCAGCCAGTGCCGGACTTGCCGGTTTGACCGAAGCCAATCAGCGTTTATTTCGCTATGAAGTGGTCGGTCTCCGCCAGAGTGGTGAAAGTGACCGCCGCAATTTCCCCATCCGCAAAAGTGGCAGCGTGTTTGTCACCGTGCCCTACAACCGGATGAACGAAGAAATGCGCCGCATTACCCGCTTGGGGGGCAAAATCCTGCGGATTGAAGCCCTGGGGAGTGCGAAAGGCTAACCGGCGTGACGGTTGCGGAAGCCATTGCCCAACTGGCATCTCCCGATCTCAGCCAGCGATACTACGCAGCCTGGTGGTTGGGGCGGTTTCGGGTCAAAGAGGCCGTTCCCGCCCTGCTCACGGCGTTGCGGGATGAATCCGACCGGACGGAATTGGGGGGCTATCCCCTGCGTCGTAATGCGGCTCGTGCCCTGGGGCAAATTGGCGACCCCCAAGCCATTCCAGAGTTAATTGCCTGTTTGGCGGTGGCGGATTTTCAACTGCGGGCGGCGGCAGCCACGGCTCTGGGTTTACTGGGTGCCAGCGAGGCAATTCCTGACCTGGTGGGGTTACTGCAAAATGTCGGGGCACCCTCGGCACTGGGTACGGAAGCCCTACCGCAACCTTTCCCGGCGATTCTCTTGGCATTAGGGCGGTTGAATGCCCAGGCGGCTATCCCCCCAATTCAAACCTTTTTAGACCATCCCCTGCCCCGGGTACGCAGTGCGGCTTTATGCACGATGTACTTGCTAACCCAAGACCCAACCCATATCGAGGCGTTGTTGCGCTTGATCAATGGGGCGGAAACCCGCCTGCAACGGGTGTTATTGGGGGATTTGGGGGAAACGGGCTATCTGGCGGTAGCCGAGGCGATGGTACAGGTACAAGCGGAACCGAGTTTTAAGTTAATGGGTTTGCACCGCTTGCTCAGCCAATGGCTCACCACCCAAAACCAGCCCCCGGATTGGGAAATGGCGGGGTCGGTCCTGCGCCTGATGGATGGGTTGTTGTAGCGATGATGGACTTGCCTTTTTCTGGGGGTGAGGGCAGCGTTAGGACTACGCCACTTTGTAATAATCCGGCTCGTTCCCGGGTTTCCATTTGATATTGCACCCGATGCTCGCCCGTTGCTCCGCCGGGATGGGTTGTGCGCTCAGCAGGGCATCCATGGCCGCCCGCAGGTCTTTGCCGGTGACGGGGATGGGCGGGTCACTCTTGGGGCGGCTGTCATCCAACTGCCCCCGATAGACCAGGTTTTGCGCCCGGTCAAACAGGTAAAAATCCGGGGTACAGGCGGCTTGGTAGGCTTTGGCGACCGACTGGGTGGCATCGTAGCAAAATGGGAACGTAAATCCCAAGGTTTCAGCCATTTCCTTGAGGGATTCCGGGCCGTCATCCGGGTATTTTTCCGCATCATTGGAACTAATCGCCACGATGGCCAAATCTTTACCGTGATAATCCCGTCCCAACTGCGCCAACTGGTCTTGGATGTGTTTCACGTAGGGGCAATGACGGCAAATAAACATCACCAATAACCCGGTTTTACCCGCAAATGTCTCTAGGGTAATGGTGTTGCCCGTGACCACATCCGGTAGGGAAAATTGCGGGGCGGGGGTGCCCAAGGCCAACATAACTGAGGGGGTGCGTGCCATAGTCCAAACTCCTAGACCCGATCGCTTTCATTATGCCGACTTGGGGGACGGGACGCTAGGGAACCCCAGTTGCTCCCGTTGTTGCACATAGAGTTGGGCGACTTGGCGGGCCAGGTGACGAATCCGGCCAATATAACGGGTACGCTCGGTCACGGCAATCACGCCCCGGGCTTCTAATAGGTTAAACGTGTGGGAGCATTTCAATACATAATCCAACGTGGGTGTTACAAGTTTTTGGCTGAGCAATTGCTGGGCTTCTTTTTCGTAGAGGGTGAATAATTGAAAGAGAATTTGGGGGTCAGCGGCCTGGAAATTGTGGGTGCATTGTTCGATCTCATTTTGCAGGTAAATTTGCCCATAATTCACCCGGTTATTCCAGCGAATATCCAGAATTTTATCCACATTTTGTAGGTACATGGCGAGGCGTTCCAACCCGTAGGTAATCTCAATAGCAACCGGGTGACAGTCCAGGCTACCGCACTGTTGAAAATAGGTAAACTGGGTAATTTCCATGCCATCCAACCAGACTTCCCAACCCACGCCCCAGGCTCCCAGAGTCGGAGATTCCCAGTTATCTTCCACAAAGCGAATATCGTGTTCTTCGGGTTTAACTCCCAAGCAACGTAGGGAGTCCAAATAGGTTTCTTGAATCCCTGGTGGCGAGGGTTTAATTAACACCTGATACTGGAAATAATGCTGAAACCGGTTGGGGTTTTCCCCGTAACGGCCATCCCCCGGACGGCGACAGGGTTCCACATAAGCCACCGCCCAAGGTTCCGGTCCCAAAGCCCGCAAAAACGTGTGGGGACTCATGGTACCCGCCCCTTTTTCCACATCGTAGGGCTGGACAATCACGCACCCCTGCGCCCCCCAAAACCGATGTAACGCCGCCTGGACATCCTGAAAATTCACTCGCATCCCCCGGTACCGTCTTGTGTCTATACTGAAGGGTTGATGGTTCCCCTGGCAAGATGACCCGCCCCAAATTACTGGTTTTGGATGACGACCCCACCGGTTCCCAGACCGTGCATGGCTGTTTGCTCCTGCTGCGCTGGGATGTGGAAACGTTGACAATTGCTTTACAAGATGAGGCACCCCTGCTGTTTATTCTGGGGAATACCCGTGCCCGCACCCCAGAGATGGCCGCTCAGGTGACCCAGGAAATTTGCCGCAATCTGAAACAGGTGCTGGGTGACGATTTATTAAAAAATTACCTGGTGATCAGCCGTTCCGATTCCACTTTGCGGGGGCATTATCCCCTGGAAATTGAGGTGATCAACCGGGAACTTGGTGAATTTGATGCCCATTTGTTGATTCCCGCTTTTATTGAAGGGGGTAGAATCACCCAAAATAGCGTGCATTATTTAATCGTGAATGGCGAGCCGGTGCCGGTGGATCAAACGGAATTTGCGAAGGATTCCGTCTTTGGTTATCAATCCGCCTATTTACCCGATTATGTGCAAGAAAAAACTGCGGGTAAAATTAACAGTAATAATGTCGTCCGGTTCCCGTTAGAAACTATTCGCTCCGGTTGTGATGAATTATTACTAAGTTTGCACCACAATGCCTGTGGGGTGGTAGATGCGGTAGATTACCAGGATTTGAATTTATTCGCCCAAGCTCTCCATCGCACCCACGCCCAGGGAAAACGGTTTCTCTTGCGTTCTGCCGCCGGTATTGTCAGTGCCCTAGCCGAATTGCCCCCCCAACCCATCGCCCCAGAATCCATGTCTGCCTATGTCCAGGGCACCTTACCAGGAGTGGTGATCGTGGGTTCCCATGTACAACTTTCCACCCAACAAGTGACCCATTTACTCCAACAGGAATACGTCCAGGGGATTGAATTGCCAATCACCCAATTACTCCAGGGCAAAACCCCATTAGATGTGGTGCAGATGACGGTTAATGCAATCACAACCGCCCTCAATCAAGGGTTAATTCCCGTTATCTACACCCCCCGCCAGGAATTGCAATTTTCTGATACAGCGACCCGGTTACATTTTGGTACTCAGGTGGCGGAAATTACCTCGCTTTTGGTGCATCACTTACCCCCGGAAATTGGTTTTCTCGTCAGTAAGGGGGGGATTACTTCCAACGAAATCCTCAGCCACGGGTTGGATTTAACCAGCGTGCGTTTGCTGGGTCAAATTGCCCCAGGGATTAACGTGATTCGCACCCCGGAAAACCACCCCCAATTCCCCAATTTACCCGTGGTGATCGTGCCGGGGAATGTGGGGGGCGTGACGGTTCTCACCACCATTATTCAAAGGCTTAGACCCCCGGCAAGCCTAGACCACCTGTGAGTTCGTCCATTTTTTGCTTCATGGTGGCGGTGGATTGGTCGTAGGCGGATTTGAGCGCACTAAACACCAATTCCGATAATTCTTCAGGGCTTTTTTCCAGGGCACTGGGTGCTAATTCCACCCGCCGGGGTTCCTGATTGCCACTCAGAATGACTTTCACCGCACCTTCAGCGGCCTCCCCCACGATTTCCATGCTGTCCAATTCCTGCTGCATTTGGATCGCACCCTCTTGCACCTGTTGCGCCTTTTTGATGGCATCGGCAAATTCCTTCATCTTGCCCAGCCCAAACCCGAACCCTTTTCCCTGAGTCATGTGTCCAAATGCCTCCACATCGCCAACGCCTTCAGACTACCATACTCACTCCCTCAATGCGCCTATCCGCCAGTGCTAGGATAAATAATGCCCATCGTTGCCTATTTCCACCGCACACCCATGCTCAAACTCCTGCTCGGTGACCCCAATCAGCGCAAAATCAACCAGTACAAGCCGCTGGTCGTGGAAATCAACCTACTAGAAGAGGAGATGCAACGGCTCTCGGACGAGGAATTGCGGGGCAAAACGGCGGAGTTTCGCCAGCGATTGGAAAAGGGGGAAACCCTGGAGGATATCCTCCCGGAAGCCTTTGCCGCCGTGCGGGAAGCGGGCAAACGGGTCTTGGGTCTGCGCCATTTTGATGTGCAATTGTTGGGGGGGATGGTACTGCACGAGGGACAAATCGCCGAGATGAAAACCGGGGAAGGGAAAACCCTGGTGGCGACCCTGCCCGCCTATTTGAATGCGCTGACGGGTAAGGGTGTCCATGTGGTGACGGTGAATGACTACCTCGCCCGCCGGGATGCGGAATGGATGGGGCAGTTGCATCGGTTTATGGGCTTAAGTGTGGGGCTGATTCAGCAGGGGATGGATGCCACGGAGCGGCGGAAAAATTACGCCTGCGATGTTACCTACGCCACCAATAGCGAATTGGGGTTTGATTATCTGCGCGATAGTATGGCGACCAGTATCGAAGAGGTGGTGCAACGGAATTTTAACTACTGTGTGATTGACGAGGTGGACTCGATTTTGATTGACGAAGCCCGCACGCCCTTGATCATTTCCGGCCAGGTCGGTGACCCGGAAGAACGGGAAAAGAAATACATGACCGCCGCCCAGGTGGCCGCCCAGCTCCAGCGGGATGAACATTACGAAGTGGATGAAAAAAACCGGAATATCCTCCTCTCCGATGAGGGTTTTATCCTGGCGGAAAAAATCCTGGAAGTTGCGGATTTATATGATGCGGATAACCCCTGGGCGCATTATGTTTTTAACGCCATCAAAGCCAAGGAATTGTTCATCAAAGATGTGAACTATATCGTTCGCAATGATGAGATTGTGATCGTGGATGAATTTACTGGGCGGGTGATGCCGGGGCGGCGGTGGAGTGATGGTTTACACCAGGCGATTGAGGCCAAAGAGGGGTTACCTATTGAACCGGAAACCCAAACCCTCGCCACCATTACCTACCAAAATTTCTTTTTGCTCTACCCGAAGTTGGCGGGGATGACCGGCACGGCCAAAACCGAGGAAGCGGAGATCGGCAAAATTTACAAATTGGATGTGACGACCATTCCCACCAATCGCCCCAACGTGCGGAAGGATTTGCCGGACGTGGTGTACAAAACCGAAATGGCGAAATGGCTGGCGATTGCGGAAGAATGTGCGGAGTTTCACACCCTCGGTCGCCCGGTGTTGGTAGGAACCACCAGCGTGGAAAAATCCGAATTACTCGCTTCCCTCCTGCAACAGCGGGGCATCCCCCACAACCTGCTCAACGCCAAACCGGAGAATGTGGAGCGGGAAGCGGAAATCGTCGCCCAGGCGGGGCGCAAAGGGGCGGTCACCATTGCCACCAACATGGCGGGGCGGGGGACGGACATCATTCTGGGGGGGAACGCCGAGTACATGGCGCGGTTAAAGGTGCGGGAGTACTTTATGCCCCGGTTGGTGTTGCCGGAAAGTGATGATGGCTTGAATGTTTTCGCCTCGTTATTGGGGCAAAATCGGGGCGGCGGCCTGGGCTTCGGCACGGGCAAAAAGGTGAAAACCTGGAAGGCATCCCCCAATATTTTCCCCGCGGAACTCTCCCCAGCGGCGGAACGCACCTTGCGCTCGGCGGTGGATTTTGCCATCCAAGTTTACGGAGAGCAAGGTCTGCCGGAACTGGTGGCGGAGGATAAAATCGCCATCGCTGCAGAAAAAGCCCCCACGGATGACCCGGTGGTCGCTCGGCTACGGGAGGCATACAATCTGGTACGTCATGAGTACGAAGTCTATACCCAAGCGGAGCATGACGAGGTGGTAAAACGAGGGGGGTTACACGTCATTGGTTCGGAGCGGCATGAGTCTCGCCGGGTTGACAACCAACTCCGGGGGCGGGCAGGACGGCAGGGTGACCCCGGCACCACCCGGTTTTTCCTAAGCTTAGAGGACAATCTGCTGCGGATTTTTGGTGGCGAGCGGGTGGCAGCCTTGATGAGTGCTTTCCGGGTGGAGGAGGATATGCCGATTGAATCGGGGTTACTCACCCGTTCCTTGGAGGGGGCGCAAAAAAAAGTAGAAACCTACTATTACGACATCCGCAAACAGGTGTTTGAATACGATGAGGTGATGAATAATCAGCGACGGGCGGTTTATGCGGAGCGGCGTAGGATTTTGGAGGGGCGAGACCTGCGGGAATTGGTGATTCAGTACGCCGAAAAAACCATTGATGATATCATCGCCGCCTACATCAACCCGGATTTACCCGCCGAGGAATGGAATTTGGGAGCGGTGGTTGAAAAAGTTAAACAATTTGTTTATCTATTAAGTGATTTAGAAGCTACGCAGTTAGAGGATTTAAGCGTATCAGAAATGCAGGTATTTTTGCACGAACAAGTGCGGATTGCCTATGACTTGAAAGAAGCGCAGGTGGAGCAAATTCGCACCGGCCTGATGCGGGAAGCGGAACGGTTTTTCATCCTGCAACAGGTGGATACCCTGTGGCGGGAGCATTTACAACAAATGGATGCCCTGCGTGAATCCGTGGGTTTACGGGGATATGGACAACAAGACCCTTTAATTGAATACAAAATTGAGGGCTATGAATTATTTCAAGATATGATGACCAACATCCGAAGGAACGTGGTGTATGCCCTGTTCCAGTTCCAACCCCAGGTGCAACCGGTGGCGAGTTAAGGATTAACCCGGTAAAGGGTAAGTTTTTTGCGTGATTGAGTCTAGATAGCGGTTGCAGGGCACACCCCCCGCCCGAGTGATACCTGCGGGATTCTTTAATATGGGTTCATAAATTGGGTGAGATTGCTATAGCAGTATGATTTGAATTTAGAATGGCGGTCGCAGGGGGGCACCCCCCGTCACTGGTTCTCCAGAATCTTTGTTCGCAAATCGAATCGTATTGCTATATATTCCTTAATTAACTTCGGCTTGATTTTTAATCTCTGCGGGTCAATTCCCCGCCGCTCTGCGGCGTAAAATGCAGAG
>CAYZTU010000054.1:0-9041 GCA_964481635.1 uncultured Synechococcus sp.
CTCCTCTTAACTCGGTCTCTACCCATTTTAACCATTACAAAACTAGGACTACCCCATCCGGCGGGGGATCAATGTTTGCGGGAGATTGCCCAGATTTTTCGTACTACCTTACCCGATGAGCAGTTTTGCCTTGCCCGCTACGGGGGGGAAGAATTTGCGGTGGTTTTACCCACCACCTGCGCCCAGGTCGCCCAGACCCTAGCCCAGCATCTATTGGAGAATGTACGCCATGCCCAAATGCCCCACGCCTACGCTCTGACGGGCAATCATGTCAGTATTAGTATTGGTATTAGCAGTACTATTCCTGACCCTGAACTTTCCCCAAAAGCCTTGATTTTATCGGCGGATTTAGCCCTCTACCAAGCCAAGTCCCAGGGGCGGAATCGGGCGGTTTATCAGGACTTATCCTGTCCCCGGCAATTGGTTCAACCCGCAGTAGAATAAAGACTGGGTATGTTCACGCTGTTGTTGAGATGGATGTCATGGTGGCTACCGTTTGGAATACGACCGAATCCCAGCGCATTTTTAACCAAGCCCAGCATTTGATGCCCGGTGGGGTGAGTTCGCCGGTGCGGGCGTTTAAGTCGGTCGGGGGACAACCCATCGTGTTCGACCGAGTGCAGGGAGCCTACGCCTGGGATGTGGACGGCAACCGTTACATTGATTATGTGGGCACCTGGGGTCCGGCGATTTGCGGTCATGCCCATCCCCAAGTGATTCAGGCGATTTGTGCAGCGGCGCAAAAGGGTACCAGTTTTGGGGCACCCTGCCATCTGGAAAATGTCCTGGCGGAAATGGTGATCGCCGCCGTGCCAAGCATGGAAATGGTGCGGTTCGTCAATTCCGGCACCGAAGCCTGTATGGGGGCACTGCGGTTGGCACGGGCGTTTACGGGTAGGGAAAAAATTGTCAAATTTGAGGGCTGTTACCACGGCCATGCGGATATGTTCCTGGTTAAGGCGGGTTCCGGGGTGGCGACCTTGGGGTTGCCGGATTCGCCGGGGGTGCCCAAATCCGTGACGGCGGCCACCTTGACCGCTCCCTACAACGATCTGACGGCGGTACAAGCCCTGTTTGCCCAGCATCCGGGAGAGATTGCCTGCGTGATTTTGGAGCCGGTGGTGGGCAATGCGGGGTTTATCCTGCCGGAACGGGACTTTCTCACCGGGTTGCGGGAGGTCACCCAACGGGATGGCGCTCTGTTGATCTTTGATGAGGTGATGACCGGGTTTCGCATCCGCTACGGGGGGGCACAACAGTACTTTAGCATTACACCTGACCTGACCACCCTGGGAAAAATCATTGGCGGGGGTCTGCCGGTGGGTGCCTACGGGGGACGTAAAGATATTATGCAGATGGTGGCACCGGCGGGGCCGATGTACCAGGCGGGCACCCTATCGGGAAATCCCCTGGCCATGACGGCGGGGATCAAGACCCTGGAATTGCTCCAGGAACCAGGGGTGTATGAACAGTTAGAACAGATGACCGCCCGGTTAATCCAAGGACTACAGGCCATTGCGGACGACTTGGGGCATCCGATGTGTACGGGCAGTTTGAGCGGGATGTTTGGGTTTTTCTTTACCCCTGGCCCGGTGGGGAACTACGACCAGGCCAAGACCTCGGATGTGCAAAAATTCAGCCGCTTCCACCGGGGGATGCTGGAGCGGGGGATTTATCTGGCACCGTCGCAGTTTGAGGCCGGGTTTACCAGTCTGGCGCATACGGAAGCGGACATTGAAACCACCCTGGGGTCGGCTCGGGACGTACTCAGCGAATTGCCCCGCTAATGCCGGTGTTGCTGGGGTTTGACCCCGGTCGGGACAAGTGCGGGGTGGTGGTGCGCTCTGCCCAGGGAGAATGGCTGTTTCAGGAGGTGGTCGCCGCCGTTGCCGCGCTAGAGGTCATTCAAAATTTGTACCTACAATATCAGCCGGAAGTGCTGGTCATGGGGGATCAGACCACGGGGAAGCAATGGCGCAAACAGCTACAGGAACAGGTACCGGGGGTCAAGGTGGTGACCGTGGACGAGCGTTACAGTACGTTAGAAGCACAACATAAATACTGGGAACTCTATCCCCCCCAGGGGTGGCGCAGGTTATTGCCCCTAGGGATGCGGCCTTTGCCCCGCCCGGTGGATGATGTGGCAGCCATGATCCTGGTGGAACGCTATTGTCAACAACAGGCCCGGTGATGGTCGGGGGGCGGTTATTACTAGGGGCACCCCCAGGGGCGATTGGGGATGACGCTCTGAAGCTCCTACAAACCACCGGGGCGATGGGGTTGGTGTTGTTTCGCAGTCAGTTGAGCGACCCCGGAGCCTTACCCGACCAACTCGCCTGGCTACGGGAGCGGCTGGGACGGCCTGTGGTGATGGCGATTGACCACGAGGGGGGGCAGGTGATCCGCCATTGGGAGCGCAGTACCATGTGGCCGGGAAATTATGCCCTAGGGCGGGTGGCGGAGCAGGACTTAGCGCAGGCGGCAGGCTGGGCTGAAGCGGTGGGGGTGGCGATGGGGAGGGAGTTGCGGGGGCTGGGCATCGGCTGGAATCTCGCTCCCGTCTTGGATGTGGTGGGCAGGGAACCGAATCCAGGCTTGGGGTTGCGGGCGTTTGGGAGCGATAGCGGACGGGTGACCCGGTTGGGGTTGGCGATGCTGCGGGGTTTTGCCCAGGCGGGGGTCGTGGCGTGTGGGAAGCATTTTCCGGGGTTGGGGCGGGCGCAGGTTGACCCCCACCACGAGTTGCCCCGCTTGGATTTAACCAGGGCCGAACTGGAAGACCACTGGCAACCCTTTCGGGCGGCAATTCAAGCGGGCTTACCCACGGTAATGACCACCCATGTGTTGGTGCCAGCGTTAGACCAGGATAATGTCATTACTTTGTCCCGCTTGGCGATTCAAACCTACCTGCGCGAGGAATTGGGATTTACTGGGGTGTGCGTTAGTGATGATTTGGATATGGGTGCCATGCGTAGTTGGGGAAATATCGAGGAAATTACCCTGAAAACACTCCAAGCGGGGCATGATATTGCCATTATCGTGCGGTATGGGGTGAGCAAGGTGATGACTAGTTTGACGCAGGCGGTGGAGCAGGATTTACTCCCGGAGCAGGGGGAATCCCTCGCCCGGATTGACAAAATCATTACGCAGGCGGATATTGCCCAGGTATTGCCCAGTGCCCAGGATTGGCAACCGGCCACGCTTTTAGCAGAAACCATCGCTCGGGCGGCGGTGCGGGTGGTGCGTGACCCCCAGGGGTGGTTGCCGGTAAAATTACCAGCACGGTTGTACTTACCCGATGTGACCCCGGTGGCGGATTGGGTGTTGTTTGAACCCTGTTGGTTTGATGCCAATGCTATGGCGAATTTACTGGGAATACCCACTGCTGAAATTAATACTACGTCTTTACAAAAACTGACGGATTTGACTGCGGATGAAAGTACTTGTGATGCCAGCAATTGTATAACCAATATACTGATTTTATACGATGCCATCCGTTATCCAGGACAACAGCAGGTTTTGGATGCCCTAGCGCAATCTGGTCAGCCCTTAGTCGTAGTCATTGTGCGTAATCCCTGGGATGTGGAACAGGTGCCTGCGGGAATGACCGTTGTGGATGCGGCGGGGTTTCGCTCGCCCCAGTTGCGGGCGGTGGGACAGGTACTGCGGGGTTAGGGGTATGCGCCGGGGGGTGGATGGACTCCTTTCTCTGCTGGTGGGGCTGACGGTGGCGGTGGCCGTGGCACTGCTGGGCTGGGTGGTGGGATATGTGGGCTACCGGGGGGCGACGCAACTACTCCGGGGGGGGTGGCAGATATTGACGGCGTTACCCCCGGCTCCCCTGAGTGGGGGGGGTGGGTTTGGTCCGGCGCTGGTGGGAAGTGGGATTCTCATTACCTTAGCAGTATCTATGGCTCTGCCGGTGGCGGTGTTGGCGGCTCTTTATTTGAGTGAATTTTGCGCCTATCCAGCCCTAGTACAGGTGCTGACCCTGGGGTTGGATATTTTGGCGGGGATTCCTTCGATCATGGCGGGGGTGTTTATCTTCGGGGTGGTGATCGTGCGTACCCAGACCTTTTCCGCCTGGGCGGGGGGGTTGGCCTTGGCACTGTTAATGTTACCCATTCTCACCACGGCGACCCGGATGGCACTCGTGGCAGTACCGGCAGAGATACGACAGGCAGCCTGGGCGTTGGGGGCGACCCGGTGGCAGATGGTAACGGGGATTTTACTGCCCCAGGCGTGGCCGGGGATTTTGGGTGGGTTAACCTTGGGGATCGCCAGGGCGGTGGGAGAAACCGCTCCCCTCTTGTTTACGGCTTTATTTTCTTCTTACTTTTTACCCCTCCAGGAGTTAGGTATAAATGCGCTGTTTACCCAGCCCTTGGCCTCTTTGCCGGTGTTGATTTACACTTTTGCCCTGTCCCCGTTTGGTAATCAACAGGATTTAGCGTGGGCGGCGGCGTTGGTGTTAATAACTTTTATCTTGGGGTTGAATTTAATCGCACGCTGGGGGGAACGGACTTAGGCATGGGTTCTGTGGGGGTAGGAATCCTTTTTGCACAAAGGGCAATGGTGATGGGCTTCGTATTGGACAAAATCATGGGAAGTCCGTAGTTCATGGGCAATGAGAACGATGCCGCACAACAGCACACCCACACCCAGCAAAAATACCCCAATCACTCCCGTAGCTAACCAAGAATGGTGGGTGGAAATTGCCAGGGCAATCACCAACATATCTACCATAAATACCAAGATAGCGGCATAAAATAAAACCAGACCATCGTGGATGTGATGATGATGGTTCAAGAGTTTTGGCAAAAGATGATCCAGTAAATATAACCGTTCTCGCCTATCTTTCGACTCGGTTAAATTGGCCTCTATGAAATTTAAGCGTTCCTGGTGTACCTGGCGAATCCGGTCACTCAACCAGTTATATCGCACAACTAATCCATTCAACATAATGCCACAGGCGGTAATCATCACCACGGGGGCTAAAATCAGATTAATAATACGAATCACTGTCTCGTCGGGCATGGGTTTAATGGTGGGTTTCTTCCCCACATATTATCATTTTCTGATTCCCTTTCCCGTTCTGGGAGAGGGTTAGGGTGAGGGTCTTAGACCATTCAGCGTAAGTCCTGTTACCCTACCATTGGGTGCCCCGAATCGGGTATTTATTTTTGAGGATATAATCAATGCCCCCCAGCAGGTCGGTCGCATGGGGACGGGCAAACGGACTACTCCCAATAAAGGCGGTATTCACTAACCCATCGGGGCGGATCAGAAAAATCGCTGGTTCATTGAAAAAAGCGGGTTCATTGGCATAGGCTCCCTTGGAAATATACAATCCCCACTGTCGCATATCCACCACACTCAGACCCCAACCCACTAATAGTTGCTTCAACCCCCAATCTTGATAGGATTTTTGCGCCCGCTCTAACGAATCACCACTGATGGCAATCATTTGAATGCCCAGGTGATTAAACCCAACCAGATTCGCTTCCAACTCCAGCAATTGATTTTTGCATAAAGGGCAATGGGAACCCCGATAAAAGACGATCATGGTAAAGTTTTGCGGATGTTGATCCGGGAGTCGCCAGGTTTGATGTTCTAGGGTTGAAACCTCAAGGAACGGGGCGGGAGCACCAGTTAGTAATTTAGTGGTAATGATCATATTGAAACTCCAATTTTTGTATAGGATAGTCTAGTTATTATGGGATAAAAATTTTCTGAAAAGCAAGGGTTTTCTAGGAATAAATGTTATGCCTAAATAATGATTTTAGGGCATCTCTATAGCTATAGCAGTATGATTTGAATTTAGAACAGCAGTCGCAGGGGCGCACCCCCCGTCCCTGGTTCTCCAGAATCTTTGTTCGCAAATCGAATCGTATTGCTATATCACAGATAATTTATAACCATCTCATAAGATTCGTAAGAACTGAAGAGGTCTTCAAGAACCAGTGCGGGACAGTGTCCTGCGACCCTTTACTCTTTAAGATATGCAGGGCATCAATCATGATACATTAACTGCCAACCCATTTCCCCCAGCCTCCATGTACACCAAACTCAGCCCCCCAACGCACGGCACCAGGATCACCTTCGCCGCTGGAGTACCCCAGGTGCCCGATGACCCGATTATTCCCTACCTGCGGGGGGATGGCACGGGGGTAGATATTTGGCCTGCCACCCAGTTGGTCTTGGATACCGCGGTGCAACTATGCTACGGAGCGGCTCGCAAAATTCATTGGTTCAAGGTCTACGCCGGGGATGAAGCCTGTGAATTGTATGGCGAATTTCAGTACCTCCCCCCGGATACCCTCACCGCCATTCGGGATTATGGGGTGGCAATCAAAGGACCTTTGACCACGCCGGTGGGGGGTGGCATTCGTTCTTTGAATGTGGCTCTGCGGCAAATTTTTGACCTGTACGCCTGCATCCGTCCCTGCCGCTATTACGCCGGTACGCCCTCGCCCCACCGCCACCCGGAACAACTGGATGTGATCATCTACCGGGAAAATACGGAAGATATTTACCTAGGCATTGAATGGCGAGCGGAAACGGAACAAGCAAAAGAGTTAATTCAATTATTAAATGAACGGTTGATTCCCGCCACCCCCGAACACCAGGGCAAAAAAATTCCCTTAGATAGCGGTATTGGCATCAAACCGATTAGTAAAACCGGTTCCCAACGCCTGATCCGGCGGGCGATTCAACACGCATTGCGCCTACCCCCCGCCAAACAATTAGTCACCCTAGTACACAAGGGCAATATCATGAAATATACCGAAGGAGCCTTTCGGGACTGGGGTTATGAACTGGTGCAAAATGAATTTCGTAGTCAATGCGTGACGGAACGGGAGTCCTGGATTTTAGAAAACCTTGAGAAAAATCCTGAGATAACGATCACGGAAAATGCCCGTTGCCTTGAACCCGGTTTTGACAGCTTGCCTGCCCCAAAACAAGTGGTTATTTGTGAAGAAGTACAACAGGTGTTAACCCAGATTGGTGATACCCACGGGCAGGGACAATGGCGTAGCAAAGTCATGGTCAACGACCGGATCGCCGATAGCATTTTTCAACAAATTCAAACCCGCCCCCAGGAGTATTCGATCCTCGCCACTATGAACCTGAATGGGGATTACCTCTCCGATGCTGCCGCCGCCATCGTGGGGGGGTTGGGGATGGGGCCGGGAGCCAATATCGGCGATACCTGTGCCATTTTTGAAGCCACCCACGGCACGGCTCCCAAACACGCCGGGAAAGACCGGGTGAATCCGGGGTCGCTGATCCTCTCCGGGGCGATGTTGCTGGAATTTTTGGGCTGGCAGGAGGCCGCTGATTTGGTGCAAACCGCCCTGGGGTGCGCCATTGCCCAAGGCCAGGTCACCTATGACCTCGCTCGTCTGCTGGAACCGCCCGTAGAACCGCCCCTGTCCTGCTCCGGGTTTGCCGAAGCCATCCTCCGGCAGATGCAAGATGTCAAGAAATCTTGATATTTAAGCCTGTGCGTGCCGTAAAAGGGGAAATAGGCGGGGGCTTGGTCTTGATCCCCTAGGGATTTTTACTTAAATTGATAGCTAACGTTGCGATCCCGGTATCGGGTTCTAAACATTATGACGAAAGAACCTACGCCGCTTGAAGAGATGACCCTCCGTGACCTGCGCCGTCGGGCCAGCGACCTCGGCATCTCTCGCTACAGTCGGATGCGTAAATCCTACTTGGTAACTGCCATCCGAGCGGCTGAACTCCAGACCACCTATTCCCACTATTCCCCCATGATGCAGGAGGTACAAACCACCGTGGACACCGCAAAAGACAAAGAATTGCCAGCACAGGTATTGGGTGAACCAGCCCAGTTTCAACGAGCGACCGCAGGAGCAACCGCTTTACGGGATGTGGATCAGGGCTTACCGGATTTACCGGGCGGTTATGGGGAAACTCGGATTGTATTGATGCCCCGTGACCCCCAGTGGGGTTATACCTATTGGGATATTCCCAACGAGGTGCGCGAGGAGCGTCGCCGGCAGGGGGGGCAACAGTTAGCCCTGCGATTGTATGATGCTACCAACCTGAATTTGGCAGTACAAGCTCCCCACAGTGTCCAGGAATATGCCTGTGATGAGTTGGCACGGGAGTGGTATTTACCTGTGCCGGTGAGTGACCGGGACTACGTGGTGCAAATTGGCTACCGTTGCGCCGATGGCCGTTGGTTGAGCTTAGCCCGCTCGGCACCGGTGCGGATTCCCCCGGTTTACCCTTCCGATTGGATCGAAGACCATTTCATCACGGTGGATTTTGCGGAAGACCTGCGGGGGCGGACATTCTTCCAGTTGGTGCCCCCCAGCGAGCGGCAGATGCCGGTGGCGGATAGTCCCATTTACGATGAGGTGATGCACCTGGCGGCACAGGCGGAATCCCTGCGGGTGGCCGGTTCCCTGTATGGCTCGATGCAACACGTCCCCGGTTCCATTGTTAGCAGTGCGGAACTGGCAGTCAGTTCCTATGTGTTCCCCTCCGGGATGGGTCGTTGGGCAATTCCCACCCTGTCTGGGGTCGGGATGTCCGGGATTGGTTTTGCCGCTTCCATGCCACCGATTCGTCCCCGCCAGTTTTGGCTGGTTGCGGATGCGGAATTGATCGTCTATGGGGCGACGGAACCGGATGCGACCGTGACCGTAGGGGGGCGGCGGATCAAGCTAAATCCCGATGGTACCTTCCGCTTCCAGATGAGTTTCCCGGATGGGAACCTGGACTTCCCCATTTTTGCGGTGGCTGCCGACGGGGAGCAAAACCGGGAAATCCACATGACCTTTGACCGGCAGACCCTGGCACGCCGCACCAACACTCGGGAAGAAGCGGTGGAGGAATGGTTGCTGGGCTAGTTGCCCTTAAATCTCTGCGAAAATCAATGCCCCTCGGTGCAAATCGGGGGGTATTTTTTGTGGGTGCAGTTTAATCGTTTTTGTCTGAAAAGGTTATGATTAAAAATGAACTACCCCGCCGCAAGCGGACGGGGTATCAGAATCAAAAAAGAGCAA
>CAYZTU010000055.1:0-8393 GCA_964481635.1 uncultured Synechococcus sp.
TCTCCTCTTAACTCGGTCTCTACCCATTTTAACCATTACAAAACTAGGACTACCCGATTTTGAATTACCCCCAATCGATTTCAATTATTCCTCAGCAAATTCTCCAAGATCAGCAGATTACTACCGTAGAAAGTGCTTTACAAAATGTTGCAGGTATCACCCTGACAGATAGCCCTAGAAATGCCTTTACATCTGTCAATATTCGGGGGTTTGATGTATTTAGAATCTTCGTGGATGGACTGCGATTTCAAAATACGGTGGACGAGACGGCTAATATCGAACGCATCGAGGTTTTGAAAGGCCCTGCCACCCTATTTTTTGGGCGAGGTAATCCCGGCGGTACTATTAACATCATCCGCAAGAAACCCCTAGATGTACCATTTTATCAAGTCGAAGCATCGGCGGGGAGTTTCAATTTCTATCGGACTGCCTTTGATATTTCTGGGCCAGTCACACCTAGCAAAAACGTCTTATATCGCATCACTGGTTCCCTGTTATTTTCAGAGAGTTTTGTGGATTTTATCCGCAATGACCGATTTTTTGTCTCTCCTTCTGTGACGTGGAGAATTAGTGATAACACTGACCTGAATTTCACTTTTGAATATCTGGATTCCCGCTATCCCAATGAACGAGGTATTCCTGCCCTGGGAACGGTTCTACCCAATATCAATGGCTCACTTCCCCGTGGTCGGTTTTTGGGTGAACCCACCATTGACCAAAGGAACGAAGAACGTCTCCGGTTTACGACCGAATTAGAGCATCGTATTAACCAAAACTGGGTATTTCGTAATGCCCTCGGTGCAGAATTTACCACCACTCGTCAACGGAGTACAGCACCTTTTGAATTACTACCTGATCAACGTACCCTGATTCGGGGAGCATTTATTGATGCAGAGGAAGGTGTACCCCGCAATAGTTATGTCTCGGACACCTACATTCGGGGTAAGTTCAACACCGGTTCACTCGAGCATGAACTGCTGTTTGGTTTTGATCTATCCCGCCGGGATGGTGGTAATAATTTTGTGGATCAGGAAGTGGGTGTGATTGATATTTTTCAACCCACCTATAATCAACGATTGGGAGCTATTTTAGCTGAAACCAGTTTTACAACGATCAATGATGAATTTGGGATTTATTTGCGAGATCAGATTAAACTCCCGGCGGGGTTTCAAGTTTTATTGGGTGGCCGGTTTGAAATTGCCAACCAAAAATTCATTGACTTTCTCAACCCTGTTAATAATACGGAGCAACAGGATCAGGCATTTACCCCATTTATTGGAGTCGTTTACAAACCAATTCAACCCATTTCCATCTATGCTAATTTTGCCCAGTCTTTTGAACCTATAGCCGGTGCTACCCGCTCCGGTGATCCCTTACAACCTGAATTGGGAACCCAGTATGAAGTGGGCATCAAAGCCGAACCCAACCCGAATTTGTTGGTTACTTTGGCTTACTTCAATATCACTCGTACCAATGTGCCAACCACTGACCCCATCAATCCCATATTTTTAGAGCAAACGGGGGAGCAAAGAAGTAGTGGCCTGGAGTTAGAAGTAGTCGGTCAAATTTTACCCGGTTGGAATATCTTTGGCGGCTATGCGCTCATTGATGCGGAGGTCACCCAAGATAATGACATTCCCATTGGCAATCGGTTGGCCAATGTGCCCAGAAATAGTGTTTCCCTGTGGAGCACCTATGAAATTCAAACAGGGGTACTCAAAGGATTAGGATTTGGTCTGGGTTTGTATTATGTGGATCAACGGGCGGGCAATTTGGCTAATACTTTTGAACTGCCCAATTATTTCCGTACCGATGCCGCTATTTTTTACAAGCGTGACCAGTTGCGGGTGGGGTTGAATTTTTACAACCTGTTTGGCATAGATTATTTTGTTAGCGCAGAAAGTCCTTTGCGGGTTTTTCCAGGAGAGCTATTTAGCGTGCGAGGCATCTTTTCTTGGACGTTTTAAGTAATTTTTCACTAAGGATTGGAGACCATGAATCGTCATCATTTACGTCAATACATTTTCAAAGTCCATCGCTACCTGGGATTAGCCATAGCATTGATGATCATTATTGTTGGAATAACTGGGAGTTTATTGGTTTTCAAAAGAGAAGTCAATGATTTCCTGCAACACGCCCAGTTTGGCACAATTCATCCCCAAGGTAATCGCCTATCTTTAGACGAAATCATCGATAGGGTGAACCAACACTTCTCCGGCGACGAAAAACCGACGATTAATGCCATTGAAATTCCCCAATCCCCACAACTGCCTACGGAAGTCTGGCTAGAAAACGCTGATAAAAAATGGCTTCAAGCCTGGGTTCATCCCTATACAGGCATGATCCTGGATATAAAGTCTGAGAATGATTCATTTTTTAATGGGCTAATAACCCTGCACTATAGTTTATTCATGGGTGAATTTGGTGTGATTTTTGTCGGTATTGTGAGTTTATTTTTTATCATTTTAATTATGACGGGGCTTTATCTATGGCCGGGTTGGCGAAAGCTGAGTGCGGGTTTCAAAATTAAATGGCAGGCACCCGTAAAACGCAAGAATTTTGACATTCATAAAGTGGTCGGATTTGTGTGCGCTATTTTTTTATTGATCCTGACTTTTACAGGGGTGTGTTGGAATTTTTCGAGTATTAGTGAACCTCTGATTTATGCCCTTACTTTTACGCCGGTGCCCCTGGGATTCAAATCGGAAATGATTCCAGGTCAGGCTCCACTCAAATTATCAGAGGTCTATGGAATCGCAAATACCGTAATTCCCCAAGCAACCATTACCCAAATACAGATTCCTGACGCAAAAGACGGAGTGTTTCGAGTCCGTAAAAAGCATCCGCAGGATCACACGCTCTACCGAGGGATGAGCTTTATTACTCTCGATCAGTATAGTGGTAGAATCTTGCAGGTTCAGGATGCCACTCAACCCAACCGAGCCGTGGCAATTATCAATAATTTTATCCCTTTGCACTTCGGGACGTATTGGGGTGGGTTTTCTCGGATTTTATATGTTTTGGTGGGAGTATCTCCCCTGATTTTATTCATCACAGCATGGCAAATGTTTATTCACCGATATAAATCCCGATGAATTAGGATGATAGAGTAAAGTTGTACTCCCAATTATGTTCGGGCATCCCCGGCAGAATATGCTGTGATGGAGAGTAAAAAGTGATTGGATCATTTTCGTAAACGTTTTAGAGAATAGAGAATGGGTAAGTCATCAGGTCAAAAAAAGGTGCTAAGTAGTGCTAATATAGCTCCAAGTAAACAGACTGTAATCCATGCAAGCTTTAACCCTTACCGGCACGATTGATCCCGATAGGTACTTACGATTGAACGTACCTACTCATATCGCTCCAGGTCAAGTGGAGATTGTTTTAGTGATTCATCCTGCCGCTCAAGCAATGTCCAGGCAGAAACAATACGATTTTTCCGACTTGGCTGGGAGACTCAATTGGCAAGGCGATCCCGTTGTCATGCAAAGGACTTTGCGGGATGAATGGTAATCGCTTTCTACTCGACACCAATGCAATTATTGCTCTACTTCAAAGGAATCAACAACTAATTCAACGATTAAAAAATGCAGAATGGATTGGCATTTCTATCATTAGTCAGCTTGAATTTCTGGCTTTCACGGGACTGAGCAGAGCAGATCACAGAACCTTTGATCAATTTCTCCAGCGTGTCGAAGTGATAGGATTGCATTCAGATCAAATAGATTTGTTGCAATTAATCATTCAGTTGCGGCAACAATATCGCCTGCGGTTGCCTGATGCAATTATTGCAAGTACATCTCCTTATTTTGATGCTAATTTAATTCTAACCGCATGGCAAATGTTTACCCACCGACATCCATCCCCACAAAGTAGCATAAGGAAGTAAGGTTATACTTCCATATATGTTCGGGCATCTCCAACACAGTGCGCTACGAATCGAACTACAAGCGACCACCAACCAAATTCGGCGGGCATTGGTAGAACCGGAGGCTTTGCGGCACTGGTGGTTTGCGGGTTGGCCTAGCGGGGATGAGGGCGTTTTAATCCCTGGCAAGGCGATGGAACTTTGGTGGGGGCTACTGCCGATTCGGGCACAGGTGCGGGAGTTGCGCTCTGATCACCTGCGCTGGCAGTTTAGTCAAGGGGTAGACGGCCTGCAAACCTGGTACTGGGGCGAGGGTTGGGTGCAGGTGCAACTGGATGTCGTTTCATTTTTACCGTTGGGGGTGGGGCAAACAGTACAGTTGTGGCGGTTACGGGATTATGTACAGAATTTTGCACCTCGTCTATGACCTGGGCTTCCTGGTTGACGCTGAGCCGTTTGTTGGTGATTCCCGGCATTTTTATCACCTTGGCGCAGAATCAACGTCTCTGGGCGGTGGGATTGTTTTTGCTCGGTGCGCTCACGGACTGGTTGGATGGCTATGTGGCTCGCCGGTTTAACCAAGTCAGTGACGTGGGCAAATGGCTCGACCCGTTGGTGGATAAATTGTTAATCCTGGCTCCCCTGCTGGCGTTGGTGGACTTGGGAGAAGTTCCGGGCTGGTTGGTATTTCTTTTATTGGTACGAGAATTGGGCATTACGGCGTGGCGGGCGCAGTTACCCCAGGTGGCGGGGGCGAGTGGGTGGGGGAAGGTGAAAACGGTGAGTCAAATCGGGGCAGTTGCCAGTTTAATCCTGTCGCCGGGGGGGGGCAGTCAACTTATTTTCGCCGGAGCAGTCGCAATCACCTGGATGTCGGGGATAATTTACCTGTGGCCGTGGAGGACAGAATGACACCCCAGTTGGTGAATGTGGGTTTTGGTAGTAGCGTGGCCGCTCAGCGGATTGTGGCGGTGGTGGCTCCCGATTCCACCCCGATCAAGCGGCTGGTGCAGGAGGCCAAGGAACGCCAGCAGTTGATTGATGCCACCTATGGGCGGCGCACCAGGGCAGTGATTGTCACCGATTCTAACCATGTGATCCTCAGCGCCATTCAACCGGAAACCGTGGCGCAACGCTTTGTCCTTCCTCTGCGACCAACCTCATGATTAATGGGCAAGGGCGGTTAATCGTCCTCACCGGACCGAGTGGGGTGGGCAAAGGTACCTTGCTCAAGCATTTATGTCAGCGCCATCCCGACCTACAGGTTTCGGTTTCTCTCACGACCCGTACCCCCCGCCCTGGGGAAATTCCCGGTCAGTCCTATATTTTTGTCAGTCGGGAGGAATTTCAGGCCGCCATCCAAGCCGGTGAATTATTGGAATGGGCGGAATATGCGGGCAATTATTACGGCACGCCCCGGCAACCCGTGGCACAGGCATTGCAACAGGGGAAATGGGTGATTTTGGAAATAGAAGTGGTGGGTGCCCGCCAAATTCGCCAAAATTTTCCCGAAGCCCACTTGGTATTCATCTGTCCACCGACTGGGGAGACGTTGGCACAACGGTTACGGCAACGGGGACAAGACTCGGAAACCGCCATCCAAAAACGGTTAGCGAGAGCCAAGGAAGAACTCGCCGCCGCCCCCGAATTTGATGCCCAAGTGGTGAACGATGACCTCGCACAAGCCATTCACGAATTAGAAGGACACTTAGGTTTAACGCCTGGGCATAACATGAACATTTCTGGATATTAGGTTTATTCAATGGTTGTTACTTCCCCAATTTCTGGTTCATTAAATGTGCAATTAGTTCGCAGTTATCCCACCGCAGAACTGATCCAACGCTGGCAAAATAATCTCAACATTGACATTACCCCGGAATTACATGGTTATTCTGAAATTAAATTATACGAATGTTTGGATACGGGATTATATTTCTTTCTGCCCTTGGATACCGCCGGTTCTGAAGCACTTTATCAAGAGCTACAAAACCTGAATTTTTATTATATGGAAGACAAATGGGAATACGCTCAGGCGATGCAACTAATCCTACCCTTATCCCCAGAAACAAAAGTTTTGGAAGTGGGCTGTGGCCGGGGTTATTTTGTGAAAAAATTAAAAAATTTAGAGATAGAAGTCGCTGGTTTAGAACTCAATCCATCGGCAGTTGACTATGCTCAAGCCCAAAATTTGCCCGTCTATCAGGAATCCTTAGCAGATTGGGCACAAAAATATCCAGGACAATATACCATGATATGCAGTTTTCAAGTATTAGAGCATATTGCCCAACCCAAGGAATTTATTCAACAGTGCTTAAATTGTCTTGCGCCCAATGGTCGGTTGATTTTGGCGGTTCCCAATGGCAAAAGTTTTACCCGCTATTTAGAGTATGATTTGCTTGATATGCCCCCGCACCATCTGACCCGTTGGCACACCCAAGCATTTCAGGCATTAGAATCCTATTTCCCCATGCGGTTAGAAAATATTTTTTATGAACCTTTAGCGTCTTATCATGTGGACTGGTATGTGGGTTTACAGATGGATCGCCTGCAGCCATTTCCCAATCCTCGTCAATCTTTTGGGCATAAAATTATCTACAAAATTACTAAACCAATTTATAAGCAACTACCGCAAGTTTACAAATTTATCCTTAATGTGGGTTTGAGAAAATCTATTCAAGGTCATTCATTACTGGCATCATTTCGGAAGTTGTAATAATGTTACATAGCAATATTATTCGATTTGCGAACAAAGTTTCTGATATAGCAATCACTGATGATTTGTGAGAATTATGAAAGTTTTTGAAAACCAAGACGGGGCGATACATTGCGACCGTTTACGCTTTTGGCATAAAAATTATTCTCACGTTTTGAATGTGATTGCTATAGCTTCCGTGTCCGTAGGACATTAACTTGCGTGGCGTAGCCATAGAACCAGGGACGGGGGCTACGCCCCTGCGACCGCTGTTCTAAATTCATTTAGGATTGCTATAGGTCTTTTGCCGATGAGTATGTAAATTGGCTACGCTGCTCAGTATGCCGTAAACTTTCCCCCATCTCATCTGGGGACTTACCTAATTGATTTGAAATTCTCTGAGATTTTTTCCAAAACTGAGTTGTCAAGCTCCATCTAAAATTGATAAGGTAGATATTTGCAATGGCGGCCGTAGCCAAGTGGTTAAGGCAGAGGATTGTGGCTCCTCTATGCGCGGGTTCGACTCCCGTCGGTCGCCCTCCCCGCTACAAGCCACTTTTCCCCACCCCATAAGCCTTTCAGCTATTTATCCAATAAGTACAAAAACTACACATAGCAATCATTGATAATTTATGAGAATTATTAAAGTCCCTGAGAACCAGGGCGGGGCGTTGTTTTGTGACCGTTATGCAAAATTTAGGATTCCTATGGCTAAGGTACGGGATTGTTCAGGTAATGCAATGTCATCCGGCTGAATCTATCCCCATGGCAGAAAATGGGGCACAATTGGGCTATAACCCAACTCCACAGTCATCATGCCCCCTATTTTTACTCCCTTGCTCAAGACCGCCGGTTATTTAGATAACCTCGTGATGATTGTCGCCAATGTGGGTTCCCGTCGCCTTCATGCCACGGACGATTTGGGTGAACAGGGCTGGTCGATTTTTGCCCCGAATTTAACAATCTATGGCTTTGATGCCGACCCAGAAGCCTGTGAGTCTACCAATGCAGATGTACAGAAACAAAATATTAACTGGCAAGAAACCCATATTCCGCTGGTCTTGAGTGATCGCAGTGGTGCTCAGACCCTCTATGTAACTCAGAACCCCATGTGTTCCTCTCTCTATCCCCCCAATGAACCCTATCTGGAACGGTTTAACAAATTGGACGTTATGGCCTTAGACTTTATCCTTGAGGTTGAAACAACAACCCTCGACTTACTCTTCCAAGAACAACAAATAGCCGCTATTGATTTTTTACGCACTGATGTCCAAGGAGCAGATTTAGATGTTTTGAAAGGGGCGCAGAAACTGCTGGATCAAAGCCTGTTGGCGGTGGAAGCCGAAGTTATTTTTTCACTCCTCTATGTGAAACAACCCCTGTTTGCTGATGTAGATGTTTTCATGCGAGAACAAGGGTTTACTCTGATGGAAATGAGGTTGCATCCAGGAGTTCCCCGCCGTTTATTACCCATGGTGACTAAACCCATTTATCACGGCCAAAAACTTTGGGGAAATGCCATATATCTGCGAGACTTACTTGCCCCAGAGACCCCAGAGCATTGGCGCACTCCCGAACATATTTTTAAGCTTGCCTGTATAGCTGATGTGTTGAGTTATCACGATTACGCTGCCGAATTACTCATGTATTTGGTGGAAGTCCATCAATGGCCGCTAGAGAAATTGATACTCAAAGCGATTTGTAACTATGCCCCTGAGCATTTATGGCCAGAATTACCCTTGGTCAATTATCTGCGGAGCAAAATTAACCCCTAGATTTGGTAGTCCTAGTTTTGTAATGGTTAAAATGGGTAGAGACCGAGTTAAGAGGAGA
>CAYZTU010000056.1:0-7314 GCA_964481635.1 uncultured Synechococcus sp.
CTCCTCTTAACTCGGTCTCTACCCATTTTAACCATTACAAAACTAGGACTACCAGCAGGGGGAGGACATGAAATCTTGTCCCCTCCCCTTTGTAAGGGGAGGGTTAGGGTGGGGTACGATTCTCTCTAAGGACACAGCACAATGAACCATATTTTTAATAAAACAGAATACACACCACGCCGCCAAGCACTGCGCAGCAACATGACCGAACCCGAAAAAAAGCTATGGCAAATCTTGCGCGGCAAACAAATGGGCGTAAAATTTCGCAGACAGCACGGCATCGGGCATTACATCGCTGATTTTTACTGTCCTGAATTAAAGCTAGTCATCGAGGTCGATGGCGACAGTCATGAATCAGCCGATGCCCAAGTCTATGACGCAATACGGCATGATTTTATGGCTTCATTAGGCATCACCACCATACGGTTCACAAATAATGAAGTGATGAACCATATCGAGGGCATTCATCAGCATCTGACGGAATACCTTAACACCGTGTTACCCCCTCTAACTCCCCCTTAGCAGGGGGAGAACCCAGACCAGACTTGCCCCTTTTTAAGGGGGGACTGAGGGGGAAGCAGAATGGAAGACATTGGGGGAGGTGACAGAGTTTTCTGAGGGTGTTGTAGGCATTCTCCCGCCCCTGATTCCTTATCCATCAGCAACATAAAACTCCCCAGCATGAGCAACCAGGGAGTTTCTCCATGGGTAAAATGGCTCGCTCAATTACTTAATGGGGGCATAACCAATGGTGGCATTCGCCATCCGACACCAAATCACCACGGACTTGTAACTTTTCACATTCACCGCATCGGGAATGGGATACCGTTGTGCCCCTTTGAATTTTTGCAATTTACCCAAATTGATAAAACCATTCAGGTTTTTGTAGGACTTGGGTGGGTTGGCCGCAGGCTCAAGTACCACATGCATATCGGGAGCCTGATCCGTGGTACTGAATGCCCCATCAATCTGTAGAAATTTACGCCCCCCCTCTTCAACAATCGTGGCTTTCCCGGTCGTTGGGGCTTCCCCTTTCATAAAAGCACCACTGGCGAGGGTGACCTGCTTAGCTTGAGCAATCACTTCCTCGGGACGGGATTGGCTGGGTAATTGGGTCAATCCGATACCCGTCAACCCCACCGCCAGCCCAACCAGCCAAACATGACTCAATTTCATACATTACCTCAGGGTCAAAACACTTCAGTTTGTATTGCGATTATAAGCGTACTTTTTTCGGTTGTATACTCATAATTTAGGAATAGAGTATATCCGCCTAGATCAGATTTTCTATAGATTTATAGTCATTTCAATTAGAACTGAGACGGATACCCCCTAAATCTCAAGGGGGACTATCAATCCATTTCCCCCCTTAGTAAGGGGGGCTAGGGGGGTCAGGGGGGTGAGAACTAATGTCTCAAATTTAATCAAAACAGCTATAGTTTCTAGACATCATCTATGGGGCACCTGTATTTATGGGAACGAGTAGAAAATTATCTCGTTGAAATCCAGAGTTTACCCATAGCCTGCGTGGCAGAGCCATGAACCATATACCCCAGGTGCCTCTCTGCCGGGGGCTACACCCCAGCGACTGCTATGCAAACATGATGCAAAATTCAATGAGGATTGCGTTATCAATGCCCGATGGCAACTCCCTAAAATTCCTGCAACGTGCCCCCCGGTTGAATCACCAACCACCGCCCTCGCCAATACACCCGTTGCCCCCACACCCCCGCCAGCCATACCCCAAAGCTCAAAACATCCCGCAGGGGCAGTGCCCACAACCACGGGTATAACCCTGGACAATTAAAAATTACAATTGCCACGAACGCTTGCCCCACCCGTAGGGCATACAGGCCAGCAACCAACCCCACCGACCAGGGAGCCAACCCGGTCGTCAGCAGCAGCAATCCCCCGTAAACCAAGCCAAAAGTCGCCCCCAGACCATAGTATTGGGCACCCCGATTGATGCGAATCGTCCTCGCCCAACGCAATTCCCGCTGCAAAACCTGCTCGACGGATTCCTGACCGCAACAGTTGTCCAAAATATAACGAGACAATTCCACCGCAAATCCCGCACCGCGCGCCAATCGCCCCATGTGAAAATCCGAACCAATCCGATTCACCACCTGTTCGAGGCCGCCCCACGCCCGTATCACGTCCTTGCGGGTGGCAATCGTTGGCCCCAGAGCAAACTTCAACCCCCCATCCACCGCCCGCCCCAGCAGAAACGCCGGGAGAAACTCCACACACCGGTTCAGTGAGGCCAGGGCTGCCCCCAAAAATCGGGGGTGATGATCCATGTAGCCGCAGGTTACCATGCCAATTTCCGGCTGTTGCAAGGGAGTGGTTACCGTAGTCAAATAATCCGGGGTCACCCGAATATCGCTATCGGCAAAAATAATCGTTTCATAACGAGCCGCATCTAATAAGTGCATAAGATTACTAACTTGATAATTGATGCCGTAAATCTGTAAACAATAGATTAACCGGACATGATCATATTTTTTTAATAATTTCTGGATTGTAGGAATCGCTGGATCATTGGGTTCCATCACCCCAAAAATTACCTCGTATTGGGGATGATTTTGCTGACAAAAAGAATGCCAATTGGTGGCCGCATCCTCATCCAAGCCCCGCACCGGAATTAATAGGGAAACACCCCCCGTCAGAGCAGTTGGGTAATTGTGCTTATGTGTTTGGGCAAATTGCCCCACCACGATGCCATTGATGACATAGAAAATTGCACTACAAATGATTAACAAAACCAACAGTATTTGAATTACAAGTAGAGCCATAATCACCGGCAAAGGGGCGGGTCGAATTTACGCTAACACAACACTCCGGCGCAATGTTCCACAGAAGGGAAATTTCGTGATAGGGTGGGAGCGTTGCTTAATAGGGATTTATTCCATGACCACTGCCGCAGAGACACGTTTGCCCCTGGATTGGGTAACAATTATTTTTATGGGAGCGATTCACTTGGGTGCCCTGGTGGCCTTCGTACCGGGGATGACCAATTGGAGTGCGATTGGGGTGATGCTGGTGCTGCACTGGGTGACCGCCGGGTTGGGCATTACCTTGGGATTTCATCGTCTGGTGACCCATCGCAGTTTTCAAACACCGAAATGGTTGGAGTATTTTCTAGTTTTTTGTGGCACCTTGGCCTGTCAAGGGGGGCCGATTGACTGGGTGGGTTTGCACCGGATTCATCATATGCACTCGGATCAAGGGGGTGACCCCCACGATTCCAACCGGGGGTTTTGGTGGAGTCATTTAGGCTGGATGTTGCACCACATTCCGGCGGATGCGGATGTGGAAAAATTCACCAAAGATATTAATACTGACCCGGTTTATGTAGTGATGCAGAATTGGATGTTGGCGATTCAGGTGGGTTTTGGTTTGTTGCTGTTAGCCCTTGGGGGTTGGCCTTGGGTGATTTGGGGCATTTTTGTGCGCTTGGTGTTGGTGTATCACTGCACTTGGCTGGTGAATAGTGCTACCCATCAATTTGGTTACCGTTCCCACGAGTCGGGCGACCGCTCCACAAATTGTTGGTGGGTGGCCGTGTTGTCCTACGGGGAGGGTTGGCACAATAACCACCACGCCTATCCCCATTCCGCCCGCCACGGACTGCGCTGGTGGGAGATTGATGCCACCTGGATGACGGTGTGGCTATTGCAGAAAGTGGGTCTGGCGACCAAGGTGCGTTTGGTGAATGAGCCCTCTTGACGGCGGGTGGCGGTGGTTGCATCGCCTGCGGGCGACGGTATTCGGGGTGGTGATTGGGGCGTTTTTTCTCCCCTTTATGACCTTGGCCTGCACGGTGCAACCCCTGCAAACCCAAATTTCTGGCATCCAACTGATGACCGGGACGCAACCTAGCCCCAGCCAGACGAGTATTCCCCAAATTCAGCCACAACCGGCGGCTTCCCTGTGCTTCACGGCGGCGTGGGTGGGGTTCGCCAGCAGTTTTCTCCGTTCCCGCTGGGGGTTGTGGCTCCCGGCCAGTTCCGGGGCGGTAGGAGCGACGCTGTTGCTGATCCTAAAATCCCGGTTTGACCAACGGGTGGCGACGGAGGGGGCGGGGGTACTGCGGTTGGATTATCACCCCGGCTTTTGGCTGGCCGTCGGGGGATTTTTGGTAGGCTATCTGGTGAATTGCCTGTTAATCAACCGCAGCCGGAGTTAGCACGATGCACGTCCTTTCCCTGCCGACTTGGATGATCCACATCGCCAGCGTGCTGGAATGGGGGGTGGCGATGGCTTTATTTTGGCAGTACGGCTGGCGCAACATCACCTGGGCGATGATCCCGGCGTTGGGGAGTGCCCTCTGTGCGATTACCTGGCATTTTTTTGACAATGACCCCCACCTTGCCTGGTTGGTCACCTGGCAGGCCGGGTTGACCCTGGTGGGGAATATCGCCCTCTGCTGGGCAGCGTGGGGGTTGGTGCGGGCGGCGAAACCATGACGGAGAGCTGGCTGTTTGGGTTGTCCCTATTTCCCTATTTGGGCTTTCTCTGGTGTTTGGGGCGGGCGCAGGCACCCCAGGGGATACGGCTGGGGTTTGGGTTGACCCTGCTGTTTGTGGCGATTACCATTCCGGCGGGAATTGGGGCGCAACGGTTCTACGGGCAGTCGTTGGCTAATGTTGATGGCCTGCATGGTGCGGCGGAATTGTGGTTGACGGTGGCGAATTTAACCCTAGTATTGGGGGTGCGGCGGGCACTTCAGCGTAAGATAGAGAATCAAACCGCTGGGGAATCCTAGGACATGACGGGAAGGGTTTTGGTCACGGGCGTGGCGGGTTTTATTGGGTTTCATTTTGCCCAGGCGTTGCTGGCGCAAGGGGTGGAAGTGGTGGGTTTGGATAATCTGAATCCCTACTATGCGGTGCAATTAAAACAGGATCGTTTGCATCAGTTAAAAAATTATCATAACTTTATTTTTCTCCCCTTGGATTTGGCTGACCGAGAGGGGATGGCGCAGTTATTTCAGCAGTATCAACCGGAAATCGTGGTACATTTGGCAGCCCAGGCGGGGGTGCGTTATTCCCTCGAACATCCCCATACCTACGTGGAAAGCAACGTGGTGGGATTTTTGCATATTTTGGAAGGGTGTCGCCATCACGGGGTAAAACATTTGGTCTTTGCTTCTTCCAGTTCCGTGTATGGACTGAATACCAAAATGCCTTTTTCTGTTCAAGATAACGTGGATCATCCGATTAGTTTGTATGCGGCCACCAAAAAATCCAATGAACTCATGGCGCATACCTACAGTTACTTATTTAATTTAGCTGTAACCGGACTGCGATTTTTCACCGTCTATGGCCCGTGGGGGCGACCGGACATGGCCTTATTTAAGTTTACCCAAGCGATACTAGAACAGCGTCCCATTCAGGTCTATAACTACGGCAAAATGCAACGGGATTTTACATATATTGATGATATTGTGGCGGGAATGTTGGGGGTTTTGGAACAGATTCCCGCCCCCAAGGTTGATGTGGGTTTACATCCCGGGGTGAGTGTGGCTCCCTACCGTTTGTATAACATTGGCAATCATCGTCCCGTGGCGTTGTTAGATTTTATTGCCGTTTTAGAGCAAGCCTTGGGGCACACGGCGCTTAAAGAGTTTTTGCCCATGCAACCGGGGGATGTGCCCGCCACCTATGCGGACATTGCCGACCTGACCGAGGCGGTGGGATTTATGCCGCAAACGCCGATTGAGGTGGGGATTCCCCGGTTTGTTGCCTGGTATCGGGATTATTATCGTATTTCCTGATGCGGATTCTCTTTTTGGTGACCCGGGGGGATGCGATCGGTGGGGCACAAATTCATGTCAAAGATTTAGTCCAGCAACTGATGCAACGGGGCTATCAGGTCGGGGTTATTTCTGGCGCAGGGGAACCCTTACACATGCTGTTAAAACAGCATCACATTTCCCACCATATCATTCCCGAATTAGTCCGCCCAATTGACCTGCTCAAGGATGCTCAAACCCTAGTTAAACTGCATCGGTTATTGGCTGAAATTTGCCCGGATTTGGTATCCATTCATTCCAGTAAAGCCGGAATTTTGGGGCGGTTGGTGTGTTATCAGCAAAAAATTCCTTTTGTGTTTACGGTTCATGGCTGGTCGTTTACCACTCCCGGTTGGACAGGGGTTTTTTATCAAATTTTGGAACGAGTATTTGCAACCATTACCCCGCAAATTATTTGTGTCGCCAAAACCATTTACCAGCAGGGTATTCAATTGGGGTTACCAGCCGCAAAATTAGTCACGATTTACAATGCCATGCCTGATATTCATCCCGAATTGATGGCACAACCGGATCAAAAAGAGCCAGTACGAATCATCATGGTCGGGCGTTTAGAACCCCAGAAAGCCCAGGCGGATTTACTCCGGGCAGTGTCAGTATTAAACCGTCCTAATGTGTGGGTAGATTTGGTGGGAGATGGTCCCTTATTACCGCAATTAGAACAACTGGTTAAGCAATTGAATTTAACCGATAAGGTGAGGTTTTGGGGCTATCGTACTGATGTGGCACATTTACTCGCCCAAGCCCATATTTTTGCTCTCATTTCCCATTGGGAAGCTTTCCCTCGTTCGACTTTAGAAGCGATGCGTGCCGGTCTGCCAGTGGTGGTTGCCGATGTGGGTGGAGCTGCTGAGGCCGTTATTCCCGGGGTGACAGGTTATGTCATACCCTCAGGGGATCAACAACAATTAGTTACCACTTTGGAACGATTAATTAGTGACCCCGAACAGCGACGATTATTGGGACAAGCAGGCCGGAAACGCTATGAGGAATATTTCACGTTTGAACGGTTATTGCAAGAAACCCTAGAGGTCTATGGGCGGGTGTTGTCTGGCTCAACAGACCTTGGGCGGGGTTGACCGAATCTGGGTCGCAGGGCACCGCCCCGCTTTGGTTCTCCAGAATTTTCAGGTGACAATCTTACCCTACTCAGCTATAGTCTTCACCCCCCTAACCCCCCTTAGTAAGGGGGGAAATGGATTTTATAGTCCCCCTTGGCAAGGGGGATTCAGGGGGTATCAGTTCTAATGGCAATGACTATAAGTATCTAAGAGCTATAAATTTGGCGATCAATGGCTAGAATTCAAGACCACAGCCAGAATGTTTATGGTCATGCACGGTTTTTAGCATCCTATGTGCTTAGACAGCCCTAAATCTGCCCACCTACGCCTTTAAATTTCTCAACAAACGCCGCAATTTTTTGAAAAACCCTCTGCTTTTTAGTTTTGGGTAGTCCTAGTTTTGTAATGGTTAAAATGGGTAGAGACCGAGTTAAGAGG
>CAYZTU010000057.1:0-7061 GCA_964481635.1 uncultured Synechococcus sp.
TATATTTAACTTCATTCACCACTATAATGAATCATTACTTACATAGCACTACCGGGTCATCTCACAATGTATATGTAGTCGTTCAAAATCGCCATGAACTACCCTAGTCCCTTTGATCTTGATCAACGGGATTGGAGAGGCTCAGTCCACTGATCAAAACGGCCATATAGTCATTTCAGTTAGAACTAAGACGGATACCCTGAATCCCCCAAGGGGAACTATAATCTTTTTCCCCCCTTAGTAAGGGGGGCTAGGGGGGTGAAAATTAATGTCTCAAATTTAATCAAAACGGCTATAAACTTTATGGGCACCTCTATTAATTCAAAGATATAGCCATTTCAATTAGAACTGAGACGGATACCCCCTGAATCCCCCTTGGCAAGGGGGACTTTGAAACCATTTCCCCCCTCAGGAGGGCTGGGGGGGTGAAAATTAATGTCTCAAACTTAATCAAAACGGCTATAAACTTCATATCTAAAGCACTAAGGATCGCAGGTCACCGCCCCCGGGTTCCCCAGAGTCTTGAAGCAACAAATCTATCGTGCTTAATAATAGTCCAGAACTTTGGTTTTCCAAAATTGCGGGGACTGGATTTGAACCAGCGACCTTTGGGTTATGAGCCCAACGAGCTACCAGGCTGCTCTACCCCGCGATGTAGATATTCATAATACCTTAAAAAACCTAGTGGCGACAACACCCTACAGCAGGGAGAGTTCACCCTGCACCTCCAGGCGCAGGTACGCCCCCAACTGCACAAACTGTTCCGCCAGCCGTTCCCGCACCGTCGGCGAAATCCAGCCCAATTGGTGCAGGAGATGGATTGCCGTCGCATACTTAGCCCGTTTGGCTCCATCCAGCACCCGCACGGCTAAGCCCATCCCGGTTTCCAGATTGGCAAGGCATTGTACCCCCTCCGCCCCCGCCTTACTCACCAGAGTTCCCTGGGTGAGTTTCATCAACTCCGTATCAAACTGTCCCTGCCCCGCCACTAAATCCGCCTGCTGGGTCATGGCACGGGTAATCTGTTCTAGCCCCAGATGTTGACCGGCGGCCATCCGGCCATAGAGGGCGGCCAGTTGATGCAACTGTAATAAATAGGTCGGTGCGCCGCAATCGTCATGCACGGCAATTAATTCCGCCCCCGGCACCCCCAACAACTCCCCCACCTGGCTCAAAATCAGTTCCTGCACCGGGTGTTGACGGTGAAGATAGCTACTGCGCGGCCAGCTATACTTGGCACACACGGCCAACATCCCAGCGTGTTTACCCGAACACCCGTGGGTCAATGGACTCTGTTGGCCGGGGGGAATCGGGCATTGTAACTGGATGGGGTCAATATCCGCCTGCCACAGGATATGAAACACCTGGCGAGTCGCCTCGATTTGTCCCCGATGGGAACTACAAATCACCGCCAAATCCCGTTCTCCCAAGCCAAATTGCTCCAAGGTACCGGTCATCGTCACCGCCAAGGCTTGAAAGGGTTTGAAACTACTGCGCGCAAAAGTCGTGGTCTCCCCGTCTCCAGCCACCGCCAACAACCGCCCCCGCTCGTCACAGAGAGCCGCATGAACCTGGTGCATGGATTCCATGATCCCCTCGCGCAACAGACACACGGTGAGAGGCTCAGCTTGGGTGCGTTTGCCACGGGCTAAAGACACAGCCACCCCAGCAACGCAACCGCAACATACCATACACCGAAACCAGCTAAACTCCGACGCAATCGCCGGAGCAAGGGTTCGACTTGATGGACACTCACCAACTGCTCTTGTAATAACGTTGTTGGGGGTTTCTCCCAGGTCTGCCCATCATACCAACCGGATTCTTCGTAAACGATTACCCGACTGTCTAGCCGCTGGCGCACATACCGCCAACCCAAGTATAGCTGCAGTAATAACAGTCCCGGCAATACTCCCACCCCCGCCAAAGCGGCCAGCGTGAATCCCCAGGGTTGGGTGTGGGGGTCAAAACTGGCCGCCGCCACCGGCAGGGCAACCACTGCCCCCACCCCGGCCGCCCAGCCCAAACGTTGCCCATAGTCTCCCCAGCCCAAGGCCGGCCACCGGTAAAACCAGGAATCCCGCAGAGCCTCGTATTCATTTAGGGGTTGTTGCTCGGTCGGTACAGGGCAAGGGGACATCAACGCGGTCAACTCAAGAGTGGACAAAACCATCATTTTGCATTTTAGTCCTTCCGTTCCCCCCCCTGCACCCAGGGCTAAAATAGGAAAAAGCCGGGATTACCTATGTATCGATGGATTTGGGTGGGGTTATGCGTGCCTTTGGCTGTCTGGCCAGTACAGGCTCAGGGGGGCGGCGGGGGAGGCAACCGAGCCGAACCCAACCCGCTGGTGCGGGAAACCACGCTCCCGTTAGAACTGGTGCAAACCGAAGTCGATCGGGCGTTTCGTCATACCACCCTGCTCTTAAATCTTTTGCTCATGGTTTTGATTTTCCTGCCGCTCGCCCTAGGTTTGGGGTTGTGGGGTCTGCGGCGGAGTATCATCCTCCAACTGGTGCAAACGGCCACAGAACAGGCGCAAAAGCAAATACAAGCCCGGACGGAAGCCACGATTGCCGAGGTTTTAGCCCAACAGCTAACCCATTACCAAATCACCCTGGCCGCCCTCCATACCCGGAGCCGTCAAACCTTAGAACAGGAATGGCAAAAACGGCCTAATACCCTTGATGATGCAACGGAACGGGTGCCCTTGGTTTCCCCCAGTGCCAACTCGGTACTCCAGCAACTCCGGCATTGGCTGACCGATAGCCGCACCGAATTGCCCCCCGAACTCTATCAGACGCTTGGGAATTGGTCTCAGAACGCCGGGGCAACGCTGACGGGGACAGATTGCCTGCTGGTGGGGCAGGTGTGGCAACGCTTAGGACAATGGGAAAAGGCATTACCCTACTACCAGCAGGCCAGTCAAAAGCAACCGGAATGCTGGGAAAATTGGTACCACCTTGGTTTAGTCCTGAATCACTTGCATCGGTATGGCGAAGCCCTTAGTAGCTTTGAGCAAGCACTAGCACTCCAACCCCAAGCCAGTCAGATTCAGCGATACCGGGATGCGGCTTTGGAAAAATTGGTCTAGGACATCCCACGCCAGGACAACTCTGTAGCAATCACACTCAAATGGTGAGAATAATCTCCCTACCCCAAGAGTAAAGGGTTGCCCGTGATTCCTCAGAATGTTCATCCGCTTGGCCTAGGGGGGTGCGGTGCGAGCCACCCCCCAGCAGCTTAGAGGCTACCGGCCAGGGGTTCCTGAGCCACTTTATCCAGTCCTTCCATGCGTAGGAGGGACATCCAGTCGGATTGGAAGCTGGTGTTCCCCGGTTGGGCTTGGCGTAACTCAAAGAGAGCGGCCAGGGTTTCATGCCACAAACCGGCACTGGCGTACATATAGGGACGGTCGCTGGCGGGAGCCTGTTGCAGTTGCCGTTGTAGGTTGTCCGGCATGGCCACCCGTTGCACCCAGCCCTGGACGTATAGGTCGGCGGTGCGGTCTTTCGGGTCACAAATCACCGACAGGTACCACTGGTAGGTCTGTCCGACGGCCAGTTCCGGGGCATTGCTGGGCATTTCCACCCGCACAATCCCGGATTGGTTGATTTTGGTGGTGCTTTGGTACAGTTCCGCCCCCCGGCTGTCCTGAATGAGGAACTCAACACTCCGACCTTCCGTGGGAGGCAGGTAGAAAAACAGGCTGGGGCGAGCGGAGGCGGTTAACCCCAGGTTGGAACTGGGCAGAAGGGCGGTGAGCCGTTGATTGCTAAAGGGACAGACGGCACCCCGGGCGGCACCCCCCTCCCGATTGGCGGGCAATCCCCCGGCGGGCGGTACAAACCCAGTCACACTGGTCGTGCTGGCGGTGGGTCGTTTTTGACCCCATTCCAACAAACGGCCAGCCCAGTTTTGCAGGGGATTTGCTTGGGCGGGAGCCGCCGCCAAGGTTACAGCCAGGGTGGTGGCGGTGAGCAAAGATTGGAGGCGAGCCATGATGAGGATACTCCTAAAAAAATTGAACAGGGATGGAACGAGAACGGTCTGGACTGCTGAATGGTACGAAGGAGGACATCGGCTGGATGTTCCAGACATTCGTGCTTGATCCTAGATTAGCGGAGTGGGCGAGGTTCAACGGTGATGAGAATAAATCCATGGCGGTGATTTGGCGCACTCGGGGCGTAGGATAGAACTGCTGTGCTGGAACACTCCCTGTGATCGAACGCTATACCCTACCCGCAATGGGTGAATTTTGGACGGAACCGGCTAAGTTTCAGACCTGGCTCCAGGTGGAATTGGCGGTGTGTGAGGCGCAAACGACCCTGGGAACTATCCCCGTCGAAGTAATGACCCAGATTCGCCAGATGGCTCGGTTTGACCCCCAGCGCATCCAAGAAATTGAGCAGACGGTGCGCCATGATGTGATCGCATTTTTAACAAATCTTAATGAATCCCTGGGGGATGCGGGACGTTACGTGCATTTGGGTTTGACCAGTTCGGATGTGTTGGACACGGGGTTGGCCTTGCAGTTGGTGGGGAGTTTGGAGGTCATTTTGGCGCAGGTGGAGCAGTTGATCCAGGTGGTGCGCTCCCAGGCACAGCGGCATCGCCACACGGTGATGGTGGGACGTTCCCACGGTATTCATGCCGAACCGATTACTTTTGGGTTTAAGTTGGCGGGGTGGTTGGCGGAGTTGCTACGGCAGCGGGAGCGGTTGACCCGGCTGCGGACTCAGGTGGCGGTAGGGAAAATTTCCGGGGCGGTGGGCACCTACGCCCATATTGATCCTCGGGTGGAAGCCTTGGCCTGCCAGAGTTTGGGGTTGACCCCGGACTGTGCTTCGACCCAGGTGATTAGCCGGGATCGCCATGCGGAATATCTGCAAGGGCTGGCCTTGTTGGGGGCTTCCTTGGAGCGGTTTGCGGTGGAAATTCGGCACCTGCAACGGACGGAGGTGCTGGAGGTGGAGGAGTTTTTTGCGCCGGGGCAAAAGGGTTCATCCGCCATGCCCCACAAACGCAATCCCATTCGGGCGGAGCGGCTCACCGGGTTGGCTCGCTTGCTGCGGGGGTATGCCGCCGCCGGTTTAGAAAATGTGGCGCTGTGGCATGAGCGGGATATTTCCCACAGTGCGGTGGAGCGGGTGGCTCTCGGAGATGCAAGTATTGTGGTGCATTTTATGCTAGTGGAAATGACGGATTTGGTGCAAACATTACAGATTTACCCTGAGAATATGCGCCGCAATTTGTATCACTATGGGGGGGTAATTTTTAGCCAGCAAGTATTATTGGCACTGGTACAGCAAGGGATGAACCGGGAGGATGCCTATCAACTCGTTCAAAGCCTAGCGCATCAGGTCTGGAACCGGGAGGGGGGAGATTTTCGAGCCTTGGTGGCAGGGGATGCCACGATCCAAAGTTATTTATCTCCAGAGATGATTGCGGCCTGTTTTGACCCCACCAATCATTTGCAACATTTGGATGAGGTTTATCAACGGTTGAACATTTGATTGAACATTTCATTTCATTGAACAGACATCTGCATAGCATATTTCTGTTCGTTCAAAATAAGCGGTCGCAGGGCTAAGCCCCGTTACTGGTTCCCCAGAATCTTGAGGCGACAGCCTTACCCTACTTAGCTATAGCCTGCGTAGCGCAGCCATAAGACGGCTAAAATCAGTAGCATTGGTACAAATGGTTTTCCAGGGGATACGAGATGACGGCAAGTGGGCAGACGATTCGAGCACAACTGGTAAGCGAAATTGAGCAAGCACCGGATGCTTTGGTGGCTGAACTGCTGGATTTTTATCTGTTCATTAAGCAGAGGAGAGAAACTACTCATCTTTCCGAATCTGGGTTACTTGAATTGCTGTCAGAAGTCCAAGGAATTCAAGCTCAGGTTCCCTTCCAGGAGTGGGAGAAACTGCCCCATGATGGTTCCATCAATCACGACCACTACCTCTACGATGCACCCAAAGTTGAATTATGAGAATGGTCTTTGCAGATACAGGTTATTGGATTGCTCTTTTTGACCCGCATGACACACTGAATAGTAAGGCCATTGAATGTAGTAAAATTCTGATAAATATGACTATCCATACCAGCGAAATGGTGTTAACGGAGTTTTTGAATCATTTTGCCAAACGTGGAGAATTTCTCAAACGAGCGGCGGTGCAGTTCATCCAAGCTGTTCAGAAAAATCCTGTGATGACGATTACTCCCCAAACTTCTGCACTTTACCAACAAGCGTTGCTTTTGTATGCTCAACGGGTGGATCAAGCCTGGAGCCTGACTGACTGCGCCTCATTTTGTATCATGCGCCAATCGGGAATTATGGAAGCCCTGGCCTACGATAAGCACTTTGAGCAAGCGGGTTTTATTGCCTTAATGCGATAGTCCATGATGTGGCTCTTTAGCAAATATGGTTCCCCGATTTGTTGTTAGACACGTGCTTTTGCTGACTTGCAGTAGAAGTATAGCTAAACACGCAAAGGTTGACATAATCAGGGTCGCAGGCCGCATTCCCGTGTTGGTTCTCAGGAATCTTGAGGCGACAACCTTACCCTACTTAGCTATAGTTGGCAAAAAAATACCATGCGGGCAAAATCACAAAGAAAATAGAGAACACATCTAGAACCGTGAGAATAAGGACGCGCTGGATGTCAATAGACGCACGCTGGTGTAATGACCAAACGACAAAGCCAAACACACAATTCGTGAGCAATGCCATTCCGAAGTATGGTAGCCATCCCTGGGACACTGCTAGGAACAGCCACATTCCTGCGGCGACACTGAGGTATTTCATGGCACGAATCGTTGGTTCACAGCCAAATACCGTGGGGAATGTCCGTCGTCCAGCCATACCGTCCGAGTGAATGTCCCTAATGTCTCCTGCGTTACAGGCAGGAATCATCCTCAGAAATACGAAGAAGGCAAACGCCGCCGCAGAAGTGAGGTTGAATTGCGGGGCGAGCACGGCAGGGAAAAGCATCGTTGCTCCCCATACGGCGGAAACATAGAGCGACTTTAGATAGGGAATGTCTTTGGCACGGAATTGG
>CAYZTU010000058.1:0-4882 GCA_964481635.1 uncultured Synechococcus sp.
TTGCTCTTTTTTGATTCTGATACCCCGTCCGCTTGCGGCGGGGTAGTTCATTTTTTTAATTATATTTTTTAATTATTTTTAATGAGTAGAGGTAGCCCCAAGATAAAGGTGTACCGGTCTGGCTCGACTTAGCGTCATGATGTCCCATCCGAAGGCGAATCAATCCCCTAATTATTCAGGCGAAAACTTTGGAAAAATCGCTGAGCGAGAGCTTCCGAACCCTTGGGTACCGACGCATCCAAAACGTAAAGACGAGAGCCATTGAGCATAAAGAATGCTTCCCCGGTGCGCTGGGAACCATTGGTCGTGGTCGTATAGACGAGACGTTTTCCCGATAAACCGTTGATCGTCACCGGGTCAAAGGAAATTTCACGCACATTGGATTGATCCCGAAGCATAGAAGACTTGGCCTGTCCCATCAGCCCATCGGCACCCACAAACTGAATGGCCAAGGCGGGCAAGTCCGAATAACTCACGGAAAACGCCCCCTCCCTGTCCTTGGCGGTAAAAATGTAGGTGGTCACCGTGCCCACGGGTGAGGCATCCTGAATTTGGGAAGCGGTAGGTTGGAGGGGCATTTCCACCTGAAACGACCCGGCATTGGGGTTAAAAACCACCCAATTGCCCTGCGACCGCACCCCCCGCACCGACCCGACCAGTACCGCCATGGAGAGCATGATTGCGACTGCGCCGGACTTCAGGCCACCACCAAACTGAGTCATGCCGGGTTACCTCGGATAGGAGTCATGGTTTTGCCCAAGGGGCACTAAAACCTAAGTGTAATTGGCTAAAAAGTCTGGGTCAATGGCCTGCTCTGCCCCGGCGAAGTCCTGCTCCGGGGTGAGAAATAGCATACAGTGGCATTCCTTGCGCTCCCGCATCGGGACACAGGGGCAATTCCAAAAGCCCTGCTTGGCCTCCGCTTCCTTGTCTTCGTAATGGCGGCAGGGGCACAGGGGGGCACCCAATTCTTCCTTGTGTTTGGCGAGTCCCTGGATCACGGTCGCCGTCACCCCCAAATCCACACAAAAATAGGTATCCGTCCGTTGGGCATAGGTTTCGGCAAATTTCCGCATGGTTTCCAAGCTATTGGCGGGGGTGGTGGTCGTGGTCATGGGGTTGGGAAAATAAACGTGAATATCTTTATTCTGACAGGAAATCAGCGGTGGGCGGGGTAAGATCGGAGTGTTCGTTACAGTTTGTCACCCATGCCCTGGCCCCGTTGTAGTGGCATTTTACTGCACCCCACTTCCCTGCCGGGGACGGGGGGGATAGGGGATTTAGGCTCCGGTGCGACCGCCTGGGTTGATTTTTTGGCGCAGGCGGAACAGCGGCTTTGGCAAATTTTACCCCTGGGGCCGACGGGCTACGGCAATTCTCCTTACCTGTCCTACTCGGCGATGGCGGGAAATCCGCTTTTAATCAGTCTGGAACTGGTGCAAAAACAGGGGTTCCTGCCCCCGGACTTGCCGCCACCCACCCTGCCAACCCAACGGGTGGATTATGATGCGGTGTACCGGCACAAATTGCCGCTGTTGCAGCAGACCTGGGTGTATTTCCAAAAAGATGGCACCGGCATGGCCTCATTGCGGGAATTTCAAACCCAACAGGCGCATTGGTTGCCGGATTTTAGCTTGTTCATGGCCTTGAAAGATGCCCACGGGGGACAGCCCTGGTACGCTTGGGAACCGGCCTTGGCGTGGCGAGAACCGGATACCTTGGCGCAATGGCGGGAACGGGTACAGCCGAATCAGGAATTTCACAGCTTTTTGCAGTACCTGTTTTGGCACCAATGGCAAGCTCTCCATAGTTACGCCCAGACCCAGCAGGTGCGGATTATCGGGGATTTGCCCATCTACGTTGCCCACGATAGCGCCGATGTGTGGACACATCCCGACCTGTTTGCCCTGGATCGGGAGACGGGGGCGGTGGCCTCGATGGCGGGGGTGCCGCCGGATTATTTCAGTAGCACGGGGCAACTCTGGGGCAACCCGGTGTACAACTGGGAGGCGTTGGCGAACACCAATTTTGCCTGGTGGGTGGGGCGATTGCGCCATTTATTACAACTGGTGGACGTGATCCGCATTGACCATTTCCGGGGCTTTGAGTCCTTTTGGCAGGTGCCGGGGGGGGAGGATACCGCCATCCATGGGGAATGGGTGACGGCACCGGGAGCCGCCCTGTTTCAAACCCTGCAACAGGAATTGGGGGAATTACCCATCATTGTGGAGGACTTGGGGGTGATCACGCCGGCGGTGGAAGCCCTGCGGGATGGGTTGGGGCTACCGGGCACCAAGGTACTGCAATTTGGATTCGATGATAACCCGGACAACCCCTACCTGCCTTGCAATTTCCGCCCAAATTGCGTGGTCTATACCGGCACCCACGATAACACCACCACGGTCGCCTGGTACGAAACCCTGGCTGAATCCGCCCAACATCGGGTCATCCGTTATCTGGGTTACCTGAGTGCCCAGGGCATCCATTGGGATTTACTGCGCCTGGGGATGGCCTCCGTCGCCCGCTGGTGCCTTGTCCCGTTCCAGGATGTGCTGGGTTTGGGGACAGAAGGACGCATGAACGCCCCCGGGGAAGCGACGGGTAATTGGGAATGGCGGTACCGAGCCGAGGTTTTAACCGCCGATTTGGCGGCCAAGCTGGCGACCCTCACCCATACCTACAGTCGGGCACACCAAAAATGGCCGTTCCCCCCAGAATCCGAAAATTCACACCACGGCCAACCCTGACCGGCAACGGGTTAACCAACTATTTAAGATGCTCAGCCCCACTGTCCCCGACTTTTCCGGGTGAAACTGGGTTGCCAGACAATTGCCCTGGGCGATGGCCGCCGTCAGCGTTTGTGCCCCGTAGGTGACGGTAGCCGCAATGGTTTGGGGTTCAGTCGGTACCCCGTGGTAGGAATGGACAAAATATACCCAGGATTCTGGGGGCAAGTTGCACCACAAGGGGCACTGGGGCTGGGTCAATTGGAGTTGATTCCAACCCATGTGCGGAATGGGATACCCCGCAACGGCCTGCATTTTCCGTACCATACCCGGAATAATGCCCAAACCGGGTTCTTGGCCTTCTTCGCTGGCGGTAAACAGTAATTGCAACCCCAGGCAAATACCTAAAAATGGTTTATTTTGGCCAATCCAGGTGCGAATGGGTGCGATTAGATGGCGTTGCTGAAGTTGGCGCATGGCTGGGTCAAACGACCCCACGCCAGGGAGAATCAGCCCGTCATATTCATCAGAAATTTCCTGAATAACCTCGCCTTGCACCCCCAAATGTTCCAGGGCTTTCGCCACGGAATGCAGATTCCCCATGTCGTAGTCAATAATTCCCAGGCGCATGGTGGGCATCCTCGTCGGCAAGAGGGTCAAAGAATCATTATAAACGGGAGTTACGCCCCATAGAAATTCTCCAAATACGGGCAAACGACCCCAAGGGCGAGTAAAGTTATCGTTTATGGAGCAGAGGCCTTGCCAACGGATTACGATGACCAGCGGGGGGTACGGATGGTTTAGGGACTGCCGATCCGGGGTAGAATGAGCCTTACCAAGCAATAAGTGCAAAGTTGGTGATGTGATGGTAGAAGATGGAAATCTCAATCCGCCCCTCGCCCTGGGAATTTTGGGTTACGGGGGATTGGGTCAGGCGATGGCTCGTTTGGTGGCACGGCGGCGGCAGGTGCGCTGGGTGGCAGTGGCTGACCGCAAGGGTTATGCGGTGCGTGCCGATGGGTTAAACCCGCTCCCATGCCAACGGGTGTACCAGGAGCGGGGTTCCGTGGGGTATCTGGAGCCGGGGGGGGTGCTGAGTGAAACCAGCATCGCCGAAATCATACCCCAGCCTGGAGTCAACGCCTATTTTCTGGCGTTACCGAATCTACCCAACACGTTTATCGCCAGCGTGGTGGAACAATTTTTGGCGCAGGGATGGCGGGGAGTGCTGGTGGATGCGATCAAGCGTACCAGTGCGGTAGAACAATTGCTGGCGATGAAGTCCTCCTTGGCCGCCGGGGGAATCACCTACCTCACCGGTTGTGGCGCAACCCCAGGTTTGCTGACAGCGGCGGCGGCCTTAGCTGCCCACAGTTACGAGGAAATCCTGCGAGTGGCGGTGACCTTTGGGGTCGGGATCGCCAACTGGGAAGCCTACCGAGCCACGATTCGCGAGGACATTGCCCATTTACCCGGTTATGACGTAGCCCAGGCGCAGGGGATGAGCGATGCGGAAATCGAGGCATTGCTGGATCGTACCGACGGCAAATTGTACCTAGAAAACATGGAACACGCCGACGATGTGATTTTAGAATTAGCGGGAATTTGCCCCCGGGAGCGGGTGACGGTGGGGGGGGTCGTGGATACCCGCAATCCCCGCAAACCCCTGAGTACGAATGTGCAAATTACTGGACGCACATTTGAGGGAAAAATTGCCACCCACACCTTGACCTTAGGGGATGAAACCAGTATGGCCGCTAATGTTTGTGGCCCAGCGTTGGGTTATATCCAAGCGGGTTGGCAGTTGCATCAACAGGGGCATTTTGGTCTGTTTACCTGTGCGGAAGTGATGCCCCGGTGGGTGCATTAAAACACCTTTTTATTCTCGTTTACTCTCACGGTATAAGTGCGATTATGATAGGATTTTTGGGGTTCCAATCAATGGGTTTTTGCCAGAAAAGCTAATCGGGCAAAAAATCTTCATCCAAAACCTGCTCAGAGATGAAAGGGCATTCCGAGGGGAACGTGGTCATGGCTAATTCGGTTTCCACACTGGCAAGTTTCTTGGCTCCTTGATAGCAGTCAGCCAAGGTTTCTAACAAATATAGTCTTACGGAAACACGTTAGGACAGTTTTTGAAGGCAGCATCGACACAA
>CAYZTU010000059.1:0-3546 GCA_964481635.1 uncultured Synechococcus sp.
ATTGCCTAAAGCAAGTCATCTCGCTGAACCAAGAATCCCCGCACCTTTAGGTCGGGGAGTGTCAAGAATCACAAATCTTTAGTTTTACCTTCTTGATGTTCAGTCAAAGCCGTATTGATTAAGGAATCCAACTTTCCCGCAATGGAATCGGATGCAATTTTTTTATCCCAAACTGATTGATCAAATTCCAGGAACCAGTCTCGCAACTTAGTATATGATTCCGGGTCAAGTTCGACAATTTGTTTTTCTATCACTTCTATGGGATTCATGGTGATCAAAAATTAGAGAAACGGTAATTCATAGAAATTTTATCACAATTAGACATCTGGCATTTTGCTCTATTGGCCACTTTTGTATAACCAAGCATTACACCCATTCCCTAACCCATTTTACGCCACGGACACCATTCTGACCCACCGCCGCCTATGATAAAATCATCGAATTAAGGGTAGCCGTGGCGTTGATCAGCATCATCATGGGAAGCGATTCTGACCTGCCGGTGATGCAGGCGGCTGCCCAGGTGTGTGAGGATTTTGACCTACCCTACGACCTGGCCATCGTCTCCGCCCATCGGACTCCCCACCGTCTGGTCACCTACGCCGAAACCGCCCATCAACGGGGATTAAAAGTGATTATTGCGGGAGCGGGGGGAGCTGCCCATCTCCCCGGCATGGTGGCGGCTTTGACCCCCTTGCCGGTGATCGGCGTACCCATTCCCACCCCGCACCTCCAGGGCGTGGACTCTCTTTATTCGATTGTGCAAATGCCTAATGGGATTCCCGTCGCCACCGTCGCCATCGGCAATGCCACCAATGCGGGTCTATTGGCCGTACAAATCCTGGCCTGCGGGGATAAACAATTAGGCCAGCAAGTACTCGCTTATCGTCAGAACCTCACCCAACAGGTGTTGGCGAAGCAGGAACGCCTCAGCCAGCAGGGTTGGCGGGCTTATCTTAACCCTTGATCGCAAAAATTTTGGCGATCACATCCGCCACCACCTTATCCGGGGTAGAAGCCCCCGAAGTCACGCCCACGGTGATCGCCCCCGCCGGTAACCAAGGCTCCGCCACCGCCAAGTGATGTAAATCTGGGCTAAGGGGCTTGTGTTCGACCCGGTTGCCCGGCCCGATGCGGTCGGCACTGTCAATGTGATAGGAAGGAATCCGGTGTTCAATGGCAATTTCCTGCAAATGCGTCGTATTGGAAGAATTAAACCCGCCGATCACCACCATCACATCCAAGGGGTTTTCCACCAGGTCAAACATCGCATCCTGGCGTTCTTGGGTGGCGTCGCAAATGGTATTAAAACTCAAAAAATGCTCATGCAAATCCACCGGGCCATATTTTTTCAGCATCGTATGTTCAAAAAGCTTGCCAATCGCTTCCGTCTCCCCTTTCAGCATGGTGGTTTGGTTGGCAATCCCCACCCGCTCCAAATCCCGCTCCGGGTCAAACCCCTCCGAACAGGCATTGCGAAACTTAACTAAAAACTCCTGCCGGTCGCCCCCATGCAAAATGTAATTGGCCACATACCGAGCTTCGTCCAAATTCAACACCACCAAATACCGCTCCGCATGGGAACTGGTGGCAATGGTTTCCTCATGTTTATACTTGCCGTGAATGATCGAGGTGTAGCCCCCCTTGCGATGCTTGCCCACCCGGTTCCACACCTTGGAAACCCAAGGACAGGTGGTATCCACGATCACACATTCCCGCTCGTGGAGCAATTCCATTTCCTGCACACTTGCCCCAAAGGCCGGTAAGATCACCACCGCCCCCCGGTCTACCCCACTAAAATCCTTTTGTCCCCCCGCCACCACCGGGACAAATTCAATCTGCATCTGGCGTAAATTCTCATTCACCGAGGGGTTGTGAATAATCTCATTGGTAATCCAAATCCGCGCCTCGGGAAATTGTCTACGGGTTTCGTAGGCCATGGCAATCGCTCGCTCCACCCCCCAACAAAACCCAAACGCTTCCGCCAAGCGAATCGTCACGTCCCCTTGGGTGAGGGTGTAGTTTTGGCTCCGCAGGCGTTGCACCAAAGAACTTTGGTATTCACTTTGGAGAACTGGCTCTACTTCCGCTTCCCGCCCAAAACTTTTGCGAAAATAGCGGTCAGAGTCCCGCAGGTTTTGACGGAGGGCACGGGGATTCATGGGTATAAGTACCATCACTACACTTTGCATGATAATGGAGTTCTTCCTGTTCGGGTAGAAATTATTTTGGGCTATAATAGTTAATCGCCCGCCGGGATAGCTCAGTCGGTAGAGCAGAGGACTGAAAATCCTCGTGTCACCAGTTCAAGTCTGGTTCCTGGCATCTCAATAACCAAGCCGAATACAGCCATTCTACGGGGCTTCCAGGATTACCCCATTAGTACAGGAAAACTAGCTGTAAGTACGGAAGTGTAGGCAATTCTCGGTTTATTGGTGTAACTTAGGTGTAGGGAAGGGGAAGCTACACCGATGCCTAGAGCGACTAAGGGGACAGTGGGGGTATTTGCCAGCAACGGGCGGTTACAAGCCCGGTGGACATGGCGGGGCAAGCGGTACTACCTGAGTTTAGGTGTAACGGATACACCTAAAAACCGGAAGCTGGCGGCGGGGAAGGTGGCGCAAATCCAGCGAGATTTGGATTATGGGGAATTTGCCGGGGATGTAGCCCGCTATCAACCCCAGGCGGTTACACCAAAAATTACACCAGATATTCCGGGGTTGGTGGAATTATGGGGCAAGTACACGGAATTTAGGCGGCCATCCCTCAGCCCCAATACACTCAATAAGGACTATGGGGCGGTTGCCCGTGCGTTGGTAGGATGCCCGTTTGGTTTGGATGCCCCGGCGGCGGTGCGGGATTGGCTGGTGCAGAATTATTCCCCGCATACAGCAAAACGGCTTTTTTTGCAGGTCAACGCTTGCACCCGGTGGGCGGTGGATTCCCGGATATTGGAAAATAACCCGTTTAAGAGTATGGCCGGGAGTATCATCATCCCCAAGGGTGACCAGGGCGGGGATGACATTGATCCGTTTACACCAGAAGAAAAGGCGGCCATCATTGCCGGGTTTGAAAAGTCGCAGTCTTACAGGTGCTATGCCCCCCTGGTGCGATTCCTGTTTTTGACGGGTTGCAGACCGGGTGAAGCACTGGGGTTAGAGTGGGGGCATATCACGGACGGCTTTATCCACTTCCAACAAACCAGCGTTACCAGCGAATCCAACAAAATTAAATCGGGGCTGAAAACACAGTCTGCTAGAAAATTCCCAGTTAACCGGCAATTACAGCAGTTACTCGATACCATCCCACAGGTAAACCGCCTGGTATTCCCGGCACCGGAAGGGGGCATCATAAACCAAGGGAATTTTGCGAGCAGGGCATGGACAACCATCTTGCAGGATACTGGGGTGCGTTACCGCCGTCCCTACCAGATACGGCATAGTTTTATCACGGAAGCCTTGCACCGGGGGCTAAGTGTGCAGGATGTAGCGAAACTGGTGGGCAATTCCCCAGGGGTGATTTACAAACACTACGCCGGGGCGAGCCGGG
>CAYZTU010000060.1:0-3466 GCA_964481635.1 uncultured Synechococcus sp.
CCGTCCGCTGCAAGGGGGCTGTTGTGCGGCGTTTCTACGTTAGCTTACAACTCACTTCTATGGTTCGTATGCTTCACTGCGATGGGCGATCGCTACAATAAACACCTGAACCACTTCATCATCTACCGAGTAGATTACCCTGTAGTCCCCAATACGATAGCGATAGTAGCCCGCATAATCTCCCTTAAGGACTTTAATATTGGGGTGCGATCGAGGAGTCTGCTCTAACTGCTGCAAACATCGAGTGATTTTCTTTGCTAGGGCTTTGTCAGCATTAACCTAAACCTTTTGGGCATCTGGATGGAGAAGAACTTCATACATCAGAACGAAGAGTTCTCCAAGAGCCGTACTGTGCTTTGGGAGTTGCTTGATTTTGCTTAACGCGCTTTAGCAACCCAGGAATTGTCAAAAGCTCTTGAGTTGCAGCTTCGCTTTCAGCACTTGCCAAGTAGGCTGCAAAATCAGCAAGAACCTGTAAGCGCTCTGGTGACAGTTGATTCAGTAAGTCATTGAGTTGACGCTGTAACTCTGTTACAGATACTAAAATCGACGACTCCATATCCTCAACTGGGAAATTATCCGGAGTATCCATCGTTTGCTCCACAATTTTAAGGGTGTGTTATCCATTGTAAGGCAACTAATTGAAGGGAAATGTAGGGCACCTCTATTTATTGAAACAGACCGAAACTTATCTCGCTGGAATGCCCAAATTCCGGGGAACCAGGGTTGGGGGCCGCGCCCCTGCGACCGCTTATCTCAGATTAATAGAGGTGCTCTAAATGTAAACGGAAATCATACTTATATTCAGCAACGCCGAACAAAGTTCCAGACCATCCCTATCAATGAGGTAGCGATTTAACTAATGGCTAACCGGTTTTAGCGCCGCCCCGATGGGGAGCGGGAACGACCTTGCTCCTGTTGTCGCCGCCGATCCCGCCATTCCGCCCAGGTCAGATACCCTACCCCCAGGGTGACCCCGCCCAAAAGAACTAAGGCCGCCCAAAACAAACCAACCAAGGACAGGTTGGGATTCATCAACACCGTGGCAACTCCAAATTAGCCTTCCACCACGATTTTACCCTGCATGCCTGCGCCCCGGTGGGGAGTGCAGTAGTAAGTGTAGGTTCCTGGGGGTAAATCGCCCCCAAAGGTGATGCTAAAACTGTCCCCCACCTTGTACACCAAGCCCTGTTGCGACAACTGACCGGCTAACTCCTTATCCCCATTAGGCACCGTGTTGAAAATGACATTGTGGGGCGGCAATTTGTTATTCAGCCATTCCACCGTATCCCCCGATTTGATGACCAATTGGGCGGGTTGAAATGCCAACATCCCACTGTCCGCACCCATTTTGACCTGATAGGTTTGGGCAAACGCCGCTTGCCCCGTCCCCAGCCAAGTCAAAACCAAGGTCAGCCCTACCACCATGCACCGCACCAGTCCAGCCAACATGAGCGTCACCTCCTGCAAAATCACTAACAATTAGAGCCAACATCTAGAGCCAAAATAACCTTGTGGCATGGCTCTCAGAAAAGTTTACATTTGTTTAACAGTGTAGCAGATTCCCTTGGGCACGGACTCCTGTGGTAGCCTGAAACAAAATGGGATAATCCATGACCAGGGTTTATGGCGCATTTGTAGAACCCCTCAGCCACTGTCGGGAGTATGTGACGTTGGTGTTTTCGCCCTTGACGGTGCCCTTGGCCGAACGTTGGCGTACCAATAGTATATCGGCCAATTTTATGGCGGACTATGTGACCCACTTGTTCCCGGATGGTCAATGGCCATTACTGCTAAGTTATGGTTTGGCTGACCTGCACGGGGCAGTGAATTATATTGTGAATGAACTGTTAGAAAATGCCATGAAATACAGTGCCCCTGATTCGACGTTACCGGTAACGATTAGCCTAGAAATTTACCCGGAACAGTTGATCGTGCGGGTGCAGAATGCGGTCAACTCCGGGACGGCTGAACGCTTACAGAAAGTAATTGATCAATTATTATTAAATTCACCCCAGGAGCTTTATTTACAAAAATTGGAGGCCAATGCGGTTGAGGACTCCCCGGGTTCGGGGTTGGGGTATCTCACCATCCTGAATGACTACCAAGCCCACCTCGGTTGGAAAATTTTACCGGGTGTACCCGATTGGCAGGTGACCACTTCGGTGCAATTGTCCCATCCCCGAGGTGAATCGTGAACTGGTGGGATCAGGAATTGAGCGGTGCCGGTTATCGGATTTATGGGGAACCCGAACCCGCTCGTTTGGTGTTGGAGGGGTCGCTGCGGTTGAATGGCATGGGGGAATACCAACCCCTGACGGATTGGCTGGGGCAGATTGTGGCGGCGGCACCTCCCCAGGTGATTTTGGATGTGCGGCAACTAAAATTTCTCAATAGTTCCGGGATCAATGTCTTGTCTCGTTTTGTGATTCAAGTCCGACAAAAAGGCAATATCCATTTGACTGTCCGCTGTAGTGAAGCGATTCCTTGGCAACATAAATCGCTGGTCAATTTACAACGGTTATTACCGACCCTTGATTTGGATTTTTTTCATGAATCCTGATACGCAAATTGCTGAACTTGAAACTCGGATTCACCAGTTAGAGCAGGAGAAAAAAGACCTGGAAATTCTGCTGGAAAATACTACCGCCCATGCGGATGCCGTCACGCAACAACTGGATGATTTGAATCATCAACTGGCGGCTAAAATCCTCCAACACGAACGGGCGGAACGGGATTTACAGATGTCCGAATCCCGTCTGCAACATTTGCTGGCGACCATTGAGCAGGAAAAAACTGACCTGGAGTTAATTTTAGAAACCATGACCGCCCATGCGGATACGGTAGAAGCCCAGTTGCAGGCGGAGGCGGTGGCCGCCCTCCGACAAAGTGAGGTGCAGTTTCGCACCCTAGTTGAGTCCAATCCGGTGGCACTCGCCATCATTCATCTGGAAACGGGGCAAATTCTCTACCGGAATCCGGCGGCGACTGCCCTATTGGGAATACCGTCAGGCACCCCCGTCAGTACCTTGCGGGGGCGGGACTTTTGCCACAATCCAGAGGATGTGGATCGCTTAAAACAGCTTTACGTCAAACAGGGGAGTGTCACCAATTATGAACTATTCGTGCAACGTCCCGATGGTTCGACGCTGTGGACTTTATTGAATTGGCAACCCTTTATTTTCCAGGGACAAAATACGGTGCTAAGTGCCCTCTGGGACATTACTGCTCGCAAAAAGCAGGAGGAGAATTTACAACAACAAATTATGCAACTCAACCAGGCGATTGACCAGCAAAAACGGGATAAGCAGGTGCAGGAAATTACGGAAACGGAGTATTTTCAGCATTTACAACGTCGGGCGCAGGAGTTGCGCCGGTCATCCCCCACTGAAACATGACCATAATATGACCTTGACACTCTCCGACCTAAAGGTGCGGGGATTCTTGGTTCAGCGAGATGACTTGC
>CAYZTU010000061.1:0-901 GCA_964481635.1 uncultured Synechococcus sp.
TTGATTTTAATGGCGACGGTCAAACGGATATTCTCTGGCAAAACCAGACGAGCGGGGATGTGTCGGTTTGGTTTATGGATGGGGCCGATTATTTGGGGGGCGCGTACATCGCCACCGGATCGGGGGCAAACTGGAAGGTTGTGGGGGCTGCCGATTTTGATGGGAACAACACTCCGGACATTGTCTGGCACGATCAGACGTCGGGGAGCCTTATCGTGTGGTATATGAATGGGACCACATTCACCGGCGGTGCCTATATCGCCACGGTGGGCGCTCCCTGGCAGGTGGCCGGGGTGGCGGACTTCAATAATGATGGTTCTCCGGATATTCTGTGGCACAACCAGACTTCGGGTGCCCTGGCGGTTTGGTATATGAGCGGGACCTCGGTTACCGGGGGAGCCTATATCGCCACGGTGGGTGCGCCCTGGCAGGTAGGCGGGGTTGCTGACTTTAATGGGGATGGTTCTAAGGATATTCTCTGGCATGATCAGACCGGGGGGAGCCTCGTGGTTTGGTATATGAATGGAGCGACGATAACCGGAGGTGTTTATATCGCCTCGGTTGGTCCCCCTTGGCAGGTAGGCGGGGTGGGGGATTTGGATGGCGATGGGTCTGCGGATATTCTCTGGCACGATCAGACCTCGGGTGCGGTGGCGGTCTGGTTAATGGACGGAACCACGGTAACCGGGAGCGAATTTATCAGTTGGGTATTGCCTCCCTGGAAGATCGTGGCGCCTTAAAGGACGAAGGGGACAGACTGTTTTAGGAAGAATATTTACGGTCTGTCCCCTTTCATTATCCAAAAAAAGAAGCCGTTTCTTTTTTTGACCCCGGTTGATCCAGCCCCCTTTTTTCAATAATGGCAAGAAAATAAGGAATATTGCTGTAACCCCGTTTAGTC
>CAYZTU010000061.1:951-3289 GCA_964481635.1 uncultured Synechococcus sp.
GAAATATTTGTATAAACGTTAACCTGAATCAGATAACGCACACATAGCGCCATTCCTCTCCGGTCCCGATAGGCGGGGGATCCTGCATTAGCACCACCATGGTGATTTGGAAGCAATCAACAGCCCCGCAGCCGTTTTGTATCTTGAAAATGGTCGCTGTGGGGGACGGGATAACTCTCATCTAAAAAAACCTAATCGCCACTAAATCAGCCGCTCGATATCGAAAAGCCCAGGATTTTTTGGGAAATAATCCTATTTTTTTTAAAAAAAATAGCCCCTTTCAAAAAAATTTGCTTTTTTAAAGGTTTTCTATTTTTTTGACGATATAGCTAGTTGTTCTCACCTATTCAAAATGAAATTCGCTACAATGACTATTGTTTCGATCCTTCCAGAACCTGCAGGGGGGACCATCAATCGTTTTTTCGGTCGTGCCGGTAATCCTTGCTCTTATTTGTTATTATTAAGAAATTTAACAGCGATCCTAATCCATTAACAACAAGACTTGATGGTCTCGTAAAAAGTCGATTTCCAATGAATCTCGTCATTCCGGCGAAAGCCGGAATCCAATGATTTCAATTCCGCCCTTGGCGGGACTGGCCCCCACCTCCGCCGGGGTGACGCTTTTGGGGCCTTTTTACAGGATCATTAGACTTGATTAAAAGAAAGGAGCGGAAAAATGATGCGGGGAAAAAAGGATGGTTGGCAGAGGATGCTCGATGCTTACAAACGAACAGCCGGGATTTGGCCACTTTTACTGATCATGGCTGGATATTGTATTTTTTTTCTTTTCCAGCCGCCAGGAGCTTTGGCCCAGACCCCGAATGAGCCCAACCCGACCACATGGGTAACGAATGGTCAAGTTAAGGCCATCGCGACCTCAGGAAACATCGTTTATCTGGGGGGCAATTTTACTTACGTAGGACCGAACACGGGCCATGGCGCCCTTGTCAGCGCCACAACCGGCGCCCCGATGTTCCCTTACCTGAAAGTCAACGGAAAAATTAATACCGTGATCCCGGATGGCTCAGGGGGCTGGTACATCGGCGGCGATTTTACCCAGGTGGGAGGTGTTGCCCGGAATCGGATTGCCCACATCTTGCCCGATGGAACCCTGGATGCGACATGGGATCCAAACGCCAACGACGATGTATACTCCCTTGCATTAAGCGGCGGGGTCGTTTACGTGGGAGGCGGGTTCACCAACATCGGGGGGCAGACAAGGTTTTTCGTTGCCGCCCTTAATGCTTCCACGGGGGAGGCCACCTCCTGGGACCCGAACCCGAACAATGTTATTACCGCTCTTGCGGTAAGTGGCGGGGTTGTTTATGCCGGAGGCGCTTTCACCAGGATAGGGGGTCAGGACAGAAATTATATTGCAGCCCTTGGCGCGGATGGGAATGCCACGAACTGGAACCCGAATGCCAACAACGAGGTTACTGCCCTTGCCGTAGGCAGCGGGGTGATTTATGCGGGAGGATTTTTTACCAATGTGGGGGGGTCAGTAAGAAATCGTCTCGCCGCCATCGACGTTTCCACCGGGTCGGTCACCCTCTGGAACCCGGATGCCAACGACGCGGTTTTTGCCCTGACGGTGGGCAGCGGAGCCATTTATGCCGGGGGCGCTTTCACCAACCTGGGGGGCAGCACGAGAAATCACCTTGCCGCGATTGATATTTCCACGGGAGAGCCTGCCTCCTGGAACCCGGACATCGATGGGCCGGTGTACAGCCTTTTGGTTAGCGGGAGCCTGGTTTACGCGGGAGGAAATTTCACGAGCGTCGGTGGCACGGCAAGAAATCATCTTGCCGCTATCTCCATCTCCACCGGGGTGGCCACTCCTTGGGCTGCGAATGCCAATGGCGCAGTTTACGCTCTTGGGGCAAACAGCGGAGTCGTTTTTGCGGGAGGAACTTTCACCAGCGTCGGGGGACAAATAAGGAACAGTCTCGCCGCCATCAATGCTTCCACCGGAGCGGCCACTTCCTGGGACCCGAACGTCAACGGCACGGTTTATGCCCTGGCGGTAGGCGAAGGAGTGATTTATGTTGGGGGGGCCTTAGGCACTGTCGGGGGCCAGATAAGCAATAATCTTGTCGGTATAGACGCTTCCACGGGGGCGCGCACCCCTTGGGGCCCAAATCCGGAGGGCCCGGTTTATGCCCTTGCCTTGAGCGAAGGGCTCGTTTATGTGGGAGGAGCCTTCGCCATGCTGGGTCCCTATTATATAAATAATATAGGGGCTGTTGATCTTTCAGGGACGGTGGTTACTGCCTGGGACCCCAATGCCAACGGCGCGGTTTATGCCCTTGCGGCAAGCGGCGGGGTCGTGTATGCGGGA
>CAYZTU010000062.1:0-3116 GCA_964481635.1 uncultured Synechococcus sp.
GCGGCCTAAATAGGTACCCAAACGGGCTCCATACATCTGTCCCTGCGCCCCCCCCACCAACCGTCCCAGGGTGCCCCCCAATAATTCACTGGTGGTTTCCCCCGAATGGTCAATCCCCCACAGCGGGTCTGATGCGGCTTGACCCTGTTTAATTTGTTCGTAGGCATTCACCCCCAACTGTCCCCCCACCGCATCGCCGACCACGCCGCCCACCCAGGCTCCCACCGGGCCAAAGGTCACTTGTCCCACCACCGTACCCACGGCAGCTCCCACGCTACTGCCCATGTAATCCGAGGCCAACCGTTGCATCCGTTCATCCACGGTTTCCAGGGGTTGCCCGCCCGCTAAGGTTTCCCCCAATTGCGCCCCCATTACCCGCCCGGTGAAGCCGCCCACCTGGGTACCAATCACCGCCCCCACCGGCCCGAGGGTCACCGCTCCGGCCACCCCACCCAGGGCAGAGCCGACCATATGGCCGCCCATCAACCCCACCATGCCCCCACCCATACTCTGGAGCTTCTGCGGTTCGGGGATAACCGCCTGGATGCGGACCGTCACCTGCTGGGTCACCCCCGCCCGACTCTGGTCAAGTTGGATGAGAAATTGGTGGACGGTGCCCATTTGCAGTTCAACCGTATCCTGCGCCTGATGCACCCACTGGTTCACCAGGGCTTGATTCGTGGCAACGGCGACCTGAACCTCCGGGGGAACCACCTGCTCCAGGGTATGTTGCACCTGTTGCTCTAGGGCCTGTTGCGCCTGGGTCGCCGTATCCTGCACCGAGGTCATGGTGGCGGCAATTTGCTTTTGGGTCTGCTCGGCCAGCTTTTGCAAATCCTCTAAGGTCTGGTCTAGCCAGGGAAATTCAGGTTTGGGGAACATCATGGCACTCACGGGGAGACACTCCAACCTACAATCCATTCTACGGACATTCTCCGAACTCTCGCTGCCCATGTTGCGTCATTTAACTTATCTGGATTTGTCTGCCGTGGTGGCCTTGGATCAGGCGGCCTTAGGCGGCTGGTGGTCGCAGGGGCAATATCAAGAAGAATTACAAAAATCCAGTACCTTATTTGTGGGGTTAACCCAGGAATTGGCGTTGCTGAGTATGACCGCCGCCTGGTTGATTTTGGATGAAGCCCATATCGTCCTTTTGGCCGTCCATCCCCAACACCGGGGCAAGGGAATGGGGCGGTTAACGCTCAATTATTTACTGCAACAATTCCCCGCTACTATACATCACATCACCTTGGAAGTCCGTTCCCAAAACACAATTGCCCTGAATTTATATCAATCCCTAGGGTTTTCCATTCTTGGTCGCCGCCCTAACTATTATAAAAACCCCGAGGATGATGCTTTAATCCTCTGGCGGCGGGATGCAGTCCAGACCTGACCCATTGCCATCCAAATTACATTTTCAATAGCGGTTGTAGGGATGCGCCATAAAGTGTGTCACAGGCATTCCCCCGTCTTTGGTTCTTGGTTATATCACGATTCCAGTGAGATCATTTGCTGCGTTTTTAGACCTGTCAAAGCACACTGTCCTAAGTATGAGTTTAGAACCGTGAAGCTCCATTTCCCTCAGTGCATACTGGATGTGTTGGATCAAAAGGCAACTCGACTTGGAGCCACCCGCAAGTCGATCATCAAAAGTTGGTTGGCGGAGCGGCTTGAACAAGTCAAGGTGATGAGATGCTTCTTTGTCACCCCATCTCCCCTCATCACCTCCCTACTTCAACTAAAACGTCCAAGAAATCGTGCCCTGCACAGTAAAAGCAGTACAATGGCAGGATGTTCGACAACATCTGCAAATTCCTGGCTGAAACCTTCCCCACCGATTTTGCGACCTGGCTGTTGGGAGAACCCATTTTGCTGACTCAACTCAGTCCTTCCGAACTTTCTTTGGAGCCAATTCGAGCCGATGCACTCATCTTGTTGCAATCGAATGAAGTGGCTCTACATCTGGAATTTCAGACGCAACCAAAATCAGACATTCCTTTTCGTCTGATTGACTACCGCTTACGGGTCTACCGTCGTTTTCCCACCAAATGAATGAGGCAAGTGGTGATTTATTTGCAGCCCACCACCTCCGAGTTAGTGCAGCAAACATCCTTCACACTGGAACAAACTCGTCACCGGTTTGAGGTGATTCGGCTCTGGGAGCAACCCACTGCGGCTTTCTTCCAAGCTCCGGGACTGTTACCGTTTGCCGTGTTGAGTCAAACCGATGACCGCATTGCCACCTTAGAGCAAGTAGCTCGAAAGATTGACCAGATTGCGGATTTTCGTACTCAAAGTAATGTCACAGCATCCTCGTTTATTCTGGCTGGGCTATTATTAGAGCAAGCAACTATTCAACAAATCTTGCGGAGGGATGTCATGCAAGAATCCGTGACCTATCAAGCCATCAAAGCTGAGGGCAAAACAGAAGGTAGTCAGCAGAAGGCGCAACAGATTGCGTTAAATTTGTTGCAGGAAGGGATGGAGGTGGTAGTGGTTGCTCGGGTGACGGGTTTATCGGTTGAGCAGGTACAGCAATTAGCCGCAGGAATCGAACGCCGGGAGTAAATCACCCCCATTACTTCCCACTTCAACTAAAACGTCCAAGAAATCGTGCCCTGAATAGTAAATGGATCACCATAGGAAACTCGGTTGCGGCTAAATGAAACAAAATAGGTCTCATCAAACAAATTCCTGATATTGATTGCCGCCCGGAAATTATCTCGCTTGTAAAAGACGGCTAGATCAGTCGTGACATAGCTTGGCAAATCAAGAGTATTGGCGTTGTCTACCGGGCGATTGTCCACATAAAAAATACCTAAACCTAGACCTAAACCCTTCAGAATCCCTTCTTGCAGTTCATAGGTTGTCCATAGGCTCAAGGCGTTGGGTGAAGTCCGTTGAAAGCGTCTTCCCACTTCCGCAGGATTGTTACTCTGAGTGATACGAGAGTCATTATAGGCATAGCCCGCAAAGATATTCCATCCTGGTAAAATCTCACCCGCAATATTTAGTTCAACCCCGCTACTGTTCTGCTCTCCAGTTTGCACAGAGAAATTTGGGTAGTGCTATGTAAGTAATTATTCATTATAGTGGTGAATGAAGTTAAATATAAC
>CAYZTU010000063.1:0-2256 GCA_964481635.1 uncultured Synechococcus sp.
CCGCTTGCAGGAGAAAGCTCGCAAGCGCAATCAGTCACGCTCTAAGCGCAATGTGGACAAAGACCCCCCGATGTACCGCCTATAAGTTTTCTTAATCAGTCCTTAACGGGTATTTAGTGCATATTGAAGGGGTAATATGCCCAAAATAATCCCATCCTGTGCAGACTAAGGGGAATCTATGTACTGCATGACAAGCACGTAAACCCGGTTAAGAAAAAGTTATGAATGCTATCAATCCTCCACCCCAGATAGTGCCTTCATTTCCACCCGCACCGGCTTTGACTTCAAGAAAATTTTGTAACTGAACGTGCGGGGCGGGTTGGGTTTGTTGTCGGCAAAAACCCCGGTGGCGACCCCATTGGTCACGTCCCATTCCAGGATTTCGTCTACACCAGCACTGTAGAAGTTGGGGTCATTCAGAATGTGTTTAATGATTTCCGGGGCGATTTGGTCAAATTGTTCCGGGGTCAATTCTGCTGGCAAATTGCGAAAGTCTATCATTTTTGGTTCTCCAGGTAGGTTTTAAGTCTGTTCAATGCGGAACGCATGGAGCTTTGGGTTTTAGTGGTCAGGGCATGATTCACCACCTCCAAAAGTTCCGCACGGGTGGCAGTATCCACCGGGGGGACTGGCGGGGATGCAGGAGCTACCACCTGGGGCGTGGTGGATGGTTCGCCCATCAGTTCCGACCGGGCGGAACTTGTGATCACCCGCCGGAGCCATGCCGACTGTTCTGGTAGGGCACGGATGGCGGTATCCACCTCCACCACTACCTTTACCGTCAATGGCCGCTTAGCTAATTCCCCCCCAAGGGGTATGTCCCCCTGGGGTTTGAAGCGGGTCTTTACCCCGTCCTTGTGTATGTCACTTCTAGGCATAGTTACCAGTACACCGGCTATAAGCCCATACTATCATACTAAGCTAAACCTATCAAAAAATTTAACCAGTCCACCGGCTATAAGTACTTGCCAATAACCGGTACATCGGTTATCATAAAGATATGGAAGGAACGGAATAACCCCACCTGCGGGGGAGAAACCAGGGCAGAGGTGACATAGTTGTTACTCCAAGTTCAAGACCTTCCGTCCCAACAAAATGCCCCCACGGGTTAGGCGGGGGCAAATCACACACATTATTCTGGAGAATTTTCCCATGGCTACAGCAACGCAACAAGGCCACCGGGCAAAGATTGAACGGGTTATTCCTGAAAAGGGCGGGTTGGTTATCTCTGCCCCGATTGGTGCGCCCAGGGTACGGTTAGGGTATTTCCCAGCCGCTAACAAGTTTTTTCTTTACCTGGGGTTTGAAACCCAAGAACAGGCGATGGCTTTGTTTGCCCACCTGATTGAAAAAGGCACCACCACCCGGTACAACCACAAGACGGATTCGGGGCTGAAGCTCCCCCGTAAGTCGGAGTACGTCACGGGTTACGAATGGGAAATCAAGTGGCACCGCCCCCCGGTTGAACAGGTTGATTACTTCATCAACCGGGATAAAGAGCGTCAAGCCCAAGTCTGCAAATAGTCCACACCGCCCCCGTCCCTTGGCGGGGGTTTCTTATCCACCTTGGAGCCAAAAATCATGACTTACACCCCCGTTAAACCCGCCCCTAACGCCCCTACTAGAAGTCAGTCTGGCGACCTTCCTACTGCGCCGGGGGAGTGGCCGCTATCACAAATCATTGAAGCATTGTCTAAACCCCTTCCTAGTAGCCTACTGGAAACCAAGAAACTAGGGGGTCGGACTATTAGCTTCATCCCCTGGCATAAAGCCTGTTTGGTGCTTGATAAATACGCCCCTGGTTGGCAGTGGGAAATAGTCAGTATCCACACTACGGATAAGGATTTATTCCTGGTGGGACGGCTAACAATCATTGCCGCCGATGGTATCTTTCATCGGGACGCAACCGGGACTAATTCGTTAAGTGAAACCGCCTATGGTGACGCTTCCAGTAATGCGGAATCAATGGCCTTCCGGCGGGCGGCCAGTAAGTTTGGGCTGGCATTGTATCTCTACGATAAGTGATTCAACTTGTAAGGATTGCTTACACGTTGCCGTCCTGGGGCATGACGTTAAACTGCCCCAATTCCATGTAAACCCTGATTTTAGGAGCTAGAACCATGTCTGAAAATGTGATTATCCTGCGGGGGTTTGAACCCGCCAAATTTGCCCAAGAAACCATGTTAGTCGTAGGAGAATGTGTCAGTTTGACCCAACGGACTGACCTTGGGCAAGCCTGCGCCAATTTGTTGGAAG
>CAYZTU010000064.1:0-1913 GCA_964481635.1 uncultured Synechococcus sp.
CTAGACGACCGGGAGCGGGATGCTGTATGGCGGTCTGCATCACAATCTAACCCCAGTCCATGCCTAAGTGCTGACAAGCTAGAAACCTGTTTACAGGCTATGCTAGCCCCGGCGGGTACTGCGGGTGTGGTCAAGTCTAAGCCCAAAGTGGAACCACCCCCGGAGCCGGTGGAACGGTCGGAAGTGGATGCAATTCTGAACCAGGCGGGGGAGGGCTTTGATATTGCCCAACTATTCCCAGAGCGACTGGCGGCGGCGTTTACCACCAAAGCCCGTAATCTGAACTTGCCCCCGGTGGTATTTGCAGGGGCTTTTTTACCCGTTGTAGCGGGTTTAATCCCCCACCGTTTGCAGTTGGCGGCTGATTTTAGCGTTCCCAGTGTCCTGTGGTGCGGGTTGGTTGGAGAATCGGGAACGGCTAAAAGTGCGGTTATCAATACGTTAAAAAATCCCCTAGACACGCTCCAAAGTACAGCTTATGACGTTTACAAAGCCCGGAAATTGGAATGGCAAGCCCGTAGCAAAAACAAAGGTGACACGCCTGACCCGCCGCCGGTGCGCTCCTATTACTATGTGCAGGATTCCACAACCGAATCGCTGGTAATCGCCTTGGAGGGGCGGCCAAGCGCGACGGTTATTTCAGATGAACTGACGGGTTTTGTAAAAGGACTTGACCAGTACAAATCGGGTGGCAAGGGGAATGACCGCCAAAAATGGCTGACGCTGTATGACGGCGGCGCATTGGATGTACTACGAAAGTCGGAGCAGGTGCATATCAAACGGGCGGCGGTTAGTCTAATCGGTGGCATTCAGCCCCAGGTGCTATCCCAAATTATCCAAGGGGATAAAGACCTATCTGATGGCTATTGGAGCCGTTTCTACTGGTTGAATTTGCCCATGACCAGGCTACCGCTAACGGGCGAATTTGAATCCGTCAGCATAACCCCGATGTTGGAAAGTTTGTACCGGGCATTGGCTGACAATGACGACCCGCAGGTTTACAAACTTAGTGCGGGGGCGTTGCAGGAATTGAACCGTTGGGAAGCAGAATGCGAAACCGCCAAACTGAAGGAATCCAATAACTTTATCCGGGCGTTATTGCCCAAGGCACGGCAACGGGCGGCACGAATCGCCCTAATCCTGCACTGCGTAGCGGCGGCGTTTGAAGGCCAACGACCGGGAGAATATGTCCAGGGCGGCACGATGGCGGCGGCGGTGAACTTCACCCGATGGCTACTTGGGCAAGCCCGTCAGGTTTTCGCTGATTGTGGTTATTCCGATTCATCCGAAGCCCAAAGGATTGCCAAATTCATTGACCGATTCCGGGGGCAAGAAGTCAGCCCCCGCACCGTGCGGAATTGGTGGAGTGGAACCAAGAAACCCTCTGCACAATGTACTAGAGACTTTATGCAGAAAATTGTAAGTCTTGGGTACGCCACCGTGTTACAGGGGACGGTGGATGACCAGGGCTTCTGCATCCAAATATGGACTAATGGACTAACCGATGGACTAGTGATTAGTCCACCTGGAAACACCGATGAACACGGAGCGGAAGGCTGTGATGGACTAAATGGACTAAAAAACCTAGAAAAAGGGAAGGGGGGGGAGAGTTTAGAAAAAAGTAAAAATTTTAGTCCATTAGTCCACACCCCCTTAGAAGTCCCTACTGGTGTGGGTTTGGAGGGTGGACTAAAGGTTAGTCCATGCTTAGTCCACCAGTCCATCCAAGCCAATCCGCCCTTACCGCCCCCGGAGCAGTACAACAGCAATACGCAAGAATGCAAGCCAGAAGTACCGGAGTATTTCTTAGGGATTAGGCAGGAACCCTGGCGATTGGATAAATTACGCAAGCCTGACGGGGTGGGGTGGATTTGGTTGACCCATGATGACCACCCAAGCGGTGGGTTCTGGTT